>JBCDDZ010000035.1:0-29936 GCA_039180025.1 Planctomycetota bacterium
AGTCAGGCTAACAGAGCACTTGGTCTTCTCATCCGCTCTTTTCAAACAGCATCCAGGAGTGCGAAATTTGAGAAAAAGTCTTTACTGGTAGCCTACTTTGCCCCCGAAACGACCCCCCCGCCCCCAGCATCCGCCGCCGCCGACCGCCCGCATCAAAACTACCGCGATATGCGGCTGGACCTCCGCCTCCATCAGCCCGGCTCGGCCGCCCCCCTCAACACCTCGCTGTCTTCCCGCCCCGCCCCGGGCCAACCGCTCGATCCCGCCCAGATGCGCTTCCCCCGGGCCGCGTTCCCCGCGGACGCCCCTGTGGGTCAGCGTATCGAAAGACGCCCCGTTCAACCCGCGTCGCCCGCTGTGGACCTCGAAATCGACCCCCGCGTCGATTCCGCTTCCGCCGAAACAGTCCCCGACCAGAGCCCGTAAGCTCACCCCAGCGGCCGGTTGTCCAGCAGGCGAACTTCGCCCGTTTCCGTGGAGAGCCGACCCGCGACCAGCGCGACGGCCCGGCTCGACGTGACCCGCTCCATCTCTAGCAGCGTCCCGGCCGCCCGCACCGCCGCGTAATCCACCGCGACACCCCGGCCTTGCATCACCGCCGCCATCGCCGACTCGATCGCCGCCGGGTCGGTCTCGCCCTCCGCCGCCATCCCCTCGGCCCGCCGCAGCGCGGCGATCAGACTCAAAGCCTGCTCCCGCTCCCGCTCACCCAGATAGCGGTTCCGGCTGCTCATCGCCAAACCCCCGGCTTCCCGCGTGGTCGGCACCTCCAACACTTCCGTCGGCAGCATCAGGTCCGCGATCATGGCCCGTACCACGCAGAGCTGCTGATAGTCTTTCTGCCCAAACGTCACCGCGTCTGGCTGAACAATATTGAGCAGCTTCAGCACCACCCGGCAGACCCCCGCGAAATGCCCCGGCCGCGCCGCCCCCTCCAGCCCCGCCGCCACGCTCGGCACGGTCATCTCCACCGCCGGCGCTCGCGCGGGGTACATCTCCCCGTCCCCCGGCACGAACACCGCCGCCGCACCGGCCGACGCGCACGCCGCGAGGTCCGCCTCCAGGGGCCGCGGGTAACGCTGAAAATCTTCGGTCGGCCCAAACTGCGTCGGGTTCACAAAAATACTCACCGTCACCGCGTCGGCCGACGCCCGCCCAACCGCAAGGTGCGACAGATGCCCCGCGTGCAGCGCCCCCATCGTCGGCACCAACGCCACCCGGCCCGACACCGTCCCCCGCCACGCCCGCATCTCGTCCACCGTTTCGATCACCAACATCCCCCAAGTCTACCCCGAACCCGCCCCGCAAAACGCCCCCGCTTCCGCTCCGATCCCCGTGACGCCTGCCACACCCCTGCCCTAGCCGGGAAACGGCAACGGCTCGCCCGAAAGCTCTCGGTACAGCCGCAGGGTCCGCTCGATATGGTCCGACGCCAGACGCTCGCCCCGCACCCACTCCCGCGCGCGACGGCCCAGCGCTCTCGCCGCCTCGCGTTCCCGCACCAACCGCTCCAACTCGCCCGCCCAGGCCTCGCCGTCGGCGTCCTCCACCACCCACGCGGTCTGGTCCGGCCGCAGGTAGTCCAGCGCGTCGTCCGCCACCGACACCACCGGCACGCCGTGCGCCATGGCCAGCAACGTCACCCCCCGCGAGCGCCCGAGGGCCTGCGGGTGTACCACCGCGTCCGCCATCAGCAGCAGCTCCCGCCGCCCCAGGCGACGCGGCACGAACGACAGATATTTGAGCAGTCCCATCCGCTGCGCCGTCTTCCAAATCTGACGCTGGTCCGACCGCTGGCCCTCGAAAAAAAACAGCATCTCCGGCCGATCCGCCACCACCCGCGCGATCCCCTCCAGCAGCCGCCGGTACGACTCGTCCATCACCCCATCGCCGCACACCGCCACGCACACCGCCCCGTCGCGCTCCAGCCCCTCCGCCATCGGCTCGCCCACGTGGACCCCCGGCCACACCGTTTCCACCCGGACCCGTCCCTGAGTCTGTTCCCGGATCTCCTCGGCGATCGGCTCGGTCGTCGCGGCAAAAACGCAGCGTGTCGGATTCAGTTGGCCGCTCAGCCGTGCCGCCGCCGCCGCATCCTCCACCGCCCCCGCCTGGAACACCACCGGCAGGTCTAAGTGGTCCCCGATCACCGCCGCCGGCTGCCAAAGATCGCGGTGCAGCGCATGGATCAAATCGACCCGCGACGCATCAAACGCCCCGACCAGCCTCACCAGTCGGCGGTGGTTGAGCACCGCCAACCGCGACTCGGGCCACGTCCGCTTCTGGCCTAACAGTGACGCCCCGCCCAGCCCCGCGCCGCCCGCCCCCTGCGGGACCACCCGGGTCAGACGGACCTGCTCGTCCACCAGGCCGACGCTGAGCTGCTGGAACGTCGTCAGCTCGTCGTCCAGCCAAGCCGTGTTCGCGAGCAGCGCAGCGTGCATCGTCCCAGTGTACCGCCGGGCCGTTACCATGCCGCCATGGACGGCCCCTGGACCACCCGCAAACTCCTCGCCTGGACCACCGCCCACTTCCGGGACCGCGAAGTTGATTCTCCCCGGGTCGCCGCAGAAATGCTGCTCAGCCACGTGTTGGAAGTCTCCCGCCTGCGTCTTTATATGGAGCCCGACCGCCCCGCGTCCGCCGAAGAACGCGACACCTTCCGCCGCCTCGTCGCGCGGGCGGGGAAGCACGAGCCCGTTGATTATCTGGTCGGCAAAGCACCGTTTTTTTCCATGGAGTTCCGCGTCGGCCCCGCGGTCCTGATCCCCCGCCCCAGCACCGAAACCTTGGTCGAACACGTCTTACAACGGGAGCGGCTCCAGGACCGCCCCGACCCGACCCTCGCCGACGTCTGTACCGGCAGCGGGATCATCGCGATCACGCTGGCTAAGCACCTGCCCCGTGCGACCGTCGTCGCCACCGACCTCAGCGAAGACGCCCTCGCGATCGCCCGGCAGAACGCCGACGACCACGGTGTCGCCGACCGCATCGAGTTCCGTCAGGGCGATCTCCTCACGCCTTTGGACGGCCAACGCTTCGATTACCTCCTGGCCAACCCCCCCTACATCAGCGATGCCGAGTGGTGCGAGGTCTTGCCCAATGTCGCGGATTACGAACCCACCCTCGCCCTCCGCGGCGGCGCAGACGGCCTCGATCACCTCCGGCCGCTGCTCGCGATGGCCCACCGCCACCTGACTCCTCAGGGGCAGGCACTTTTCGAGTTCGCCGCGTCCCAGGCCGACGCCGTCTCGGCTTTGGCCCACGCTGCCGAAGGTCTGGAAAACCCGGCCGTCTTAAAAGATCACGAACACTTTCCCCGGGTGCTCGTCGCCGACGAGGCGTCAACCCTTACGCCCACGAATTAGCCGCACACGCCGAACGTGGCCGCTGACTTTGTCAATATTGCGTAAACGCCTGCGGTCAGACCGATCGTTCGGACCGTCTCAACCAGAGCAAGACTTATTCGCGAACCGCAATGGCTTAGCGCATGACCGCGGTTTCGCCGATGAGCCGTACCGGCTGCTCCCGCAGGTCCGCTCCTTGCGCCAGGGTGCCGGGCGTGGCGTAGGTATAGGCCCGCGTCCGCCGGACCATCACCGGCTGGAGCACCGCGTTGCCTTGCTCGTCGAGCACCGCCGCCCCGGTGATCGGATCGATCTCGGCCTGAAGCACCGGCTCGCCCGTCCGTGGCGAGAGCAGCGGCTTTGTCTCGCCGTCGGCCCCCGCAAAAAACACCGTAAACTCATCCACGTCTTCATCCGAAGCCGGCCAGATCGCGACACTCTCTTTCGCAAAATCCTCCCCTTGAAGCAGCCGACCCAACACGTCGTCTGGGCTCAGTAGTAGCTTGTTGCCCAGCCGCTCGGCGATCGCCGGGTAGACCGAGGCGGGGATGCGTCGGCCCACCGTCACGATCCGGCCGTTATCGTCGATTACCGTCACCTCGGGGATAAACAAGCGGTCTTCCCCGGTGTTGTTCGTCACCTGGTACGCCATGTACCAGTACCATCGCACCAGACCTCGGTCGTCCGCCACCGCGATGGCCTTGGGCGTATTAACTTCCAGATCAAACGACCAGGCCGGGTTGATGATCGACGGCTCGGCGAACGTGCCCGCGCCCTCCGCCGCCCCGGCCGAACTCCCCGCCCCGCAAAGCCCGGCGACCAGTAACAACAGCGTCAATCGTGCGTGGGCCATAAGTTGATGTCCTCAAAGATCCGTGGTTCACGAACAAGGCCCCGCACGCCAGAAAACCTACACCGGCGGGATTGGCCTACCCGATCTGACAGTGTACGATCGCCCCCCCCCCGGAGCAATGGCCCGCCGCGGGCTATCGGGCCCTGAATCCAGCCCCCTGCCCCTCGCGCACCGTCGACCGCGCCGTGCCCCTTCTCGTCCGCCCCGCGTCCTCCGATCATGGCCCACCGCCCCGGCACACCCAGCCCGTCCCCCGCCGACCGATCCGCACTGCGGTTCGAGCTCGCCGATCCCGAACTCCGCCCCGAAGCCCTCGCCATGCTCCTCACCGGCCGCCGCGACGCCGGCGAACCCGCCGTACGCCCTTTTTTGGCGTTCGCCCAAGAGCACGACCTCGACCTCGACGCCCTCTGGGTTGCCTGGGACGCCCGCCGCATGGCCGCCGCAACGCTAATTATCCCGGGCGTCGGCAAGACCGCGATGCTGTTCCTCTCGCCCGTCGCCTCGAGCGGACGGGTGACCGTCTGCGGCCAGTTGATCGCTCACGCCCTCGCCCCGCTCTCGCCACAAGAAACCTGCCTGGTCCAGTCGCTCATCGAACAGGGGCAGTCGCTGCAACAAAAGGCGGTGGAAGCCGGCGGCTTCCGCCTGCTCGCCGACCTCGCCTACATGCACCGGTCGGGCCGGCGTTTGGACCCCCCGCCCGCGGTCTGTCTTGACGACCAACCGCTCACCCCCGTCACCTGGTCCGAAGCCGACCGCCCGCTTTTCGTGCAGGCCATCGAGACAAGCTACCAGGACACGCAAGACTGCCCGGGCCTCCTGGGCCTGCGCGACATCCACGATATCCTCGCCGGCCACCGCGCCACCGGGCGTTTCGACCCCGCCGACTGGCGCGTCTGGCGCGCCCCCGACGGCCGCCCCGCCGCCGTCATGCTCTTGGCGGAATCCACCGGCACGCCCGGCGTCGAACTCGTGTACCTCGGGGTCAGCCCCCACGCCCGCGGAAAAGGCCTCGCCAAGACCCTCATGCGTCTGGCCCTGGACCGTACCGCTCGCCACGGCCACGGCGATCTGTTCCTCGCCGTCGACGACCAGAATCAGCCCGCCCTCCGCCTCTACCGCGGCCTAGGCTTCAAAACCAGCACCCGCAAAACCGCCCTCATCTATACCCCCGTGTGAACGCCGCCGAGCCCCGGCGTCGCTTTCCTTTTAGAGGCATAAAATCAGCGATCAATCTTTTCCACGGCCCTTCAGCCTTGCGGAAAAATCCTAGTAATTTGTATAAACAACCCGTAAACGAAGTGTTAAAGAAATGTTCAAACCGCCACCGCCTTATCCACATCGACGTGTGTAAATCCTTTGCCACGATGGGGAAAAAATCTTTTACGACGCTAACCGCTTGTTTTCGCTCACGCTGAAGTTTGCAACCCCGCCGGGGCGGATCGACACCCCTTGTGAGCCTGCGATCTGCTGCTTATCCTCGCTAGCTGTCGCGGAAGGAATCTGCGATCCGCGTGTAAAAACGCCGGCCCGTCACTCAAGCTCGTGACGACCACGCCAAGGATTCGAGCACGGAATTTCAACCCTCGGCCCCCGGACATCCCGGGGTTCACCCCTCGCCGAGCCGTGACCTCGAACCGAACCTTTCTCGACCCGGCGCGGTTGTCCAACGGCGGGCCCGACTCGTTCGATCGGGCGGCCTCCCGGAAGGAACCACTCACAACTCGGTGCTCACCCGTACGGGGACGGGCCGCCGCGACTTCTGCGGCGCTGCCCATCCGCTGTCCTGCGGCACCATCAGCCTCGGCCACGCTCGCATCGCCGCGCGTGCAGGCCGTCACCCCGGAGCAAGCGGCACGATGCCCCAACCCGACCCCGGCCTTACTGACCGCATCACGCAGCGACTCGCCCAAGCCGTCGGGCAACGCCGCTACGAACTCTGGATCCAGCCCTCGGTCCGCCTCGACTATCGCGGCGGCGAGCAGACCCTCCACGTCACCGTGCCCAACCGTTTTATCGCCGACAAAATCCGCGCCGACTTCTCCGGCGAGATCCGAGACGCCACCCGCGCAGAGGCCGGCATCGACCCCGAAACCCAGCTCCACGTCGAACTCCGCGTCGAGCCGGACCGGTTCACCCCCGCCGCCACCTCACCCCCCGGCCCGGCCCCCGATCGCGCTAAACCCGCCGCCACTCCGCGTCCCGTCCCCCGCTCCGCCTCCGGCCCCGCCGCCCACGCGGGAGTGACTTTCCGCCACGGCTTCGAGGATTTTGTTGTCGGGCCCAGCAACGAACTGGCTTTCGCCGCCGCCCAGGCGCTCGCCGACGCCGAAACCACGGCCCACCCCACCGCCACCACCTCGCTGTTCCTTCATGGCGAGTGCGGCCTGGGTAAGACCCACCTTCTGCAAGCCACTTGCCGGCGGACCATCGAACGCCGGCCCGACGCCCGCGTGCTCTACCTCACGGCCGAGCAGTTCACCAACCGTTACATCACCGCGGTCCGGAGCAACACGCTCGAAGCGTTCCGCCGTGAGCTGCGCCGCCTCGACCTCTTGGCCGTGGACGACATCGGTTTCTTTGCCAACAAAGAAAAAACCCAGCAGGAGTTCCTCCACAGCTTCGACCACGTCGAACTCCGCGGCGCCCGCGTCATCCTCGCCAGCGACAGCCACCCCCGGCTGGTCAAACAGTTCAGCCAGGCCCTGGTCTCCCGCTGTCTTCAAGGACTCGTCGTTCAGGTACAGCCGCCCGACGACGCGACCCGCCTCGCCCTGATCCACCGCTTGGCCAAACGGCGTGGCCTCGTGCTCGCCGGTAGCGTCGACGAACGGCTCGCCGCCCATGCCGGCCAAACCGTCCGCGAGATCGAGGGCACCATCGCCCAGCTCCACGCCCTGGCCTCGCTTGCCCAACCGCACACCGCGCACCGTGTGGTCGATCGTGCCCTGGCCGAACGCCTCCTGCATGGCCAACGCAGCCTCGCCGCCCGCCGGCCCGTCCGCTTCGAAGATATCTGCGCGACCGCTTGCGAGTCCCTCAACGTCACGCCCGATCAGGTCGCCGGCTCGTCCCGGCACCGCCAGATCGTCCTGGCCCGGGCGCTGGTCGTCTACCTCGCGAAACAAATGACCACCCACAGCTACCCCGAAATCGCCGCCGCCCTGGGCAAACCCAGCCACTCTACGGTAGTCACCGCGGTCCAGCGGATGACTCGCCAGCTCGAAGCCAACGACCCTCTGCTCCTCCCGGGCCGCGCCGCCCCCGTCACCCCCGTTCAGCTCGTCGAAGAGATCCGCCGCTTGGTCCTGCAACGGATCAACGGCTGACCGTAGCGCAAGCGTATAGCCGATCCGAGCGCCAAATCCGCCCCGGCCTTTCCATCCACCCGCAAGCGGAATCCAAACCGTTCCTCAAACGCGGCAACACTCGGCACTGCCGGCTGACGCCCGGAAGGCGGATGAGCGAGACGCGGGATGCGTTCGAGGCGCGTTACCTACTTCGGTGCGTGCGTCGGCAGCCATCACCTGCGACGATTCGCTGCACAAACAAGCCACGTCCCGGTCGAGACGGCGGTTTCATCTCTATTGAATCTGAAAGGTTTGCCGCCGCGTTAATCCCACGCGAGTTCGTCTCTCATGAGGTAGTAAACGAAGCCGGGCCCGTCTCCGAAGATCAGGTCGAGCTGACCGTCGCCATCGAGGTCGGTGGGCTCCACGTTCTGCGAATGGGTTTCGACGCGGATCACCGCACCGTCTCGGTAAGTGATCCGTCGGGGCTGCTCGAACCGAGGGGCTTGATTCGTCCCCACGTTGCGTAGCCAGAAAGTCGCACAGCTACGCAAATAATCATTGAGGGCGATGAGCTCGGGGTCGGTTTCCGAGAGCGGGACCGATTTCGCGGGGGTGTTGTACATGATGTCCCACCGGCCGTCGCCGTCCCAGTCGGGGGCCGAAAGCTGGGTGCGGCCGGACATACCCGCTGAGCCGGCGGTGATGATCGGCCCGCCGTCCACAGATTCCAAAGCAATCACCGATTCGATTTCGTGCGACCCGGTTTTCACCGGGACCCCGAGGTTGAGCTTGGATTCCAGATCCACAAACAGCAGTACCGGGCGTTCGTCGCCGGCTAGTTCGTAATCGCCCGGCAAGCCGATCATCCGCGACCGCCAGCCGACGCCGAGCTTCTGCCCCTGGTGGGTGAAGGTTTTGGACTCGACGATCCACGGGTCTTGGCCGGGCACGCGGTCGTGGAGGCGGAGGGTATTGGTGTTGTCGTTCCCGATCAGCTCGAGTTCGCCGTCCTGGTCCCAATCGAAGAGGCCGGGCTGGCTGTAGCTCCACCCGGATTCATGTGGCCCCTGGAGGTTTTTGTGCCCCTTAAACATCAGCGGTTGGCCATCAGTGGTCTGAAAAGTATGCGTGCCGTCGTAGACCAAGGGGTCCTGGGTTCCGGGCCAAAGCAGGTAGTAGCCGGTGCCGTCACCGGTGACCAGATCGGGTCGGCCGTCGCCGTCCCAGTCGGCGCGTGCGGGGACCGTCAGGGTATCGGCGGCGACCGCGCCGCCAACGTTTTCGAGGGTGCCCAACACTTCGTATTCGCCGATGGTGTCGCCACCGATGACCACGGCCCGGCCGTTCGCGCCCGTGCCGACCACGATCTCCGGGCGGCCGTCACCGGTCATGTCGATCACGTTGCGGACCACGGTCAAGAATAAATCCTGCGTCGGGGTCGAAGCGCTCAGCAGGTCCGAAGCACGGCCAAGGTGAAGGTCTTCGGATTCCGGCGTGTCGAGCACCGGGAGGGCTTTGACCATGGCGTCGCCGTTGAATAGCACGACAAAACGCCGCTCCACGCCGTCCTGCTCCGCAGTAATTACGGTGGAAGCCATCTTCCGGCCCGGGCTACGCCACTGGACCGTGAAATCGTCGCGACCGAAATAAACCGGGCGCTGCGTGCCGAGCCGGAGTTGATCGCCGGCCCGCGAGCCTTTGAGCCAAGACAGCTCCTGCGTCCGCATCGAGCCGAGCCAGTTACCATCGATGTCGTAGCCCCGGAAGCCCTCGGTGTTCTCCAGGTCGGCATGGGGGCCGACGTGCGGCAGCGGGGTCAGGCTCCACACCGCCTGATTGCGTGGCCAGTACGCGTTGGAGCGGTCGATCCAGGTGGCGACGAGCAGATCGACGATCCCGTCGCCGTCGGCATCGGCCAATTGTTTGATACTTTGTTTGAAACCGTTTTTGATTTGGCCGGGGGTCCGGCCTTCCCCGTCTGTGCCAATGAGCAGGGGCTCGGGGGTCGCTAAAATCTTCATCTGGCCCGACGAATCGATCGTCGCGACACGGGTAAGTTGATTGATTTCGTAGACGTCATGGCCCTGGCCGTCGTGACGCGCGACGGACTGGTACTGGCCGCGGGGCAGGTCGGTCCAGGGCTCGGGGGCGGCGTACAACGGGAGGACCGGGTGAGGCGACGGCGTGGCCTGCGCCGCGGTCGAGGCGTCGGCAGGGCGATACAAAACACTGTTGTGCTCCAGCCACGGATGCCCGCTCTGGACCAGCACACTCGGGGGCTGGCCGTCGCCGTTAGGCAGCAGTGAAACATTTGACCAGTGGATCGAAAGGGGCTGCACGCCGTGCGGCGAAACCTTCAGGTGTTTGAAGGTACGGAAACCGTGTTTGAACGGCTCGGCGGCGGGCATCGCCTCGAGGGGGCCGCTGACGTCCGAGTATTCGGTTCCGATACGCAGGTCGGAGAACGCGGCGCTGAAACCGCTACCGTTTCCCGTCTGAAGACGGACGAGGTTCGATTTGCCCCCGTAGTCGAGCGACGAAACCCCCGCGGGTTCTTCGGGGAGTTGATCGGGCAATTCGTTACCCTCGAATGTCCAAACCTTGAAAGTATCCGGACCCTCTGCCGCCGTAGTGAGCTGCCCCACGAGCGTATAGAGCTGGCCGGCTTTAGTCCGACGTTCGGACGCTTCGGTTTTGCCCAGACCAAAGTAAAAACGCGCTCCGCTGTTGATGCCCATGACCAGGGGGCGGTTGTTCACTGATTTGTCCCGGTTGAAAAGCAATAACGCGGCGTAAGAGTTGCCTTTACTCGGTAAGCTCAGCCGGTTCATAGAGATACGGAACCAGTACTCCGCGTCGCGGGCGAAATCGATTGTTTGCAGCGTGGTGCGTGTGCCGTAACCGTAGCCGACGATCTGCCGCTGGTCGGTTTGAATCGACAACGGACCCCGGATATCCCAGGGCGAGGCCCACCCCGCACTGGGGTTGTTCTGGTCGCTCGAAAAATCATCGCGGGCGACGATCTCGGCCTCCACGGCCGGGGCGTCCAACCAAAGAGCAGGGGCCGAAAGAATGACGATAACCATGAAAGAGCGGAAATGACGCATGTCGATAGATTCCGGGACGGTGAAATACGAAAGGTTGTTGTAGTATACTAAACATATTTTAAGCCTATCCCAATCTCTTTTCAGTATTCCGAGTCGGTTTATGCTTTGAGCCAGTCATCGCCTCCCCATCTTGTTCTGATTATGACGGATCAGCAGCGCGCCGATTCGCTGGGGTGCAGCGGGAATCGAGCGGTGGCTACTCCGCACTTGGACCGGCTGGCTGCCGAGGGGGTTTGGTTCGAGCGGGCCTACTGCACGAATCCCATCTGCACTCCCAGCCGGGCCTCGCTGATGACCGGCCACCACCTCCCGAGACACGGGGTGACCCGCATCGACTCGCCGTTGGGCGAGCATCAGGTCATGTTTCCCCAGCGGCTGCGCGAAATCGGGTACCGGACCGGCCTGATCGGCAAACTGCACGCCCAATCCGGCGGGATCGAACAGCAGCAACGCCACCCCCGGGACGGGTTCGATGTGTACGACCTTTACTATGGCGGCGGCGCGATGATGGATTCGCCGCTCAATGCCTACGCCCCCTGGGTCAAAGCGAGACGTCCCGAGGTCTTCGAGCGGCTGCGCACGCACGCGAAACAGGCCGGTGCAATCCCCCGTGACGTGCACATGAACACCTGGGCGGCCCAGCGCAGCGAGGTCTTTCTTGACGAGGCCGTCGAGCATCCCGACCAGCCGTTCTTCCTGATGGTCAGCGTATTCGACCCGCACAACCCGTACAACGACCACCCCCCCGAGGCCGCCGGGCGCGTGGATCCGGAGCAGTTCCCGCCGCTGATCCCCCCGCCCACCGACCGCGCGGCTTGGCCGAACGAGGTAGAGCGCCACGCCGCGGACAATTACTTCGGCGACTTCCGGGCGTTCACCGATCAGCAGATCCGCGACATACGGGTCGGTTACCACGCTGAAGTCGGCATGATCGACGATCTGGTCGGCCAAGTACGGAATCAACTCGCTTCCAAAGGCTTGCTGGAAAATACGCTCGTGTTGTTTTGTTCGGATCACGGCGACCTGTTGGGCGACCACGGCTTGATGGTCAAAGGCGGGGTCCCGTACGACGCGAATATCCGAATCCCCACGATCGTTCGCTTCCCTGAAAACCGCTTAGGAATCGATAGCCCCGAGCCCGGCGCCCGCTACCCCTCGCCCATCCAACTCAACGATCTGACCGCATTGATGCTCCGCTCCGCGGGGCTGCCTTCCCAGACGGTGGCCCGTGAATTACCCGACGCGATCGACCCGAGCCCGGCGCTGGTCGATCCTCAAGCGCCACGCCGCCAGGTCGCGATCAATGCTTACCGCAATACCGGCTTGGCCCGGGGCCACGTCCCGTTTGATCCGCCGATTCACCTCACGTCGGCGATGGACGATCGTTATACCCTCGCCCTGTACCACCACCCAGCGACCGGCCGCGAGACTCCGACGGTCTACAACGGCCAATTGTTTGACCGCCACAAAGACCCCGACGAACAGAACGACCTCTACAAAGCCTCGTCGCACCGCGAAGTCCAAGCGCGCCTGACGGCCTGCATCCAAGAATTTCTGGACGCCGAACGCCAGCAACTCGCGTCTCCATCTGGCTGATATCCGCTATCTCGTCCGCGTATTGGCCCGGGCACCGCGGCGGACGTTCCACGCCTGGAAAGACTCGGCGGTGAAACTTGTACCGCGACACGGCGGGAACTACTTCACGGAAGTTCAGGCAGCGGAAAAGAATCGCCCACCGCGAGGAGCATTTCGCGCAAACGCTGCTGAAGCTCTCGACGCTTCCCGGCGGCGTGAGCGTGGTGGGCGAGGTTGCATTGCTCAAACGGGTCGTCGTTGAGATTAAACAACAAGTAGGGCGCCCCGGAGAAGGCAATGTATTTCCAGCCGTCACGCATGAGAACACCGCGCCACGGCAGGTCCACGCTCGGGCCGTGCCCGCTGGGCTCGACGCATTGTAAGAGCGCCGCGTCGGGCGTGTCGGCCGATTCAGCCTGCCCCCGACGGCCGACCGCGGAATAGTCGTACCCCGCCATCTCGTCGGGCACTTCGATCCCACACAAGCCAAGCGTCGTCGGCGCAAAGTCCACGTGGTTCAGGACCGCGTCGGTCTCGTGGGCGAGTTGATAGTGCCGGTTGCAGGGACCGCCCAGGATGAAGGGGATGTGGATCGCCTCTTGGTAAGGGGTCATTTTGCGGAAATGCCCGTGGCTGCCATGGTGATCGCCGTGGTCCGAGGCGTAGACGATGTAGGTGTTGTCGGTCAGCCCGAGCGTCTCGAGGTGCTCCCGGATCCGGCCGAGGTTCGCGTCGAGGTTTTCGATCAGGGCGTAGTACCCCGGCAACTCGCGGCGGGCCTGCTCTTGGATCGATGCGATCGGCGGGACGTTGTCGCGCAGCTCGATGTCGGCCGGCCGATAGTTTCTCATCCACTCGGCGGGGGCGGTGTAGGGGTCGTGCGGCGGCTGGACCGAGAGCGCGGCGAAAAACGGGCGCTCACTGCGGGCATTTTCGGTGATCTCTTCCAAAAAAAGATCGGCCAGCGCGTCGGTCTCGAACGCCGGCAGGCGGAAATGGGGCACTTCCGTATCGCCCCGGTGGCCGTGACAATAACTGTCGAACTGGGCGTTGTTGTTTTCGTACCCGATCCAGGTTTCGAAGCCGCCGCGCCGCTCTCGGGGAACGGTGTGCAGTGCCGCGCGTCCGGCGGTTTCCCGGAAGCCGTCGACGTGCCACTTGCCCAGCCAAGCCGTGTGATAGCCCGCATCGTTGAAAGCGTGCGCGAGGGTCGGCATGCCTTCGGGTAGCGGGCGTTCGTGGCCGGGCACCGCGTGGTGCGGGTAGCGGCCGGTCAGGATCGACCCGCGGGCGGGGCAGCACAGCGGGAAACCGCTCACCGCGTTGCGAAACCAGACCCCCTCGGCGGCGAGGCGGTCGAGGTTGGGCGTCCGCGCGTTGGGATCACTCGCACAGCTCATGGCCTGGCCGCGGTGCTGATCGCTGAGCAGCCAAATCACGTTGGGTCGGGTGGATGCTGCCATGTCTTTATTCGGCATCTCCCCACACCGTACCGCGAAGGGTGCCACCCTGAGCGAGGTAAGACGCCACGCTCAGTTTTTCCGGAGCGAGCGTATTCTCTTTCGCGATAGCGCGGTCGAAGGCCTGCGCGGCAGACTCCACGGGGAATGGGTCGTCTTGCGGAAGGTGTTCGGCCCATCGGCCGTCGTTGATCGATATGAAGCCCGTCTGTTCGTTGGGCGGCGGAGGTTCCGGGAATACCCGCCACGCCTCGCCGTCAAAACTACGTTCCCCCAAGCCGTAGCGCCGCTCCCAAGCGGCCGCGGCCCGCCGCCATGCCTCGATCCAGGCCGGCGGCTCGTCGGCTTGGATCAGATTACGGGTTTCGTGGGGGTCCGCCGCCAAATCATACGCCTCTTCTCGGCCGCCCGAAGCCCAGAAAACATATTTTCGCTCGGGGCTGCGCAGAGCCACCCAGCGATCCGCGCCGTGGCCAAAATCGATCGCCCGGGTTTCGGGTGGCAGGACACCGCTATGGCCCCCGGAGGAAGCGGGATCAAACCAATCACGACCGGGGAGCAATGCGTCGGCTGCCGCCGGTATATCGAGGACGCCGTGCAGCGTAGGCAGCAGGTCCGTCAGGCAAGCCGGATCGCGACGGACCTTACCCGGCTCGGTCCGGCCCGGCCAGCGCACGACAAGCGGGATACGCACCGACGATTCATAAGGCGTGTTCTTCTGAGAAAGCCCGTGGTCCCCGAGCATCTCGCCGTGGTCCGAACAAAAGACGACGACCGTATTTTCAGCCAACCCCAGAGCCTGTAACCGATCCAGGACCTGGCCGATGGCATCATCAACATGCGAAACCTGGCCGTAATAAAGGGCTTTGATGCGTGCCATACGGTCCGGGTCGCGGTGGGCACCGTCGAGTCGGCCGCGGTGCGGCCAGGCGGGCGCCGGGAGCGTGTCGATCGGCCGATCGGCGAACACCGGCGGGGGCATCTCCGCCGGGCTGTACATCGCGTCGTAGGGCTCTACCGGTGCAAACGGCGGATGGGGCGCGATCCAGGACGACCAAAGAAAGAACGGCCGCTCAGGGCGATAGCGGCAGTGTTCGGCAAGGAAAACGCAGGAACGGTCCGCCACCCAGCGGTTTTGAGAATATGCTTCCGGCACGCCGCTCGTCTGCGGCTGGTAGTACAGAAGATCGCGAAGCCCTTGGGGGTATCGCGTGGGTACGCCGGCCGCACGCAGGTGCATGAGGTAGTCGTCGTCGGTGACGCAATCGATGCATTCTTCCATGAGTTCCTGCCGTTCGAATCCGTACGGCCGGCGGTGGAAATGGAATTTACCGACCCCGTGGGTCTGGTAGCCCGCGTCGGCAAGCGTGGTCATCAACGTCGGCCATACGGGTAGCGACCGATCACCGCTAGCGTCTTGCCCCTCTATAGGTAGGACGGCATTCGCGGCCACACGGGTTTCGACGCTGCGTCGCCCGGTCAGAAGGCTGAAGCGGGCGGCCATGCAGATAGGCGTCGGCGTGACCGCCTGCTCGAACCGAACACCGGACGCAGCCAAAAGATCAAGATTTGGGGTACGTACCTGCGGATGCCCCGCACAACCCATCGCATCGTGCCGGAACTGATCCGCCATCAACAGCAAGACATTGGGGCGCCTCGTTGGCATAACAGGAGGGGGATCCTTTGGGTTTGACGCGACAATCATGAATCTATTCATCCATGGAAGCGGCGAGGGGCTTGACGGTCATCGGCCGCGTGAAAAAAACGAATCAGATCAAATCAGGTTCGCTATCGGGCGCATACGGCCGGGGGCGAATTGACAAGGCACCCGAGGAGGCCTCAACAACTAATAAGCAAAGCCGTGCGGATCAACAAACATGGCTCGGGAAGCGCCTGCGAAAATAAGGAATAAGGAATGAAAAAATATGAAATACAATGCGTTCAACATCACTCTGGCATTAGGCTCAATGTCTAGTATACTAATCTAAATGCGGTTTTGGACTCTCGCCGTCGATTAGACGTGCGTTTTCTTTATGTCTTTTCGAGTAATCCGGTTTGCCATCAGCTCGCCCACTGATCAGAAATACTCCCGACACTTCTTGGACCGTGCGTTTAGCCGATGCGCCAACGGAAATCCAGGTTCCGTCTGGTGTTGGCGGTCGGTCGGTTCCCGCCACGGTGCCAGGCTGTGTGCACACCGACCTGCTTGCCGCCGGCCTGATCGAGGATCCTTACGTCGATCAAAACGAGTCGAGTACTCACTGGATCGGTGAGTGCGATTGGTGGTACGAAACCGTTTTCACGCTGGATGATTCCGCCTTGGCCCACGATCGGCTCGATCTGTGCTTCGAGGGGCTGGACACCGCCGCGGAGGTTTTCCTCAACGATCAATCGATCGGCCGAGCCGAAAACATGCACTTGCGGTACCGCTTCGACGCCAAACGCTGGGCCACCGCGGGGGATAACCGTTTGGCGATCCGCTTTGCGTCCCCCGTACGCTACGCCCTCGAGATGGAGCAGCGAGTGGGCCCACGCCCCGGCATCGGGGCCGGAGCCAATCCCCGGCAGCTACCGCACCACATGATCCGCAAGATGGCCTGCAACTTCGGCTGGGACTGGGGGCCCCAGCTACCCACAAGCGGCATCTGGCGGCCTTGGGCCGTCGAAGCCTGGTCCCACGCGCGTCTCGGCGACATCCGCCCCGCCGTTACCCGAGCCGACGAATCCAACGCCCATCTACGAATATCCGTCGGAGGAGAATCCCAGGAGGCCACAGAAACTTCCCCCTCGTCTGGCCTGCGTCTGCGAGCGGTGCTGTCCGGCCCGGCGGGCGGCGTCGTGGCTGAACAGATCGCGGACTGGCGGGCCGACGGTTGCTTGTTCGAAATGGACATCGACGATCCCGAACGTTGGTGGCCCCGTGGCTACGGCAAGCAGCCGCGCTACACGCTCGAGGTCTATTTATTGGATGCCTCAGGGCAGCAAATCGATTACCGGTCTCACCGCGTCGGTCTCCGAACCAGTGAGCTGCGCATCGCCCCCGACTCGTCCGCTTCTTCCGAAGACGACCGGAAAAACTTGCCCGGGGGGCTCACCACCGGCGAATCCTTCACGCTCGTCATTAACGACCAACCCGTATTTTGCAAAGGGGCTAATTGGATCCCCGATGATTGCTTTCCGCATCGCGTTACCCCTGAGCGCTACCGCGAACGGATCGAACAGGCGGCCGAGGCAAACATGAACATGCTCCGCGTCTGGGGCGGCGGGCTTTACGAAGACCATGCGTTCTTCGAAACATGTGATGAGTTAGGCGTCCTGGTCTGGCAGGATTTTCTTTTTGCCTGTGCGTGTTATCCCGAGGAACAGCCGCTGTGGGACCTCGTCGAGGCCGAGGCGCGCGACAACGTCGCTCGGCTCAGTCGGCACCCGTCGCTGGTGCTATGGAATGGCTGCAACGAAAACATCTGGGGAACCTTCGATTGGCCTGCTTTTGGCGACATCCGCACCGCAGGCAAAGAAACCTGGGGCCTGGGTTACTATCTCGATCTGTTGCCCCGGGTCATCGAGGACCTGGCGGCCACCACGCCGTATTGGCCCGGCAGCCCGTTTTCGGGGTCGATGGACCGCCACCCCAATGCCAACGAGTACGGCAACCGGCACATCTGGGACGTCTGGAACGGCCACGGCAACTACCATAATTACCTAACCCACTTCCCGCGTTTTGCTAGCGAATTCGGCTTTCAAGGACCGCCGACCTGGCCCACGATCGAAGCCTCGATCCCTAAAGCCCAGCGGCAGTGGCTGTCGGATGCTTCCCGCCACCACAACAAGCAGATCGACGGTCAACAGCGCGCCCTCGACCGAATCGCCGATGCTTTCGACGTCCCCGACGACTTCGATGATCAGTGGTTCTTGGCGTCCGTCAATCAAGCCCGAGCTTTGACCATGGGTTGCGAGTGGTTCCGGGCGATGTCGCCTTGGTGCTCCGGTACTTTGTACTGGCAGCTCAACGACTGCTGGCCCGTCACCAGTTGGGCCGCGGTCGATGGCCAAGGCCGACCCAAGCTCGCCTGGTATGCGACCCAGCGGTTCTTCCGGCCACGTCTCCTCACGCTGATGCCAGACGCCGTCGTCGAATCCAGAGGCGTGCCGCAAGCTCTGGCCGCCTATCTCCATAACGACCATGAACAGTCTTGGCGCGATCGGCTCACCATTTCGGCCTGCGATTTAACCGGTGGCACCGTCGATGAGTTTACGGCAGACATCGACGTTCCCGCCCGCAGCGTGCAGCGAGTCGACCTTCCGTCAAGCTGGTTCCCCGAGATGCTGAATCGCTCAGACCGAGTTGTCTTTGCGCAGACCGCTCGCGGCGAAATCCAAGACCGGGCGTGGTGGTTTCCTGAGTTTGACCGAGATATCGCCTATCCGTCGCCACGGTTCACCACACGCCTGGAGCGAGATTCCGCAGGCGGCCAGACCCTTTATGTGAAATCACAGGGCTTGGTACGCGAACTATGTCTCCAAATCGACCGCCTGGACCCGGAAGCGCGGGTCGATACACAGCTCTGGAATCTGCTGCCCGGCGAGTCGGCTGTATTCCGCATCTCTAGTATGCATAGATACTTGGAAGATACTTTGGCCGACCCCACGATCCTTCGGTCCGTGAACCATCTGGTTGATCCGGCGCCGACGGCGTTGTTCCGGGACGCTGTCACTTCAAGGTAGCTGGGACAAAGAATAGCCCATAAAACCTTAAAAAGGGTGGACAACACACGACAAATTTCGTAGTATACTAAGACGAAGTTTTCGCTCCATCTCGGTCAATTCTTGCTTCTTCTCTAATTCGACGCAGTTCAATGCCAGTCAAACTCGATCAAACTTACGAAGCAATACGTCTTCAACTCGTCAATGGCGAGTTAAAAATAGGCGAGCGTGTCTCGGAACAGGGGTTAGCCGAAAAACTAGGCGTGAGCCGTTCCCCGGTCCGGGAAGCGATCAAGCGGCTGCAGCGCGACGGTTATTTTGAGCAAGTGCACCGCTACGGCACCATTGTCCGCGAACCGACTATCGAAGAGGTCGGTGAAGCTTATGACCTCCGGGCTGCGCTTGAGCCTTACGCCATCCGAAATGCACGCCACAGAGATTTTGCCCCGCACCTGCTCGAACTCCGCGAGTTGTGCAACCGCATGAAACGGGTTGCGGAAGACTCGCTTGAAGAAATGTCCGCTCCCGACCGCGAGAAGCTTCTCACCGGATTTTTTGAAGCAGACGAAGAATTTCACTCCCTACTGCTGCGGTGCAGCGGGAACAACCGTTTCCAAAATCTGGTCAACGACGCGCGTTTGTTTGCACAGATCCACGGGGTGCGTCGCCACTCGGTGATTACGTTCGACACCATCATGGGTGTCTATCGTGATCACCTGCGGATCCTGAAACAATTTGATGCCGAAAACTTGGCACAAGCCGCCGAAGAAATGGCGCGTCACATCTTCGAATCGAAAGACGGAGCAATGGATTGGCTCCGCTATCAGCAGCGGCTGCGCGAAGCAAATCGTTCCGAACACTAACCCTATTTTCTAGTAGAGAATTTTTTTCTGTTTCAAATTTAACCAGGAGGTTTCTTTAGATGAAGACATGTATTCCACTTGTAGTCGGCGTCGCTGCCTTAGGCGTGACTTATCAGGCGAATGCGGGACTGTATTCCGATACGGTTTTGGATGATAATCCGGTCGCGTATTATCAATTCGAAGGCAACTTTAACGACAGCAGTGCGGTTGACGGTAATAATAACGGCACCGCTTCAAGCGGTGGGATCCCGTTTGGCGCGGCCGGCACCACTTTCGATTCGTCTTTGGGCCAGTTTGCGGACACCAATGGCAGCGGCTTTGTGACCCTCGGCGCATCCAACGCGGCCTCGTCTCTTAATGCCGATCTGAATGGTGCGTCGGCGGTTTCGATCGAATTTCTCGTCGATATCGACTCCGCGACGGGTACCGGCAACCGTTCGCTTTTCTTCATACCAAGCGGTAACTCAGCGGGGATCTCGGTAACCCTCAACCAGTTTGAAAATCGGCTTGCGTTTGGCGGCCGCAGTCAAAACTCGGATAGCTTCGTGTCGCGTTTCGAATCCGTTTCGGGAGGCGTCAAACACGTTGTCTTCACGATCGATTACGCCACCACGACCATCCAGTTGTATATCGACGGTGAACTCGCAGCCGCCAGCGTGGGTTCAGATAGCAGTAATAACTCTTTCGACGGTGGGAATACCAGGACTTTCGGGTCTAACACTTACACGGTGACCAGCACCAACGACGAACTCATCGGACGGGCGGTTGCGGACAATACCGAATTCGGTGGCGACTTCGATGAATTAGCGATCTACAGCCGGGTACTTACCGCCGAAGAAATCCAATCTCACTTCAACGCCATCCCCGAGCCCGGCTCAATGGCATTGATGGGGCTAGGCGTGGCATGTTTCATGGTTCGACGCCGCCCACAGTAAATTAAAAAAACAATTGCCTCACCGATTAACGTCGGTGAGGCGGCTTGATCTCAAACGGAAACTCGATCATGCGAACACCTCCGATTATCAAAAAACCATCGGCTCACGGCTTCACATTAATCGAGTTATTGGTGGTGATTTCCATCATCGCCTTGCTGATTGCTATCCTGCTTCCAGCGTTGAGTGCCGCACGTGAAGCCGCACGCAATGTTCAGTGTCTTTCGAATCTCAGGCAGATAGGTATTGTGCATTCGTCTTACGCGGTCGATAACGGCCGATTGCCGTCCCACCTCCATGAAGAATTTCCCACAGGCAATGCGTTTGCTGAAGCCATCAAATTCGGCCCCGGAGAAGCGCGGGACAAGCGCCCAATCTATGTTGAATACGCGCAGACCCTAGATATTCTTGATTGCCCTTCTAACGAGCCGATCGATGTTTCGATCGAAGACGTACCCATCGCCGTGAACGAACGCATCTTCATGGATTATATCCTGACTCCGGGGTACTACAGCAACAACGACAATCTACCCTCCAGCAGTAACCAATTCCCGATAGGGGACACCAACGCCCCGGGTCTCTGGCAGCAGCTCGATGATATCTGGACCATCGCAGACAAGACGTACAACGTTCTCGCAGGTGACCGCCTATGGCTTCGCTCTACTTCCACGAGTGGTACGTTCGCATTCGGAAAAACAAATCACCCGAATAATGCTCCCATCCAGAGCACAACCATTAACAACCCCTCGGGTACGGGGTTTCACTCTTCCTATTTCCGCGTGGCCGGTCCCGCCGTCGAATCTATCAAAGATGCCGCGGCGAATTACGTCAAGAAAGACGGAAGTGCCTCGACGTTTCTGGGAGGCGACGAGAATATGCAAGTCATCGGACAGATCGGGGCTAATACCTTCCAAAAGTATTTAATTCCTAGCGAAGATTAAGACACGGATGGGATGGATCTTCGCCAAGGTTGCAACCGATTGTTGCTACGCTGATCCAACCCACGTCCCCGTTAAATTTAGAAACAACGATGTATTACAACTGCTTGGCGGCTGTACTTTCCGCCCCCGATATCGCTGTTATTGTGATCTACTTTGCGGCGATGGCGGTATTTGCTTTTTATTGGGGCCGCCGCAATAAAAATACGGAAGACTATTTTTTGGGCGGCCGCAGCGTGCCCGGCTGGGCCGTGGGCCTTTCGCTCATCGGCACGTCGATTAGCTCCATCTCTTTTCTCGCGCTGCCTGCCGCGGCGTTCGCCTTGGATTGGCGTTTGTTGGTCGCGAACTATGCGGTAATTATCGGTTTTGTGGTGGCCATTATTGTTTTCGTGCCGCTGTTCCGAGCGCTTCCCTACACCACGGCGTATGAGTTTCTAGAAGACCGCCTCGGGCGATTCAGTCGGCTGTACTGCTCAATCACATTTATGATTTTCCAGTTGCTCCGGCTGGGCACCGTACTGTTTCTTGTTTCGGTAACGATCTCTTTTCTTTTGGACGTCCCGATCCATTGGGTCATTATTCTTGGCGGCCTGTTCATTCTGCTTTACACCGTGTTTGGTGGGATTGAAGTGGTGATCTGGACCGACGTGGTCCAGACCATCGTGCTCTGGGGCGGCGCGGTGGTGGTCTTCATATACGTAGCGATTGAAATGCCGGACGGCATCGCGGCGGGGCTCGGCCGGGCTCACGACGCGGGGAAATTTAGCCTGGGCGAATTTAAATGGGATATGGCCGAACGCACGTTCTGGACGATGCTCTTTATCGGCGCGTTCGACGCGATCGCGAATAACGCCAGCAACCAGACCGTCGTACAGCGCTACATCGCCGCGAGTTCTACACGCGAGGCACGCAAGGCGGTGGGGTACTCGATGCTCGCGATTCCGACCTGGACGTTCTTTTATTTAGTGGGCACTTCACTCTGGGCTTTATATACCGTTTTGCCCGACCCGGCCTTGGCTACGATGACCCCGGAAGAAATCGTGCCATACTTCACCGTAAACTACCTGCCGGTGGGCGTGGTGGGCCTGATCGTGGCGGCGGTGATGGCCGCGAGCATGTCGTCTCTGGACTCGAGCATCAACGCAATCTCGACGACAGCGACCACCGATATCCTGCGGCGTTACGTCATCCCGAAAGCCAACGAGCGTGCGTTTTTGTTCTGGGCGAAAGGTATTTCGGCGTTCACGGGGGCCACGATGATCGGGATCGCCCTGGTAATCGCTACGCTGGAACGCGAAAGCATCGTCGACCTTACCCGCCAGATTGCGTCGATCTTCGGCGGCGTCGTGGGTGGTATTTTCCTGCTGGCGATCTTTGTCAAGCGGGTGGGTCCTAAAGCCCTGCTCATTGCACTCCCTATCGCGTTGAGCGTAAAGATCTATTACGCCATGGGGTTGGCAGATTGGTACCCCGAATCGTGGCGTTTGCCGTTCCATACTTATTGGGTGGGTGTGGTGTCGAACACCACGTTGATGGTGTTTGCCTACGCCTTCAGCTTCATTTGGCCTAGCCACCGGATCACCAACCGCGGGAAAGATGCCGGCTCTGATGCCGGCACCGCTGCCGCAGACGCGACGCCGCCAAACCGTTCCGCCAGCGAGCAAGACTAAGCCATGCCAGACAACACATTATCCAATCCGCTGGGCACCGGGGTCATCCCACCGCTTGTCACACCCTGGACCGATGATCAGCGGCTCGACGAAGCCGGGCTGGAGCGGCTGATCGAGTCGCTAATCAACGGTGGCGTTCATGGTCTGTTTGTGCTCGGCACCACCGGCGAAGGCCCCGCGCTGCCGATGACTGCGCGGCGTCAAATCGTGTCGCGTTGCGTCGCCGTTGCGGACGGCCGTGTACCGGTACTGGTGGGAGCCACCGATAGCTGTGTCGAATCTGTTTTCGATTTAGCGGACCACTCTGCCGCGGCCGGCGCCGCCGCGGTCGTGGTAGCTCCGCCGCCCTACAGCCCGCTGGATATTCCGGAGTTGAACCATTATTTGGATCACCTCAGCGAACGTCTGCCGCTTCCGATGTTTCTTTACAATATTCCTTCCCGTACCGGCCCGGTCCCCATGGCGTCGGTGCGTCACGCCCTGAGCCTCCCCGATTGTATCGGGTTCAAAGACAGTTCAGGCTCCATGATCTATCTGCACGAGGCCCTCCAACTGCGTGACGAGCTCCGCCCCGAGTTCCGCGTGCTCGTAGGCCCGGAGGAACTGCTAGCCGAATCGGTCTTGTTCGGTGCCGATGGCGGCGTCGCGGGCGGAGCGAACCTCTTTCCCGAATTATTCGTGGAGATTTACGAAGCCGCAAAGCGCAAAGACATCGACACCGCGATTCGGCTACACCGAACAATCATCCGTTTTTCGACCACGCTCTACCGTTCCGGGCAGCACCCCTCGTCGTTTATCAAAGCGGTAAAACGAGGTTTAACGGTGCGCGGAATCTGCCACGGGAACATGGTCAACCCCTACGAAGCGTTCAACACCCGAGACACTCAGCGAGTCGATCAACTTATCCGCGAGGCCGACACCTGGGTTAACCAAGCTTTACAAAGTTAAACTACAACATCGATCTGCTTCTACGCTTCGATAGGACACAACGACAAGTGTCACTGTTACCTGCATTGCTTCATTTTTCGAAAGTTGTGTGACAAGTTTTATCCCGGTCGAAGTCGGCGAATCATAAGGTTGTCCATCGCTAGCCGGATGATGTCTTCGTGAGCCCCCGGATCGCTCTGATAGCCTTTGCTTCAACGCCGGCAACAATCCCAGTCGAGAGCGAACGCTCGCTCCACAAACCAGCGCTTGGGCCGAATTTTGAGGTTGTGCTTGCCGGTCCACTTTTAACGATCCCCAACTTCCGGCCGGGGGCGTGAACCCGTACTGAAGCCAAGGATCGACAGCGATTGAATTTTCGCCGAAGCCCCCGGTTCAGCAAACGAGTACCGCTGGACGCCGATGAAACTCGCTGACCGCGTTTGCACCCGGATGGGTCGCTGTTGAATCAAAAAACCGCACCAGCACGCATGAAAACGCACCGACGCGGGTTCGAGTGGGCGAAGCAGGATTCGAACCTGCGTAGGCGTAAGCCAACGGGTTTACAGCCCGTCCCAATTGGCCGCTCTGGCATTCGCCCGGCCGGGCCCGGGAGTTTACCCCAAACCCCTGGGCCTGTCGATCCGCCGCCCCGTAAAGCGGTTTACGAAGTTTTTACCTTGGCCCCGTCCGCCGACCAAGGTAGGATTCCGTACGGATCGGACGACCCGCGAAAGGATGTGTCTCGGCATGACCCCAGGCTCTACCGCGCTCAACAGCCAAGTCCTCGTGCTCAACAAGCTCTGGATGGCTATCCGCGTCATCGACGCACGGCGGGCGTTTTCCATGCTCGTCCGCGACATGGCCGAGGTCATCCGTGTCGATGACGGCAGCTACACCGGCCACGCCTTCGATGACTGGGCCGAGCTTTCCCGGGCCCGCGCTAACTTCGAGGTCCATGCCGACGACGCGTCCTACGAATACATCCATACCGTCCGCATGCCCCTGGCGGTCCCCAAGATCATCCGCCTGCTCGGCTACGACCGCCTCCCCCGCCAGGACGTCAAGCTCAACCGCCGCAATATCTTCGCTCGCGACCACAACCGCTGCCAATACTGCGGACGATCGTTCGCCACCAGTGAGCTCTCCCTCGACCACGTCACCCCCCGTTCTCAAGGTGGGGGTACGAGTTGGGAAAACCTCGTGTGCTGCTGCGTCGGCTGCAATTCCAAAAAGGGCGGACGCACCCCCGCCCAGGCCCAGATGCCTTTGGTCCGCCCTCCGATGAAACCCAAACGCAACCCTTCGGTCACCGTCCGCGTCGGGCACGACAAGTACGCTTCGTGGCGGACTTTCCTTGACAACGCCTACTGGTCCGTCGAACTCCAGTAGCGTCGCTGGGCGAGGCGGCTCCCGGCTCTACCCCGCTTTGAGCCCTCTGCGCTTACCCTCTCGCGTCTCGTAGCCGGTACATCACTTCGATCGGCACCCGCTCGCTGTTGAGGCCGATGGGCTTACGCGAGCCGTGGTAGTCGCTGCCCCCGGTCGCCACCAGCCCCATCGCCTGGGCCAAGCCCGTGAACCGACGTACGTCCGCCGGCGTGTGGTCGCTGTGCCCGGTCTCGATCCCGTCCAACCCTAGCAGCTTGAGCCGAGACACCGTGTGCTCGAGCGCCGCGTTGTCCGCCGCCCGCAACTGTACCGGGTGCGCCAGGCTCACCACCCCGCCCGCGGTATGGATCACCTCGATCGCCTCCGCCGCCGCCAGCCGATCCCGCCGCACGTGCGCCCCGCCGCCCACCCCCAGATACTTCACAAACGCCTCGTGGATCGACTTAACGTACCCCTTCTGCAACAGCACCTGAGCGATGTGCGGCCGCCCGATCACCGGCTCAACCTCCGCCACACCCCGCTCCGCTCCTGCATTCCTTCCGCCACCCTGCGCCACCGCCACCACCTCGCCGTAGTCGATCCGGATCCCCTGCTCGCTCAGCTTCTCCACGATCCGCGGGTTCCGCTCCGCTCGCGCGACCCTGAGCCGCTCCACGATCTCCACCAGCGGTGGATGCTCCGGATCCACGAAATACCCCAGCAGATGCATCGTTCCCTGGCCCGGCACCCCGCTCGATCGACCTTCCCTCGCTCTATCCAAGTCAGGATCGACCGACAGCTCGATCCCCGGCACGAAGTCGATCTTCAGCCGCCCGGCCGCCGCTCCGCACGCGGCCAGACCCGCCGTCGTGTCGTGATCCGTGAGTGCAAACGCTCCCAGTCCTGCATCCCGGCAAAGCCGCGGTAAGTCCCCGGGCAGGTCCGTCCCGTCCGACGCCGACGAATGCATATGTAAATCACAGAACTCGGCCATCCGCTGCATCTTAAGCCATGCCCCCGTGGTAATTTTTCGCAGCGGCGCCCCCGGCCTACTCCGCGTCCTCGACCCCGTAGCGTTCTTTGGCCTCATCGGTCGGCACCGGCATCTCGACGCCCGTCGGCGGCTGATCATCGACGATCTCCACGACCTGCACCCCGAAGTCGCTGAACGTCGCCACATCCAAGAACACCAGTTCCCAGGCAGACTCGGCCGCCGCCGGGTCCCGGGCCGCGATCGCCCGCACCGTCCCTTTACCCGTCGGCCCCACCAGCCGCAGCGTCAGCTCCGCCTGCCCCGTCGTCTCATTGACCAGCCCCGCCGCCCGCCAACTCGGCTCCACCGGCTGCCCCAGGTGCGACCGCACCGCGTGGTGCCCCGTCGCCGCCGCCACGGCCAACCGGTACGGCTCGGTCTGCTTCAATCGATTCACCGTCGTGACGTATACCGCCGTGAACACCACCGCCCCGAACGCCAGAAACCCCAGGAATGTCAACCCCAACGCCCGCATCCGGTGCTCGACGTACCACGGTACCTGGGGCGGCGTATTACTATTCATAGGAGACAAGTATACTGCGACCCGGCACCCCGTACGGATACCTGATCGCCGCTGCGACCGCTTCGGAATCACGACCGGGAACGGGCATGCAGATTCAACACCGCCGTGACCATCCGCCGCCACAGCAAGTCCGGGATCCAGCGGTTCAGAAACAGGTACGGCCCGGGTTTCGACGGGAATCGCAACCGCCCGCCGCGGTGGGTCACCGCCCGATAAATCGTTTTCGCGACGTGCTCGGGGCCCGGCAGTTTGTCTTCCAGCGATTCGGTGAACCGCCGCCAACGTTCGGTTCGTTGTTCGTATGCCGGATGCTGCGTCCAGCGGAGGCCGCCGCCGAGGAAGTCGGTCCGGATCCCGCCGGGCTCGACCAGGCGCACCTTAACGCCGTGGTTGGCCAGCTCGTAGCGGACCGATTCGCTGAGTCCTTCGACGGCGAACTTGGTGGCGTGGTACGCGCTGCCCAATGGGAAACCGATGCGCCCACCGATCGACGACACGTTGACCACCGTGCCGCGGCTCTCGTATAGCGCCGGTAAAACCGCTTGGGTTACCGCGATAAGGCCCAGTACGTTGGTGCGGAACTGGGTGTCGAGTTGTTCGTCGGTCGCGCCGTGGAGCGGCCCCATCAGGCCGTAGCCCGCGTTGTTGACCACAACGTCGATCCGGCCGAAGCGTTCGAGCGTTTGCGTGACCGCCGAGGCGATCGACTCGGGGTCGGTGACGTCTAGCGCCGGGCAGAACACGTCAAGTTCCTCGGCCCACGGCCGCCGTACCTCGGGCGACCGCATCGTCGCCGCCACGCCCCAACCTTTTTGGGCAAAGTGCTCAGCGGCGGCCCGGCCGATGCCGCTGCTCGACCCGGTGATGAGCGCCACACGGCCCGCGATGTTTTGAGCTTCAGCCATCTTTCTTTCTCGTGTTGCCGGTATTATGGAAAGCCGATCTGTTAAATAGTTTAATATTAAATAATACAAAATCAATCTAATTTCCGATCTTTCGAATCGAAGGGCCGAGATGACGAATGAATCACCGTGGGAACTGCTGTTGGGCAACGCGGGGGTGCTTCAGGCGGCCTTGACGGACGCCGAGCCGGCGCTGGCGGATGCCGGGCTGACAGACGTGAAGGCGTTTTTTCTGCTCACTTCTGTCGAGCAACATCCCGGGCCGGCCGACCTCGCGCGAGCGCTGATGCTGCCCCGGCCGACCGTCACGTTTCTGGTCAAGCGGGCCGAGGCCGCCGGCCACCTCAAACGGCTGCCCGTGCCCGGCGACTTGCGGCGGTTCCAACTGAAACTCACTCCGCGAGGTCGGCGGGCCATGAACGCCGGGCGGGATGCCGTGGATCAAGCCTTCGCCAGCTACCTGGGCCGGCTCTCGTCCGCCGAGGCCGCCACGTTCCGGAAGCTCATCCGCAAACTCGCCGGCGCCGGGGAGTAGTCGATACGTCCTGATCTGCCCCGCATTCATAAGATGCGGAAACGGATACAATCTCGCGTTCGCTCACCCGGACTAGCCTCCGAACATCCCCGAAACCGCCCCGGCCCCCGTCGCTCATTGGGCATCCCTTATCCTTCTACCCCCAACAAGCAGCCGCCCCATGGCCCAGAATCACCTCCGCAACGTCGCGATCATTGCCCACGTCGACCACGGCAAGACCACCCTCACCGACCAACTGCTCTACCAGTCCGGCATGTTCCGCTCCGAAGACCTCGACAAGCTCGCCGGCGGCCAGCACAACCTCATCATGGACACCGGCGACCTCGAGCGTGAGCGCGGCATCACGATCACCGCTAAGAACTGTGCCGTGAACTACCGCCACACCGACGGGGCCGACTACAAGATCAACCTGATCGACACCCCCGGCCACGCGGACTTCGGCGGCGAGGTCGAGCGCGTCCTCAACATGGCCGACGGCTGCCTGCTCGTGGTCGATGCCTTCGAGGGTCCGATGCCCCAGACGCGGTTCGTCCTCCAGAAAGCGTTGGCCATCGGGCTCAAGCCCGTCGTCGTCGTCAACAAGATCGACAAGCCCAACGCCCGGCCCGAAGACGTCATCAACGAAGTCTTCGACCTGCTCGGCGACCTCGACGCGCCCGACGATGCGTTGGACTTCCCGATCGTCTACAGTTCGGCGAAAAACGGTTGGGCCACCGACGATCTCGCCACCGCCGGTATCGACGGGGCGGACCACCCCGACAACATGCTGGCCCTCTACGAAGCGATCCTCGAACACGTGCCCGCCCCGTACGCCGAGGGTAGCGCCCGCGGCGCGGCCGCCGGGTTCGCCACCGGCGTCGAAGCCCTCGCCGCCCCGCTCCAGATGATGGTCACCACCATCCAGTACTCCGACTACGTCGGCCGCATCGCCGTCGGCCGGGTCAACGCCGGCCGCATCAACGCCGGCCAGCAGGTCACCGTCATCAACCGGGCCGGCGAAGGCAAACAACAAAAAATCATGAAGCTCAACGGCTTCGACGGCCTCAAGCAAAAAGAAGTCCCCCAGATCATCGCCGGGGACATCTGCGCCGTCGTCGGCCTCGACCCGATCGATATCGGCGACACCATCGCCTGCCCCGACCGCCCCGAAGCCCTGCCCGCCGTCGAGATCGACGAGCCGACGCTGACCATGACGTTCCGTGTCAACGACTCGCCGTTCGCCGGCCGTGAGGGCGAGTACGTCACCTCGCGTCAGGTTTTCGATCGGCTACAAAAAGAGCTGCAATCCAACGTCGCCCTCCGCGTCGAGCGGGGCGAAGGCGGCGACGAATTCAAGGTCTCCGGGCGGGGCATGATGCACCTCGGCGTGCTGCTCGAGACCATGCGCCGCGAAGGCTACGAACTCCAGGTCGGCAAGCCCGAGGTGATCCTCAAGCGCCCCGAAGACGGCGAGCACCAGGGCAAGCTCTGCGAACCGATCGAACAACTCGTCATCGATTGCCCCGCCGAGTGTCAGAACGACGTGATGAGTCTGGTGACCAACCGCAAGGCCGAGATCGTCAGCATGGACCCCAAAGCCGGGGCCGGCGACTACATCCACATGGAGTTCACGATCCCCGCCCGCGGCCTGATCGGCATGCGGACCCGGATGCTCACCGCCACCCAGGGCCGGGCCGTGATGCACCACAACCTGCTGCGCTACGAGCCGATGCGCGGCGACGTGCCCAAGCGGCCCGCCGGCGTCATCATTGCCAGCGATACCGGGCAGGTCACGCCCTACGCCCTCCACGGCCTCTACGACCGCGGCTTCTTCTTCGTGAAACCCGGCGATCAGGTCTACGAAGGCCAGGTCATCGGCGAGCATTGCAAAGACAACGACATCATCGCCAACCCGATCAAG
>JBCDDZ010000036.1:0-27683 GCA_039180025.1 Planctomycetota bacterium
GAAAAAGCGTGGTATGAGGTAAATGCAACGTTTCGGTCTTAGACCGTCGTCAGGCGAAGGGTGCATGGTGGAGATGTAGTCCAGGCCCCAGACGTGCTGCTTGATCACCAGACCCGTGCCGTTGTGCGTCTCGATCAAACGCTGGCCGTCGTAATAATAGTGGTAGGTGAAGTCCAACTCGCCGTGGATCGGGTTCGTCACCCGCTTCGTGATCCGACGGCCCAGGCCATCGTACGTCATCGTCGACAGCGGCAACGGGTTCTGGTGATCACGGTCGTCAACCACCTCGACCAGCCGGTTCCATGCGTCGTAGACGGCTTTGACCTCCGTGGTCCAACCCCCGCCGCCCGGACGGCCGGGCAAGGGCATTCGCACCAGGTTTCCCGTCGCGTCGTACTCAGGATCCCCCATCACCCCCCCACCCCCGCCCCCGGAACCGGAGCCGGCACGCGGGGTCGAGGCCGGGCCGAAGCCCGTCGGCACGTAGCTCGCGTCTTGCGTCAATAAAATCCGGTCGACGGTCTGCCCGTCTTCACGCATCCACACGTCCACCGTGTGCAGACCCGCCGCCGGGATGTCCAGCCGGGTCCGGGGCGAGCCGTTGCCGATCCTCGTGCTTTCCCAGCCGAAGGCCCGCAGCCGGCTATGGATGCGGTCGGCGGTGGCCACCGCCTGGCCGTCCAGCCCCATGTGCAGTGAGTCGCTGTTGGGGCGAAGCGGCCCGTCGATCGCCCGGCCACGCACCCACACATAGTACGTGCCGGGCCCCTCGAAGGAGACGTTGAAGCTCAGACGCGGGCTGTCGGTCACGTACGTGCTGTTGTAGACCGAACCGATGTCCGGCAACGCCTGCATCGCGGACCCGCCCGAAGCCGAAGCGGTCGCGTCGGGCTCGACGATCAGCCACTGGTTGCCAAACGTGTCGGCGTCTTCCGCCTCGAGGGTGAAACCCGATCCCGATTGAGCGCGGTCGATAGGGGTATCGCCGTTTTTGGTGAAGTAGAGTAGGTCCAAGCGCGTGCCGTCTTCGCGGTAAGCGATCTCGAGGGTATGTGAACCCGCGGCGAGGCTGTAGACCTGGGTCGCCGACCCGTTGCTGGTGTCGTGGACGTCGTCCCACCGGAACGCCGTGGTGACCGGCACGTACCACTTGACCCACGCCCCGCCGTTCATGCGGACCCAGAACGAGTTGTCACCCGCGGTGGGCGCGCTGGTCAGGCCCCAGACGATGTAGTCGCCGTCCTCCCCGGCGGGGACGTTGAAGTGGTAGGTGGCCACGCCCTCGGGGCCGGGCGCGGCGCCGAGGCTGTCGTTGCCCGGCGTGATCTCGATCCAGTCCGAGCCGGTGATGGACTGTTCGACCCAGGCGATGCCGTTGGCCGTCGTGATCGTGTCGTAGTCTTCGGCCTCGATCACGATGCGGCCCTCGGGGTCCAGCGACTGATCGATCGGCCCGGTGCCCCCGGCCGGGGCGGCCCCGCCGGCGAGGCTGAGGATCTCGTTGGCGGCGTTGTGCATCCGCGTTTGATCGAGGTCGTAGGGATCCGGGGTCGGCGACAACGCCGTGCCCCCGTCGTCGTCTTGCTTGAAGGCGTTCCAGTTGCCCAGGGCGTCCAGGGCCCAGTCCTGAGCAAAGCCGAGGCTGGCCATGGCGTCTTGCGTGGCGTTGAGCCCGCCCTTGTCGAAGCGAGTCAGGCGGTGGAGCTGGTCGTGGCCGTAGAGCTCTTCTTGGTCGCCGTAGACTCGTCGCTGCGTGTATCGCCGGTTACCGGCGCGGTCGTAGCCGTGGCGGAGGTCGAACAGCGGGCCATCGGAAGTGCCCGCCGCCCCGGCCAGCGGGTTGCCGGTGAGCGGGTCGACCCGGTCCCAGCGCAGCCGGGTGACCCGGCCGAAGCGGTCGAGCCCCGGGAGGTAATCGTTGGGGTCGTCGCCGGCGACCTGGGCGGCATGGTCCAGGCGTGTGGCGATCCGCGGCAGGTCCTTGGCCACGGTCGTGCCCGTGCCGGTATGGGCGTAGGCAACAAGGGTTTCACCCGGGGTGCCCGGGCTGCCGGGGGCGGCGTTGGCCAGGCCATTGGGACGCGACAGGGCGTCGTCGATCGCCGCGGCGCCCCAGCCGCCGCTCCCGGGGGCGGCCCCGGGGAAGTTGCCCGGGGCGTCGTACAGCGTGTGGAGGACCCGGCCGTTGGGGTACGTCACCGAGGTTTGACGCAGGGCCTTGGTGAAGGCGCCACCGGATGAAGTGGTGTCGTAGGCATAGAGGATATCTTGGGCGGGCAGGCTGTCGGGGGCGAGGTCTTGGCTCTGCTTGGCGAGCTGACCCAGGCCGGTGTATTCCTGCGTGACCTGATTCACCACATCGGCAGAGGTCGGCGACGTCTGCGCGGAACTGTGCGAACGGACCGCGAGCAGACGCTGCTGATCGTCGTAGGTGTAGGTCATCGACCTGACGCTGTCGTCGGTCTCGGCGTCGAAGTTCGAGGCGACCTGAGCGCGGCGGGTGCCGTCGTCGTTGTAGTGGTAAGTCAACCTCACGCCGCGCTGATCGGTACGCGTCCGCAACGCCCCGTCGGCGTAATACGTCGTCTCGATAAAATCTCCGGGGGTCCCCGAATTGAGCTTGCCGATCACCCCCGCCCGGGTCTCGCCGTCTTCCAGTGCATCGGGGTAGACCACGGCCCGGAGCAGGCCGTGGGCGGGAACCGGCCCGCCGGAGGTGGGGCTCGCGAGCTCTTCCGAGTAGATGTAGTGGGTCGCCTGATCCCCCCCACCCCCAGGGGAAAAGTCGTTGAGGTCCGCGGTCTGCTCGGTGATCTGGCCCGCGGCGTTGTAAGCGTAAAGCGTTGTGCGGTCCTCGTCGGCGTCACCCGTCTCGGGGCTGCCGTCCACGACATTCTCGATCACCTTCCGGGGGCGGCCCAGGGCATCGTATTCGGTCCGCGTGACCGTCCCCGCGTTGTCGGTGACCTCGTGCTGGTAGCCCGCCGCGTCGTAGCCGTACCGGGTCACCAACGCGGTGTCGGTGCTATCGGGCGCCGGGGGGTTCGCGGGGCGGTTGAAGCCGTACGCAGTGCCTACCAGGAACAGGCTCAATACCGATCCGCCCGCAAAGGCCTTCAACGACACAGCCGATGGCCAGGCGGAACCCGAGGAAGCTAAACGACGCATATAGGGAAGTTCCATAAGGATTCCTGATCTGGGATCGATAGACGATGGCGAGTAAAAAAAGCGGCGAAGCGGTGGATACGGGGCGGCCAGACGACCGCCATCGGCCCCGCCGTTTAACGGGTAGGCGTGCGTCCCCGCGGACGCGGGCCAGCCTCCGGAGTCGAGAAGACCTCGAACTCAGCGGCGCTCACCCCGTCCCACCGGGCATCCATGGTGTCGGTGACCTCCTGCAACCGCTGCCGCTGCGCACGGGTCAGCCGCTTGGCCAGACGCTGATCGACGCGGTCCTGGCTCTTCTGTAGTTTCACGGGCTTGGCGTTGGAAAAGCCACGCGGCTTGTCGGAAGGCTTCGCCTCAGCAACATCGATGTAACGCAAGGCGCCGCCGCGGCCGCGGTTGGTTTTGGCCAGCACACGCACGTTGTTTTGGGCTTGCGTGAGCGAACGATCCATAAAAGCCTCTGCCTGCTCAAACAGCCCCCGCCGTGATTCTTGTGCCCTGGCATGCGTTTTATCTAGCCGCTTTAGTTCGCGACGCCAACCCGCCGGGGCGGTGCCGGCGTTGACCTCTTGGAGCAGGCGGGCACGCTCAGCCCGCGACTCACGCAGGTCCGACTCGATCCGAGCAAACTGACGGCCTTTTTGATCGCACCAGTTCAGCAGCTTCGTTAGCAGCGCCGTCGCTCCCGCTTCGTCCAGGTTCATCGCGGCCAGATCGGCACGCGTTAGGCCGATGGCCTGACGGACTTGGTTGACTCGCGTGTAAAGCGCAGGATCGATCTCACCGCGATTCTCTTTGAACCGCTCGGTGGTCGTGCCCAACGACGAAGACGAAACCCGCAAGGCTCCCGCTTTCGGCTGGCCCGTCACCAACCGAGGGGTGACCGTGATCAACCCCAGCGCCAGCAGCGTCACTGCGATAAGCAGCCCCCGGATCCCAAATCTTGAGTTCATTAGCCTATTCATCGATCTGCTCCGATCTTGTATGCCTCACCAAACCGTCCCCGAACCGCCACCCATCTGCGGCCGTGCCTACGGCCACCTGCACCTAGAGCCGGGACAAGCCACGGCCCAACCCGCACCAAACCCCCGACGGCTACGGCGATTCGTCGCCGTAGTCCACCACGTGAGTGGGCCGGTGCGCGTCGTCGTACCACGTCGCGCTATACCGCACGTCGGCCGCCCCCGGAAGGTCAGACAGTAAACCCGTACTGCTTCCCGGCGTGTCGTGACGTCGGCTGTAGACCTCGGTCCAGATCACGTTGTCCGCCGCGTCGTAGCCGTAGACCGTCTCGCTTACCACTATGTCGTCGCCGTCTGGATCAGAATCGGTCTCGTTGACAGGGGTAGTTCCCGACCAAGAACGGATCATCCGGCCTGCGGCGTCATATCGCGATTTCGTGAAACCAGCTCCGGACGACTGCGATAAATACTGCCGCCCGGCCCGATCGTAAGCATAGGTAGAACTCAGGTAATTCCCGGTCGGTCCATTAGGGGACGGAAGGACCTCGTAGGTCCGTGATTCGATGATACGGCCGGCCGCATCGAAAACGCTCTCCGACCGGGCAAGCATATTGGTTGGATCTGGTGTCGAGCCGTGCTTGTAGGTCGTTGACCGCCAGAGATTACCACGGACGTCGTATTCACTATGTATCCACGGATTACCCTGACCCGCCGCTAGGTCCACGTCGGGCTTGCTCCATATCATGCGACCCAAGGAATCATATTCCGTGGCATCTGTAATGTAATCTGAAGACGTACCGCTTAGAGACACGAGCCCGGGCTTAAGCCGGCGCTGAGCTACCACGCGGTTGCCCGGCTGGCCTTGCCCGTCGCCATAGAGCGTCTCCGAAACCATGACCAAGTTCCCCGAGCCGGCCCCTGGGTCCGCGGCGGTCGCTCCGGAGTCATCCGTACCGACCCACCGCTCGACCGCACGTCCCGCCGCGTCATAAACCGTTGCCGAGATGTCGCCGCTGGCCGATCGCATCCGCAGCACACGACCCTGGTTGTCGTAAGCGAGGTACTCACTTTCGTAATAATGATTGGAGGTGGTGGGATCACCGTCTTCCGGCGTGCCCTCCTGATTGATCGTCAGGCCGGTTAAGTCGAAGTAAGCCCGCTGCTTCTCGGTGCGACCCTGCCAATCGTAAAAAGATGTCGATCTCGTAAGTTCCGTCAGCGGCTCGTCCCCGGTCGGGTCGGCACCAGACCAGTCCGCGGCCGATGTCATCGCGCCGAACGTTCGGACCGTGCGTCCCAAAATATCAGTCCAGGTCACCCGGATCGGACCCGACGCTTTATTGTGCGGATACGTCCGCCGCTCCATCACAACCCCCCGGAAGGGGCTATTCAAACCCGTGGAGACATAACCATCGGTGAAAAACGTTTTCTTGGCCAGCGGATCCTCTTGCGACTTAACCTCACCCTCATGGTCGTAGACAACGTGCCGGGTAATTGCGTCGGCATCCGTCCAGTTCTTAAGAACAAGATTCCCCGATCCGTCATAGGCGTCATACACCAACGTACCCGTCTGCCGCCCTTGAGGGTCGTAGACATAATCGGTCCGACTGATCAGTTGCAGGCCGTCGCCCGCGTCCGGGATTCCGGAAGTTCCTGCCCAACTCGTCAAAACCGCGGTCTGGGTGCTCACCGTGTTGCCACCGGGTTCGGAGATCGTGACCTGAATCGGCCGTGCCGTCTTAATTATCCCGTTGTCGCTGTAGATTTCCGAGTACACCCGGCTTTCTTTGTGACCGGGGTATTCCGCCGCGGTGCCACTACGGGTCCGCGTCAGATAAGCCGTTTCGGTCAGCAGCGTCGGCCCCTTGTACTCCGAAACCCGCACGGTCTCGCCGCTAACGGGGCTGACCTGGTACTTCGTGACGCGGTTCTCGTGCAAACCCGGCGTCACCGTGAAACCGCCGGGCAGAGCGGGCACCGTCACGCCCGGCGGCAGCGGCTGACTCGGGTCGTAGTCCGCTACGTGCACCGACATCCGTCCCGCGTCCAGACCCGCGGTGTCCAAGTGCTCATAGTAGTGGATCACCCCGTCCGGCCCCTGGCGGAACACCGTCCGGCCGTCGACATCGCGTGTTTCCCGCGTCACCAATTCATCACTGCCGCCCAGAGAACGACGCGTCACCACATATTTCGGGTGCCAACCGTTTCCGCCCGCCGCGGGGTCCACCGCGTCATCGTGGAAGAAATAACCCGCCGTGCCACCGTTCTCGTCGCGGTATTCAATGGTCGTCTTTTCTTCGACCAATGCGCCGGGCTCCCCGCCGTAACGGATCTTGGTCTTCGCCCGGTTGTACAGATGCGTGCCCGGCAGATAGTTCGGCTCCCAAGCGTGCGGGCTGTAGTACTCGTACGACTTGAGCATCACCGGCGTCCCGCTGCCGCCCCGCTGCACCGACTCGCTGAGCATCGCCCCGCCCCGGCCCTCGCCGGAGAACTGCACGTCGTTGTCGATCGGCGTCATCGCCGTCGCCCCGGGCTTGGTCCAGAACAGGCTCACGCCCGCCGGCTCGCGGTCGTCCGCCGAGGCCGTCGCCGTGTGCGCGTACTCCAGCACCACCGGCACCACGGCCCCCGCCGCCAGCGTCACCGCCGACGATTCGTAAAACCCGTCGCCGCCCGCCGCTTCGTCGATCACGTCCGCGCCGTTGATCGTCAGCTTCACCGCGTCGTCCGACGCCAAGTGAAACACGTATTCGCCCGCCTCCGGGGCCCGCACCGTCCCCGCCCAACGCACGCTGAAGTCCTTGTCCGCGACCGGGTACACCAGCTCGTCGTTCGTCTCGTCCCAGTCCGGGAACGTCTCAAAATCGTCTTCCAACTCGTCCACCGACGCCCACGCCCACGGGTCGGCGTACTCCCAATCCATCGCCACCGAACCGTCGACCCGTTCGAACGACGGCGTCCCCGAGAACGACGCGTTCTCGTAGTACTGCCCCCGCAGCCCGTCCGCCGGGGCCGCGTCGTAGGTCCGCGTGACGATCCGGCCCTCGCCCGGGTGTAGCGGGATCGACCCGACGGTTCCGTCGGCGTTCCCCACGTAAGCCCCGGCCAGAGCCACCGCTTCGGGCGACACGATCTTCACCACCCGGCCCGACGCGTCGACCTCTTTCACCGTGACCGCCCGCTCCACGCCGCCCTGCCCGTCGTACCATTCGTCGATCGCCAGCAGCACCGTGCCGTTGGGGTTGATGTACCGCGTCCGCACCTCGCCCGGGTCGTTTTCCCCCGGCCGGTCGTCGGTCACGCTCTTCTGCAGCCAGCGGTCTAGCTCGCCGCCGCTCTGGGTGCTGTAGGTGTAGGCCGTGGCGCTGGGCGCGCTGCCGCAGCACGCCCCCTTGGTGTAGCCGTTGGCCCGCCCTTCGGTATCGTAGGTGTACGTCGCCGACGCCAGCTCGTCGAACTCGGCGTCGGTCAGCGTGGTCACGTGGTCCAGCAGCAGGGACGGATCGTCACCAAACTCCGCCGCCAGCGCCGCCGCCGCGTCCCCTTTAATAACCGCCCGTGTCTTGCCTTCATTGATCGGGTCTCCCCCCGTGAAGCGCCGGTAGAAGACCCAGCCAGTCGTACGCAAAAACCCATTTCGATCAGCCTTCTGGTATCGCACAGCAATTTTCATTCCTGCCGGTGCATAATATCCAGGCGCGATTGCCGATTCACCCGTGCCGTAATATGTCGCAGTACAAAAATCGGTGTTTAGCAATAGATCGCCATCGGCATCGCCGAAACACTTAGCATTTTCTGTCAAAGCCGCACCTAGATTTCCAATCGGAAGAAGATTATCATCATTCTTCTCGCGTTTCGGGCGCGTCGGTTTGTCGGATTCGTTAATATCTACATTGATTAGTCGTGTTTCACGTTGATCCCATTGAGTAACGAAGCGATAAAAATAATTTTCACTTGTTTTAAACGTTACTAAATAATCTGGAAGGCTATCTATATCTATATACCAATGATAACGTTTTTCGACGTTGTGACCACCCGCACTCGCCGTAATCCAGCTTAGTTTATGTCGATATATAGACGAACCTTTGCTGGCTACCAAGACGCTGGATCCTGCTGGCTCCCTGTCTACCGATTCGTTATCCCAATCGGTGTAATCTGTATATCCACCGTTTACACCCAGGCATACCTGAAAGGTCCGATACTCACGACTAGCTGTCATCGCAGTTCCATTATAAATGTCTCCCCGAAGTATACGGTCGCCTTTTACTATTGATTGGTCTTCGCCGTGATTCCGTCTTATACGTATATAACTTTTGTAATCTCCGTAGGGAGTAGCGAGTTTTTGACTACCTAATGATTTCTGAAATTCATTGAGAATCTCATATTGAGATCTTTCTCGTAAGCTCACCAAAGTGCCACGCTTTGACTTAAATTTCTGCACCGCCCGCCAAGCTTTCATCTGGCAATTGTAAGACTCTAGATCTTCTTCGTGTTTTTCGTCGCCAGATTCGCCATTGGGATCTGGCGCGTCGCATCCGTTTTCATTACAAGACTTACATTCTTCGCCTTCTTCATCCTCTGGCCCCGGCTCATCGTCCGGAGTGTCGCCTTCTTCAGACCCGTCGCCGTTCTGACCCGGGCGACAGATCTTGTCGGCCGCGCAGCTCTCGGCGTAGGCCGATGCAGGGATTAGCGTGGTCACCAGCAGCGAACTCAACATGCCGACAAGAACCAGCAACCGCAACGGCGACACATCCGCCAATGGCCCGACGCTTTTGGTCGGGATAGATCGTTTTTTGTAGAATAAGAATTTAGATCGGGGATGGATCATGAGGAGTCTCCGTGAACAGGCGGCTCGCAACAGAGTGGGAACAACGGTTTCGATCAATCGGATTTCGGCGGTGGCTCAACGGCGACCGGCCTCAGGGTTTGACAACGCCCAACGGTCAAGCTGATGCCCACGACGCTGCATCGCTAACTGCAAGGCAATCCGCGGCTGACGCTCAGCCTCTCGCAGCTTGCGGCTGACCGATAGATCCGTTAGCCGCAAGATCCACGGGTCCAACGCGGCTTTTTGGCTTTCGTCGAGCGCCTCGCGATGGGCTTTGAGTTGAGCCAACGCGGCGGAGGTGTAGCCGTTGCTCAGACACGCCGCGGCGAGTTCCTGCAACGCCAGCACCCGGGCTGACTCGTCGTCCTCGGCGGCATCAATGGCTTGGGGGAGATAGGTGAAAACGCCCTGCAGCCGTGGCTTTTCGGGGTCGTAAAGGCTGCTGGCGTAGCCCAGGGCCAAGAGGTGTCGGCTCAGATCAACGCCTTCATACCACTGCCGCTCGGCCTGAAGTTCGAGGATGTGCTCACGCAGGCCGCCCCGGAGTTGGGCCGACCACGCCTGGACCTTGGCCACCGCGAGATTGTGGGCGTGCGGCAGGTCGGCGGACTGGTGGACTCGCAGCGCGTCGTTCCCCTCGGCCGAACGCAGCAGCACGGCGGCGGCGCGGTACAGCCGGTCGGACTTCGCGGCGGGGTCGGCGTCCCACGACGCGACCCGCTCGGCTCCGCGTACCGCTTGCTCGGCCGTCAGCCGGTAACGCACGCCGGCCAGCACCGTGAACGCGAGTTCGGCGGTCTCGGGTTCTAAGGCGTCATCCACGCCATCGGTAAATATCGTCTCGGCCAGCCGCGTGGCCGCGGCGGCGAGCACGTCACGCCGCCCCCAGTATCCGCCGGCGAGGATCAGGCAAGCATCGCGCTCGACCGCGGGCCGTGTCCCCCATCCGTCCGAAGTTTTTGCCGCGGCCTGAAGCGGGCCCCATCCCCCGATTGCCGCTTGCCGCAACGCGTTCTGCAACCCAGGGTCGAGCCGGCCCCAGTCGATTGGCAGCCCTACCGACCGGGCAATAAAGTCCCCGGTAACCGCTTGAGTGGATCGCCCCAACCCATTAATCAGGCCCAGCCACGTTGCCAATGCTCTAGCCCCCCCTACCCTGCCGAAGCGCCGGTCCATGCTCAAACGGTCAGCGATAGTATCCAGCAGGCGTTGGTTCAACGACGTATCGGCTTGGCGCTCGACGAGTTGAGCCAACCCCAACCAATCTTCGCTGCGTAGCACCCGGCCCGGCCCCTCGAACGTGAGATAGTCGTCCACCAGAAACGACGCGACGGCCTCTCGGCCTGCCCTATCGTCTCGGCGATCAAACCACCTCATGAGTTCGTGTAGCTCGAACGGCGCCAAGGTCACGCTGCCCTCACGGGCGGCTTCAAGAGTCTGTCGCCAAAGTATATCGGCAGCACTCCGGACCGGAGCAAGCTCCAGTTCCCGACCAAGCTGACGCAACTCGGCCAGTTCGGTTAAGGCCATCGACATATGGTTTTCATGGCGACTCAGCTTTTGTATAGCCAATTCCCCGATACGGCTGCGTTGATTTTCGTTAATCGCAGAACCCAATCCGCGTCCGATCGCTCGAAGATCGGCCGAAGTCAACAAGCTTGCGTAGCCGGAGTGCTCGGCAATCTGATGGTGTACACGTGCAGCCAACTGCTCGCTTTCACGAGACGCGCCGACGTCTATAAGCATATTGATAAAGGCACCGGCAAAACCAGCGTACCGCAGATGGATCGCCGGACGTTCTTGATAATGCCTAAAGCAAGCAACCGCGGCTTCACGGGCGTGTTCAGTATTGCCAACATCAAGCCAGTGATAAACAGCGCCGCGCGTATCTTCGAAGCTAGCCGGTGAGGGAGACCTAGGCTCTTCAAGAGACGAAATTGAAGCAGGACGATGATCGGCAGCCAAAGATGGCTTAATTACTTGCGATGCAGCCGGAAAAATTAAGCAGATTACCATCGAAATCGTCAGAGCATATATGAGCAAGATCGACCTTGAGCCGCGGCAATAAGCAGCCGGCGGCAATAGCGGAATATGCTCTTTAAAATACCTACATTGCGAGTAAGTTATAAACATATGCGAAACACTCCTAAATCAATCCATACTATGTTTGTAGAAGACGATTGATAGACTGATAGTACATCCGCAATTACATCCTGACACCGCGTTGACCTAGCTAGTTCGCGAAAAAGCCAACATCGAAAATTTAATAAAAATGAGATTTAATCAAGACGAGGCAAGCCGAGGTGAACGGCAAATCGCATTAGCTTGATTGAAGGCCACCTTTACAAAAACCCGAAAAAAGGAAAACTAAAACATTCAGATTGCAATGAGAAATATAATGCGCGCTTTTCTGAATCTCAATCGGAGTTATACCCATTAAAAATTCTAAGCAAATACTTCTCGCTTTCGTTTTTTTGAAATCGTGACTCAAATATCTATCTTAAAAGAAATACCGTTGATTATTACCAAATAGATTAATGTGAATCTTTTACGGGTGCATTTAATAAAAATTCGACTTATATATTTTTATTGGACTTTGCGGTTTTATCGGACACTAAAACGTCTGCCTTGACATAGTTTGATTCCGACTGGTATTAATGAGTTTGATGCAATTGTTCAGGTTTTTGTCTGATTTGATGAATGTCTGATATAGCTGCAATTTAAGCTTACGATGAAAGATATAGCATGTATATGATCGGGGTCGATTTCGTTAGAAATAGCGTCAATTGCCCAAGAAATATATTTGGTTTCGTTGCGATATCACTGTGCGTTGTCGGATGGGCCGGAGCGAGTCACGGGCAGGCTGCAGATACCGTTGATGCGGTTCGTCTGAACTTCCCGCCGAACGTTGAGTTGCGGCTGCTGGTGGATTACGTGGCCGACCGGATGGGGATGAATATCTTTTACGGCGACGAGATCGGCCGGGCACGGGTGACGCTCAAGTCGCCGGCCGAGGTGCCGGTCGAAGCGCTGCCGGGTTTGTTGGAGTCGGCGCTGCGGATGAACGGGCTTGCGCTCGTGGATACGGAGCAGCCGGGGTGGCAGCGGGTGATCCCGCTGCAGGGGATGACCGCCGCTGCACGGCGAGTTCACGACCAGACGACTGAAGGGGTTACGGGTGCGAATACGGTCGTCACACAATTGATCCCGGTTGAGCATCTTGATCCGGCCTCGCTCGAAACGACGCTGCGGCCTTTCCTCACGCCGCAGGGCGGGAACCTGATCGCGGATGCCGAGCGCCGGTTGCTGATCGTGACGGACTTTCAATCTCAGGTGGATGTGGTCGCCGCGCTGGTGTCTCGGCTGGACCTCCCCACTGCCCCCCCGGAAGTGGCCTTCGTGGCGGCCAAGCATGTACCTGCTCCCCGTTTGGCCCAGAACCTCAATCAATTGCTTAGCAGCAGCCAGCGATTGGCAGGCCCTCGGAATTCAGGCGGCAATTCGAGGGGCAGGGGCCTGGAGGTCACGGCGGACGAACGCACGAACCGTTTGATCCTCATCGGCCCGCCCCAAAAGGTTGCGAGCGCGCAGAAGTTGGCGCTGGAATTAGACCGCGATTTAGGCTTGGAGACGCGTGTTTACCCGCTGCAACACGTCGCTCCTGAACGATTGGACACGTTGGTGCGTCAGTTGATCGACCCAATGGCGGTGGACCGACTCTACGTCGCAACCGCCGAAGCGGAAGACGGTTATCTGGTGGTTTCAGCGACCCCCGGAATTCATCAGCAGATCACGCAACTGCAGAAACAGTTGGACGTGCCGCTGACCGAAGTGGCGAGTCCGGTGCGGTTCTACAAGTTACAGAACGCCGACGCGGCGGAGGTGCTGGCCACAATCAGGGCCATCGAAGGCGGGGCGGGTATGAAAGGGATCGACCTCGGCGTCGAGAGTGATCGCCCGCTGAGGCCCAACACGGCGGCGGACCCCGTGCCTGTGGCTGCCGGCGCGATGCCCGAGGCGTTATCGCTGGCGGCAGTACAGGGCCGAGAGGCGACGGTCACCGCGGACGATAACCTCAACAGCATCATCGTCATCGCCGACCCCGCGGTGCAGCGGGTCTACGAATCCTTAATTAATCAGCTCGATCGGCGTCGGCCGCAGGTGATGATTGAGGCGACCGTCGTTACGCTCGATACCACCGACGGCTTCACCCTCGGGGTGGAGATTTCCGGAGGGGACACGGCGGGTGATTTCCAGGCGTTTTCGTTTAGTTCGTTCGGCCTCAGCACGATCGACGGCGACAACTTTGGCCTCGACATTATCCCGGGCGTGGGCTTCAACGGTGCGGTGCTGGAAGCCGATATCGCCGACATTGTGATCCAAGCGCTCAAGACCGACGGGCGAACGAGCGTGGTGTCGGCCCCGAAGATCCTGGTCAACGATAACGCCACGGGTACGATTGCTAGCGTGGCCGAGGCCCCGGTCGCGTCGATCAACCAAGGGCAGAACAGCGACACGGTGACGTTCAGCGGCTTCGTTGAGGCGGGCACAACAATCGCGGTCACGCCGCAGATCGCCGAGGGCGACCACCTGCGGCTTGAATTCGAGGTGTCGCTGGAAAGTTTTTCAGGCGACGGGACGGACACACTCCCGCCGCCGCGGTCGAGCAACACGGTCAGCAGCGAAGTCACGATCCCCGACGGCGCAACGATCGTGGTGGGCGGGATTAACCGCAAGGACGTGGCCGAGTCGGTCAGTCGGCTTCCGCTGCTGGGCGAAATCCCGATCCTGGAATACCTGTTCAGCAGCCGATCGGTGACCGAGAGTGAGTCGACGCTGTTTGTTTTTCTGCGTCCGGTGATCCTGCGGGACGACCGTTTCGCGGATCTCAAGTTTTATTCGCAGCGTGATATCGAGCGGGCGGGGGTCACCCCGGACTATCCGTCGAGCAAACCGATGCTGGTGTGGTAAGGCGAGTCTTATGGAACTGCTCAATCCCGCCCTTACCCCGCCCGCTCCCGATCGCGGGAGCGCCGACTCGGGAGGGCCTTGGTCTTGCCTGGAGAACCTGGATGATTACAAGACCTGGGCTTCGTTTGTTGAGCAAGTGTCGATCTCGTTTGCGCGTCGGCACCGGATGGTGGGCGTGCTGGACGATACGGGGCAGCCGCTTGTGGTGATGGCCGACCCGCAGAAGGTTTGGGACAGTTTCGATGCGCTGCGGCGTTGGCTCGACGTTGCCGTGATGCCGGCGCGGGCCGAGGCCGAGGATATCGCGGCGTGCATTAGCCGACTTTACGAAGCCCAAGGTGGACACGCCGCGAGTGCGATCGAGAGCATCGAGAACACGGACAACGTCTCGTCGATCCTTGGATCGGCTTCCGGCGACGGAGCGAAAACTCTCGGAGGCGGGGGAGATTTGTTGGATAGAGAGGGACGGGCGCCAGTGGTGAAGTTGGCGAACGCATTACTGTTCGAAGCAGTGAAACTGCGGGCGTCGGACGTGCACCTCCAGCCAACCGAGGACCGGGTCGCGGTGCGGATGCGGATCGACGGGGTGCTGTCCGAGGCGTTTGAGTTGCCGCGATCGACCCACGAAGAGCTGGTGAGCCGGGTCAAGGTGATGGGCCAGATGGACATCGCCGAGAAACGGTTGCCGCAGGACGGCCGGGCAACGGTGCAGGTCGGACCCCGGAAGATTGATCTGCGGCTCTCGACGGTGCCAACGAGCCACGGCGAGCGGGTGGTTTTTCGGCTGCTGGATAAGAGCGCCCGGCTGTACGCCCTCGACGAGTTGGGTATGCCCCGGGACGTTTTAAAGCAGTATTCCAAGGGGATTCAAGCGGAGCACGGATTGGTCTTGGTCACCGGCCCCACGGGCTCGGGCAAGTCGACCACGCTCTATGGCTCGCTCCAGCAGATCAACTGCGCCGAGCTCAACGTACTAACCCTCGAAGACCCCATCGAATACCAGCTTCCGGGGGTCAGCCAGATGCAGGTCAGCGAGAAGAAGGGGATGAGTTTCGCCAAGGGGCTGCGCTCGGTCCTGCGGCAGGACCCCGACATCATTATGGTCGGTGAGATCCGCGATCGCGAGACGGCAGAACTGGCGATCCAGGCGGCGCTGACCGGGCACCTGGTGTTCTCGACGCTGCACACGAACGACGCGCCCAGCGCGGTGACGCGGCTGCTGGACCTGGGGATCGAGCCGTACCTAGTATCGAGTTCGCTTTTGGCGGTGATGGCTCAGCGGCTGGTCCGACGGGTGTGCGGGGAGTGTGCCGAGGCGTTAACGGCGGGCGACGCCGAAGCGGAACTCGGAAGACTGCGGTTCGACTTGGCCGACGAGCGGACACATCCCGCCCACCGGGATGTTCCGCGGTCACAGAGCGGCTCCGAGCGCCACCCAGATGATTTGCGGGGGCGTGGCCTCTTCCGCGGGCAAGGTTGCCCCGCATGTCGAGACACGGGATATCGGGGGCGGGTGGGCTTGTATGAGTACTTATCGATCGACGAACAACTGCGTGACGCAATCCAAGAACGGGCGCCCGCGTCGCGGCTCAAGCGGATCGCACGGCGGCACGGGATGCGGTCGCTGCGAGACGACGGCGTGCAGAAGGTACTCCGCGGGATGACCACCGCGGACGAGGTGCTGCGGGTCACGGCACGGACGGCCACCGATGAATGGGATGTCGTCGGACCCACCGGCCAAGAAGCTGTGCGGGGGGAGGCTTAAGCCATGGGTATCTATTCGTATCAGGCGTCCGACGGCGCCGCTGAGGTAATGCGGGGCACGCTGATCGCCGACACGCCACGCGAAGCGCGGAATCGGCTCCGCGACCAGGGGCTCAGCGTTCTCGAAGTCGAGGAAGATGCGACATCGTCGACACCGCAAGGTTCGACGCTCTTGAATCTACTGGGTAAAGCGGCGTGCCGGCGGCCCGACACCTCGGGTTTTCTCCGCGAGTTGGCGACCCTACTGGAGGTGGGGGCCCCGATGCTCGAGGCGCTCGGCACAGCCCTGCATCCACAACGCGGCGGCCTGAACGGCGTGTTATTGAGATTGCGAGAACGGGTGGCTACCGGGGCATCACTGGCCGAGGCGATGGGCGAAGCGCGTCTCCACGGCCGCCCGGTGTTCGATGAGGTCACCGTCGCCATGACCCAAGTCGGCGAAGATGCCGGCAACCTCGGTGACGTGCTCAACGAGGTTGCGCTTTACGCCGAGCGTGGCCGACAGTTCAAGAACCGGCTCACCTCAGCGCTAGCGTACCCCGCCGTTGTGTTGCTGACCGGCCTCGGGGTCAGCGTGTTCCTGATGACGTATGTGGTGCCGGGGCTGCTGGAATCGCTCACCGAATCGGGGCGGCCGCTGCCTTGGATTACGCGAGTGGTGAAGGGCGGGAGCGACTTTTTGGTCGGCTACGGCTGGGTGTTCGCCATCGCCTCGGGGGCGTCCATCGCAGCGGGAGTGCTCGTGCATCGCTCACCCCGAGGCCGCTACAAGCTCCACGGCTTACTGTTGCGGCTTCCGGGAGTCGGCGATGTGATACGGAAGCAGGCGGTGGTACGGATATCGTTTGTTCTTTCGACGCTCATACGAAGCGGCGTGGGGTTCGAGCGGGCGATCGGAATCGCTCAGCGCTCGACACAGAATCTGGTGCTGCGCCGGGCACTAAAAAATTGCGAAACCGCTGTCCACGAAGGCCGCGACCTTGGACCCGCCCTCGAGTCTTCGGGAAGTTTCCCCGGGGCGGTCGTGCAGGTGTTTACGCTCGGCCAGGCCAGCGGACGTTTGGAAGACATGCTCGACCGGTTGGCCGACAGCTACCACCGGCAGGTCAATACCCTTACCGACCGGCTCACCGCGCTGATCGAGCCGGTGCTCATCTTGGTTCTAGCCGTCGTGGTCGGCGCGATCGCGTTTGCCACGATCCTTCCCATCCTGGAGATCGGCAATGCTCTTTAAAACCGCCTCGCTGCATGAGCTGCAGAGCAAAACAAATCCACCCACGCGGCGGCTTCCCGGGGTGCGTCTCCGGCATGCTCCGGGCTTTAGCCTCGTCGAGATCATGGTCGTTCTGGTCATCATCGGGCTGCTGGCGGGGCTCGTCGGGGTCAATGTGCGTGGCTACCTCGTCAAAGCCAAACGCAACGCCGCGACCGCCGAGATCGCCACCATCTGTGATGCGTTAGAAGCTTTCTATACGGAGTACGACCGCTATCCCAGCAACGATGAGGGCCTCCTGGTGCTGACCGAACCTAGTGAACGGCTGCCCGAACCGTTACTCGATCGCGAGCCAGTCGACCCGTGGGGGCGGGCTTATATCTATAACCAACCGGGACGCGAGGGGGCTTACGAAGTGATGAGTCTCGGGGCCGACGGCCGCGAAGGTGGCGACTCCAAAACCGCTGACGCGGACCTGGGCAACTGGGATTTCGATACCCGTGACTTGGAGCCGGCCCTATGAACCCCAATGCGCCCCGCAAGAGAACGGCCACAGCGTGCCGCCGACGCCAATGCGCCCTCTTTCAGAGCCGCAGACGGGAGCGGGGGCAGGCGTTTACGCTGATTGAAGTGGCGGTGTGCCTGTTGATCTTTGGCTTACTGACGGGCACCGCGGCGTTGTCGCTGCGTGGCCTGCAACGCAACGTGGATATCGACGCTTGGGTCGAGCGGGCCGTGCAGCTCGATCACCAGACCCGGCGGCGGGCCGAACAGCAAGGTCGCCCGTGGCGTGTGGTGGTTGATCTGACGCAGCAGTCACTTTGGGCTGAGCCGGTCGAAGAATTAATCGATTTCCGGGGCGCTCAGCTCAGAGTTCCCCGCGGCTGGACCCTGCGCGAAACGTATACGAGCGGCGATCAGGCCGCGGTAACCGCATCAACCACGGCCACAACGCGGCAGGTCGTGTTGCTGTGTTCTACCCAGGGCGTGATGCCGACCTACGCCCTGCGACTTAGCAACGAGCATAAGCAGCACCGCGGGCTGCTGATCGTCGGCGGCAGCGGACAACAGATTGAACTTCAGGATGAACAAACCATCGAAAACCTCTTCGCCGCTTTGCGTTAGGCGGTCGGGCATGACGATGATCGAAGTCGTCGCCAGCCTTGCGCTGCTTGGTGGTCTGCTCGGGGCCGCGGTCGTGGCTAAAGGCAAACTGAGCCGCCAGTGGCAGATCGCACAAGACCGCGCCGAGGCGGTCGCGTTACTCGATACCCAGGTTGCGGCTTGGCACCGCGGGACAGATTCGGACAGATCTGGCGGTGCGGTTCAAACGATTCCAGAGCATGAGATCGCACTGCACGAAAGCGGGCCGCTGGGCGACGCCGGCTGGGAATGGCGGGCCCAGGAACTCACCCCCGACGAGATGCCGGCCCTGCCGATCATCCGTTTCACCGCCCATGACCTCAACGATGAGACGTTGGCCACGATCGATGTCTTCGCGTCTCCCGAACCGTCTTCCGAACGGCCAACGCTTCTTTCGGCCGCTTCCTGTGATCCCGCGTATCGGGGAGTAGCCCGATGACAGCAAGCCGACACCGCGGCCTGACGCTGATCGAACTGCTCGCCGCCACCGCATTGGCGGCTTTGCTGATGGTCACCTTGTTACAGGTCATCCAGACCACCGGCCGATCCCGCGCGGCGATGGACACCATCCAACTCGAAGGTAGCGCGTGGCGAGCGCGGCTGACCGGCGTTATGCAAGCCGACCTGAACCACTCCCGCCGCGCCGCCTGGGATGGGCAGCAGCTGCTCATCGAAGGCTGGAACGGTTGGCAGCGCTCGACCCGCGAACCCGCTCACGAGCCGGCCCACACGGTCTACCGCTTCATCGAAACGCCCGCACCCTCCACCACCGGCTACTTGCTCGTCCGTGAGCAACGCGACCTGCTCGACCTGGGCCAACAACGCCCCACCCAAGAACTGCTGGCGGCCGGGATCACACGCTGGGACTTCACCCCCGCCCCCGGAAGTCTCGATGACCCAGCTCCCGAAAACCACAACACCTTCGCGAGCCTCTCTCTCCCCGGAGATCATACGTTCTCAGTTTTGACACTGACATTTAACGACAGCGAACCCTTACGCATCGTCCTGCCCGCCGTTCCAGAAGATGAAACCTGGGGGGCACCGTGAAAGCCGCCGCCTCCCGCCACCACCGGGGCTACGTCCTGCTGCTGACGCTGGTCCTACTGGCCATGGTCGCCACGGGGCTAGCGGGGATCGCCCGACGTAGCCACGCCGCGGCGCTCGAAGCCAACCGACTCGAACGCGATGCCCAGCGCCGTTGGCTCGCGACTAGTGCCCGGCAACTCCTCCCCGAAGCCGACCAACTCCTCATCGCATGGAACGAAGCAAGCGCCACCTCCTCCGCTTCCGCTCGCGCGGAATTCGACCTGGGCCACCACCGCGTCTCGCTGACCCTTGGCGATGAGCAGGCCAAGGCAAACCTCAACACCTTATGGACCCGGTACGATCCCGCGGTTGTCCGGGCCAAGGCCACCGCCCTTGCCGCCAGTTCGCGGAACGGGTCTGGCTCCACACCGCACCTCCGGCCGATCGGGGCGTTCGAGGCCAAGGCAGCCGGAACCTCGCTTGACTGGCCCGCTTTCGTTTCGCTAGAGCAGGTTCTTACGGCCGACGGTCTACACCGTCTGTTGCAAACCCCCTCGCCTGAAACCTCGCTGCTGGACTACGTCACGCTCTGGGGCGGCGGACGCCTTCGGATTGATCGCGCGTCCCGTCCTGCCCTCGAAGCGGTACTTACCCCGCTGCTCTCGCCCGGCCAGGTCGATCGATTTCTGGCCGAGCGATTCGAGAACCCGCCGCTCGGATCACGGGTCACCGACGTGTCGGGCCTGCGGTTGACCGACCGCCAACGCGAACAACTCACCGGCTATATCACCGCCAAATCTTCGTGTTTTAGCGTCAGGCTCCGGCTCGACGATCAGCGGAGAATCTACACCCACTTAGCCGTACGCCAAAAAGCCGTCGGGTCGTCCGAAGCCTCGACCCTTCGATTCGACTGGTAACCCTGATGACACTCTCGATCCGCACTCAACGCCGATTTTACCACGCCCTGACCATGGTCTGCGGGCTCGGTATGGCTGCCGTGTGGGCTACGGCTTGGCCGTCTCTGCGTAAGCCAGGGGCCGAGCCCGGGTCGGCCGACCCATCAAGCAGCACCGCCCGCACCTCCACCGCACTCGACCACGCCGGGCAGCCTTTGCTTCAAACTGAAGACGCCCTGACCCTCGACACTTTCCGCGATCCGGCGGTCGGCTGGGACCGACCGCTCCGCGGTCCGCTCTACGACCCGCCCCCACCGCCGCCGCCGGAAGCAGTGCCCCCACCGCCCCTGCGGATCAAACTGTTGGGCACCATCATCGAACCGCCTTTGGAGAACGGCCAAGAGACTTCGCAGGCGATTTTGCTCACCGCCTCCGGGCAAGTTGAGCTGCACCGTGTGGGCGCAGCCATCGATGATGCCACTCTGATCTCTATCGATCACGACGCGGTGATCGTCCGCTTCCACGGTCAAACGCTCACCCTCCACCCCGCCGCCCAGTGACCCCCATGAAGACTGTCTGGACCACACTACTGATTCGCGATAACGCTTGGGTGATCGGCCTCAGCGACGGCAGCGCAGCGCGCGTTATCGAACTGCCGTTTGACTCGGCGGACACGTCGGCCCAGTCAAAAGTCGACCTCGCTCTCGATCAGATCAAACGAACTGACGCCCGGATCGGCCCGCTCGTCCTCGGGCTGCCCTCGGCCTGGTGCCTCGCGGCCGCTGTTCCCACCGACGGCCTTCAACGACGCCAACGTCATCAGGGCCTCATCTACCGGCTCGAAGAACGCCTACCCATCAATGCCGAGGACTTCACCGCCAACTTCACCGCCCCCGGAAACGCTCTTCGAACGTCCCGCGAAAGTGCCTCCGGAGCGACCCCTGGGAACCATAAACAAACAAGCGTGCTGGGCGTGGCGGTTCGCCACGAGCGGGTCGCACCGATCCTCGAAGCCCTCGAAACCAAAGGGCTCAACGTCGCCCACTTGACCCCGACCACGTGGCTGGCTCACGCCGCCCTCGAACCGCAGCGTCTGCCCGATGGCTCCAATCACCGCCTCGCCGCCTTGGCCTCGGGCCCGGAAACCTGTGACCTTTTCCTCTGCGAATACGGCCGGATCACCCGCTGGCGTCATGTCCACCGTGATCTCCGGGCGCTCAACGCCGAACGGCAGGTACTCGCCGGCCATCTCGACCGGCGTGAGGTAGCGGTGGCCGCGGTTGGCCTCACAGATGCCGAGCGCCAAACCCTGTCGTCTGAAGCACCCCCCTTGCCCACGGCGAAGATGGACGGCCCCGGTCAGGATACCGATAGCCTCGCGGTCGCCCATGCCACTGAACTACTTAAGCAAGATCAGGCACCTGCGCTCGATCTGCGCTGCGGCACGCTCTCGGGCCGTGGGATGTGGCCCCGTATCGCCGGACCCGCCATCAGTGCGGTGGCTGCCGCCGCCCTGCTACTTCTTTCCTTCGGGGGGCTTAATACCTGGCGAGCCTACCAAGCCACCTCGGCCGCCGAGACCCACGATCAAGCCCAAATCACACTCTACCGCCAGACGTTCCCTGGCCAGCGGGTACCCGCGGCCGTGCTGTCGCGCTTCCGCAGCGAAGCGGCCAAAGCCAAGGGCCTGACCGGCGACAGTGATACGCTGCCCCCGCCCGCACGCACGCTCGCCGACCTCCGCGATGTACTCACCGGCCTCTCCGTATCAACCGCCCCTTCCGCAAGAAACACGCGCAGTCCTTCCGGGGCTGAGCGGATGCGTTTCCGCGTGGACGAGCTCCGGATCGAACCGCGACGCTTATACCTCGACGGACGGGTCCGCTCACACGCCGATGCCGACCGCCTCGTCGCTGGGCTCCAGGCGACCGTTGACTACACCCTGGATGCCCCCCGCACCCAAAACCTCGGCTCCCGCCCCGAAAACCGTCGTAACGACCGCGGCAACCACGAAAAAGTACAGACCGCAGTAAAACCCGTCGTCACCCTTACCCTCACCGGCCACCGCGCGGAAGACCCGTCATGATTGGTAACACGCAAACCGGATGGTGGGGGATGACCGGCCTCTTGCTCGCCGCAGGCTTTGCTGGGTGGTCGATGCTGCACCTCGACCAGGCACGAACGCAGCAGCGGGCCGCCGCGACCCAGCTCGCCTCCGCACAACGATACACCCAGACGATTCAAAAACACCGCGAAGCACCGACTCGGATCGCGGATCGTGAAATGCAGCTCACGCTGCTGGCCCGCCTCGTCGAACACGCCGCCGACGAAGCTGGTGTCTCTCGACAAAAGCTCGATCGGATCTGGCCCCAGCCGCCCCGGCGGGTCAGCGACAGCCCTTACCTCCGCAAATCCACGCAAATCGTCGTCCGCGAGATCACCCTACCGCAGGCCGTGACCTTCCTGCATCAACTCACGAATACCCGTGATGTCTCGCTCAGCCTCGATACCCTCCGGCTCATCGCTTCACGAGAGGCCGAACGATCCAACGGCTCGCCCGAAACCTGGACCGTTGAAGCCGCCGTCAGCGAATTACTCTACCAACCACCCGCGGCCCGTCATCGCGTCGCTCAACGGAACTGACCCACCATGCCCCGAATATTCACCAGCCTGTTCATCTCTATTTCTTTGGCTACGGCCCTGTTGACAGGGAGCGGCTGCACTGCCGGGAACACAGGCAAATACCACGTGGTCCAGGCTCAACGTTACGCCAATCCCGAAGCCGCCCGGGCTAAAAACGGCGCCGCTCTGGAGGCCCTTAAACTCGACGATCTGAAGACCGCCGAACACCTACTCCGCGACGCAATCGTCGCCGACGTGAGCTTCGGCCCGGCGCACAACAATCTCGGCAAGGTCTACTTTGAGCAAGGCAAGCTCTACCTCGCCGCCTGGGAGTTTGAATACGCCATCAAACTCATGCCCCACCATCCCGAACCCAAGAACAACCTCGCCCTGGTTCTCGAAACCGTCCGCCGCTTCGACGAATCGATCACCCATTACGAAGCCGCCCTGGACCTCGAACCCGACAACCCCGAACTCCTCGGCAACCTGGCCCGAGCCAAGCTCCGCCGCGGCGATCCCCCCCAAGAAGTCAAGCAGTTGTTGTACGACGTGATCTTCAAAGACACCCGACCCGAATGGATCACCTGGGCAAAAAACGAGCTGGCACGCATCCCCTAGAGCAATCTCAATCCAGCCATAGCGTGCACGGCGCTTGTTCGGTTGCGCTGTCGGCATGATCGGATTAGCTTCTTGATCGGCTCTGATTCGGGGCCGGAAGGAGTTGACCATGGGCCGAGCCTATCCCCAGGAACTGCGTGACCGGGTGCTGGCCGCTTACGACCGCGGGATGAAGACCACCCGGATCGCCGAGGTGTTCGCCGTCAGCCCCGCGTGGGGCCCGGCGGGTCAAGCAACGGCGGCGTGAGACCGGCGAGACCTCGCCGCGGCCGATGGGCGGGGCGACGGTGGTCAAGATCGACATGGACCGGCTGCGGCAACTCGTCGAGCAGCAGCCCGACGCCACGACCGACGAACTGCACCGGCGGCTGGGGGCTGACTGCACGGCGTCGGCGGTGGGGATGGCGCTGCGACGGCTGAAGCGGTCGTTCAAAAAAAGACGCTCCACGCCGCCGAACAGGACCGGCCCGACGTCGCCCAACAACGCGCGCCATGGCGAGACGAAGCGCCGACGTGGGACGCGGGCCGGCGGATCTTCATCGACGAGACCTGGGTGAAGACAAATATGCTCCGGTTGCGGGGGCGGGCGCCGGTCGGCGAGCGGCTGGTCGAGAAGACGCCGCAGCTTCCGGGGCGGCCACGGGAAGACGACCACACTCATCGCGGCGTTGGGGATCGACGGGCTGCTCTGCTCGACCGTGGTGGACGGGGCGGTCAACGCCGACGTGTTCGAGGGCTTCGTGGCGTGTGTGCTGCTGCCGAAGCTGCGGCCCGGCGACGTCGTGGTGATGGACCATCTCAGCAGCCACCAGCGCCAACGTACCCGCAAACGGATCGAAGCGGTGGGCGCGGCGTTGGTCTTCCTGCCGCCGTACTCGCCGGACCTCAACCCGATCGAGATGATCTTCTCGAAGGTCAAACAGACCCTGCGTTCGTTGGCCTGCCGGACCCGAGAGGCCTTGTGGAAGGCGATGCAGCCGGTGCTGGATCAAGTGACTTCGGGTGACGCAATGAACGGCTACCGACACTGTGGATATACGCTACGGCTGGATTGAGAACGCTCTAGGTGCACAATTAGGTACACAGATGAGACGGTCTGATTGGGTACATTGAAAAACCCCGTAAATCTTTCTTTATACGGGGCTTGCGAATGGGCCCGGTAGGATTCGAACCTACGACCTCACCCTTATCAGGGGTGCGCTCTAACCAGCTGAGCTACGAGCCCGCCGCTCTTTCGAACAGTGGGTTCATCATTATGCCCAAAATCGCCGACGACGCCAGCCGGCCCGGCAAAATTTATGGGCTCTCCCGCACCTCCACCGTGTAGTTGGGCGACTCACGCGTGATCGCGATGTCGTGGGGGTGGTTTTCCGCCAGCGTCGCACCACTGACCCGGACAAACCGGCCGCGCTCGCGCAGTTCTTGCACCGTCTGCGTGCCGCAATACCCCATCCCCGCCTTGAGCCCGCCGACCATTTGGTAGACAAAATCGCTGAGCGGGCCGCGGTACGGCACCCGGCCCTCCACGCCTTCGGGGACGAGTTTGTCTTTGCGGGTCACCCCTTTTTGGGCGTAGCGGTCGGCCGAGCCGTCGAGCATCGCGCCCTGGCTCCCCATCCCGCGGTAGGTCTTGTACCGCCGGCCGTGGTGGATCACCAGATCGCCCGGCGACTCGTCGAGCCCGGCAAACAAACTCCCGAGCATCACCACCGACGCCCCCGCGGCGAGCGCCTTGGTGATATCGCCCGAGTGGCGGATCCCGCCGTCGGCGATGATCGGGATGTCCGCGTCGTCGGCGGCCCGGCAGGCCCCGAAGATGGCCGTGACCTGGGGCACTCCCACGCCCGAAACGATCCGGGTGGTGCAGATCGACCCGGGGCCGATGCCGACCTTCACGGCGTCGGCCCCCGCCTCGATCAGCGACCGCGCGCCGTCTTCCGTCGCCACGTTCCCCGCGACCACGTCGATGTTGTAGCGCGACTTGATCGCGCGGACCGATTGGGCGACGTTCGAGCTGTGGCCGTGCGCCGAGTCCACCACCACCAGGTCCACCTCCGCGCCGATCAAGGCGTCGACGCGGTCGAGCTGATGCACGCCCACCGCCGCCCCGACCCGCAGCCGGCCGCGGTCGTCTCGGCACGCCAAGGGAAACGCGTCCTGCTTCGCGATGTCGCCCATCGTAATCAGTCCGGTCAGGCAACCGTCGTTGTCGATCAGCATCAGCTTCTCGACCTTGTTCTGGTTCAGGATCGCCTCGGCTTTTTCGAGCGTGGTTTCGGGCGATGCCGTGACCAGCCGGTCTTTGGTCATGACCTGGTGCAGCGGCGTCGCGTCGTCGGCCAGGAACATCATGTCGCGGCGGGTCACGATGCCGACCACCCGGCCGCTGGACCTGCCGTCGAGCGTGATCGGGATCCCCGAGATGTTCTGCGTACTCATCAGCCGCCGGACCTCCGACGCCGGGGCTTCGGGCGGGAGCGTCACCGGATCGGTGATGACCCCGTTGGCCGAACGCTTGACCTTGATGACCTCGCGGACCTGGTCTTCGATGGACAGGTTTTTGTGGATCACCCCGAGGCCGCCCTCCTGCGCAAGCGCGATCGCCAGCGCAGACTCGGTCACGGTGTCCATGGGCGACGAGAGCACGGGGATATTCAGCCGGATGTTCCGGGTCAGCCGCGTGGACGTATCGGTCTGGCTGGGGATCACGTCGCTCTGGGCCGGCAGGAGCAAGACGTCGTCGAAGGTGATCCCGTCGTGAAGGATTTTGGCTTCCATGTCCTAGTATCGCCGACCGGGGGGTTCCCCGTCAACACGGCCGCCACGCAGCGGAGGCCGCCGCCCGCCCGCCGGGTCATCGGCTTAGTCGGGCGGTGACGCTTGCTCGGACCCGCCGGGCGTTCCCGGGCGTGGCCCCGGGCTAGGGGGTGCCGGCTCGGTTTGGGTGAGTTGCTCGCGCGCCTGCTCCGCGATCGCTGCGCACTGTTCCCGCCAACGTTCGCTGGTCCCCCACTTGAGGTAGTCCTCCGCCAGCACCAGGGCCGTTGCCCATTGGCCTGCTCGGGCGTAAGGAATCGCCAGGGGCGGGACGCCCGACACATCGACGGCCTGTTCCGCGATCTCTCGGTACGCCGGGGCGTAAGAGTCCGCCACGTCGGCCCGCCCCGCCCGGAGTTCCGCCCCGACCAGATACACGATCACCGCGGCCTCCATCCCGTAGATCTGGTCCTGCATCCGGACCGCCGCCGGCCGCGGCAGCCCTTCCATATGGAACTGCCACCGCCGCAGCGCATCCATCGCCGTCGCCGGGTCGCCACGCTCCATCGAGATGATGACCGCCGCCTTGTAGCTCAGCGGGTGGGCCACCTTGCCCGTCAGCCCCCGCACCACCGGCAGGGCCATCACCTGCCACTGCACCAGCGACGCCCCCGCCACGACCACCGCCCCCAACACCACCCGCCCCCAACGGCGATCCGCCCACGACGCCACCCACCACGCCACCCCCACCCCCGCATAGATCGCCACGAACGGTAGGATCGTCAGCCGATACCGCGCCAACACAAACAGCGTCAACACCGCAATCATCGCCGCCACCCCGTACAGCAGCAGCAGCCCGTGCCGTTTGGGCCGCCTCAGCCCCACCAGCAGCAGTCCCGCGACCGCCCAGGGCAAGACCACCGGCCAACCCGGCAACACGGCCAACGTCGCCGACACCTCGCGGCCGTAGTCCGGGCTCAGGTTGTTCGGGATCTCGAACGGATCGACGAGCCCCCGGAACTTGATCCAAAACCGGTAGGGCAGCATGCCCCAGTTGCCTTCGTACGTCTTGAGCGTCTCCACGATCGCCGCTTTCGTGCTGCCGCCCGCCCGCTCGAGCACCTCCGCCGACAGCACCGGGTCGTACGAAAACCCCAGCGAATGGAAGTTGCTGTCCACGTTCGCGACCACGAAGCCTTCGATCGGCCGGTTGCTCACCGCCGTCGCCGGGGCCCCCACCGCCAGGTTCCGCCCGATCAGCGGCGACAGCCCCAAGCCCATCCCCAGGATCAACAGCACCACCGCCGGCCACTGCCGCCACGCCGAGCGCGGCCCGTCGCGCAGCGCGATCCACACCAGCAAGAACGGCAAAAACACCTGGATCGTGCTCTTCACCCACAGCGTCACCCCCGCGACCACCCCCGCCGCCAGCCACCGCGGGCTCCGCGCCTTCACCGCCGACCCCGCCCACCCCAACACCCACAACAGCAGCGGGTCCACCACCGTCACCGACCAGTCCCGCAGGAGCGCCCCGGTGTAAAAAATCAGCGTCCCGTACACCGCCATCACCCCCGCCGCCCACAACGCCGCGTGGATCCCCACCCAGCGCCGCGCCGCCCCGTAGATCAGCAGCGGTGCCCGCGAACCCACCAGCCCCAGCACCCCCCCCCCCCCCCGCCACCCGCGCCCCCGCCCCCCCCGGCCCCCCC
>JBCDDZ010000037.1:0-27398 GCA_039180025.1 Planctomycetota bacterium
ATTACTCCGGCAACAAAATTGTATCCGTCAATGTCACTGTGCCACACCTCCTCCTACGCAGGGATACATACCGGAGGATCGCGGCGGCGATGATGGTGGGGGGCGCGGGGGCGGTAGGCGCGACGGGGGGCTGCGCGGCGGTGGAGCCGGTGGAGCGGGTGTGGCCGACGATCGAGCGGGCGTTACCGTTGGGCGGGGGTGAGGTCGTCGCGGCGGTCGAGCCGTTCGCGGAGGTGATGGCGCTGGGCGGGGGCGAGACGTATCTGGCGATCGGGGAGGCGGTCCACCGGGAGCGCGGGGCGTGGCTGAGCGTGAACGGCGGGGACTGGACGGTGTCGGCGACGGTGGGGCGGGGGGACCGGGTGGACGTGGCGTACACGCGGTCGCCGGCCGGCCGGCCGGGGGCGGGGACGCTGAGTTATGAGGTGCTGGGGCCGACGCTGCGGGGGTGCGTGCGGCTGATCGAAAAGCGGTGGTACCTGGACGGGTACCCGGCGCGGGAGCGGTTGCTGCGGGTCTGGCCGTACCCGGCGACGCGGGCGGCGCATGCCGAGCGGTAGCCGGGTTCGGGTGCGAGTGGGTGGCGGGACTTTGATCGCTCATCGCAGCTTATCAATGCACCCCGCTCGGGGCTTAGCATTTGCCGCGGCGAAGCCTACAGATGACCGAGGCTCATGCGTGGGCTTGCGTTCGGCAGGGGGCGATAGGCGGAATTGGCGTGGGCTGGCGGAGGGGCGGGTACGAATTTGCGTCAGGGCGTCAGGGCATCAGGGCGTCGGGCCCGCAGTCGCCGGGCGACGGAATCCGGAAGCGGGGCCGCGGGTTAAACCGTGGGGGTGGAGCGGCCGATGATAATGAGCGTTTGTGTGCCAGTTGAACCGCGGGCGGCCTGGTGGCGGAGCGATCGGGGGGTTTTGAGAACGTTGTCATGTCCACGATCGACCCCCCCGACGATTCCGCGGCTCGCCTGCAACTGACCCCGGAAACGCCCTCGGAAACGCCCTCGGGAGCTCCCTCGGCGGCTTCTACGGAACCTGCTATGGAGCCGCCTTCCAGCTTTTCTTTGCCGGCTATTCCGGGTGCGACGGGGGCCGGCGACGATGAGGCGGAAACCCTTGTGTCTGGGGCGGACGGCCCGGGTGATTCGGCCGGCCCGAGTGGTCACGCGGCGGAGCCGGACTCGGCCCGGCTGTGGCTGTCGGACCAGCAGTGGTTGTCGGTCCTCGAACGGGTCGAGCGGGGGCGTGACGAGGACGATCCGCCGCGGGACTATGCCGGGGGCCAGAGCGACGCCACGGGGCAGCGGGCGCACGAACGGCACGCGCTGGCGTTCCGGTGCCTGATCCGGCTGGCGCCGCCGGGCCGGGCCGACGCGGACCACGGGACGTATCTGGTGCACAGCCGCAACATCTCGGCGGGGGGGCTGGGGTTTGTGCATGACCACGAGCTGCACACCGGCACGCGGTGCACGGTCGCGCTGCAGCCCGCGGCGGGGCGGGGGATGATTTTGTCGGCCCGCGTGGCGTGGTGCCGGCCGATCCTGCGGGAAGCCGAGGACGCGACGACCTTCGACGTCGGGGTGCAGTTCGACCAGCCGATCGACCTGGACCCGTTCTTCACGGCGGCGTAGCCTCGGGCCGAATCGGCGGCGAATACGCCGGTAAATCGAGTCGGTCTATAAACCTAGGGATTTTATCCCCCCCGTTTGTGGGGGTTGTTTTAATACCGGGGGCTCTTCATTTATTTCCGCGACTCCGGGGAGAGAAGGGGACGGGGTGTCGGCGGTGATGGTGGTCCGGGTGGGCGCGGTGGTGAGGGCGAGGCGGACGCGGCGTTTTGGCGAAAGGCGGGGCTTATCTCGCGTCCTCGGCCGGTCGATAGGAACGGGGTATGGATCGTGGCGTGGGGTCGGCCCAAGGGTCGGCGGTCCTTCCCGCGGGCGGTCGATCGCGGTTTGTTTCCCGATATTTCTTCCCCGAGACGATGCTTTATGGAACTCGACACGATCTTGAAAACAGCTTTGGACCTGGGTTCCTCCGACATCCACCTGGTGTCGGGGCACCCCCCCATCGCCCGGGTACACACGACGATGACGCCGCTGGACTACCCGGTGATCACGCCCGAGGGCGCGATGCGGATGCTCAAGTCCATGGCCACGCCCGACCAGATGCGGGTGTTTGACAAGATCAAGGACTCGGACTTTTCCTACGAGATCCCCGGCCTGGGCCGGTTCCGGGTCAACGCCCACAGCCAACGAGGGAGCATCGGCATCGCGCTGCGGGCGATCAAGACCGAGATCCCGCCGCTCGCCTCGCTGAACCTCCCCGACGTGATCAGCCGGCTGACCTACCTGCCCCGCGGCCTGGTGCTCGTCACGGGCGACACGGGTTCGGGTAAGTCGACCACCCTCGCCGCGATGATCGACGCGATGAACAAGCGATACCACAAGCACATCATCACGCTCGAAGACCCGGTCGAATACGCCATGATCTCCGACAAGTGCTGCATCGAGCAGCGCGAGCTCGGGATGGACACGCCGTCGTTCGCGTCGGGTCTGCGTCACGTCCTGCGGCAGGACCCCGACATCATCCTCGTCGGCGAGATGCGTGACCTCGAAACCACCGCCGCCGCGATCACCGCCGCCGAGACGGGCCACCTCGTGTTCAGCACGCTGCACACCGTCAACGCGTCGCACACCGTCGAGCGGATCATCGACATGTACCCCGCCGATCAGCAGAACCAGATCCGTTCGATGCTGGCCAACACGCTGCAGGCCGTGGTGTCGCAGACGCTGTTCCGCCGGATCGACAAGAAGGGCATGGTCCCCGCGGTCGAGACGATGCTGTGTACCCCGGCGGTGCGGAACCTGATCCGCGAGAACCGGGCGTTCGAGATCCCCAACGTGATCGAGACGAACCGGCAGCTGGGCATGAACAGCCTGGACAACGCGATCGCCGAGCTGTTCTTCAACGGCATGATCAGCCGCGAAGACGCGATCGCCCAGGCCGCCTACCCCGAGAAGCTCGAACGCGCCCTCGTGGCGTAAGGAGCCGTTAGGCGCTAGCCGTTGGCCGTTAGCCCTCCGACGGCAAGTGTTGACCGCATGCGGAACGGCAAGGGAATCGTCAGGCGTCAGGAGTGAAGAACGAGACATCGGCTAGCGCCCCACGGCTAGCGGCTAAAGGCTAAAACCATGCCCAACTACCGATACCAGATGCGGACCACCGGCGGCGAGATGACCGTCGGCACCCTCGCCGCCGAGAACGCCATGGCCGCCGCCCAGCAGCTGCGCAGCCAGGGCAACACCGTGCTCCAGCTCACCCCGGTCCGCGGTAACGCCCACGCCAAGTCGCTGTCCGAAACCCTCAAGAGCCTGAACTACACCTCGGGCCCGACGGCCAAGGACGTGCTGAACTTCACCAGCCAGCTCGCGGTCATGATCCGCGCGGGCATCTCGCTCCGCGCCGCCCTCGAGGGCATCGCCGAGCAGACCGAAAACGCCAAGTTCAAGCAGCAGCTCTACCAGATCAAGCAGGACGTCGAGTCCGGCAAGCCGTTCTCCGAAGCGCTGGGCCAGTACCCCAAGCAGTTCGGCCCGCTGTACGTCAACATGGTCCGCGCGTCCGAGATGTCGGGCTCGTTTAGCCAGATGCTCGACCGGATCGCCGCCTACCTCGCCCAGCAGATCGAGACGCGGTCGATGGTGATCGGGGCGATGATCTACCCGGCGGTCATCGGCGGCATGGCCGTGCTGGTCACCGTATTCCTGCTCACGTTCGTGCTCCCCCGCTTCGCGGCGGTGTTCGAGGGCAAGGAGTCCGCGATGCCCGGGCCGACGATCTTTTTGATGGCCCTGTCCGCGTTCATGGTCCAGTGGTGGTGGGCCGTGCTGCTGGGCTTTGTGGTGCTCGGGCTGGTGCTGTTCTTCGTGGGCAAGACCGAGCCCGGCGGCTGGTGGTTCGACCAGATCAAGCTCAAGTTCCCGATCTTCGAAAAGATGTTCAACGCGCTGTACATCAGCCGGTCGCTGCACACCATGGGCGAGCTGGTCAACGCCGGCGTCCCGATGCTCGACACGCTGCAGATCACGGGCGAGATCAGCGGTAATCGCATGTTCCGCCGGATGTGGCGCAACGTCTACAGCTCGGTGAAGCAGGGCAAAAAGATTGCCCAGCCGCTCTACAAAGGCAAGCTGCTGCCCAAGGCGGTGGTGCAGATGATCGCCGCGGGCGAAGAGTCCGGGAAGCTCGGCGAGGTGCTCGACGAGGTCTCGACGTTCTACGCCAAGCGGCTCAAGGAAACGATCAAAACCGTGACCAGCATGATCGAGCCGGTGATGATCATCATCATGGGTTCGGTCGTCGGTTTCATCGCGATGGCGATCATCCTGCCGATCTTCAAGCTCTCGACACTGGTCAAGTAGTCCGCCGGTAGCGGTTGTGCCGGCGGCTCGGGTCGGGCCCCGGCCCGCGGCCCCCGCCGCGACTTGCCCCCGCCCGATCCAGATGGGTTGATTCACCAGACGACGCCATGAACCACTGTCCCCCCCCCTGCAAACCCGGCCCCCGGCGTCGTCCGCGCCGCGACGCGGGCTTTACCCTCATCGAGGCGGCGCTGACGATGGTGATCGTCGGCGTCGGGGTGCTCGCCATGGTCTCGGCCCAGCAGGCCTACCACATCAAGAACCAGTGGGCCGCCCGCACCGGCACCGCCCAGATGCTCGCCAACGAGATCCGCGAGATCACCCTGTCCCTGCCCCAGCACGACCCGGCCGTGGGCAGCACCAGCCTCGGCCCCGAGGCCAACGAGGTCCTCGACGCCGACAACCTCCAGACCAGCGTGGTCAACTTCGACGACCTCGACGACTTCGCCGGCGTCGTCGACGCCACCGGCGACGGCTCGGGCCTGTCGTTCAACCCGCCGATCAACGGCCTGCGCCTCCCGATCGCCGACCTCGACCAGTGGACCCAGCGCATCAAGGTCGAAAAAGTCTCGCCCGAAAACATCAGCGCGACCGACGGCCTGCCGCTCCGCGACGACTCCGACCTGATGCGCATCACCGTGGACATCCTCTATCAGCAAGGCGCAGGCAAAAAAGTCGAAACCGCCACCAGCATGACCTGGATCGTCGCCCCCTAAACCCGCCGGGCGCCCCGCCCCGGCTCGTCTCGGAACCGTTGTGAGGCCCCCGGACCACCACGCATGAACCCGCTGCCCCCCCACCCTCTCGCCGCTCCCGCCCCGGCCGCCGCGCGGGGGATGCGCCGCCCCGCCGCCCGCCGCGACCCCCGTCGGCAGGGCATCGTCGCGGTGTTGGCCATGATGTTCCTGCTGATCTTCGGCAGCCTCGCGGCCGCGATGGCCATCGTCTCCCAGGGCAACCTCCGCACCGCCGACTCGCACCTCAAGATCAACCGCGCCATGGCCGCCGCCGAGGCCGGCATGGACATCATGACCTACCGCCTCGATCAGGTCACCCAGGGCGACCCCGACGACCTGGACAACTTCCCGGGCGTCTACACCCCCCGCGGGCTGATCGACGACACCAGCGGCTACGAACTCTGGGCCGGCGACGGCACGCCCGACAACCCCGGCATCGCGCAGCTCATGGTCGAGGCCATGACCGGGGCGCAGCACCTGCACTATGTCGAGATGCCCGGCTCGCCGCGCATCGACACCACCCTCGGCAGCCACCGCTCGGGCAAACTCATCCGGCAGCTCGTGATCCCCGCCATCAAAGTCGGCAACCAGGGCCAGGCGTTCACCGCCACCATGACCCCCCACGACCTGCCCGATAACATGCAGCCCTCGAGCAGCGGCTACGACGACCCGTTTTACGATCGGCTGCCCTACGGCCCGCCCGGCGGCGACCGCAACAGCGCCGACCAGGAACTCCGCGACCAATACGAGCGCGACATGCGGGTCAAACGCGAAGCGGGCATCGACTTTATCGTCGCCGAGACCGTCGGCCACAACAGCTTCCACGACCTGCCCGAGCGTCCGCTCGACGCCCGGTTCATCCGCGTCCGGGTCACCGCCTACGACGGCGACCTGAAAAACCTCGACGCCGACCCGGAAGTCGTCTCCAACAACCGCGTCTACCGCTCGATCTCGATGGATTTCAAGCTCGGCAAAACCATCCCCTACGCGGTCCTCTCGCGCAGCCGGGTCATGATCGGCCGCAACGTTTCGATCCGCGGCAACGTCGGGTCGCGCTTCACCGAGACCGACAAGAAGAACGGCCACCCGGTCCAAATCCAGTCCGACTTTTTAGGGCTCAACAGCGCCCTGGACGCGGAGATCAGCCCGATCAGCGCCGACTACCCCAGCGGCGGGGCGTTCCATCAGGACCTCAAAGCGCTCGACACCAACGACGACAACCGCCTGGATATCAACAACCCGACCGAGATCGCCGGCTGGCCCGGCGGTGAAGCCGGGGCCCGCGCGGACGACGCCGACGGCGACGGGTACATCAACGAATTCGACCTGTTCCTGCTGGCTTTCGACAACGCGCCGATCGACGGCCGGGTGACGCTCAACGAGTTCACCAACGCCGCCGACTTGGTCAACGAGGCCACCGCGGTCCAGCTCTTCGAGCTCATGGATACCGCCGGCGAGCCGCAGCGCGAGGGCTGGGACGACGGCTACGTCGACAGCGAAGACCTCTACTCGAAAATCCGCGGCCGCATCTCGCTCACCGCCACCACCGACCAGTGGGACACCGGGCTGACCGTCTGGGGCGTCGATCCCGACGGCCCGCCGACCGATACGCCCAACTACAAAGACTACTTCCAGGGGGCCGTCCGCCCCGACTACGGCGACCCCGCGCTGACCACCCAGGATGTCGAGCTCGAACGCCACACCTTCGACCAGCACAGCTTCGATACCAAGTCGTTCTACGACCTGGCCGACGGCGACGTCATCGACGGGGCCAACGACTCCGGCGGCGCCCGCAGCGGGATGACCGCCAGCTTTACCCAGGCCACCCCCGACGACGCCGCCACGCTCGAAAAGGTTCCGTACGGCGCCGCCTACGGCTACGACTACTACGCCCGGCCGATCTACGTCAACAAAGTCTTCGAGAACGCCCGGATCGAGGTCGGCACCAACGCGCTGTTCGTCAACTGCCGGTTCCGCGGGGTGACCTACATCATGGTCGATACCCGCAACGGCGACCCGGACTTCAACTACACGGGCATGCTCGAATCCTCCGGAAAACTCAAGCACTTCGACCGCGACGCCGACGTCGGCGGCACCGAGGTCTACGACACCAAGCCCTTCGGGAACAACCTCCGTTTCGACGGCTGTACCTTCGAGGGCCCGATCGTCAGCGGCGACCAAAACGGCGACCAGCCCGAACAGTTCACCCACGTCCGCAACAAGGTCACCTTCACCGGCCAGACCAAATTCGACTTCGCCAACGGCACGACCGAGGCCGAGCAGGAACTGTACGAACGCAGCTCGCTGCTGCTGCCGCACATGTCCGTGGAGATGGGGTCGTTCAACGACGGGGCGACCGCCACGACCGACGAGGACGGGGCGGTGACCGGCGTCACCACCGCGGAAACCCTCGAGCTGTCGGGCGCGGTCGTCGCCGGGCTCATCGACATGCGGGGCCACATCAGCCTGCGGGGCACGCTGATCACGACGTTCGAGCCGGTCAGCGGCGAGTCGCCGGTGAACGGCAACACCGCGCCGAACTTCAACACGACCTTGGGCTACTTCTCCGCCGGCCAGGGCGACCTCGAGGCCGACCTGCCGACCGAGGGCGGACTGGGGAAGATCAGCCTGGTCTACGACCCGACCCTCGCGCTGCCCGACGGGATCAATGGCCCGGTCGAACTGCGTCCGCTGACTCAGACCTATGCCGAGAGCGGCCGATGATACGGACGGGGCGCCGCGTCACTGGACCCGCGCCGGCCCCGGACCCCCGGACTCCGGAACCCGCATGATGACCACCGCCGCCGCTTTATCTCGCCGCCCCCGCCCCACTCTTTTCGCCCCCCGCAGGGCTGCCGGGCTGCGGGGCGGTGCGCTGCGCCGCCGGGGGCGTGCCGCCTGCCGAGCGGGGCTGTCGCTGATCGAGATGCTGGTCGCGCTGGCGATCAGTGCCGTGCTCCTGACCGCCACCGCGGTCGCGATCGACACGTCTTTTACGGCGTACGCCATCGCCGCCGAGTCGGCGTCGACCCAGACGTCGACCCGGATGGTCATCAACCGGCTGCTCACGATCGTCCGTACGTCCACCGCGCACGACCCGATGTTCGCGGATGCCGACGCCGGCGTCACGATTCATAACAACATCCTGACCAGCCCGTACCTCACGGTGCAGGAGCCCAGCGGCGACCTGATCACCATCAGCTACGAGCCGCCGCCCGCGGGCCAGACCACCGGCCGGCTGATGCTGGTCCGCTACCCCAACAACGGGGCGGCGCCCCCCCCCGCGGTGCCGCTCCTGGGCGGGGTCACCGCGTGCAGCTTCAAGCTGGCCCGCCGCCGCGACAACGACGGGGTCTGGGTCCTGGAGCGGGGCAGCATCGACTTCACGGTCGAAGCGGACGACGACGCGAGCCTCGACCTCGAAGAAGGCAACGTCCCCCCGGTCCGGGTGCTGGCGTCGACCAAGCCCCGCCGCCTGGACTGAGGCCGCGCGGGCGCTACACCCATCACCCCAACGCTTCCCGCTGCCCGGCCCGCCGCGATTCGGTCAAGGCGGTCACTCCACGCCGAACGCCGAACGCCGTGCTTCGCCCACGGCTAGCGCCGCAGCTTTTCACCGACATACAGTTCGAAACGAGCGTCAGGCAAACCCCGCGCGTAGTGGTGTAGTGCCGGCCGACGGACGATCGGATAACCCCGCCAATCCTTACAGAACTCACGCCGACCCGTCACGCAGTCCGGGGCGGCGTTTTTTTTTGGTTTGCGGGGCATCCATTCCGGATAGTGAAGGTAAGCCGAACGCGGAACGCCGCCCCGTGCCGCGGCCCGAGCCTGTTGCGAACTCCCTAGGGGCTGCCGCTTTTACTCTGGATACTTCATCATGCGATTTTCAACCCTCTGTCTGTTAGCCACCCTCGGCGTCACCGGCGCCGGCCTCTCCACGCCCGCCGCGGCGACGGACAACGTCGCCGGCCTCACCCCCGCGGAGGACACGACGCCTCAAGACATCGTGCTCGACGGCACGATCCGCGACTTCAAGACCAGCCACCCGGACTTCGAAACCTATCCCGGCACCTACAACAAGGTCGCCAGGGAGTTGGGGCCCGAGGGCGTGCCCGTGCTCGACATGAGCTACTACAACGCGAACAAAAATACGCCGGGGCAGTCCGTGTTCTCCCCCGAATCCTTCGCGCAGTGGTACCAAACGATCGAGGGGATCAATCTTGAGATCCCCTACCAGATCACCCTGGAGCAGGACCCGACCCGGCCGGCCCTCTACGTCTTCGCCCGGGAGAAACAGCTCCCCGCGCCGCACAACTACTTCTTCCCGATCGACCAGAAGGGGTTCGGGCTCACCCCCGACACCACGGACTGGCCGCTCCGCTGGGCCAACGGCGGCGTCCACAACTACCACTTCACCTACGAGCTTTCGACTCTGTTCACCTACACCCAACCCGCGTTCCGTGACCTCGACGGCGACGGGATCGAAGGCGAGAGCTTTGTCGACGGAAACAACCCCGGTGATGCGATGTACTTCAGCTTCACCGGAGACGACGACGTCTGGGTGTTTGTGAACGACCAACTGGTCGTCGACTTGGGCGGGGTCCACTCTCAGCAATCCGACTCGGTCAATATTGACGATATCGCCAACGACATCGGGTTGATCCCCGGCCGGACTTATGAACTCAAGCTGTTCTTCGCCGAGCGGCACACCAGCGAGTCGAACTTCCGGATCGAGACCACGCTGCAGCTCTCGACGGAAACGAACCCGCTCTACGACTGATCTCCGTTGAGTACGAATCGACAACCCCCAAGCCGCGTGGTGATATGCCACGCGGCTTTTTGGATGGAGCCCTTCGCGGATTCAGGCGCGGCGGAGGACGATCGTGTCGTTCTGGCCGCCGAACCCGAAGCTGTTGGAGAGGCAGACCTTGACCTGGCCCGGGCCCAGGTCGCGGGACCGGTGGGGGATGTAGTCGAGATTCAGTTCGGGGGCCGGGGTGTTGAGGTTGGCGGTGGGGGGGAGCTTCCCGTCGCGGATGGCGAGGACCGCGGCGATGGCCTGGACGACGCCGGCGGCGGCGATGAGGTGGCCCATCATCGACTTGATGGAGCTCACGGGGGGGACGTTCGAGACGTCGTCGCCGTCGGCGAAAACTTTTTTGATGGCCCGGGTTTCGATCGAGTCGTTTTACTTGGTGGACGTGCCGTGGGCGGCGATCCAGTCGATCTCACGGGGCGAGACGCCGGCGCCGTCGAGCGCCTGCTGCATGGCCCCGGCGGCGCCGCGGCCTTCGGGGTGGATGTCGGTGATGCGGTAGGCGTCGGCGGTGCTGCCGTAGCCGGCGACCTCGGCGAGGATGGTCGCGCCGCGGGCCCGGGCGTGTTCGGCGGTTTCGAGGACGATGATGCCGGCGCCCTCGCCCATGACGAACCCGTCGCGGTCGGCGGAGAAGGGGCGGGACGCGGTGGTGGGGTCGTCGTTGCGGTTCGACAGGGCGGTGAGCCGGTTGAAGCCGGTGACGCCCAAGGGGTGGATCATGGTGTGGCATCCGCCGGTGAGCATGACGTCGGCGTCGCCGCGCATGAGGATCTCGCGGGCTTCGCCGATCGCCTGGGTGGAGGCGGCGCAGGCGGTGAGACAGTTGTAGGCCGGGCCCTGGGCGTTGAACTCGAGGGCGAGGTGGGCCAGGGCCATGTTGGGCTCTTGCTCGATCTCGCGGGTGGCGTCCATGACGGCGGTGGCGGTCTGGGCCCAGGCCTTGCCGTCGATCGCGCGGTCGCCCGCGTTCCAGCCGGCGAGGTTGGACTTGACGTAGTTTTCGAAGTCCAGCGTGCCTTCGCCCGCGCCGAGGTACAGCCCGAGCCGCTGCGGGTCGAGCCCGCCGCCCCCGGCAGCCGAGCCCCCGGAACCCGAGCCCCCGGAACCCGAGCCCCCGGAACCCGAGCCCCCGGAACCCGAGCCCCCGGAAGCCGAGTCGGTGTAGCCGTCGAGCCCGGCCTGTTTCCACGCCTGGGCCGCGGCCCCGAGGGCGTAGCTGGTGTTGAGCCCGATGCCCTCGTGTAGCGACGGGTCGGCGACGAACGAGGTCCAGTCGTAGTCCAACACCTCGGCCGAGAAGGTGGTGGGGAAGGTGCTGGCGTCGAAGTGGGTCGTGCGGTTGACTCCAGACTCCGCGGCCAGGAGTTTGGCCCAGACGGTCTCGAGGTCGTGGCCCAGCGGCGTGACCCAGCCCATGCCGGTGATGACGATTTTGGGTTTATTCATGGTGTGATCTATTCGGGAGGCATGATGGTTTGGTAAATCAAATCGTCGAGCGGCCGGGTATCGCTCGTCAAACCGGTCAGTTTCTCGGCGAACTCCTTGCCTTCGATGAGTGATGTCGAGACCCAATCGTTCAAGACGGGATCGCTATCTCCCATGCCGAGTTCGCGATTGTTTTTTTTGTCTTCCACGAGCCGATCGATGGCCAGGCCGACGGTTTCCGGAAGTTGGATACCCTTCAAGACCTCCAGAAAGTCGGTAGGCGGCTGGCGACGATGCCGCTCGATGTAAGCCACGCAAGCCAGCGGGCGAAGTGTGTACAGATATTTTTTACGGACAGGCCGATCGGTGTCCGCAAGGTACTTCCGCCAAACGCCGTCGGCGAGGCTGAGGTAATGGTAAACCGATTTTTTCGCGTCGAAGTAGGTGTCACGCAGCTCGATCAGGCGGGGTGTGACCTTGTGGTCCTGCTCGTAGACGATCGGTGAGTCGAGCCATTCGAACAGGGGCCCGTTGCTCTTGCGCATCAGTTCGGCGGTCTTGCGGATGTCCCAGCCGGCGAGATCGAGGTCGTGTTCGTCGTCGCCGTGAATATCGAAAGCGTCTGTGGGCGGGCGGAGTTGCAGGTAACTTCGGGGCTCGTAGGCGAAGATGAAGCGGACATCGAAGTCGCTGTCATCTGACGCAAAGCCCCAGGCCCGGCTGCCGCTCTCGCAGGCGAAGAAAACGCGTAGGCCGCGGTCTTGTTCGATTTGCCTCAGCCGGGCGTGCACGACCGGCCGGACCCGATCGACGGCAGGGTCGATACCGAGGCCGACGGAACGCGATGGGGGGGATACCTCGTTCATGCGATATCGGCGATCCGTTTGAGCACCATCGCGGTGTTTTGGCCGCCGAGGCCGGTGGCGAGAACCAAGACGATCTCGAGGCGGTCGGGGTCGGGGGCGTCGAGCCCGGGCAGGGGGGTGTCGCGGTTGATGCGGGGCGGCAGGGCCTGCTCGCGGAGTATGCGGGCGGCGAGGCAGAGGTCGTAGCCGCCCGAGCCGGCGCCGAGGTTGCCGACGCTGGCTTTGGGCGAGAGGACGGGGACGCGGCCGAGCCGGTCGCCGAGCAGGGTGCGCAGCGCGGCGGCCTCGGGGCGGTCCCAGTCGGGGTGGCCGAGGCCGAACGGCACGACGACATCGACGGCGTCGGGTTCGAGTTGGGCTTCACGCAGCGCGGCGCGGGCGGCGCTGACGAGGCCGCGGCCCTCGGAGTCGGGGGTCTGGTTGCGGGTGGCGCGGTGGACGGTTTGCGAGGCCCCGAAGCCGAGGACTTCGGCGTAGGCGGGGCGGTCGGCGTTGCGGGCGTCGAAGGCCTCGGCGGCCTCAAGGGTGACGATGCCCCCGCCCTCGCCGAGGGCCCCGCCGGCGGCGTTTTCGTCGAACGGACGCACCGCGGCGGCGGGGTCGTGCGCGGCTCCGCCTTCGGGTGATGGGCCGATCAGCCGGCCGGTCATGACCTGTCGGAGGAACGCCATGGGGTTGATCTTGCTCTCGGCCCCGCCGCAGAAGCACAGGTCGGCCTGGCCGCGCTGGATCACCCGCAGCGACTCGCCGACGGACAGCCCGCCCGACGCCTCGCCGCAGGTGATCGTGTTCGACGGCCCGCGGGTGTCGTGGATGATCGTGACGTGGCAGGCGAGCATGTTCGGCAGGTATTTGAGCAGCCACAGCGGCGTGAGCTGCTGCATGCCCTCGCGGCCCCAGTGGTGGATGTCGAACCCCCCGGGGCTTTCCGCGGCGTTAACGGCGGGTTTCTGCGACGTGTTCAGCGCGGCGGTGAGTTCGTCGAGGTCGCAGGCGATCAGCCCGGCGCCGATGTGGCAGCCGGTGCGGTCGGCGGGGTAGGAGGGGGTTCGATCGGGGTCGGTGCCGTGGGTGGTGAGGCCGGCGTCGCGGGCGGCGAGGTCGGCGGCGGCGACGGCGAGCTCGATATCGCGGGCCATGACCTTGGTGGCTTTGCGGTAGCTCTTGGGGACGAAGTTGCGGACCTTGAACCCGTCGCCCCCGGAAACGACCTCGGCGGCGTAGGGCGAGCCGATGGCCGAGGCGTCGAACGCCCGGACCGGGGCCACGGCCGAGGTCCCGGCGCAGAGCGCTTGCCAGTTTGACTCGATGCCCAGGCCCAGTCCGCTGACCGGGCCCACGCCGGTGAGGTAAACGCGTTTATTCATAGACGGAGCAGTTTAGCGGCCGTGGGCGGCTCTCGCGATCCGGCCGCCCCGGCGCCGGGGGATGGGGAACGGGCTCTTTACTAGAAAAACGGCACAAGCTCGCCACCTCTGCCCGCTCCGGCCGCCGGCGAATAGCCGACGCCACCCCCCGGCCCGCGGACGGGATTTCCCTCTCGGCCGATTCGCTGTGGGGCGGAGAGGCGAGCCTTGAGACTAGAACGTAAAGCAAATGATTGAAGGTGGGAAGAGGGAGCGGAGAGGGCGGGAGAGAAGAAAAAAGCTATACGTAAAGATTTTAATAGGTGAATGCCCAAATATGGGTTACACTTACGCCCAGCCGGGACAAAAACGTAGGGAAATGCCCCCAGGCGGCCCCTCGTTGTTTCGGGCCGAGACACATCTCTTGGATCTAGGATGGAGCGATTTGAGTATGGATCTTTTCGATGTCAATGCGGATCAAATCCGGAGTGAAAGCCGCGGGTTCATTCGTATAAGCAATTTATTGAAAAATATTTGTGTTGTATTTGGCGTCGGCGGGGCGGCGGTGTCTTCGGCCTCGGCGGACGTGGCGTTCCCCGACGATGCGGGGGTCATCGACGTCACGGATTTTTCGTTCAATGGCATGAATATTCGGCCGGACGACGGCATCGACGACACCGTCGCGTTCCAAAAACTACTCGACCAGACGGTCAATGACACCACCGGCGGCAGGGACCGGATCCTTTACATCCCCGACGGGGTGTACAACGTCTCGGACACGCTCCAGATCCCGGGGGCCGCTCGGTTCATCAATCTCCAGGGGCAGAGCCGCGACGGGACGGTGTTCAAGCTCCAGGACAATCTTCAGGGCAGCAACGCCTCCGCGTTTAATGGGGCGATTTTCAACTTCGGCGGCGGGGGCACGGCCGACCGTTTCGAAAACAGCATCCGAGACCTGACCCTGGATATCGGGTCGGGCAACGCCGGCGCGTCGGGGCTGGAATTCAATGCGTCGAACCAAGGCGTGGCGCGCGACCTGCTCATCCGCAGTTCCGACCCGGGTGGGGCCGGCAACATCGGGTTCGATGTGGGGTACACCGGCACCATCGGCCCGCTGCTGGTCAAAAACCTGACGGTGGAGGGCTTTGACACCGGCATCCGCAGCCAGTTTGAATCCAACAGCAAGGTTTTTGAAGACATCACCCTGCGTAATCAGAACGCGCTGGGGTGGCAGAACAGCAACACCGCCACGGTGATGGTCCGTAACCTGGTCAGCGAGAACGCCGTGCCGGTTATCGACGTGGGCCCCGATATCGACCGCCCCGTCGACGCGACGGACCCGGGCAACGGGCGGATCGTACTGGTCGGCGGTTCGCTGACCGGGACCGGCGGCGCCGCGAGCGAGGCGGCGATCCGGGTCCGCAACTCCGTCCCGTCCGTGTATATCCGCGACGTCGAAACCACCGGCTACGGCCAGGCGATCGAACGGGACCTGACGTCCATCCCCCGACAGGGCAACGCCGGCCTGCCCGACGGGCTGATCGAGGAATACTGGTTCGCCGGGCCCTCCAACAACCGCCGTGGCGGCACTTTTCAGGCGTTCGATAACACGCCCGACACCGCGCTGGGCCTGGAGATCCGCGACACGCCTCAGGTCGTCAACGAGGCCCCCGACGCCTGGGTGAGCCCGACCGACTTTGATGCTAGTGCCCGGCCCAACGACGGCATCGACGACACCGCCGCGATCCAGGCCGCTATCGACTCGGGGGCCCGTACGGTTTATCTGGCCAACGGCGATTGGACGGTCAATGGCGAAATCCAGCTGAGCGGCAACGTCGAACGGCTCATCGGCACCGAGGCGTCCCTGGTCACGACGGGCGGCGGACGGGTGGTCCTCGGCGAGACCGGGGCGGATACCGTGGTGGTCGAACGCATCAGCGGCGACCTGGGGCCGAACCCGCGGGTGGTCTACGAGCACGACTCGGACCGGACCTGGGTGTTCAAAAATGTCTCGCAGTGGTCTTACGACGCCAAGGCGGACAACCCCGGCGACCTGTATCTCGAAGACGTCGCCAGCGGCGACCCCAACGGCGAGGTCTTCAGAAACCAAAACGTCTGGGCCCGTCAGTACAACAACGAAGTCCTCGCCGACTCGTCGGGGACGGTCGACGACGTGCGAGAGCCGAGCGGGGAACGCGAAGTTCCCGAAGCCAAGATCACCGTCGACAACGCCACGCTCTGGGTCCTCGGGCTCAAGACCGAGCAGGCCGGGACAATCGTCAAGACCATCAACGGCGGCCAGACCGAGCTCCTGGGTGTCTACCGCAACGGGCCCCAAGAGTCCGACGAAACCAACCCCGCATTCCTCACCGTCGATTCGGCGTTTTCGGTCAGCACGTTTTCGATCCGCCCGGGCAACGCCGGCTACGCCCTGTTTGCCCGCGAGACGCGTGACGGGGTCACCGTGGACGTCCCGGACTTCAACATCGGCACCTCGCCCGACGATCCGCGGCAGCTCTTCGCCGGCGTGTACTCGGCGTTCGACGACGAAGCGCTCTGGAACCTGCGGCAGACCGTCTACCTCGACAACGCGGACACGCGAGGCGTCTCGTTTGAAGGGGACTGGCAGACCTCCACCGCCGGCCCGGGCGGCTTCATCGGCGAAGATTTCGTCTTCAGCCGAGATGCGGGCGATACCGCGACCTTTACCCCGGATCTGCCGGTGGAAGGCGAATACGAAGTCGCGGTCCGCTGGGTCAACGACGCGAATGGACAAAACCATTCCGACCACTTACGTGATGCGCTGATCGAGATCCTGACCCGGGACGGGACGGAATCCATCACGGTCGATCAAGACATCAACGGCGGCATGTGGGTGACCCTGGGTACGTTCTGGTTCGCCGAGGGCGAGGCCGGCCAAATCACGTTCCGCGTCACCGGGTCGTCCGGGCAGAGCCTGATTGTCGATGGGGTACGTTTGACGCTGGTTCCCGAGCCTTCCACTTTGTTGGGGGGGCTGGTGCTCGGGGGTTTGTGCTTGTCTCGCGGGCGTCGGCGGGGCCGGGCCGCCCGCTGAGCCGGGGTTTTGGATTAAGCTGTCGGGATGCTGACGCACCGCGTGATCCCGTGTCTCGATGTGAAAGCCGGCCGGGTGGTCAAGGGGGTGAACTTCGTCGAGCTGCGCGACGCGGGCGACCCGGTGGAGATCGCCCGGCAGTACGACGCGGCGGGCGCGGACGAGCTGGTGTTTCTCGATATCACCGCCAGCCATGAGAACCGCGAGATCACTTACGACATGGTGCGGCGTGTGGCGGAGCAGTGCTTCATGCCGTTCACCGTTGGCGGGGGGATCCGAACCCTCGAGGACGTCACCGCGCTGGTGCAGGCGGGCGCGGAGAAGGTGAGTATTAACACGGCGGCGCTGTTGGACCCGGAGATCGTCGTCCAGACGTCGCGGCGGTTCGGCCGGTGCGCCACGGTGGTGAACATCGACCCCAAGCGGGTCGACGCGGCGGACTTCGAGCGGCGGACGGAACGCGCGCCAGAGCACGTCAATGCGCAGGGTCAGGTGTTCGAGGTACACACGCACGGGGGGCGGACCCCGACCGGCCGGGAAGCGCTGCCCTACGCGATCGAGGTCGTCGAGCGGGGCGCAGGCGAGATCGTGCTCACGAGTATGGACACGGACGGCATCAAAACGGGCTACGACTTGGAGATCACCAAGCTCATCGGGGACGCGGTGGACGTGCCGATCGTGGCGTCGGGCGGCTGCGGGAGCCCGGCGCACATGATCGAAGTGCTCCAGCAGACGCGGGCGGACGCGGTGCTGGCGGCGAGTATTTTTCACTTCGGCGAATACTCGATCGCGGAGACCAAGCAGGCGATGGCCGAGGCGGGGCTGCCCGTGCGGGAGTCGATCGGGCTCTGAGGCTAAAGGGCGGTAACCGAATCTGAGCGCCCCGCATATGTACCGGCGCCGCGGGCACGGTGGCGTGCGGGTGGTCAGGGAGTGACGAGGGGCTGCGTCGAAGCGCGATGGAGGAGCGTGGTCGGCACGAGGTGCATGCCGTCGGGGGTGTCGAGCTGGTTGAGGGCGATCTGGGCGGCGGCCCGCCCGACTTCGTAGGGGTGCTGATCGACGGTCGTGAGGGCGATATCGCCGTGGCCCGCCAGGTCGTTGCCGTAGCCGACGATCGAGAGGTCGTCGGGGACGCGTTTACCGGTTTCCGTAAGGGCCCGGGCGACGTGGCGGCCGACGTGGTCGGTGGCGGCGACGACGGCGGTGACGTCGGGGTGGGTCTGGATGTAGCGGTTGATCGCGTCGTGGTCGTAGCGTCCGCCGCTGAGCTGTTCGAGGGCGAGCGTCGGGGCCGCCTCGGTCCAGGTCTGGTCGAACGCTTCGCGGCGTCGTGAAGCCCAGGTGTGCGGGGTGTTGAATTCGAAGTAGGCGACGCGGCGGTGCCCGAGTTCTTCGAGGTGGGCTCGGATCGTGTTCATGGTCGCCCGTTCGTCGCCGCCGACGTAGACCGATTTGGCGGAGTCGGGGAGCATGTCGTCGATGGTGACGACCGGGAGTCCGCGGGCGCTGAGCGCGGCGAGGCGTTCCCGGGCGTTGGCCTCGTGGAGGGGCCAGGCGATGATCGCATCAACGCGGCGGTCTTCGAGGCAGTTGATCCGGCTGAGTTCGCGGCGGGCCGAGCCGGCGGAATTGGGGCCATCTGTGTCTTCATGAGAAGGGGGGGGGTGGGTCACGGCGGAGCCCCCGCCCGCAGCCCAGGCTTCGTCGCTCAGCGGTTCCACGGTCGGGTGTACCAGCGCATGGGGCCAGAGCACGAGCGGGACCTGCTTCGCGTCGAGGAGCGTGTCGTGGACGCCGTAGAGCACGCCGGTCCAGAAGGTGTCGTACGGGGCCATGAACACGCCGAACGTGTGCGTCTGCCCGGTCTTCATCCCCTGGACGACGAGGTTGGGCCGCCAGCCGAGTTCCTCGGCGATGTTGCGGACGCGTTCCTGGGTGTTGACGCTGTATTCGGACAGCCGCTGCCCGCTGAGGATGCGAGATACCGAGGTGACCGAGAGTTTGGCACGCTCGGCGATGTCGATCAGTCGAGGGGTGGATCTGGCCATAAATACATTGAGGGGATGGACCGGTTCCGACGCCCCGATGGAAGTTACCAAGCCACGTCGACCAGCGTTTGTGTTCTCGTGGCGAGCCGTATTTAAGCACCTTACAAGATGGCGACACGCTCCGCAGGACGGCGCCTCGGGGGGGGCTATCTCTGGGGCGGGTCACGACCCCGCGGTCCCCGGCGGGAGGCGGGCCGATTCGGAGGCGGTCCGAGAACCACGCGGCACGCCGCATCGGACGTGAGCGCGGCCGGCTTGGCTTGACGGGGAACCGCGATCGGGGGAGCATACAGCGTCTCCTCTCCTGCCTTAAATGCCCGTGAGGTCAACACCTTGAGCAAGCACGACAGCATGCACGACTCGGTGGTCGTCGGCGATCCGTTAGCGATCAGCCAAACACTCGCCGACACCCCCTTGGCCAAGTATTTCAAAGCCGCGGTGAAGTTCGAGTCCTCGGACCTGATCATGCGCGGCGGCCAGGCCCCCAAGCTCCGGCTGCGCGGCGATCTCAAGGCCCTCGACACCCGCCCGCCGAGTATCGAAGAGTTCAATACCTGGATCCACGACGGGCTGACCCCCGAGCAGATCCAGGCCTACGCCGACCACGGCTCGCTCGACATCGGCTGCGACTTCGACGTGGACGGCGACTCCCACCGCTTCCGCGTTAACATCTTCCTGACCCGCGGCCGCAGCGCCATCGCCGCCCGCCGGGTGTCAAACGAGATCCTCGACTTCAACGCGCTGCACCTGCCCGACGTGATGAATAAAATCGTTGAGGTCCGCCAGGGTTTGGTCCTGCTCTGCGGCGTGACCGGCTCGGGCAAGTCGACCACCATCGCGGCGATGCTCGACCACATCAACAAGTCCCGGGCCTGCCACATCCTCACGATCGAAGACCCGATCGAATATCTCTTCGAAGATAAAAAGTCCATGATCAACCAGCGCGAGGTCGGCCTGGACGTGCCCGACTTCCCCACCGCGTTGCGGGGCATGGTCCGCGAGAACCCCGACGTCGTGCTGATCGGCGAGATGCGGGACCGCGAAACCTTCGAGGCTGCGCTCCAGGCTTCCGAGACCGGCCACCTGGTGTTCGGCACCATCCACGCGTCGTCCGCTTCTCAAGCCTTCGGCCGGATCTACGACCTGTTTCCCCACGAAGAACGCGACGCGATCCGTCAGCTCCTGGCGTACCAGATGCAGGCGTTCGTCTATCAGAAACTCCTGCCCACGATCCGCGAAGACATGCCCCGTGTCCCCGCGGTGGAGGTGCTCTTACAGACCCCGCCGACCCGCAAGCTGATCATCGAGGGGCGGGAGAACGAGCTGGAAAAAGTCATTAAAGACGGCCGTGAAGAGGGCATGCGTTCCTACGTCGACAGCCTCGTCGAGCTCGTCGAAACCAACTACATCCACCCCCGGGTGGCTCAGGCCAACGCCCCGTCGCCCGAAGAAATCAAGATGCGGCTCCGCGGCATCTCCACCGGCTGATCCCCGCCGGCTCGGGGCCTTCCCAACCTCCTCCCAACCCCTTTGATTCTTTATGATTTCCACCCTTGCGCAACCCGTCTTCCTGATGAGCTTCGTCAAGCCCATCTTGTTCCTGCTTACGGTGGGGGGCTGGGCGTGGGTCGTGGCCCAGCTCGACAAAGACGCCGCGTTTTTCTACCTGAAACGGTTTCAGTTCAACCTGATCCAGGTCGCCGCGGGGGTCCTGGGTTTCGGGCTGATGCTGTTGATCCCGATCTTCTGGATCGGCTGGCCGCTGGGCCTGATGGTCCTGGCCGGCGGGATCGCGGGGTACGTCGCCTACCGCAACGGTCAGGTCCCCGAAGACGAACGCTGGACCGCCGACTTCGACTCTTTCCGCGAGCGCCGCGCCGAGGCCGCCGAGGCCAAGCAGCAGAGCAAAGCCACCCTCACCATGACCACGCCCGCCGGCGAGCCGGTCCCCATCCCCGCGCCCGGCGAGCCGACGCTGGGCCCGTACATGGTGTTCAACGACCTGATGGCCTTCGCCCTGCCCCGCAACGCCAACCAGATCGACCTCTCGGTCGATACCCAGAAAGCCAAGTACCGCGTCCACATCGACGGCGTGCGCTACCCCCAGGAAGCCCCCGAGCCCGCCGAGGCGGTCAAGCTCATCGATTACATCAAGTCCGTCTCGGGCATGGACGTCCAGGACCGCCGCAAGAAACAGGACGCCCGCCTCTCGATCCACGTCGAAGACTCGGGCAAGCACGAGCTCCAGATCATCTCCGCCGGCTCCACCCGCGGGCTCCAGATGCAAATCAGCATCGACCCCGAGCGCACCAGCAACATCCCGCTGGACCACCTGGGCTTCGCCCCCAATCAGCTCGCCGCCGTCCGCGAGCTGCTCGAGGTCAAGGGCAAAACCATCCTCGTCGCGTCCAACCCGCTCCAGGGCAAAACGACCACGCTCTACAGCCTACTCCAAGAGCACGACCCCTACACCACCAGCGTCGTCACCCTGGAAGAAGAAAAACTCTTCGAGCTCGAAGGCATCGACCACAACCTCGTCACCCGCGGCAAGCCCGCGTCCGAGTTCAACGACACCCTCGCCGGCCTGCTCCGCAGCGACCCCCACGTCATCATGGTGTCCAAGCTCGCCGACGACCGCACCGCCGGGCTCCTTGCCGACAGCGCGCAGGACATCCGGACCTACGTCCCGATCGACCAGCCCGATACCCTGACCGCCCTCCAGGCCTGGATGAAAGCGGTCGACGACGACCGTGCCGTCGGCGACACCCTCGGGGCGGTCGTCGCCCAGCAGCTCGTCCGCCGGCTCTGCCACACCTGCAGGGTCCCTTACAACCCCGAGCCCGCCGCGCTCCAGAAACTCAACCTGCCCCCCGACCGCGTCGGCGAACTCTACCGCAGCTCCGGCAAAGTCCTGGCCAAAGACAAAGAAATCATATGCCCCGACTGCCACGGTCTGGGCTACCGCGGACGCATCGCCGTCTTCGAACTCATGCTCATCGACGACCAGGCCGCCCGCTACCTCGCCGCCAGCGAACTCGACAGCCTCCGCCTGCATCTGCGCAAGCAGAAGATGCTCTACCTCCAGGAAGCCGCCCTCACCAAAGTCGTCGACGGCACCACCGATATCAAAGAAGTCACCCGCGTCATGAGCAGCCGCTGACCGCCGCGTCCCGCCCCTGCCCCCCGCCCGCTCCGCCTCCGCTCACCCCGCACCTTTCCCCGCCATGATCCTCAACCTCCTCCTCATCGCGTTCGTGATCGGCATGGCCGTCATGTGGTCCACCTACGGCTTGTTCTCCGCGCTGCTCCACCTGTTCGCGGTCATCGCCGCCGGGGCCCTGGCCTTCGCGTTCTGGGAGCTCTGGGTCTATAAGCTCTGGCTCGGGTTGGCCCCCTCGCTCGCCTGGGGCCTCGGGCTGCTGCTGCCCTTCGGCGTCTTGCTGATCGTGATCCGCGTCGCCCTGGACTCCGCGGTCCGGGGCAACATGCAGTTCCCGGCCCTGGCCAACCAGATCCTCGGCGGGGCCGTCGGTGCGCTCAGCGGGATCCTCACCGCGGGCATCACCCTGATCGGGATCGGGTTCCTGCCTCTCCCGCCCGCCATCGCCGGCTGGCAGCCCTACGAAGTCAACAGCATCGGGCAGGTCGCCCCCCGCGAGGGCGGCGCACTCTGGCTCGGCGTCGACCGCATGACCGCCGGGTTCTACAGCCGCCTCTCGAGCGGCGCTTTCGCCAGCGCCACCCCGCTGTCCTACTACCTCCCCCAAGTCGAGCAGCAGGCCACGGTCTCCCGCCTCGCCCGGTTCTACGACCCCAACCAGTCCACCGCGGCCCACCCCGACGAGGTCGAAATCACCGGCGTCTACGACTTCCGTGAATCCCGGGCCCAGGGCGTCGGCGTCCAGGTCAACGACTACCTCAACGGCCAGCGACGCCAGGCCGCCATCGCCGCTTCCGGCCAAAGCTCCGCGGCCAACCCGGTCACCGATGCCGGGGCCAATGCGGGGGGAGCTTCCGGGGGAAATGCGGCCGGGAAACTGATTATCGTCGAGACCACTTGGAAAAAGGACGGCAAGGGGACCTACGACAGCGACAACAACCTGCGGATCCCCCCGACCCAGATCCGCCTGTCGATCGACACCGGCCGAGGCCCCTGGAAACTGGTCGCCCCCGTCGGGTTTTCTCGTCCCAACGACGCCGGGCGTCCGACTTTCTACGCGATCCAGAGCAACGCGACCATCGCCTCGGCCCTGTTCCCCGAGATCGGGATCAACTGGGTGTTCGCCGTCCCGGAAAACGCCACGCCCAACTTCCTGCTGGCCCGCAACACCCGCCTGCCGCTGCCGGCCGTCGAGACCGCCAGCCCCGCCGACGCCGGCCCCCTGCTGGGCCAGTTCTACGACCCCAGCGCCCCGGCCGACCCCGCCGCCGCCCCGGCCCCGGTCGCCGCCTCGGGCCGCGTCGTCCCCGCCGAGCCTTCCGGCTACACCACCCACAAAGCGATCGCCATCGATCAGACCGACAAGCTCCCGATCAAGATCTCCAAGAACCGGGCGCAATTCGTCAAAGCCAACCCCGGGAAAGGCGACGCCGCCATCATCAGCGGCCAAGGCACCGCCGGGGCCGGAACCGGCGGACGCGGCAACAGCTTCGACCGGGTCGCCGTCAGCGACAGCCGCCGCGGCGTCCGCATCCAGCTCGGCCCCCACACCCCGCCCCCGGGCGGCACCCCTCAGGGCAACGTCCAGGAAATCTGGATCACCGATTCCGCCGGCCGCATCTACCGGCCGTTCGCCTACGTCCTGCTCAAGTCCGACCGGCGTCAGAAAATGAACGTCCTGGGCAGCGGCGAGTTCCGCAACAACACCGACCTGCCTCTGAACGAACTCCAGCCTGGCGAAGAGCTCTACGCCTACTGGAGTCTGCCGCCGGGCATCGTCGTCGAGGCCTACCACATCGGCAGCGCCCGGCAACCCATCGGCTTCCCCGTGCAGTAATTCCTACGCGATGACCCGACCCCGCCTCGACGAATACGCCGGCCAGCGCGTCACCGTGATGGGCCTGGGCCGGTTCGGCGGCGGCGTGGGGGTGGCCCGGTTCATGGCCGAGCGCGGGGCCGACGTGCGGGTCACCGACACGCTGCCCCCGGAAGCGTTGCAAGACCCGATCGCCCGCCTCGCCGACCTGGAGGACGGCCACCCGTCCGGCGGCTCGCTGCGCTACCGCCTGGGCGAGCACAACGTCAGCGACTTCACCACCGCAGACCTGGTGGTGGTCAACCCGGCGGTCAAGCCGGGTAACCGCTTCGTACGGGCGGCGGAAGCGGGGGGGGTGCCGATCACCAGTGAGATTCGGCTGCTGGTCAAGCATCTACCGAGCCGTCAACGCACGATCGGGATCACGGGGTCGGCGGGCAAGTCGACGACCACCGCGATGACGGCGCATGTTTTGCGGAAAGCATTGGGGCAGAGCGGGGAGACGCCGGTTGGGGGCTGGACAGAATTATCACGGAGACGCGAAGGCGCAAAGACGCCAAGAAGAATGTTGGACGGGCCCGGGGTTTGGATGGGGGGGAACATCGGCGGGTCGTTGTTGCCGGTGGTGGAGGCGATCCGCGACGAGGATTGGGTGGTATTGGAGTTGTCGAGTTTTATGTTGGTGGGGCTGCGGGAGGACCGGTGGTCGCCGCACATCGCGGCGGTGACCAACATCAGCCCGAACCATCTGGATTGGCACGGTTCGATGGGAGACTACGTCGCGGCGAAGTTTGCGGTGTTCGAGCACCAGGAGCCGAAAGATTTCGCGCTGTACGGCGAAAGCTGTTTCGCTCCATGGCTCGACGCCGGGCTGATCCCTCCGGGCAAGCGGCATTGGCCAGGCGGCGCGAGTCGAAGCCGACGGTTGCGGGTCACCCCGCTGCCGGAACCGGTCGCATTCAAGCTCTACGTGCCGGGCGTGCACAACCAAGCCAACGCCGCGTTTGCGGCCTACGCCGGCGAGATCGCTCTGGCGACGCGGGCCGGGGGCGAAGCGTTGAGTCTGGGCGCGATCACCGCTGGGGGCACAAATCCGCGGGAGATCGCGGAAGCGTTGAGCGGCTTCGCCGGCCTGCCGCACCGCTTGCAATTCGTCGGCGAGTTTGGCGGCGTGCAGTGCTACAACGATTCAAAGAGCACGACGCCGGAGGCGGCGGTGTTGGCGATCGAGGCGTTTGCCCCCGGGACCGTGCGGGTCATCCTGGGCGGGTACGACAAGGGGTCGGACCTCGGTGGGCTGGCGGCGTTCGCGGCGGAGCGGTGCGCGGGGGTGTACACGATCGGCACGACCGGGGACGCGATCGCCGACGCGGTCGAAGCGGCGTGGCCCCAAGGGCGGAGCGGGGGAGTGACGCGGTGCGGGACGTTGGACGTGGCGGTGGAACGAGCCCTGCGAGACGCGGTGGCGTCCCAGGGTTCCGGGGTGCCCGGAGACTCCGAGGTTTCCGGGGATCAGTCCGGGGGAGCTTCCATGGCTAATTCCGGGGGAGCTTTCGGGGGAATTTCCGGGGGAGTTTCCGGGGGTACTTCCGGGGGGGTGGTGGTGTTGTCGCCGGGGTGTGCGTCGTGGGACCAGTTCGCGAATTACGAGGAGCGGGGCGAGCGGTTTGTCCAACTGCTTGAAAAAGCCCGCGGGTAGTTCAAGACTACCCACAGGCGGGAGGGGGGCAATAGCCATGTAGGTCGGTCGCGTATCGGCCTTTAATATGCCCGGGACGAACGTTCCGGGTTCAGCGGGCCATCCGCCCGGGGATCATTTCGCGGAGCTTGGCGATGCGGTCGGCGGTCTGCGGGTGGGTGCGGAAGAGGTTGCCCAGGCCGCCGCCCCGGCCGCCCGACGCGGCGTTGAGCGGCTGCACGATAAACATGTGGTTCTGGGCCGGGTTCTGGTGCTGGAGCGGAATCCGCTGGGCCTGCATCTCGAGTTTTTGGAGTGCCGAGATCAAGCCGTCGGGCGTGCCGGCGATCATCGCGCCGTCGTGGTCCGCCACGTACTCACGGCTGCGGCTGATGGCCATCTGGATAATCCCCGCCGCGATCGGCGCCAGGATCACGAACCCCAGCGCGATCAGCGGGTGCACGTCCCGGTCCCGGCCGCCGAACATAAACACCCAGCCGAGCGCGGAGATCGCCCCCGCGATCGTCGCCGCCACGGTGCTGGTCAGCGTGTCCCGGTTTTTCACGTGGGCCAGCTCGTGGGCCATCACTCCTTCGAGCTCGTCGTAGGACAGCATCTGGAGTGCCCCCTCGGTCACCGCGACCGCAGCTTTGCGTGGGCTCCGCCCCGTGGCGAATGCGTTGGGCGCTTGCTGCGGGCAGATATAAACCCGGGGCATCGGCAGGTCGGCGTTACGCGCCAGCCGGGCCACCATCTCGATCAGGTCCGGTGCGGTCTGCTCGTCGACCTCTTTCCCCCGCATCGCTTTGAGCGCGATCTTGTCGGAAAAGAAGAACGCGACGATGTTCATCGCCCCGCCCAAGATGAACGCGATAATCAGGCCCGAGCCCTGACCGAAGACGTAGCCGGCCGCGAGGATCAGGCCGAACATCCCGCCGAGCAGGATCGCGGTTTTCGTGTTGTTGACAAAGCGAGTCATCCAGCAGCTCCTGTAAAAATGACGTAGGGCCACGCGGGCGATAGATCATACGCAACCGGGATGCCACGGGTTTCGGCCCGGCGGCAAATTTTCGAAGGGTCGCACGACACCCCCGGGGCTCCGCCGCCGGCCGGGGTGCCGGTTTGGCAGAGCCGACGTTTTCGTTACAGCGCCGCCATCTTCCACGCCGCCGCGGTCAGTAGCAGGATCAGCAGCCCCCGGAGCAGGCGCAGCGGCAGCCGGTGGGTCAGCGACGCGCCCAGCCGGCCCCCCGCCCACGCGGTAGGCGCCAGGATCAGCATCAGCGTCACCCCCTCCCAACCGCTGAGCGTCGGCCCCGCCGCCGGGGTGTGCGTCGTCAGCGTCAGGTTTTTGTAAAGCGCCCCCACCGCCGCGCTCCCGCAGATCACCGCCGAGCTGTTGGCGATGCACGACCGCACCGGCAGCCGCATCAGCGCCTGCTGCAGCGGCACCGCGATCGCCCCGCCGCCGATCCCCAGCAGCCCCGCCACCGTCCCCATCACCACCCCTACCGTCAGTCCGCGCCCCGGCGTCGCGCCGCCTGCCGCCTCTGGCGCGTCCCCCGCTTCCGCCTGCGCCCGCTTCCCCGCCCGCTCCGCGGCCCAGAGTTTCCGCAGATTCATCGCGATCATGTAGACCAGCAGCACCGCCAGCCCCCGCCCCAGCCACACCCCGCCCCGCTCCCCCCGGAACACCGGCAGGTTGCTCAGTCCCACCCCCAGCACGACGCACCCCACCGCCCCGGGCAGCATCCATCGCAGGGCCGCCGGCGTCATCGCGCCGCTCTTTCGGTGCCGCAGCGCCGCGGGTACCGCCACCGCCACGTTCGCCCCCATCGCCGCCGCCTGATACACGTGCTGCTCCGCCCCCGTCGACCGCCCCAAAATCATCACCAGCCCCGGGATCATCAGCATGCTGCCCCCCACCCCGAGCATCCCGCCCAGCGTCCCCGCCGCCAACCCCAGCGCCGCCACGGCCAGCACCGCCCACCCGTCCAG
>JBCDDZ010000038.1:0-27243 GCA_039180025.1 Planctomycetota bacterium
GGGTTCGACCGCGTCGTCTTCGTCGATCGCCCGGTGACCTTTACCCAGCCGCGGACCAGCACCTTGGCCGACGAGCGCTTCCTCGGCGAAGCGACCGATTCCCGCCGCAACGCCACCCCCCGCCGCCGCGCCGCGGTCGATCCGGCCTACGCGGTCGCCGGCACCCGCCCTGAAGAAGCTTGGGGCTTGCTTGAATCCGGCCGCTTCGCCCAAGCCCAACTCGCGTTTGGCCGGTTGGCCTCGGCCAGCCCCCAGAGCGCCCGCCCCAAAGTCGGCTTCGCCCTCGCCTCGGCGGCCCTCGGTGAACACGACCGGGCCGGGCAGGCTTTCGCCCGAGCCAATTCCGTCAACTCCGACGTTTGGGAAACTTTCGGGAACCGCCCCGTGGTCCGTGCGGTGGCCCGCGACCTTAAGGAAAACAACTACGACGCCTTCGACGAAACCGCCCGCACCGCCCTGGATCGCCTCATCGCCGAAACCGAAGATGCCGCCCCGGCAGACGACGCGGGCGAGCACGAAGAAGGCTACGACACCACCTCCGGCGAACAAACCGTCCCCGAGGCTCAGGCCGAGGCCAGCGGCGAAGCGTGATCCCGGGCCCGCCCGAAAAAGATTTTCTTTTTCACCGCGAACCCGACCCAATCCAACGCCGTAATAACACTGTCCTATCTCGCTCTTTTCTCCTCCAGCGCCCATCTCGTCGATGGGCGTTTTTATTGCGCCGCCCTCCCCGCGTCCGCACCCGCCCGCCGCTAAACTCTCGGCCATGAAAATCCCCCTCAAATACGGCTGCAACCCCAATCAAGCCCACGCCCAAATCCTCGCACCCGAGGCGTCCGATCCCACCGGCGGTTCCCCCCTGCTTATTGCCAACGGCAGCCCGTCATACATCAATGCCCTGGACGCCCTGCGTGCCTGGCAACTGGTCCGAGATCTCAAAGCTGCCACCGGCAAAGCCGCCGCGGCCTCGTTCAAACACGTCAGCCCCGCCGGGGCCGCGGTCGCCGGCGAACTCACCCCCGAGTTTCTCCATGTTTTCTTTTACCCCCCCGTGGACGAGGTGCCCGGCGGCGAATATTCCCCCGCCGCCACCGCCTACGCCAAGGCGCGCAGCTCGGACCGGGTCGCGTCTTTCGGGGATTTTATCGCTGTCTCCGAACCCGTCGACGTCACCCTCGCCGCTTTGATTAAGCCCGAAGTCTCCGACGGCATCATCGCCCCGGCTTACGAGCCCGAAGCCTTCGATCTCCTGCGGCAGAAAAAATCCGGCAAGTACGTCATGCTCACGATGGACCCGGCCCACACCCCCCCGCCGATCGAATCCCGTACCGAATTCGGCCTCACCCTGGAGCAATCCCACAACGACCTGGCGATCACGCCCGACACCTTCTGCAGTCGGATAAGCCGGGCCCAAGACATCCCCGCCGAGGTAATGGAGACGCTGATCGTCGCCACGATTACGCTCAAGCACACCCAGAGCAATTCCATCGCGGTCGGCTACCGCGGCCAGGCCGTGGGCATCGGCGCCGGCCAGCAGAGCCGTATCGCCTGCACCCGTATCGCCTGCGACAAAGCCGACCGATGGTTCCTCAAAACTCACCCCAAGGCGGTGGCGCTGACCTTCGCACGAAATCTGGCCAAAGCCGAGAAGGTCAATGCCCTCGATAATTTCGTCCGGCACCACGAACTCAACCCCGGCGAGCGCGAAGAACTCGCCAAGGCGCTCGCCGGCGAATGGTCCCCGCTCACGCCCGAAGAACGGGCCGACTGGCTCACCCAACGCCCTGGCGTCGTGCTTTCCAGCGATGCGTTCATTCCTTTCCGGGACAACCTCGACCGGGCCGCCGCGTCCGGCGTCGGCTACGTCGCGCAGGCCGGCGGCAGCGCCCGCGATCAGGGCGTGACCGACGCCGCTAACGCCCACGGCATGGTCATGGCCCACACCGGCGTCCGGTTGTTTCTTCATTAGCGATCGCCGTCCAGGATGCCGGCCTTGCGGGCAGCCTCTTACGACCTCAAAACTGGCGATTCAATAAAAAATTTGCCTTTCTCAAGTATTTGAGTAGTATTACTTCATATGTGGCCTACTTCACGTAAATAGGTCCTGCCAAAAGAATCTCACATGGCCGTATACCACCCTTGTCACGCCCCAACCTGACTCCAATTCCTCTTCAAAAAGTTGTCATTACCCAAATTTATGACTATGACGGCTACAGATTTCAAGGCCAACCTGCCTGATCGCGTCATTCAGGCCGTCAAACCATGCTTCAATTGTTTTTTTAGGGATCGCTATGCAGTTTGACTCGATTGCTTCCGGCCTCGACTATCTATTACAGCCCCAGCCGGCTTCGGGGTCGCCGGGCATCCTCCGTCGTCATGCGGGTAACCCGCTGCTCACGCCCCGTGATATGCCCGTACCCTGCGCCGCGGTCTACAACGGCGGCGTCGTCCAACTCGGCGACGGCAGCTTTGTCATGATGAACCGTTTCGAGGCTCCCTCGAAAAGTCAGCACGTGTGGACCAGCCGCAGCGTGGATGGCCTCGAGTTCACCCCCGATTCCGAGCCCGTCCGGTTTGTGCCACCCCAGGACCCCTACCAGCGCAGGCTATTCGACCAAGCGATCGTCCACACCGGCCCGAAAATCGGCACGTGGTGGGACCCCCGCATCTGCCCGGTTCAGACCGACGTCGGCCTCGAGTACTTCGTCACCTACGCGGCCGTCGGCGACCCCGGCTGCCGGATCGGGCTCGGTAAAACCAGCGATTTCAAATCCGTCGAACACGTCAGCTTTCCGCACCACATCGTGAACCGCAACGCCGTCCTGTTCCCCGAGAAAATCGACGGCGACTACTGGATGCTGCATCGACCGCAGCGCCTCGACGAAAGCGGCGACATCTGGATCAGCCGGTCGCCCGACCTGCGTTATTGGGGCGACTGCCAGGTCGTTGCGAAATCCGAGCGGTTCTGGGAAAAAGAAAAGATCGGCCCGGCGGCACCGCCCGTCCGCACCGAGCACGGCTGGATGATCGTGTATCACGGGGTGTTCGGGAACTGCAATGGCTACAATTACGGAGCCGGCGTGATGTTCCTCGATCTCGATCGTCCGTGGGAGGTGGTCGCTCGCGCGACCAGCCCGATCCTCACCGTCGAAGCGATCTACGAGATGGTGGGCCAAGTGCCCAACGTTGTGTTCCCGGGCGGCGCGATCGTCGGCGACGACGGCACGATATCCATCTACTACGGTGCCGCAGACTACGTCCAGTGCCTCGCCCATACGTCGCTCGACGAGCTTTGGGCGCACTGCGATATGCGCTAAAACCGGCGTCGATATCGGGGCGGGAGTGAGGGTTCAAGTCTCCGGTTGTCCATCGATTCGAGCATCGCTGACTCAAGTCTGATTCTGAGATTGATCGCATGAGCATTTTGGATTGGATGATCGTTGCGGGATTCGTGCTCCTGCTCTGCGGGATGTCGTGGTGGCTCTCGCGGGTCTCCAAGAGTGTGGCCGACTTCATGGCGGCGGGGCGATGCGCGGGCCGGTTCGTGCTGTCCATGGCGAACGATATGGGCGGGTTTGCGGCGATCTTCGTGGTCGCGACGTTCGAGCAGTTCTACGTGTCGGGTTACCCGGGGGCGTGGTGGAGCATCATGACCATGCCGATCGGGGCGGTGGTGATGTTCACGGGGTGGATCCAGTACCGGTTCCGCGAGACCCGGGCGCTGACGATGCCGGGGTTTTTCTCCGAGCGGTACAGCCCCCGGCTGCGGGTGTTTGCCGGCATCCTGGCGTTCATCGCGGGGGTGATGAACTACGGCATCTTCCCGGGCGTGACCGCGAACCTGATCGTCAACTTCTGCGGGCTGCCGCAGACGATCGACGTGGCGGGCTGGGCGATGCCGACGATGCTGCCGGTGATGATGATCATCCTGAGCATCGCGATGTTCGTGCTGCTGTCGGGGGGGCTGGTGTCGGTGATGGTGACCGACTTTTTACAGGGTTTGCTCGTGCTGTTCGGCACGCTGGCGATCGTGGCGTTTCTGATCTACGCCATCGGCTGGAACACGTTGTTCGAGGGGGCCAGCGCTGCCCCGGCCGGCGAGTCGAAGATCAACCCGTTCGACCAGTCCAACGTCCGCAGCTTCGACGTCTGGTTCTTCATGATCCTAATGGTCAACCGGCTGTACTCGTTCATGGCGTTCCCGACGCGGCAGGGCTACGACGCCGCGGCGCTGTCGCCCGAAGAGTCGCGGTTCTCGCGGATGCTGGGCGACTGGATGTTCAGTGTGCGGATGTTCATCCTGATGCTGCTGCCCATCGGGGCGTGGGTCGTGATGCACCACGTCAACTTCGAAGCCCTGGCGGCCTCGGCCCAGGCGGCGATCAGCCAGATCCCCGACGAGCAGACCCAGAAGCAGATGACCGTGCCGTTGATCCTCGCCGAGCTGTTCCCCGTCGGGCTGATGGGATTGTTCGTGGCGATGATGGTGGGCGCGGCGGTGTCGACCGACAACACGTTCGTGCACTCGTGGGGCAGCATCTTCGTCCACGACGTGGTCGAGCCGATCCGCAAGAAAGGGCTGAGCGAGAAAGCGAAGCTGATCACGCTGAGGGCCGCGACGCTGGGCGTGGCGGTGTTCGCGTTGGTGTGGAGCTACTTCTTCCCGATCGGCGAGTACATCTTTATGTACTTCCAGATCACCTCGTCGATCTACGTCGCGGGGGCCGGGGCGTTGGTCATCGGCGGGCTGTACTGGAGCCGGGGCACGACCGCCGGGGCGTGGTCGGCGCTTACGGTGGGGTTGACCTTGTCGTTTACCGGGATCGTGCTCCGGCTGGTCTGGCCGTACGTCGAGGGGCTGCAAAACCTGGGCTACGAGACGTTCCCGATCAACGGCGTCTGGGTGTTCTTCATCGCGATGCTCACGTCGGCATCGACGTACGTGGTCGTCTCGCTGCTGACCTGCCGGCAGCCGCACGACATGGACAAGATGCTGCACCGCGGCACCCACGCCGACCCGTATTCTCACGTACCGCGGAAGATCTTCAACTTCAGCAGCCTCACCTGGGGCAGCCGATGGACGATTTACAGCTACCTCGGCTTTATGGGCGGCTGCGTGGCGATCTTCGTCGTCGGCATGGTTCTGGCGCAGTTCGTCACGCTTGCCGACGGCTTCTGGATCGGCTTCTGGAAGATCTTCGTCGCCGCGATCCTGATCATGGCCGCGGTGATGGCGATCATCTTCCTGATCGGCGGGATCGGCGATATCCGCCGGCTCTACCGCGTCCTGGGGCAGGCCGCCGCGGAGCGTGAACCCCCCGATTCGCCGGCTGAATCGGCCGACTCATCCGTGGCCCGTAACCCGTAAACCCAACATCGCCCCGACGCATACTTCAAGGAGATTCGCGATGACCCTGATCCCATTCCTACCGACTCCCTGCCGAATCGTTCGGGCCGTGGCGTGCTTGGCGGTCTCGCTGCAGGGGGTGGTGTTCAGTACCGCTCCCGCCGCGGCCGACGATCGGCCCAACGTCTTGTTCATCGCCGTCGACGACCTCCGCCCCGAGACCGGGGCCTACGGCAACGCGATGATCCCCACGCCGCACCTCGACGCCATCGCCGACTCCGGCGTGCTGTTCAACAAGGCCTACTGCCAGTACGCCCTGTGCGCCCCCAGCCGAGCCAGCCTGCTCACCGGCCTGCGTCCCGACACCACCGGGATTTACGACTACCGCAAGAACCCCGGCAAAGCCCAGTTCGACGAGGCGATGCACGACGCCCGCACCCTGCCCCAGCACTTCCGCGAGGCCGGCTACAACACGCTGAGCGTCGGCAAAATCTTCCACGCCAACGCCGTCGACCAAGACGCCTGGACCGAGGAACGCAACGCGCCCGCCCCGCAATGGCCCAGCAAAGAAATCCGCGATCAGATCAAGCAGGCCGAAGCCGAAGCCAAAGCCAAAGGCCGCGGCAAGTTCGGCATGCTCCGGGCCAGCAAAGGCCCGGCCTCGGCGATCCTCGACCTGCCCGACCACCGGTTCAAGGACGGGGCGATCTCGGGGGTCGCCGTCGATTTCCTTAAGGACTACGCCAAGAAAGACGAGCCGTTCTTCCTCGCCGTCGGTTTCGTCAAGCCCCACCTGCCGTTCGTCGCCCCCAAGCGGGCCGCCGACCGGATCGATTTCGACGCCGTCGAAGTCCCCTCGCGTGACGAACCCAAAAACGTCTCGAACTTTGCCCTCGTCAAGAGCTGGTACGACATGCGGCACTACCCGGATATCCGCGTCAACGGTGACCTCAACGATCAGCAGACCCGCGAACTGATCTACGCCTACTACGCCTGCGTCGCTCACGTCGACGACCAGGTCGGCCGAGTGATGAAACAACTCGAACGGCTCGGCGTCGCGGACAACACCATTGTTGTCGTCTGGGGCGACCACGGCTGGAAACTCGGCGACTACGGCGACTGGGGCAAGCACACCGCCATGGAACTCGACGCCCGCGTGCCGCTGATGGTCCGCGCCCCGGGCATGGCTTCGGGCGCAGCCAGCGACGCCCTCGTTGAGCTGATCGACCTGTACCCGACGCTCGCCGACCTCGCGGGCCTCGACATTCCCGACCACGTCGAAGGCACCAGTTTCGCCCCGGTGCTCGAAAGTCCCGATATGCCCTGGAAGCCCGGCGCGTTGACCTTGCAGAATCGCTCGGCCAACGAGTTCGGCAACGACGCGATCGGCTACAGCATGCGGACCGACCACTTCCGTTACACCGAATGGCGTGACCGCGCGACCGGCGAAGTGCTCGACGTCGAGCTCTACGACCACCGCGACAGCTCGCTCGCTTCGGAAAACCTCGCCCCACGCAGCGACTACGCCGACGAACTGGAACGCCACGCGGCGCTCCTGGCCGGCGGCTGGCGTGGCCTGCAAACCATCCCCGCTCCGGAGCCCGAATAATGAAATCCCTCCGCCCCCTCTTGGCCGGGCTCGCCGCCGCCGCGTCGCTCGGCTCGCTCACCGCCGCGCCGTCTTTCGCCGAAGACCTCTCGTCCCTGCGTCAGCCCTGGCTCAACGCCGAGTTGATCGCCTGGGACCGCGACATCATCAAGCACCACCGCCTCGCCCAGGCGCTGGGCTACGACCAGGTCACCGACGACCGCGACAAAGACTACCCCGGCCACAGCAAGCCGCACCCCACGCACTCAGCCGGGATGGGCTTCTACCTCAACGACCCGCACAAAAAAGCCCAGCCGCCGTTCGGATTCGAGCTCAGTGAGCGTGAACTCAAGCAGGCCGTCCGCAAGTACCCCAACACGTTTTCGTGGTACCCCTCGCTGTCCCGCGCGATCGACGAGCGCGAGATCGCGGCGATGAAGAAAGCCGACCCGGACCTGTTCAAGAAGGTCAAGGCCGGGTTCGAGGCCAACAAATCCTGGGTCGCGGTCAACCGCCCCTTCCCCGACAACCTCGCCCAACTCCAGCAGTGGGGCGACGGCCAACAGTGGGAGCCCGGCCCGGACTTCCAACGCCAATCCGTCATCGACGCACATGTGAAAGCCATCGTCGATTACGCCCAGTCGGCCGAGAACGACAAACTCGACTACCACTTCACCGGCGTCGTCATCGACGTGATCGCGCTGTGGGACGAATTCAGCTGGCAATCCAACCGCCCGCTGCCCGGCAAGCCCAACACCGCCCGCTCCGCGGTCGCCCGGCCCGGCGTCACCTACGACTACGACACGCTGCAAGAAGGCTGGTACGTCTTCCTCGGCCAGCTCCGCGACGAGCTCGAAGCCGCCTTCCCTGATCGGCCGATCCGTTTTGTCTGGGAGCCGACGCCGATGGTTGACGCCTGGGTCCGCCCGCTCGCCGAGGCCGACTTCCCGACGCTGACCCCCGAGCTCCGGGAAAAAATCCGCGGCGACGCGTTGCTCGACGAGAAGCCGGGCATGAACTACCTCACCGACCCGCTGGTCCAGGGCGACGGGGGCTGGGCCGCCCACCTGCTCGGCACCGCGTCGGGCGACCTGTTCACCAAGAACCCACACTACCCCACGCAGCTGACCTACCTCGGCGAGATCAGCTCCCGCGGGTCGTACCTGCTCAGCTACGGCACGTTCGACCGCTCCCGCCGTGACATCGACGAATACGACAACCAGTTCAAGCTCATCCGCGCGCTCAGCGCCTGGCAGAACATGCACGAAACTCCGATCGACGCCCGCACCTGGGACACGTCGCAAAGCATCTACCACAGCCCGACCGCCTACGGCGACCTCCACGCCCTCGCCGGGCTGCACAGCAAGAACGGGCACGTCTACGCCGTGCTCCTCGACGAAGACGCCGCCGTCCACCTCGCCGACGGCGTGACCGTCACCGGGATGCGCGGGGCCAACGCGTTCTGGGAGCCCGACGGCAGCGCCCGCGACGCCGAGTTCGTCGACGGCGTCATCCGCCCGGCCCGCGGCGCCGAATTCCCCGTCAGCGTCATCGCCGAGATCGATCGGCCCGACGGCTCGCCGAACATCTTCACCCCCGCCCCCGGCGTCAGCTTGTCGCAAGACCGCGCGACCTTCGCCCTGCCCAACTCCAAGCTGCTCGATCCCGACTTCGAAAGCGACGGCGAGGGCTGGACCACCACCGGCCGGGCCCGCCTCGAAATCGTCAAACGCCCCGTCGCCTCCGGCCAATACGCCGCCCGCGTCACCGACCGGCTCCAGCCGTGGAACTCGGCCTGGCAGGACATCACCGGCGTGCTCATGAACACCCGCCAGGGCCGGTACCGCGCGACCGCCCAGGTCCGCCCCGCCGAAACCAGCGGGCAGTTCGCCCTGGCCATCACCTTCATCGAACGCGGCGACCGCAGCGACTTCACCAGCGAAAACGTCACCGCTCAGCCCGGCGAGTGGACCACCGTCACCGCCGAACTCGACCTGAACTGGGGCGACTGGATCGAGAACGGCCGACTGATGATCCGCCGCCGCGGCAAGGACGACCAGACCGAAGACTACTTCGTCGACAACGTCACCCTCGAGTACCTTGGCCGCTGATCCGGCCCGCTTTTCTTTTTTACCCAAGCCATCAACGCGAACCTCTCCATGCAAGACGTGACCCAGATTTTCAAGCGTGTCTCCGACCAGCCCGTGCTCAACGTCGACGACTACCCGTACGCCGCGCAGCTCTACAACCCCGCGCCCGCCAAGATCGGCGACGAGTTCGTGCTCTTGGTCAGCGTCGTGGACCACGTCACCGACGAACCCGGCCGGGACGTCGGCCAAACCCGCGTCGCCCGCTCCAAGGACGGCGTGAACTTCGAGCTGTCGCAAGACAACTTCATCCCCCACGACGATTCCGAGCTGCCGTACTCGCTGTTCCACCACTACATCGATAACCGCGTGACGCCGCTCGAAGGCTTCCACTACATGATCTCGCCGGTCATGCTCCGCGGCTGGGAATCGCCCGTCGGTTTGCTCGGCCGGACCAAAGACTTCACCGCCGGCAGCTACGAACGGCTCGGCGTGGTCACCCAGCCGAAAAACCGCGGGGCCTCGCTCTTCCCCGAAAAAATCAACGGCAAATACTACAAACTCGACCGCCCCGGCGGCGGCGTCGGGTCCAACGGCGAGATCTGGATGAGCAGTTCGCCCGACCTCCTGCACTGGGGCGACTACCGGCCCGTGCTCCAGCCGAACTACAAGTTCTGGAACATGAACAAGATGGGCCCGACCCCGCCCATCAAAACCGATCAGGGCTGGCTCGAGATCGTCCACGGCGTCTTCAAGCCCGCCGGCGGCGCGGTCTACTACGTCGGCGCGATCCTCTTGGACCTTGACGAGCCGTGGAAAGTCATCGGCAAGACCCAAAGCTACCTGATGAAACCCGAACTCGAGTGGGAAAAACACGGCAACTGCGACAACGTCATCTTCCCCTGCGGCGTCCTGCCCGATTACGAGAAAGACGAATTACGGTTGTATTACGGGGCCGCCGACATGAATGTTGGCCTGGCCATCGGATCGATCCAACAAACCGTGCGGGCGTGCATTGAGGGCAGCTGACGCGGATGAAATGCTACATATCCAACACATTAACGATTGTGGTTGCTCTCGAACCCCATTTTAAAACGGTTCTCGAATAGGCGAAATTAACTTGGCAGCAGATAGGTTTTGCGATACACTTTATGCATACTCAAGTATTTGAGTAGATATCTTATGAATTCATGTCTCATTCCTTATGGAGGTTTAAATGTTCGGTTCTAAAAAAATGATGTTGGCTGCGGTAGCGTGCGGAGGTTTCGTTTCGTTGCCTTCTATTTCACAGGCTGAAATCATCTTTGATGACTTCAGCAATGGTGGTTCGATGTTCACCGAAAATATCAATCCGGCGATCTCTCCGGCGGTGGACGGCGTGATTTTGACGCTCACGACCGTAAATGGCGAAACGTTTAACACCACCGGCACGGGTACGGGTATCAACGGCGGTGCCTCCAACTCCAATATCGATCCCGGTGAAAATTTCTTCGTGAGTTTTAACCAAGCCGGTTCGGTGACTTCGTTTGATATCGGCGTGAAGTCGCTCGGCGGCGGCTCGCTCGCGGACACCGAGTTCGATGTCAACTTGATCTTATCCAACCCCGACACCGGTGAATCGATCATCGAAGTCATCACCACCACCGGTGGTGGTTCAGCCGGCGAGTTCGATTTGGCTATCGACTTGGATATCGCAGTTGGCTTGAATGAATCGCTGCTCGTGGAATTCGAAATTCCCGATGGGTCCGTTGTCCCTGACGGTGGTTCGCCCGATTACCGCATTGAGGCCATCGGCTTCACCGCCATTCCTGAGCCGGGCAGCATGACCTTGGCCATGCTCGGCCTCGGCCTCTTGGCGTCGCGTCGTCGCAAGGCCTAGCCTGATCTGGTGTGATAGCGGTCGAGGCGGTTTTTAGACTGTTTTTGCCGTGATTCACGACTAAATACTTCCGGATCGAGGAGACTTGGTCCGGAATTTTTCAATTTTTTACCTTATCTTTCTGGCCGTTCTGCCGATCTGAAAATATGTTTCATCCATTTTACGCGGAGTCATCTCATGTCCGTTCATGTCTTGATGCGTCGAAATCTCACGCGCCCGTCGAAATCTTTCGCGTTTACCCTGATCGAGCTTCTGGTCGTCATCAGTATCATTGCTTTACTTATCGGCTTGTTGCTTCCGGCCCTTGCCACCGCCCGTCAAGCCGCGCAATTGACCGCGTGTGCAAGTAATGTGCGTCAGGCAGCGACCGGGGTCTTTATTTATGCCACCGACAACAGCTACGAGTTGCCGACTGCATTTATCAATAACCGTACGCGTGACGACGCCAATACCGGCGGCAATACGCGTTGGGGGGCTCGGTGGAGTCGAGACTTTATCGCCCCGATTGTTCTGCAAAGATCATTTGATCTGTTTACGTCGGCCGCCTGGGACGAATGGGCCGAAGCCGCAGAAAATTCGGTTTTCTCCTGCCCCAACGCACGTGATCGGGAAGATGTGTTGGGTACTAGCGGCATCATTAACCCCGACCGATCGGGCTACGGCTACAACGGCATGATCGGCGAAACAGTCGATGACTACAATGCCGGCTCGCTCGGACAACTCCGCAAGCGGTACAAGAATCTCGACCGAGTGGTGAATACGTCTGAAGCGATGGTGCTCTTGGAATCCTCTAGCGTTAACGAAGACGCAGATCGTTACGAGGGTGGCCAAACCGAAACGGCCTTGGGGCAAGCCGCAGTGACGCATCTCGATCAAGCCAATATCGGTTATGCCGATGGTCATGGTGCAACGCTTGAGTTTGAAGATTTACCGGTCGTACCCACCGATTCGCCTGCTTGGGAAGCGTTCTGGCTCGGCCAGTAATCTTCTTTTAAAAGTTTCATGATGCCGACTATCGCTTTTCGGTCTTGTGGTTTAGTTCGCTCACTTCGCGGGGCGGGTTGGGGCATCGCCTCTCTGATGCTTCTTTGCATCTTGCTGGCTGCCCCCTCACATACGCAGCCCAACGTCTTGATTATCTTGGCCGACGACTTGGGACACGACGACGTCGGTGTCAACAATCCGCTGGCCCCGACACCAAATCTTGATCGACTTGCGGCGGATTCCGCCCGGCTGGATCGGTTTTATGTCCATATCAAATGTGCCCCCTCGCGGGCGTCGCTTCTGACCGGCCGCCATTTTTTGCGTACGGGAGTCTGGGGGGTACACGGCGGTCGCGATTTTTTGCGTACCGATGAAACCACGATCGCAGATTTGTTCCGTGAAGCGGGATACGACACCGCGATGATGGGCAAGTGGCACAGCGGCTTGGGCGACCGCTACTACCCGTGGCAGCGCGGTTTTGATCTCGCGCGGATGGCCAAGCTTTACCGCTACACCGGTGAAGAGGGTGCCGCCGAATCGGTCAACGGGAAACTACAGCCGATCGAAGGCTGGGCCGAAGAACACTTCACAAATACCGCGATCGATTACCTGAGGCAGCCACGCGATAAGCCGTTCTTCTTGTACCTGCCCTACATGTCGCCACACTCGCCGTGGCGCGCCCCCAAAAACTATCGAGAACGATTCCGCAAGGAAGGTTATTCAGAAGACCTTTCCGCGTTCTGGGGCATGGTGGCTTTCCTCGATCATCAGGTGGGTCGGGTACTTGACACGTTAGACGAAACCGGGCTGGCTGAAAACACGATTGTGGTTTTTTTGAGCGACAACGGGCCGGTCAATAACGGTGCACATCGTCCGCCGACGGAATCCGGGAAGCCCTACGTCACCAAGGGAAGCGACTGGCGCTTGCGGAACCCCCACGGATTGCGAGGTGGCAAAGGCCAGGTTTGGGAAAACGGTATCCGCAGCGTGCTGTTTCTTCGGTGGCCCGGCCATGTGCCGGCCACCGAACACCGAGTCCCGGTCATTGTGGAAGACCTTTTGCCGACGCTGCTGAACTTGGCCGGCATAAGTCAGGGCGACGCGACCACAGAATTAGACGGCATCAGCTTGGCGTCTACGCTCCGAAACGCCGCCGCGTCGCCGGTAGAACCGGCTGATCGGTACCTGTTTTTTTCTAACGCCGAACCTAAGGATAGCTTCGATCCTTGGAAACTGGGGCGGCTGCAGACCTATCAGGTGGTTGATAAGACCAGCCACCCCGAGCGATTCACGCTCGATCGCATGGAATACGCGATTCAACACGGCGGGCATAAGTTGGTGCGTTTTAAAAATCAAGCGGGTGTTTATTCGCTGACCTCCGATCAGCGGGAACGCAAACCCGTTGGCAATGAATCTTTGAACGCTCGCCTCCGCAGCGCCGCAGAATCACGGTGGAAAGATATTCTCAGTGCGCCCCATGCGTTTGAGCGACCTGCGATTTACGTTGACCCGCAACGGGGTGTGCCCAGTATTATCCAGATGCGATCTGCTACGCGTACCCACGGCGTGGAGTTGACCGCTCACGACTTGCGTGGGTGGAACCGCGTCGGCGATCAAGCCGTATTTGATCTCGTAATCGAGCAGTCTTTAAGTTATCAAGTCTATCTTTTGGCAGAGACGACAGAAATCACCGGTGCGAAACTGACGGTCCGCTTCAAGAACAGCACGCCCGGAGCGTTAACCGCCACGATTGATCGCCTGCTTCCCCGGCAACGCGAGCACCCTATCTTTGGCTATGACCCCGAAAATTGTTTATCCCTCGGGGAGGTAAGCCTTCCTCCAGGCCATACCGAGATGAAAATGACGCTGACGCATCTCCCCCCGGGTTCAAAATCAGGCGTCAAGGCGGTGCATTCACTGATCTTGATCCCAAGCTTCCCATAAAATCCGGGCTAGACCAGATGCGACGCTTGCTGCGGTCGTTTGGTCGATACCGAGATTTCGCTGCGCCTTCGTGTTTTGCCGATCTGTCGTAAACTTGCCGCGACTCATCGTCTTGACCCGTCGGATGGAGACGGCTTGAGTGTTTGGCTTCTAAATCGAATAACATCAGACTCACGCCCAGGGATCTTGCGAAAACTCATGCCTGCTTCTCCCAATATTCTCTTAATCTATACCGACCAGATGCGTTTTGATGCGCTGGGTTGCAGCGGCAACCCCGATATCCAGACCCCGCATCTCGATCGTTTGGCGGCCGGAGGCACGAGGTTTTCCCGGCATTTTGTGCAGCACCCCTTCTGTATGCCCTCGCGGGTCAGCATGTTGTCGGGCCGCTACCCCAGCAACCTGCACATCACCGCGATGGGCGTGCCGGTGCCTCAAGACCTCGACATCGTGTCGCACCTGGTTGGGCGGGCGGGTTACCGTACGGCGAATATCGGCAAGCTCCATTTTTTGCCGCACAGCAACCGCGACCACCGCGAGCCGCACCCGCCCTACGGATTTGACCACCTTGAAATCAGCGACGAGCCCGGCGCGTACGACGATGCGTATCGGGCGTATATCGCGCGTACCCGACCCGACCAACTCGAAGCGATCAGCCGTCACAACTGCCCGCCCGCAGCGCACTGGTGGCGCGACGCGGTGAAGTTCCAAGACACCGTCTCGCACGATCTGGTGGCCGACACGTGGCAGACCGTGCCATTTGTCGGCGACGACGACGCAACACACACCGCGTTCGTGGGCCAACGCACGATCGACTACCTGAACCGTGCCTCGAAGAGCGACGCGGCATTCTTTGCGATCGGCAGTTTCTACAGCCCCCACTCGCCGTTGTTCGCGCCGCAGCGGTACCTGGACCTGTACGACCCCGACGCGCTGACGTTGCACGAGATGCCCGCCGAGGTCTTGGCCAAAGCCGACGAAGCGGGCTACGACGAGGCGACCCGGCGTCAGGCGATGCACGGCTACTACGCCATGATCAGCGAGGTCGATCACTGGGTCGGCCGGATCCTCGACACGCTCGACGCGACCGGCTTGGCCGAGAACACGGTGGTTGCGTTCACGTCGGACCACGGCGAGTTTCTGGGCGATTTTTTGCGTTGGGGCAAAGGGTATCCGGGGCCGGACTGCGTGTCGCGGGTGCCGCTGCTGATGCGTGTGCCGGGAGCCCCGGGGGGGCGGGTCTGCGACGCGTTGGTTGAGTCGGTGGACATCGTGCCAACGCTGCTGCGGCTGGCGGGTGTGCCGTTGCCGGGTCATCTCGACGGCGAGCCGTTGCTTGAAGCGCTGCGAGGCGACACGTTTGCCGGCAAGCCGGGCGTGCTGATGGAAGACACCGAGATGATGGGCGGTTGGCGTTCGTGGCGGACCGACACGCACCGCTACGTGCTGCATCATGACGGCACGGAGCACCTGTTCGATCTCAATGCTAATCACGGCGAGTACCACAACCTGGCTGACGACGCCGACCGGCGAGAGGCTCTGCTTGAGCATCGGCTCGGCTTGGCAACGAAGATGATCAACGCCTACCACCCCAAGCCACAGCAGTGGTGCTACTGACGAGATCCATGGCGGAACCCTCCGTCATGAGCGACTCTCTTCGGGGCTTTTTTATCTGCATCCTGACCGTGTATTTGAAGCGCCTGCTATGACCACACAAGCCGTACTCAAACCGATGCCGATCGGCACGGTTTACCTGATCGACCCGACGCTCTCGGCCGATCAGCGACGCCGAGACCTCGAAAACATCCGCAACACCGGGTTCAACACCGTGGTGCTCTGGCCCGCGGCGACGCGGTGGGACGCAGCGCACCCCGGCGGTGTGGCGTTCGATTCGATCGACCGCGTGATGGACGACTGTGCCGAACTCGGGCTCGGGGCCGTCGTCGAACTGCAGGGCCAACAGGTCCACCAGGAGATGACCCCGCACAGCCACCCCGCGATGCCCGCGGTTGCCAAACAGGGGCACAAGCGGTCGTTCAACTGGAACCATCCGGATTTTCAGAAGGCCACGTTGACGTACATCGAACAGGTCGCCGAGCATTTCCTCGGCCACCCGGCGCTGCTGGCCTACGACATATTCAATGAGGTCGGCAACGCGAACACCGACGAGTGGACGCGACGTCAATTCGTGCCCTATCTGCGGGAACGGTACGACGCCGACCTGGCGGCGCTGAACCACCACTGGGGCGCCTGCTTCGCCGACTTCGACGCGATTGCCGAGTACACCCCCGAGCACCTCAAGACGCTGGGCTGGTGGTCGGTCGTGCCGCAGCGCGACTGGTACGCCTTCCGTCACCAAAACTTCATCGATCTGCTCGACGAGTGGACGGCCGCGGTCCGCCGGGTTGACGAGGACACGCCGGTGTTCGCCGACGTGCTGGGCTGCGACACGCAGCAGAACCGCGACGGCTGGTACTACGGCGTCAACGACTGGGACATCGCCGAGCACAGCGACGTGCTCGGCCTCTCGTGCTACGCGAACATGCTGCCCCAGCCGTACTGGGAAACCCAGGGCTGGGCGTGGCCGATGTTCTGGCGGACCGCCGACGCCGCGGCCCGCGGCAAGCAGGTGGTGATCTCGGAGATGATGACGAGCAACCGATCGCTCCTACCGACCGAGTCGTCGACGATGACCGACGAGGTCGGACTGTGGAGCGCCCAAGCATTTTTCCACGGCGTCGACGGATTGATCTACTGGAAATGGCGGCCGTTCCGCCGCGGCGAACAGGTCGGCGGCCGCGGCTTGACCGACAACGACGGCACCCCGAACGAGCAGGCGCAGCAGGCCGCCGCGGTGGCGGCTTGGGTGGATCGCCTGGGCGACCGCCTGCTCGGACTGCGGCCGGACCACGCGGGCTGCGCGATCTTGTTCGATCACAATACCCAGCACCTGCTGAGCGCGATCGGCCAAGTGCCGCCAGACATCTATACCGACAGCGCGATGGGCTGGTTCGAGGCTTTCTGGCGGCGCGGTGTCGCCCCGACTTTTTTAGCCGGGCGTCTGCTTACGGCCGACGGCGTGCCGGACGACATCCGCGTGCTCGTCGTGCCGTGCGGTGTCGCGATCTCGCAAGCCCAGGCCGACCGCCTCACCGCGTTTATCGAGCGCGGCGGCACGCTGCTGACCGAAAGCCGCTTCGGACTGATCGACGAGCAGGGCAACCTGTGGGACCACGCCCCGGGGGCGGGGCTGAACAAGAAGCTGGCGTTCACCGAAAAAAGGCTGAATGCTCGTTACACCGGCGGGATCGAAGCGTTGGGGCTCAGACTTGAAAATGAACTCGTCCAAGACCGACTCGAGACCACTCTCAACACCCAGACGCGGTTGGCCTTCGACGACGGGACGCCGTTGCTGCTCGAACTCCGCCATGCAGCCAGCCCGGAGCCCTCGGAAAAACTCGGGGCACACCACCACGTCACCATGCTTCTGGGTCGGGCGGTGCGGCGACAAATCCTCGGGGCGCTGGCGGTTTTTAACGCGATGTTCGATGCGGTCGCCGGGCCGATCACGACGGGCTTACGCTGGCAACCGCCGGGGCCGGACGTGGACGTGTCGGTCCTAGTAGACGACGCGGGGGTCCACCGCATGGTCGGCATCACCAACTTCCAGCACCACGTCGCGACGGTCGATTTCCAAAGCGCGATGAACCTCACCGAAGTCGTACCGACCGACGCCGCCTCGGTCTCGAATCTCGACCACGGCACGCGGGTGATGGTTCCGCCACGCACGGCCGCGCTGCTCGTGTTGAGCGACGGGGATACGCCATAAAACCGCCCACCCTCATCCCTTTAATTCCCGAGCGGGTTTGGCGCACCTACGTGGGCGGCCGTGAACTCGACCGCTTGCTCGGCGTTGATCCCGCAGCGGACGGCCATCAGCCCGAGGATTGGATCGCCTCGACCACGTCGGCGGTCAACCCCGTTCCGCGTCCCGATGGCGAGGGGCTCACGATGGCTCAACTCGGCGACCGCCGGGTGACGCTGCGCGAAGTTCTCGAAACGTTCCACCACCACGTGCTCGGCCCGGCACACGTTAAACGCTACGGCACACAGCTCGGCTTCCTGCTCAAACTCCTCGACTCGTCGGTCCGGCTCCACATCCAAGCCCACCCAACCGCGGCCTACGCCCGGAAGCACCTGGGCCAGCCCCACGGCAAGGCCGAGGGGTACGTCATCCTCGCCACCCGGCCCGAGATCGCTCAGCCCTACATCTACCTGGGTTTTCAACGCCCGCCGGACCCGGACGCCTACCGGCAAGCGATCCGCGACCAGGACCGCGAAGCCCTGCTCGAGCCGTTCGACAAGGTTCCGGTCAAACCCGGCGACGCCTTCGTCGTCCCCGGCGGCACACCGCACGCGATCGGCGAGGGTGTGATGATGCTCGAAATCATGGAGCCCAGCGATCTGGTGGTCCGGCTCGAAGTCGAGTGCGGTGGCTATAGCCTGCCCGAGGAAGCCCGCTTTATGGGGCAAGGCGTCGATCTGGCCATCGACCTGCTGGAGTTTGTGACGATGGACCCGCAAGCGTTGCAGGCCCGCTGCATCTGTGGGCCGGAGTTGCTTAATCGTAGGGGCGGCGGTCGATGGGAAAGCTTAATCGACGAGCGGCGGACGCCGTGTTTCAGGGTGCTGCGCTGGACCACCGACGCCGACGCGGTGCTCGAAACCGACCGGGTCAGTGTCGTGTTCGTGGTCTCTGGCGCGGCACGGATCCAGACGGACCAAGGCGAGTACGCGGTTCGTCGCGGCAGCCGCTTTGTCATCCCGCAAGGGACGCCGCAACTCAAAATCCAAACATACGGACCGCTCGAATTTCTTATCGCTGCACCACCTCATGGTTAGAGCGTATTGTGTACTCGGTCCGCGCCATCGCGGGGTGTCGGGCAGCCGGGCGAGCATAAGACAGACGAAGGCGAGCAAGTGCCTCCCGGCCGGGGGCTGCGGGAGGTCACGCCAGGGCGAGCCGGTGTGGACCACCCCGAGCAGGGCGTCCCTCACGCGCCGCAAGCTCGTGCTTGCGCTGCGGTGCATCCTCCCGAATCCGCGTCATAGGTAGCCACGAAAGCTTACGCATCATCGTCCCGGTCCGGAGGATAAGGCGTCGGCGCTCTTGCCATCCCGAAGAAGTCGGCCACCTCGCCCTCAAAACTGCATAACACGCTCTAAGAATCGCTAAACATAATATTCATTCTTGGTACGCAAGTGCTTTTTGAAATCGAGAGGCTCTGTCGAAATGAGTCGGGCATTCACTCGAACTGTTCGTCCACGTTACGGTAGACCAACTGCCAGGGCTCGCGATATCGCTTGCTAATGTTTCTCGCCAAAATAAAACCCGGCTCGGCGTTCACCAAAATTTGCGTGACGGAAATATCTTGGCTAATCGAATCCAGAATTTAAATCCTCTGACGCCTGTCGGACCTAGAATCTGAATTGACCCCGCGGGCGAGACCGACGGGTGTCGCGGCGCCGGGGCTTAAGTCGGGGCAGCCGCTAACCTGGCAAAGCAAGGACTCCCACGCCACGAACCTGCTTTTGCGGTGGTGTTCGTCGCGAGACGCGTCCAGCGCCGCCTGCCCCATCCGCCGTACACGTTCCGGGGCATGCGCGAGTTGGAGGATCACATCGGCTAAGACCGCGGGATCGTCCAGCGGGAAGCGGATACCCGCGCCCGTCTCGTTGAGCACGCGGGCGACTTCCGCGTCGGGCGGGCCGACGAACAACGACGGCCGCCCCGCCGCCATGATGCCGAAAAGTTTGCTGGGCACGACGACGCCGGTGAACGACTCCGACTGGCTAATCAGGTGGACGTCGGCCAAACTCAGCAAGTCGAGCAAGCGCTCACGCGGCTGGTACGGCCGAAGCATCACGTTGGTCAGTCGGTGACACTCGATAAATTCCTGGAGCGTCGGGATCCGCTTGCCCCCTCCCGCAAACACGAATTGGATCTCGTCTACTTCACGCAAGGCGAGGATGGTGTCGCAAAAAGTTTCGTAGTCGTGGGCCAGGCCGAAGTTGCCCGAATACTGCACCACGAATCTATCTTCCAGACCCCACTCTCCGCGATAGCTTGAATCCGCGGGGTCGGGTAATTCAATCGGCGGGTCGTTGGGTGACCACACGCCGATGACGTCGATATGGTCGGCTCCGATACCCTTATCGACGATGCGCCGCTTCATGCACCGCCCCAGTGCGACCACGCGGTCGGCCCGGCCCATCTCCCGGCGGTTCAACCACGCGAAGAACTTCGTCAAGATACTGTCGGGTTTACTCACCCCGGCGGCGACCAGCACGTCGGGATAGAGGTCCATCGTCCATACCACGTGTCGGCAGCGCCTAACCAAACTCATCATCCAGCCGACCATGCCGATCAAGGGCGGCGTCGTCAATGTAACCACCACGTCGGGCTTCTGTCGCTGCCCATTTACCGGGACCTTGATCCACAGCGATCGCCACATCGCCGCGGTATAAAACAGCGCGAAATCGATCGACCGCAGCACGATGCCGCGTTTGCCGAATAGCGACAAGCCGACGCGATGGACGTGGACCCCATGCCGGACTTCACGCCCCGGCAGGTCGGCCCCCGCCTGGCCATAGATCGAACGCGAAGCGATCACCGACACGCCGTGGCCCTGCTCGACCAGGTACCGAGCCAGGTCTTCGCAGTGCTGGGCGGTCGCCGCGGCGTCGGGGGCATAGGCCTGGTTGATAAAGAGCACACGCAGGTTCATCTGCCCGGCGGGCGGGGCAGGTACCGCAGGGGTGGCGTTGGCCGAAACCGAAACGGGTCTGGCCAGCGCCGTAGCCGACCCGTCCACGAGCGTGTCGAGCATCGCGCTGAAGTTTTCGAAACGGTCGGCCAGGGTATGGTTTTTGATCGCCGCTTCCCGGGCCCGCTGCCCCATCTGGTGGACGAGATCCGGGGCGTTGGCCAGCCGTTCGATTTCGGCCACCAGAGCGTCGGCGTTTGCCGCGTTGCAGACCGTGCCGCCGCCGCTTTCTTCCAAAACGCGGGCGACCTCGGCCTCGACTGGGCCCACATACAACGACGGGCGGGCCGACGCCATGATCCCAAACAACTTGCTGGGCACCACTACGCCGGTAAACTCCTCCCGCTGGGTGATTAGGTGGACGTCGCCCAAACGCAGCAGGTCTTCGAGCTTTTCCCGGGGTTCGTAATCTTTTTCCAGGACGTTGGTCAGGCCACGGTCTTCGACAAAGCGGGTGATCTCGTCCCGCCGCCGGCCGCCGCCGACAAACACAAACCGGATGTCGTCTCGGTGCTTGAGCCGCTCGGCCGCCTCGGCCAAGACCATCGCCTTGTGGGCGATACCCAAATTGCCCGAGTACATCACCACGAATTTATTCTTGAGCCCCCAGGCTTTGCGGTAGCTCGACGGCTGTCGAGCCTCGTCCAGATCGAGCACCCGGCTCACCGGCCAGACGCTGATCATCTCGGCTTTGTCGGGGTCCACCCCTTGCCCGACGACGCGGTCTTGCATGCACCGCCCCACCGTCACGACCCGGTCCGCCCGCCGCATACACCACAGGTTGAACCGGTGCATCAGCTTGCCGGATAGCGAATCGGCCTTCACGATGCCGGCTGAGGTCAACACGTCGGGGTACAGATCCATCGACCAGTTGATGGCGTAGCGTCCCCGACATTTTCCGCCCAATAGAAAACGCACGATCAACCCGACGAAGGCGATGTACGGCGGACTGGTCAGGGTGACGATAACTTGTGGCCGACCGCCGGGCAATTTGACGCGTAGAGCCTTGAACGTTGCGGCCAGATAGAAAATCGTCGCGTCGAACATCCGTGCCCGGACCGAGCCCTTGCCGAAACGGGCGACGCCGACCCGATGGACTTCGACGCCGTCTCGTTTTTCGTATTTCGTCAGCACCGCTCCCGCCTGCCCGTACAGCGAACGCGACGTCACGATGGCGACTTCGTGGCCGGCCTCGACGAACTGCCGGGCCATGTCCTCCAATAACTGCGCGGACGCCGCGACGTCCGGGGCGTAAGTCTGGTTGATGAAAAGGATCTGCATAGGTTGATGTTCGAACGATCAATCGATTCGGCCGACTTACCTCGGTCGCATACAGGCGGGTACTTCAACTTCCATACATCCGACCGAGAGATTTGACGGCAGGCTCAACGGCGTTGCTGATCTACGCCGGCCTAACACTGTACGGCACGTAAATCTATCGCGGGTGAGTCGATGTGCAAGAAAACCTGACCACCTGCGCTCATCCCAATAAAGGATGCAACACCGCGGTGTGGACTACGCGATATGCGCTGGGGAAACTAGGCATGGCCAGGCCGCCGGCCAGCCCATCGGTGAGGTTTACCGCCCCTTATTACCCTCATAATCCGTTCAAACCGCTGCCACGAACCCGCGTCCTCGTTCTGTCATCTATTACTTAAAGGCCGAGTTTATGGTTCGCCATCCGCCTCTCACCCTGTGAATATCGCTGTGATTGCTATAATAAGTGGCTCGCTAACGCCACTGCCCTGAAGGTATGGGCGACGGATCTTCAAACACCGGCCGGCGATCCACACCAATCTCAGTCTGTCCCGCCCCCCCCGGAGCCCCGCCTTGCCTACCCCCGCTCCCTCGGCCCTGATCACCGGCATCACCGGGCAGGACGGGTCGTACCTCGCCGAGTTCCTGCTCGAAAAAGGCTACGACGTCCACGGCATCATCCGCCGGGCCTCGACCTTCAACACCGACCGCATCGACCACCTCTACACCGACCCGCACGACGCCGACAACGGACACCGCGGCCGGCTCCAGCTGCACTACGGCGACCTGACCGACGCCAACAGCCTCGCCAAAATCCTCCGCCTCACCCGGCCCGCCGAGGTCTACAACCTCGGGGCCCAGTCCCACGTCCGCGTCAGCTTCGACCAGCCGATCTACACCGCCGAGGCCACCGGCGCCGGCACGATCCACCTGCTCGAAGCCATCCGCCAGTACCACGACGAGGGCGGCGACCCGGTCCGCTTCTACCAGGCCTCGACCTCCGAGATGTTCGGCGGCCTGCCCGAGTCCGCCCCCCAGTCCGAGGCCACCCCCTTCCACCCCCGCTCGCCCTACGGCGTCGCCAAGCTCTACGGCCACTGGATCACCGTCAACTACCGCGAGTCCTACGGCATGCACGCGTCCTGCGGCATCCTCTTCAACCACGAATCGCCCCGCCGCGGCGAGACGTTCGTGACCCGCAAGATCACCCGGGCCGTCGGCCGGATCAAGCACGGCCTGCAAGACAAGCTGTTCATGGGCAACCTCGACGCCAAGCGTGACTGGGGCTTCGCCGGCGACTACGTCGAACAGATGTGGCTCATGCTCCAGCAGGACACGCCCGACGACTACGTCGTCGCCACCGGCGAAACCCACACCGTCCGCGAGTTCTGCGAACACGCCTTCGGCCGCGTCGACCTGGACTACCACGACCACGTCGAGATCGACCCCCGCTACTACCGGCCCGCCGAGGTCGACCTCTTGTGGGGCGACCCGACCAAAGCCAAAGAGCAACTCGGCTGGACCCCGCGGGTGGGGTTCGACGCGTTGGTGGAGATGATGGTCGACGCCGACCTGGAGCTCGCCGCCCGCGAGCGAACCCTCGTCGACGCCGGCCACCCCGTCGCCGGCGTCGAGGGGGTCAGACACTGAAAAGACGATGTCATTAGCGCACACCAACCCAGGTTTAGCGGGCGGCGGCAGCCGGTACGCTGACCGAGTGTGGCGGAGGGGGATCCCGCTCCCTCGACCCGCGATAGCCGCGGTCGGGATGCGCTAGCAGACGAATGAAACCATCTCGGCCGGCAACGCGAATCGCCTCGGGCAGTCCGTGGCCGAAACGTTTTAAATGATACACAGTGAACGATAACAAGATCGCCTTCCCGTTCGAGGATAACGAAAACCGAGCAGAGGCTCAGCGCGGGCGGCAAACGATTCAGGCGAAATCTGCGAGGTCGGTCTGGTTCGGAATTGAGGGCTGTGCGCCCGGTCGGCCGACCGCGATCGCGGCAGCAGCGTTGGCCCGACTCAGGGAATCTTCAAAAGACCGCTTCTGCGCTAACCCTGCAGCGAGGTAGCCGCAAAATGTGTCGCCCGCGGCCGTGGTGTCGATCACTTCGACGTCGAAGGCGGACAAGCGGTGGGTTTTTTCGTAGTCCACGGCGACCAAGCCCTCACCGCCCAAGGTGATCGTGACCGTCCGTGGGCCGCGTTCGCGGAGTAGATGGGCGGCCCGCTCGGCGCCATCAGGCGTGACCGGCTCGGTGCCGAGCAACTGCCCCGCCTCGATCGCGTTCACGACCAGGTGCGTCATCGCCGCCGTCACCGGTATCGGACCGTCGCAGATCGGGGCGTAGTTGAACAGCACATCGACACCATGCTCGGCGGCGAGACCGAGCGCGGCGGCGGTGGCGGCCACGGGTAACTCCATCTGGAGCATCAACAGTTCGGCGTGCCGAAGCGTCTCTGTCATAGACACCAAGCTCTCGGGTGTGAGCGTAGTGTTGGCCCCCGAAGCCACGGCGATCGAGTTCTCGCCGGCCGCGTTGATCGTAATCAAAGCGCACCCGGTCGGTTCATCACAAGCAGAGGTGTGGGCCAGGTCGATCCCTTCGGCCAATAGATGGGCTCGGTATTGCTCCGCGGAGGCGTCGTTACCCAGCCGGCCCCCGAACGCCACCGCCGCCCCGGCCCGAGCGGCCGCAACGGCCTGGTTCGCGCCCTTCCCGCCGAACGCCTGACGGAACCGCCCGCCGGTGACCGTTTCCCCGAGCACGGGCGCGTGATCGACGTAGATACAGAAATCGACATTAGCGCTGCCAACGACAAATACCTGGGACGACGGCATGGTTGGTCTCTCCTGGTCATCGGGCTCGGAAGGGATCCTGATCCGCCGCCTGTTTGACCCAGACGAAGTGTAAAAAAACCGCTCCGGCGGTTCGCCAAGGCGGTTCGGGGCAAAATGACCGGGGTGGGACTCGAACCCACGACCAGCGGCTTAAAAGGCCGATGCTCTACCGATTGAGCTACCCGGTCGAAGTAGCGTAAACCTAGATTTAATGGAGCTTTGGGCTTTCCGCTCCGTCGAGCTTAACGGACTGGCCGTTGAGCCGACCCCCGAACCGACCCTCAAAGGGGTCGGAGAACACCTGTTCGAGCGTCCCCATTATTCGGACGATGAACCAGATGGAGCAGTATAACCCATGAGCCCTACGTCCACCACTCGCAGGAAACCTCGCAAGCCAAAAGGGTCACCACTAACACCGCACGCTAATGGCCAGTGGTGCAAAAAGCATCTCGGCCATCGCTATTACTTCGGAATTTGGGAACATCACGACGCTGCACTTAAGCAATTCAACCATGACTGGCCTTACATAACCGAGGGCAAAACCCCGCCGCCGATGGAAGCCGCAAACGGCGTCGATCTTGCCTTACTAGCGAACACCTGGCTGGACGAACGCAGGAAAGACGTTTCCGATGGACAGCTATCTACCCGTACTTGGGACGAGTACAAGCGCGTCGCGGGCTTCGTACTCCAAAAGTTCGGCCGAACAAGGCCCCCGCTATCACTTGGCAAAAAAGACTTCGCCGAACTCAGACGAGAAGCGAACCAAGTTTGGCGGGCAGGTCGGATCACGAACTTTGTGAACTACACCAAACAGATGTTTCGATATGGTGTTGATCTCGAATTGATCGACCATCTTCCGAATTTCGGCCGCCGATTCAAAGGCCAGTCCGCTCCCGACCGCCGACGCCAGAAGTATGAAGCGGGACAGAATCTGTTTACGCCAGAAGAATGTCAAGTACTTGTTGATAATGCAGGAATCGTGATGCAAGCAATGATTATGCTTGGTCTCAATGCTGGGTTTGGCAACAAGGAATGCGCCGATCTGACTGAAAATGATCTCGACTTGAACACCGGTATCGCTGATACGCTGCGATCAAAAAGTCAGGTCTGGCGACGCGCAGCTCTGTGGCCAGAAACAGTCGCGGCAATCCGTGCCGCACGAGCTATTCGGCCAAAGCCCTCTGACCCCGCCGACGCAAACCTGATCTTCATCACTAAGCGGGGTAATCGCTATGTCAACCCAGACACGAGTGACAACGCGGTAGCAATGGAGTTCGGCAAACTCATGCGGAAGACGGGCGTGAAGAAGCCCAACGATCCCCGCAAGAGACTCGGCTTCTATTCACTCCGTCGTACATTCCGCACCCATGCCGACGAGGTGTTGGACAACGCGATTGTTGATGTCATCATGGGCCACGCCAACGAGAGCATGGGTGACACCTACGTCCAGAGCCGCGACGACGCCCGGCTGTGGCGGGTCGCCGATCATGTTCGGGCCAAGCTCGGGATCGCTACACATATCGCGGGATCGGTTGGCGACGACGGCGACGCTTCGTCGGCGGCTTAATGCCGCAGGCGCGGACCGTGTGACCAACCTCGTAAGCCTCGATCGCTTTGTCGGGCACGCGGTAGGTCGGCCGCTTGCCCAGCGCGGCGATGTTGACGCCGTGCAGTTGCTCGCGTCGGATCAACTCGCGGATGTGTTCGCTCGAACATCCTAGGCGTTTCCCGGCTTGAGTGGTGGTCAGCATGTGGCCTCCACCATCTCCCAGGTAAAGCGGCCCACCCCCTCGGGCGGGGTGCCGTTGGGCTTGTCGGCGAGCTTCTGCCACTCAAGCCAAGACTCGTAGACCGCGACAATGCGCTCTGAATGGATCACTCCGACCAGGCCGCGGTAGTCCCACCGGATCACGCCTCGGCCTTCGACCAGCCGCTCCACCATCTCGGGGTCGAGGTCGAGACTTTCACCGATCCGCAAGTCGGGCGCGTCCGTTGCGGCCTCGATGACGTGAGGTAAGCGACACGAAACGGTCGAGGTCCGCGGGGGTGGTGAACATCCGTTTGCCATGTCGTTCTCCGTTGAGCTTGTGCCGGTACCCGTCGATGACGACGCCGCGGTGGTGCCAGTTGTGGACCGTGGGGCGACTGACCGGATGACCGGTGGCGATGAGGTAGCGCACGGCGTCGCCGAAGGTGATGAGTTCGTCGCTGTCGAAGTCAGTCATAGGGCGTTCTCTGGATTAATTCCGGGGGGTATTCCGGGGGGTAGTTCCGGGGGTGGTCGCCGTCGATCAGGGGGTCGGTGCCCCCGAAAGAACCGAGCCAGTCGGTCCACGGCACGGTTTTGAGGCTACCCAACTCGAAACGCATCGAGGCCGGGCTGAAAGACCACGCCAGCCGGAACGTGCGGCCGTGCGTGGTCGTGGTTTTGAGAACCCACCCCGGCGTGCCGGTCGGGGGGAGCGAGCGGAACTTGCCCAGCACC
>JBCDDZ010000039.1:0-26770 GCA_039180025.1 Planctomycetota bacterium
CCCACCCCTCCCCCCACCCCGGCCGCTTCCGCCCCGCCCCCGGCGTCCCCCGACTACCGGGTCCAGCTCGACGCCTACGCCGGGCCCCTCGACTTGCTGCTCTACCTGGTCAAGCGCCACGAGATCGACCTCCACGACATCCCCGTCGCCCGGATCACCGAGCAGTACCTCCACCACCTCCGCGTGATCGAGTCCCTACCCGGGCCCCTCGACGTCGACCGGGCCGGCGAGTTCCTCGTGATGGCCGCCACCCTCGTCGAAATCAAGAGCGCGATGCTCATGCCCCGCCTCGAAGCCCAGGACGAGACCGACAACCCCGACGCCCCGGCCCCCGACGAATCCGCCGACCCCCGCTTTGAGCTCGTCCAACAACTCCTCGCCTACAAGCGCTTCAAAGACGCCTCCCTGGCCCTCGACGAGCGTCGCCGTGAATGGGACGACCGCTTCCCCGCCCTCGCCTCCCCACCCCCCGCGCCCGCCCGCCCGGACCCCGCCGACGCGGACCCGTCGCAAGGCCCCCCCGACACCCAGGCCCCCGACCAAGCCCGCCCCGACCTCGACCTCGAAGACGTCAACGTGCTCGACCTCTGCGCCGCCTTCGGCCGCATGCTCGACGCCATCGGCTTCACCGGCGACCACCAGGTCACCTACGACGACACCCCCCTCTCGCTCCACGCCGACGACATCGCCGACCGCCTCGAACGCGACGGCGGCGACCGGGGCATGACCCTCCAGCAGATCTTTGTCGGCCGGGCCTCCCGCAGCGAAATGATCGGCCTCTTCCTGGCCACCCTCGAACTCGTCCGCCAACGCCGCGTCCGCGTGGCCCAGGCCCCCCAGGGCGGCGAGCTCCGCCTCCAGCTCCGCCCCCCGGCCGATCGTGACGACCTTGACGATTCTGACGATCAGCAAAGCCCCGACTGGCGCGACCCCGAGACCGGCGAGATCCAATACGACTGGCCAGACGATGCAACCCGCCGCCGCGCCGAAAAACGCGCAAAAATTCGCGCCGCTTACGCCGCCAAGGGTCAGCCGCCCCCCGACGATGCCGATGAGCATGGGGATGACCCCGCCCCTGCCCCCGGATCCGAGCCCGACCCCTGACCCCGCCCGCATCACCGCCGGGCACCTGTCCCTGACCGTCTGGGACGCCGAGCCCGCCGCCCCCCCCTCTCCCCCCGGCCTCGCCACCACCCCGCCCCCCCTGGACGACGCCCCGGCTGGCGAAAACCGGCCCCGTGTCCTCTACGAATCCCATCTGCACACCCCTTTCTGCAAGCACGCCCGGGGCCGGCTCGAGCAGTACGCCGCCGTCGCCCTCGAACGCGGGCTCGCCGGCATCACCGCCACCTGCCACAACCCCATGCCCGACGGCTACGCCGACAAGATGCGCATGGCCCCCGACCAGCTCGACGAATATGTCATGTACGTCCAGCGCGCCCGCCACGTCTTCGAAGGCCGACTCGATGTCCGCCTCGGGCTCGAAGCCGACTACGTCCCCGGCTACGAAAAACACCTCGAACAGCAGCTCGCCGCCCACGACTTCGACTTCGTCCTCGGCTCGGTCCACCCCCAGATCCCCGAGTACCAGGGCCGCTACTACGCCAAAGACAACTTCAAGTTTCAGCAGCAGTACTTCACTCACCTCGCCGAGTCCGCCGAGACCGGCCTGTTCGACTCCCTCGCCCACCCCGACCTGATCAAACACCTCATGCCCCGCTCCTGGAGCGTCAGCAAGATCATGGACGACGCCTGCCGCGCCCTTGATCGCATCGCCAAGACCGGCGTCGCGATGGAATTCAACACCTCCGGCTGGCGGCGGCCGCTCCAGGAACCCTCGCCCGGCCCACGCCTGCTCTACGAAATGGCCCGCCGCCGCATCCCCCTCACCCTCGGCGCCGACGCCCACTCCCCCCCACGCGTCGGCTTCGGGTTCCGCAAAGCCCTCCGCCTCATCCAGGCCGCCGGCTACCGACACGTTACCGTTTTCAAGCAGCGAACCCCTCAGACCGTTTCCATCGGCGAAGCCTACCGCACCCTCACCCCCGACCCCGTCGAATCCGCCCCCCTCGCCGCCACCCCCGGACGCTAACCCCCCCGGAACCCCGGAACCCCGAAATATCAAAACACCAAGACCGCGCCCCGCCATCGGCAACGCCGCGGCCGACGGGTCTGTCCGCCACCGAGCCCCCGCAGACCCGACCTTGCGTCACTTTCGACTGTCGCCACCGCTCCGCGACCACGTCTTCCCGTCGCCCGCTGCCGGGCCGACCCCCGGCTCAGTCCACCACCTCTACCGCGCCCTTCACCGCCGCGATCACCCGGGCGTGGAAGTTCCCGTTGGTCGCGACCACCCCGCGGTTTTCTTCCAACTGTCTCCCCCGGGAAAAATCCAGCGGCCGGCCCCGCACGTCCGTCACCTCGCCGCCCGCCTCTTCCACCACGATCATCCCCGCCGCGTGGTCCCAGATCTTCTCCCGGTACCCCGGCCGCGTGGGCAGCCGCAGGTAGATCGCCGCGTCCCCGCGCGCTACCGCCGCGTACTTGCACTGGCTGTCGATCCGATACGCCCGGGCCGTGATCCCCAGCTCCGCCGCGATCTTCACCGACGCATCCTGATCGCTGTGCCCCGACTCCACCGACTCGCAGAAGTTCGCCTCCGAAACGTCCGCCACCGGGCTCACCGCCACCGTCTCGCCGTCCACCCCGTCGCCCTCCAGCGGCAGCCGCCGGGCCCCCCGACCCCGCACCGCCGTCATCAGCAGCCCGCCGTCCAGGTTCGGGCATCCCAGCACGCCGAGCACCACCCGCCCGTCCTCGATCAGCCCCAGCGCCACCGCGTACTGCTCGCCTCGGAGAAAGCCCTTGGTCCCGTCGATCGGGTCCAGCGTCCAGAACCGCGAGGTACTCCCGTCCGGGGTCCACCCGCCGTGGTCGATCGCGGCGAGCGTGTCCGCCTCGGACATCCCCGTGTGGCCCGCCACCTCCGCCCGCAGTTCCGCCGCCGCCTCGTCCCGCAGCTCCTTCGAATCCTCTTCACCCACCACCGGCACCTCCGGGAACGCCGCCCGCAGCGCCGCGCACACCACCGCCTGCGACGCAAAGTCCGCCACCGTCACCGGCGATTTGTCTTTCTTCTCCACCGTCCCCGCGGTCACCCGATCCGCCTGCACCGCCCGACACACCCGCGACGCGGCCCGCACCGCCGACACCGCTACACCCAACTCTGCTTCATAGTTCATGGCCGAGAGTGTATCGCATCTCGCCCCCTGCACCACGCCGCGATTCACGCGCCCGGCACCGCCGCCCCCGCCGCTCAGTACCCCGCCTGCGCCCCGCTGGCAAGGTTATTAAACCGCGTCGTGGGCCCGTGGAACTGGAGCTTGACCACGCCCGTCGGGCCGTTCCGCTGCTTGTTCACGATCACCTCCGCGATGTTGTTGTCTTCGTATTCCTCGTCCCCGCGGTGGTAGTAGTCTTCGCGGTGGAGCATCATGATGACGTCCGCGTCCTGCTCGATCGACCCCGACTCGCGCAGGTCCGACATCCGCGGCCGGTGCCCCTCCCGCTGCTCCGCCGCCCGGTTGAGCTGGCTCAGACACACCACCGGCACCGACAGCTCCCGGGCCAGCGCCTTGACCCCCCGGCTCATCGCCGACACCTCGTTCTGGCGTCCGTCCCGCCCCGCGCTCGGGGCCGTCATCAACTGCAAATAGTCGATAAACACCGCCTGGATATCGTGCCGTTGTTTCAGCCGACGCGCCTTGGCCCGCAGCCCCATCAGCGTCAGCCCCGCCGTGTCGTCGATATACAGCGGCGCCTCGGACAGCTCCCCGACCGTCAGCGTCAGCTTCCCGAAGTCCTCCCGGCTGAGCATGTTCCGACGCACCTTGTTCGAGTCCACCCCCGAACGCGAGCACAGCATCCGCTGGGCCAACTGCTGCTTGGACATCTCCAAGCTGAAAATCGCGACCGGGACCTGCTTCGTCGCCGCCAGGTGCTCGGCGATGTTCACCGCAAACGCCGTCTTCCCCATCGACGGCCGGGCCGCGATAATCACCATCTCCCCGGGCTGGAGCCCGTTGGTCATCTCGTCGAGTTCGAAGTACCCCGTCTCGTGCCCCGTCACCGACCGCCCGTCGTCCCGCTCCAGCCGCTCGAACGTCTCCTTCAGCAGCACCCCGATGTCCGACGCCTGGTCGTCGCCCTTCTTCTCGGCCAGTTCGAAGATCGACGTCTCGGCCCGATCCAGCAGCTCTGCCACCGCCTCGTCCGAGTGGTAGCACTCGTGCAGCACCTGCCCCGTCGTCTCGATCAGGCGACGCAGGATCGCCTTGTCCCGCACGATCCGCGCGTACCGCGGCGCTTCCGCCGCCGACGGCACCGCCTCGACCATCTCCACCAGATACGCCAGCCCCCCCACCGATTCCAAGAGCTGCTTGTCCACCAGCCGCTGGTTGAGTTGCACCATGTCGATCGACTGCGCCTGGTCGTACAGTTCCGTCAGCGTCTCGAAGATCGCCGCGTGGGCGGGCTTGTAAAAATCATCCGCCCCCTTCAGGATCTGGAGGACGTCCCCGACCACCTGCCAGTCCAGCACCAGCGAACCCAGCAGCGCCATCTCCGCCTCGAGCGCGTGCGGCGGCTGCTTATCGAACAGCGGCCCGAGTTCGACCACGTTCTGCCGGCCCCGGCCCCGCGGGTCCCGATCCCCCCACGTCATGTTCCCAGCAGTCGTCATCATCCGATCCTCCGATGCCCCATCTTACCCGCCGGCCGCCCACGCCCCGCCCCCGCGCACCCCTGACGCATCCGCCGTGCATAACCTGTGGACCCCTAAGCCATCCCACCCCCGGACTTAGCCTCGGCACCCCCAGACTTAGCCTCGGCCCCAGCCGATCAAATCCCGCATCCGCTCAACCCCGGGCCATACCGGCTACCCCCCGTCACACCGCGTCACTCCGCCGGGGGCGGCAGTTCCTCACAAAACGCGATCAACTCGTCGATCGCCGGGCTATGCGCGTGCCGCACGTAGTACCCGCTCGTCCCCACGCCCGTACACAGGCACTGGGCCAGCGGCAGCCCCGCCAACAGCCCGAGGCAGAACCCCGCGTTGAAGTTATCCCCCGCCCCGGTCGAGAGCTTCGGCTTGGCGACGAACGGCCCGGCAAACTCCGCGGTCTGCACCGCCCCGTCGACCTCCACCGCCGCCGCCGCCCCTTTCCGCGGGTGGACGACACAAGCGTGGATCTTCAGCACGTCCCGGATCGCCGTGGCGGTGCTCAAAATCGCTGCCTCCTCGTCACCGGGTACGGCCAGCCCCAACACGCCCAACGCCTGCGTCGCCTCGCTGAGGTTCAGCCCCAGCACCACGTCCGCATTCGCCTGCATTTCCGACAACAACGTGAGCACCCCCAAGATATCCGCCGCGCTCCGCTTCGCCGGGTCCGCCAGGTCGACGAACACGTATTTCCGCTCGCCCCCCGCCGCCGACGCCTCCCGCAGCACCGCGTCGATCTGACGCCACACCGTCTCGACCCGGTTGAGCATGGTCCAATTGGTCATCCCGATCAGCCGGCTCCGCCGCACCAGCCCCGCGAACACGTCCGCCCCCACCGCCCGCTCCACCGTCGGCCAATCCAGCCTGCTCACGCTCTCGTACTTCCCGAGCATCAGCTTGCCGTCGTCGAACTCCAGCGCATCGGTGTACCCCGGCTCCGCCACACTGTACACCTCCGCCCGCTGCGCAAACTCCGCAAACTGCGGGTGCACCGCCGGCTTGCCCAGGCACCCCACGTAGCTCACCGCCGCGCCCCCCGCCAGCAGCGCGTTGGCCATGATCGGCCCGTTGCCGCCGAGTTTCTCCAGGTTCACCACCAACTCGTAGTTGCTCGACTGCCCCGCCTTCGCCCGGATCCGCTTCCCGAACTCGTCGATCGTCGCCATCGCCTCGAACGATTCCACACTCGCCCGCTGATCCACCACCGAAATAATCGAATCCACGAACCCGTCGAACCCGATCAGCACCGGCACCCTGGCCTCTAAAGATCGTTCCGAAAAAGCACGCAGCCCCGCCGCGGCGGAACGGGCAACAGTCGCTCGGTCATTGGCATCCATGGGCACACTCTAGCAAATCCCCTCGCCCCCTCTTCTCCGCCCTCGCGGGCTTTCCCCGGAGCCTCGGCCGGCCTGTGGCTGCCCGCCACGGCCATGCCCATTGATCCTGTAGACGAGCCCAAAAATAAAAAAACCCCGTTTTCGGGAATCGCATGCAAAACCCGGGGGGGTTGTCGTCATCTCTATATAAACTCCGTGTGTTCCCCGCGGTTCCGCACCCAAACTCTGTCTTGAGGGTATCCCCATGCCATCCCCCCGTCTCCGATTCCGAGCCCGCCCCGTCGGCTTCACTCTCATCGAACTCATTGTCGTCATCGGCATCATCGCGCTGCTCATCGGCATCCTCCTGCCCGTCCTCTCCTCGGCCAAACAAGCGGCGATCAAGGTCCACTGCTCCAGCCAGATCCGTCAGATCAACCTCGCGCTCGAGACCTACGCCAACGATTTCCGCGGGCGCTACCCCGTCGCGGGCTACAACATCGACTGGGGCCAGATCGACACCGGTTTCCCCAACAGCACCCAGATGCCTTCCTGGATGGAACAGCTTTTCACCTACCTGCCCAGCCAGGAAGTCCTCTCGGGCTGCCACAGCTACCCCCGCGACACCCCGTACCACTACTTCCTGAGCACCCGCGCCGTCTGGATCGCCACCGGTAACTTCGGCTCGATCCGCCAGCAGCAGATCCGCAACACCTCCGCTTTCGTGCTCGTGGGCGACAACCACTGGGACTTCTACGAAGACGTCGCCCCCGACGCCGACAAGGACGACTACACCCAGCAGACCCTCTCGCTCACCGCCGGGCCCAACCACTGGGAGCCCCAGCACGTCAAGGGGCTCAACGTCGGCTTCGCCGACGGGCACGTCGCCTCGTTCCTCGAAATCGACCCCACCCGCATGACCTGGCGCTACGACAGCATGTCGCTGTGGTGACCCGCCCGACCGCCACGAGCCCTCTCGCTGGTCTTGTGCCCGCGGCAGCCGCTCATCAGCGACTCGCCCCCTTACCTCCCCTTAGCTCTACCCCATCCCCCCCACGCGGCGTATCACTCCGGCAAAGAGCCGTGTGTTTTCAGCCCGCGTCTCACGTCGACAACGCCACCCCGGCCGACGCCTCGGACCGGGCCGCGAAAAACGCCTTCGCCGCCGCGGGGAACAGCACCATGAGCAGTAGGTCCCGGTGCGTCTTCACCTCGCCCCCGCCGTCGGCAAAAGCCTGCACCAGGTCCACGTCCGGCACCCGGTCGGCGGGTCGGCCCAGAAACGGCGGCTTCCCGTTGCTCACCTTCGCCAGCACCTCGGGATCCACCGGCCCCGGGAGCTTCCCGTAATGCCCCATCATCACGTCGCGGAACTGCTGACTCACGATCCGGTACGGCTTGCCCTGGATCACGTTGAACGCCGCCTGCGTCCCCACGATCTGACTCGTCGGCGTCACCAGCGGCAGATACCCCGCCGCCTTCCGGACCCGCGGGATCTCTTCCAGAATCGCCGGCATCTGCTCCAGCTGCCCCTGCTCCTTGAGCTGGTTGTGCAGGTTGGTCACCATCCCCCCCGGGATCTGCGACTCGAGCTGCGCCTTGTCGATCTCCGGGTAGCCCTGGGGCACCATGATCTCCCGTTCGATCAGCTCCACCGCTCGGTCGCACGACGCCCGGTCCCGCCGCTTGAGCAGGCCGATGGCTTCACGCATCACCTTCAGCACCGCCGCCGTCGGCTCCGCCGGCCAGGGCCGGCCCATGTGCGCCGGGTCCTTGTCGATCTGCCCCAACGCCTCGCGCGCCTCCCGCAGCCTCGCGTCGATCTCGGGGCCGCGCTCAAAATCGACGCTCACCCTCCGGCCCAGCGCGCGCGCGAAATACCCGATCAACTCCGCCGGCGGCTGCGCCGTCCCGTGGGCCATCGGCCCGTAGCACGTGTCGAAATGGTCCGCCCCCGCCATCATCCCCACCACGTACGTTGCCGTCGCCAGCCCGTTGGTGCAGTGCGCGTGCAGCGTCAGCTCCACCCCCGGGAACTCCTGCTTGAGCGCCTCGATCAGCTCCCAGGCGTCCGCCGGGTGCAGCAGCCCCGCCATGTCTTTGATCGCCAGCGAATCCGCCCCCACGTCGATCGCCTGCCGCGCGAACTTCAGGAAGTGGTCCAGGTCGTGGACCGGGCTCACCGTGTAAGAAATCGCCGCCTCCGCGTGGCCGTTGAACGTCTTGGTCGCCATCACCGCCGTCACCAGGTTCCGCACATCATTGAGCGCGTCGAAGATCCGCATCCGGTGCGTCTCCGCCGCCAGGGCGTCCCGCGAAAACGGCTCGGCCGCCTCCGCCAACTCGAACCGCCGCGGCGTCCCCGTCCGGATCGCCTCTTTCAGAAAAGCGCACACCACGTTGTCCGGGTACGGCGTGTAGCCGAACAGATTCTGCCCCCGGCACAGCGAGCGGACCTGCACCGGCCGGTCCCCTTCGTCCAGACACGCCCGCATCTGTTCGAGCCGTTCAAACGGGTCCTCCCCCGTAAACCGCAGCGACGAGTCCAGCACCGCCCCGCCCCACAGCTCCAAAATCGAGTATCCGCTGTCCCGGATCAGCGGCAGCACCCGCAGACACTGCTCCCCGGTCATACGCGTCGCCAACAGCGACTGATGTCCATCCCGCAGCGAGCAATCGATCAACGATACGTCATCAAGCCTAGCCATCAATAAACATCCCTATCGGAGCCACCAAACCCCCGCCAGCATACCCCACCCCCCGTGGCCCCGCCTCACCTGACTCCACCTCCGAATACGATCTACCATGATCCTAATGCCCACTAACCACCGTCTGGCCTTCGCGGTCGCCGCCGCCGCGGTCGTCCTGACCACCCTCGCCGCGGCCGAACCCGCCGCTCCGCCGACCCCGCCGCCACAGACGATTCCCTTTGAAACCCACGCCACGCCCCGCGCCACCTTCCGCCTCGACCCCCACCTCGCCCCCCGCAAAGACGAACTGATCGGTTACTGGCTCGATCGACTCGAACAAGCCGACCAGCGCGCCCGCACCCTGACCCGGTTCGCCCAGCTCACCGACCGCTGGATCGATGCGATCAACACCACCCTCGGGGTCCCCGCCCCCGACGGCCTCGTCGAGCAGCAGACCCGGCTCCTGCGTTTCTTCGACCGGAAAATCTCGCTTGTCTTCGCCCCCGCGGGAGCGCTCGAAATCACCCTCGTTGACTACGACCGGGCGTACGACCACCTCCGCGCCGGCGGCACCCTGCCCCACATCAACTACGACCCCGATACCCGCCGGGCGACGATCAAAATCAACCGCCAGATCACCAAAGACTCTCCCCCCCAGGACCGGCAGCTCCGCCAACTTACCGCCTCGATCAAGCCCGACCAGCCCCTCGACCAGGTCGGGCGTCACTGGTTCGAATTGCTCGGCCAAGTCAACCAGACCCAGGCCTTCATCGCCCTCCACGAAACCCTCGAATACACGATCACGGTCGGCTGGGCGGGACGCAACCGCGACCCCCACTGGCGCTGGTTTTCCGACGGCCTGGCCAACGCCCTGACCTTCGATCTGCTCCGCCGGCACGGCTTCGACGCGGAAGCCGACGACATGCTCGGCGTCTTCGCACCCGACCGGTTCGCCGACCTCAAGCCCGAACTCAACCTCCGGTACTGGCTCGAAGCCAAGTTCTCGCCCCCCGTGACCGCCGCCGGGGAAACCCGCGTCCGGTCCGCCCGCTACACCTACGCCACCGTCGAATGCCAACGCCTCCTCGACGACCACGGCACCGCCTGGATCGGCCCGGTCCTCACCCGCCTCCGCGCCGCGGACGCCCCCAGCACCCCCCTCGTCATCGAGGCCATCCGCGACGCTACGGACACCGACCTCCAGCCTCGCCTCGACGCCTATCAATCCTTCGCCGACCGCGACGCCGGCATCGCCCGCTACGCCGAGCGCTACGCCGACGCCGTGGCCCGCGAAGACTTCGACGCGGTCGCCGCCGCAAGCCTCCGCCTCATCGAGCTCCAGCGCGTCCGCCGCCAGCAGAGCCTCCTGATCCAGCCCTACTTCCTGCTGGCCAAGGCCCTCGCCTCCGGGCACCACTTCGCCGAGTCGCTCGCGGTGATACAGCACCTCCGGGAACGCTCGGGCAACACGCTGTCGCCCGACGACGCCCTGAACCTCGCCAAATTCGCGTCCCTGATCGCCGTCCGCGGCCGGAACCTCGCCGCGGGCAACCCGCTCGTCCAGCCGCTGATCGACCTCGACCCGGAGTTGGCCTTTAGCCTCCTCTTCCGTGCCCACCGGGCCCACACCGCGGGCGACCCCGACCTCGCCGCCCGACTCGCCCGCCGCGCGCTGAGCGACCTCCCGGCCAGCAACGACCCCAACCTCCCCGCCCACATCGACCCCGACCTCCTGCCTCACTTCCGTGCGCTCGCGCAGGCTTTCATCGACGCCGCCCCCGATCAGCCCTGATCCCGCCGACGCTCGCCGCGGCACGGTAAACTGGCCGCCCCATGAAATACGACTTCCAATCCATCGAATCCAAGTGGCAGGCCCGCTGGGCCGAGGCCAAAACCTTTCACACCGCTAACCCCGGCCCCCCGGAAGAGGGACAAAAAGAACTCGACACGTCCAAGCCCAAATTCTTCTGCATGGACATGTTCCCCTACCCCTCGGGCGTCGGCCTCCACGTCGGCCACCCCCTGGGGTTCATCGCCACCGACATCGTCGCCCGCTACAAACGCGCCCAGGGCTACAACGTCCTGCACCCCATGGGCTTCGACGCCTTCGGCCTCCCCGCCGAGCAGTACGCCCTCGAAACCAATGTCCACCCCCGGATCACCACCGACAAAAACATCGACAACATGGTCACCCAGCTCAAACGCCTGGGCATGGCCTACGACTGGGACCGCTCGTTCGCCACCACCGACCCGGGCTACATGAAATGGACCCAGTGGATCTTCCTCCAACTCTTCCATAGCTACTACGACCCGCTCGAAAACAAAGCCCTGCCCCTCGAACAGCTCATCGCCAAACTCGAGGGCGAGGACTACTACCTCAACCTCAACGGCGGCCTCGTGGTGTCGGGGATCGACGAAGACATGGAAGCGATCTCCGGCGGCCGCATCGGCGTCCGCAAGTGGCACGAACTCGAACCCGATCAGCAGCGCCGCCTCCTCGACGAATACCGGCTGGCCTACCTCGCCGACGTCGAGGTCAACTGGTGCCCCCAGCTCGGCACCGTCCTGGCCAACGAGGAAGTCACCAACGACGGCAAGTCCGAACGCGGCAACTTCCCGGTCTACAAACGGCCGCTCAAACAGTGGATGCTGCGGATCACCGCTTACGCCGACCGCTTGATCGACGACCTGGATTCGGTCGATTGGCCCGAGCCGATCAAGCTCTTACAACGCAACTGGATCGGCAAATCCACCGGCGCCGAAGTCGATTTCGGCTTAACCATCGACGATCCGGACACACACGCCACGATGGACACGACCATCCGCGTCTTCACCACTCGCCCCGACACGCTCTTCGGCGCGACCTACATCGTCCTCGCCCCCGAACACGCGCTCGTCACCCCCGGCAGCGGAGACACGATCACCACGCCCGAGCAGGCCGACGCCGTGAAGACCTACCAGGCCCAGGCCGCGGCGAAAACCAATATCGATCGGCAGGCGGCCGGGGGCGACAAAGACAAAACCGGCGTCTTCACCGGGGCCTACGCCATCAACCCCGTCAACGGCGAATCGATCCCGATCTGGATCGCCGACTACGTCATGATGGGCTACGGCACCGGCGCGATCATGGCCGTGCCCGCCCACGACGAACGCGACCACGCCTTCGCCGTCAAGTTCGGCCTGCCGATCGTGGAAGTGGTCCAATCCCCCGCCGACCACGACATCCAAGCCCAGGCGTGGACCGGCGACGGCGAACTCATCCACTCCGCCAACGACGACCTGTCGCTCAACGCCCAGCCCGTCGCCGACGCAAAAAAACGCATCACCGATTGGCTCGCGTCCAAAGGCCAGGGCAAAGCCAAAGTCCAGTACCGCCTCCGCGACTGGCTGTTCAGCCGGCAACGCTACTGGGGCGAGCCGTTCCCCATCCTGCACGGCCCCGACGGTAAACTGCGGGCCGTGGACGAGGCGGACCTGCCGGTCAATCTTCCCGAGATGGAAGACTTCCAGCCGACGGGTACCGACGACCCCGACGCCCCACCCCAGCCCCCGCTCAGCCGCGCCGGAGACGACTGGCAGAAGGTCACGATCGACGGCGTCGAGTACACCCGTGAACTCAACACCATGCCCAACTGGGCCGGCTCGTGCTGGTACTACCTGCGCTACCTCGACCCACACAACGACGACGCGCTCGTCGGCGAGGCCGCCGAGAAATACTGGATGTTGTCGGAAAAATCTTCCGGGGGGCACCACGCCGGCGGCGTCGATCTCTACATCGGGGGCGTCGAACACGCCGTGCTCCACCTGCTCTACGCCCGGTTCTGGCACAAAGTGCTCTACGACCTCGGCCACGTCTCCACCCCCGAGCCCTTCGGCAAGCTCTTCAGCCAGGGCTACATCCAAGCCTACTACTACGAAAAAGAAAACGGCACCCGCGTCGAAGCCACGCAAGTCATTAACCAAGACGGCAAGCCCGCCGCGGACGTGCAAGGCTTACCGAACCAAACCTTCACTTACGATGGCGAGCCCGTTACCGAGCATTTCGGGAAAATGGGAAAAAGTCTCAAAAACGCCGTCGCCCCCGACGAAATCTGTGCCCAGTACGGCTGCGATACCCTCCGCCTCTACGAGATGTACCTCGGCCCGCTCGACCAGTCCAAGATCTGGAACACCCACGACATCGTCGGCGTCCACCGCTTCCTCAACCGCCTCTGGCGCAACCTCGTCCACGAAGACACCGGCGAGTCGCTGATCGACCCGCAGGACGCCCCCGACGACCTGCTGCGCCTGACCCACAAAACCATCCAACGCGTCACCGACGCGATGGACTCGATGAGTTTCAACGTCGCCATCGCCGCCCTGATCGAGCTCAACAACGCGCTGGTGCCGCGGGAAAAAACCCCCCGCTTCGTCGCCGCCGCCATGCTCCAGATGCTCGCCCCGATGGCCCCGCACCTCGCCGAAGAGCTGTGGGAACGCCTGCCCCACGACTCGGACGCTTCCTGGGAAACTTCCGGGGGCATCGCCGACGCCGGCTGGCCGGTCTATTCCGAAGACCTCCTGGTCGAAGACTCCGTGGTCTACCCCGTACAGGTCAACGGCAAGATGCGCGGCAAGGTCACCGTCCCCGCCGACGCCGACGACGACGCCTGCATCCACGCCGCCCAGCAAGACCCCAACGTCGCGGCCCACCTCGAAGGCAAAACCCTCCGCAAGGCCATCGTCGTCAAGGGCCGCATGATCAACCTCATCGCCCAGTAAGCGCCCCCACCCCCGGTGGATGCCCCGCCGAACCCGCGCTAAACTTTATTGTTATTTACTAAAACTAAATCCGGAGCCGACCGTGACCGAAAACACCGACCTGCAGCCGCTCTTCGCCCCCTACGCCATGGGCCCCTTGACCCTCCAACACCGCGTGCTCATGGCCCCCATGACCCGCTGCCGCGCCACCCTCCCCGAACACGCCCCCCACGAACTCAACGCCACCTACTACCGCCAACGCGCCTCGGCCGGCCTCATCTTCACCGAGGGCACCCAGATCTCCCCGCAGGGCCAAGGCTACGTCGCCACCCCCGGCATCTATTCCGACGCCCAGCGTGAAGGCTGGAAGCTCGTCACCGACGCCGTCCACCAGCAGGGCGGACTCATCTTCGCCCAGCTCTGGCACGTCGGCCGCGCCTCCCACCCCGACTTCCAGCCCGACGGCAAAGACCCTGTCGCCCCCTCCGCGATCGCCCCCGAAAACCTCTACGTCCACGGCCCCCACGGCAAGAAGCCCGTCGGCACGCCGCACGCCCTGACCCCCGACGAAATCGCCGCGATCGTCGAAGACTTCCGTCACGCCGCCACCGTCGCCCAAGACGCCGGGTTTGACGGCGTCCAGCTCCACGGTGCGAACGGCTACCTCATCGACGCCTTCCTCCGCGACGGCACCAACCACCGCGACGACGACTTCGGCGGCGACATCACCCGCCGACTCAAGTTCCCCCTCCAGGTCCTCGACGCCCTCGTCGACGTCTGGGGCGCCGACCGCGTCGGCATCCGGCTCTCGCCCACCGGCACCTTCAACGAGATGTCCGACTCCGACCCCGTCGCCCACTTCACCCAGATCTTCAAGGCCCTCGACGACTCGGGCATCGGCCACCTCGAAGTCGTCGGCCAGCTCTTCGACCAGCCCGAACCCGACCCCGACCAGACCGCCATCAACCAAGCCGCCCGCGAGCACTTCTCCCGCACCCTTATCTTCAACGGTGACTACAACGCCGCCTCCGCCGCCCAGGCCATCGACCAGGGCCGATGCGACCTGGTCACCTTCGGCCGGCCCTTCCTCGCCAACCCCGACCTCCCCCACCGCTTCCGGCTCGGGTCCGAGCTCAACGAACCCGACTCCGCCACCCTCTACGACCCCTCGGCCGGCCCCAAGGGCTACACCGACTACGACTCGCTCCCCGGCCACGCCGCCGCCGGCGTCTGACGCACGCCGCCCATGAGACAACCCCCGGCACCCCCGGAAACCTCCAGAAACCCCGCCGGTACGAAAAATAAAACGCCCGCCCCGGAGCCCTTCGTTTGGTAACGCAGCCCCCCGACGACGAGCCCGACGTTTATCAGCTCTCCGACGACGACGCGTTCCCGGAACCCGAACCGCCCCCCGCCGACGAGCCCGGCCCCGCCAACTCCGCCGCGGCCTCCGGGACGGCTCCGCCCGATTCAGAGTATGAACTCGACACCCCCGTGGCCCTCCCGGCCCGGGACGACCTGAAGATCCTGATCCTCCCGCCGCGTTACTGCCTCGCCTGCGGCCACGACCTCACGCTCGTGGAAGACGACCGCTGCCCGTACTGCGAAAAGGTTTTCGACCCCGAAAACCCGAGCACCTACGCCGATGAACCGATCAAGTCCCCGGGCAACTGGTGGCTCGAGCCCCCACGCGTCGCGGGGTACGCCCTCCTGGCGACCTACCTCTTGGGCCGGATCGTCATCGGGCTGTCTGCCGACGCGATCGGCGGGCGGTTCGGCGAGGTGACGATCGCTTTCGGCGTGCTGGCGACCCTGCCCTGGGTCGTGCTCTGTGTGTTACTGGCGCTCGCCGCCATCGGCGAGCACCACAACCCGAAGATCACCGTCGCGGTCCCGCTGGGGTTTGCCTTCGGCCTGCTGTTCACCCTCGGCCTCCACCCCGCCATCGTCTTCGCCGGCACCCTGACCGGGGCTTTCGCCGGTCTCGTCCGTGCCTGGCGCGCGACCTAACAAGTACCCATCACCAGCACCGCAGGCGGTCTCAGCGGCCACGCCTGCCCAGCGCGGTCAATCCGGCCTTCCGCCCCTCGCCCCGCTGCAACCGCGGCCGGCTTGCGCTAATAAACCTTCGTCTCGATCACCCCCGTCAGGAGCAGCACCGCGACCACCACCGCGATCGCGATCCGGTAATAGCCGAACACCTCCATGCCGTGCCGCTTGAGGTACGCCACCATCCAGGTCACCGCCACCACCGCCGAGGCCCACGCCGCCACACTCCCCAGCAACATATTAAGCCAGCCGTACTCCCGCGCCATCGCCAACAGCATCATCATCTCCTGCGGCTGCCCGTCGACCATCACCACCGACGTATCGAGCACCGCCTTATAAACCGTCGCCGCGCACAGCGTGATCACGCCCAGCAGAAAACTGAACTCCACCGCCGAGGCCAGCGACATCCCCACCAGCACCCCGCCCACGATCGTCACCAGCGATCGGCTCGTCCCCGGCCACATCGCCAGGCACTGGATCAGCCCCACCGCCAACGCCATCCGCCACGTCATCCGTTCCAGTTCCACCCCGCTGCCCGTCGCCGCCGACCGCCGTCGGCGGTACCACGCCGTCGCCAGGATCGCGACCCCGCCCACGAACCACGCCGCCACGATCGGCCACGGCCCGAACAACGCCGACTCGATCTTGTCGTCCAAAAGCAGCCCCACCACCGCCGCCGGCAGGAACGCCACCAGCATATTCAGCCCGATCCGGTACCCCGTTTCGTCCCCCGGCCCCACGCCCAATCGGCCCGACCAGCCGACTGCGCACTGCCGCACCCGCCGCCAGTACAGCCCCAGCACCGCCAAAATCGCCCCGGCCTGGATACAGATCGCGTACGCGTTCGCCGCCGCGTTCGCCGCCGGCGACTCCGTGCCGATCCCCAATAACGCCTGCGCCACCAGCAAATGCCCCGTCGAGCTCACCGGCAAATACTCGGTCAGCCCCTCCACCACACCTAAAATCAGCGCCTGCCACCACGTCATGAAATTTCTACCCTTACCTCGGAGGAGCGAATCACGGCCAGAGCCTATCACCAAACCGCCCTGCCGCTTGCGTTTTCGTAGAAACGATGGTTTGAAAAGCGATAAGAATCATATATCATAATATCCGGATACAAGGATATATACGCCCTTGCTCACCTGCTTGCCCATTTGACCTACCCCGCCGATCCACGCCCATGAGTCTTTTCACCCGACAACTCCAAAAACGTGTTCTGTTCCTCGACGGCGCGATGGGCACCTCGATCCATAACATCGACGATCTCGACTTGGAGCGTGACTACCTCGGTCGAGAGAACTGCACCGAGGTGCTGCTGCTCACCCGCCCGGAGGTCATCCAGGGCATCCACGAATCGTTCCTCGCCGCCGGCTCGGATGCCGTCGAAACCGATTCGTTCAACGCACAGCTCCACACCATGGAAGACCAGGACCTGGTCGACCGGGTCTACGAACTCAACGTCCTCGCGTCCCGCACCGCCCGGAAAGCCTGCGACGCGTTCGCCACCGCGGACCGCCCCCGCTTCGTCGTCGGCTCGATGGGCCCGGGCACCAAGCTCGTCACCCTCGGTAACATCGGCTGGGACGAGATGCTGCGCTCCTACGAAGAGCAGGTCCGCGGCCTGCTGGACGGCGGGGCCGACGTGCTGCTGCTCGAAACCGCGCAGGACATCCTCCAAGTGAAGTGCGCCCTCAACGCCGCCCTCAACGTCCTCGAAGAAAAAGGCCTCAAGCCCGACGTCGGCACCCCCGGCTCCAAGGGGACGATCAACGACGACAAAGCCATCCCGATCATGGTGCAGGTCACCATCGAGCAGTTCGGCACCACCCTCGTCGGCACCGATATGCCCGGCGTCGTCGCCGCCCTCCGCGACTACCCTATCTACTCCCTCGGCATGAACTGCGCCACCGGGCCCGTCGAGATGGCCGAGCACGTCGGCTACCTCGGCCGGCACTGGGACCGCGGCATCAGCCTCCTGCCCAACGCCGGCCTGCCCACCCTCGTCGAGGGCAAGACCGTCTTCCCCCTGCCCCCGGAACCGTTCGCCCTCAAGATGGCCGACTTCGTCAACTCGGCCGGGCTCAACGTCGTCGGCGGCTGCTGCGGCACCACCCCGGACCACATCGCCGCGCTGGTCAAACACGTCGGCGAAGACACCCCCCCCGCCCGCATCGGCAAAAAACCCTGGAAACCCCAGATCGCGTCGCTCATGGGCAGCGTCGACTACCGCCAGGACAACTCGATCCTCAACATCGGCGAGCGCACCAACGCGTCGGGCTCCCGCAAGTTCAAGCGCCTGCTCGAAGAGGAAAACTGGGACGAAATCATGTCGCTGGCCAAGGAGATGGTCCGCGAGGGCTCGCACGTCATCGACGTCAACGTCGACTACGCCGGCCGCGACAACGCCGCGGACATGCAGAAGATCGTCGGCCTGCTCGTCCAGCAGGTCAACGCCCCGCTCATGCTCGACAGCACCCAGCCCGCCACCATCGAGGCCGGGCTCAAGGCCGCCGGCGGCAAGTGCCTCATCAACTCGGCCAACCTCGAAGACGGCGAAGAAAAATTCGCCGTGATGTGCAACCTCGCCAAGAAATACGGGGCCGGCCTCGTCCTCGGCACGATCGACGAAGACCCCGAAGAGGCCATGGCCCGCACCCGCGACCGCAAGCTCAAGATCGCCGAGCGCATGCACGCGCTGGCCACAGGAAAGCACGGCCTCGCCGAAGAAGACTTGATGTTCGACCCACTCGTCCTCCCCGTCTCCACCGGCATGGAGCAGGACAAACGCAGCGGCCTCGAAACCATCGAGGGCACCCGCCTCATCAGCGAACGCTTCCCCCGCTGCCAGATCACCTGCGGCCTGTCCAACATCAGCTTCGGCCTCAAGCCCGCCGCCCGGCAGGTGCTCAACAGCGTGTTCCTTTACGAACTCGTACAGGCCGGCATGACCTCCGCCATCCTGCACGTCTCGAAGATCCTCCCGAAAAACCGCATCCCCGAAGAACAGTGGGACGCGGCGCTGGACCTTCTGTATGCCCGCGAAGCGGACGCGCCTGTCACCCTCGAGGACGGCAGCGAAACCACCGACCCGCTCCAAATCTTTATCAACCACTTCCCCGACGGCGTCGAAGCCCAGTCCACCAAAGTCGACCTCGCCGACCTGCCGCTCGAAGAACGGCTCCGCAAGCATATCATCGACGGCGAAAAGCAGGGCCTGGGCGACACGCTCACCGAAGCCCGCGAGAAGTACCCGCCACTCGACATCATCAACGATCACCTGCTCGACGGCATGCGCGTCGTGGGCGACCTCTTCGGCAGCGGCCAGATGCAGCTCCCGTTCGTGTTGCAGTCCGCGCAGGTGATGAAGGCCGCCGTCGCCGAGCTCGAGCCGTTCATGGACCGCGTGGAGGGTTCGACCAAAGGCACCATGCTCCTCGCCACCGTCCGCGGCGACGTCCACGACATCGGCAAAAACCTCGTCGACATCATCCTCACCAACAACGGCTACACCGTCCACAACATCGGCATCAAGATCCCCGTCAACGAGATCATCGCCAAATACCACGAGACGAAACCCGACGCGATCGGCCTCTCGGGCCTGCTCGTCAAGTCCGTCAACGTGATGGAGGAAAACCTCAAGGAACTCAACAGCCAGGACATCGATGTCCCCATGATCCTCGGCGGGGCCGCGCTCCAACGCTCCTACTGCGAAGGGCATCTCCGCAACACCTACCACGGCAAGACGTACCACGGCACCGACGCCTTCGAAGGCCTCCGCCTCATGGACTACATCTGCAACGACCGCTTCGACGAACTCGACGCCGAGATCGAGCAGCGTCAAACCAAGCGGGCGGTCAAAGACGAAAAAGTCGCCGAACTGCGGGCCCGCAACGACGAGCGGAAGGCGGCCGACGGCAGCGCGACCGCGGTGCTACCCGCCCGCTCGGCGACCGCGGTGCTCGACGAGGTGCCCACGCCGCCGTTCTACGGCAGCCGGGTGGTCGAAGGGATCGACCTCGATCAAATCTACCCCTTCATCAATGAAACGGCCCTGTTTAAAACCCAGTGGCAGTTCGTCCGGGGCAACAAGAAATCCGCCGACTACGACCGCCAACTCGAAGACGAGGTCCGCCCCATCCTCGATCGTTACAAACGCGACATGAAGGCCGGCAACGTCCTCCAGGGTAAAGTCGTTTACGGCTTCTGGCCTTGTAATTCCGACGGCGACGACCTCGTGGTCTACCACCCCGAAGACCACGACCGCGAGATCGAACGCTTCACGAACTTCCCCCGCCAGCACGAGCGTAAACGCCTGTGCATCTCCGACTTCTTCCTCCCGGTCGACTCGGGCCGGAAGGACGTGCTGCCGCTGCAGTGCGTCACCATGGGACAAGAGATCAGCCGGGTCGCCAAAGAGTATTTCGACGCTGACAACTACACCGAGTACCTCTACGCCCACGGCATGGGCGTCGAGTGCGCCGAAGCGCTCGCCGAGCTATGGCATAAACGTATCCGCACCGAGTTGGGCATCGGCAACGACGACTCCCCCAAGATCAAACAACTCTTCACCCAAAAATACCGTGGCAGCCGCTACAGCTTCGGCTACCCGTCCTGCCCCGAGATGCAGGACCAGGAGATCCTCTTCCGCCTGTTGGAGCCCGAACGTATCGGCTGCGAACTTACCGAAAACTGGCAGATCGACCCCGAGCAGTCCACCAGCGCCATCGTCGTCCACCACCCCGACGCGAAGTACTTCAACCTCTGAGGCGTATAGGGCTGGGTTGTCAAAGAGCGGGCCGCTTGGTCCCGGCCGGATAGGTGCCGCGGCAGACACCTCACGCGGACGTGCGGCGGGTCTTACCGCCGCGTGGACCGTTTGCCCTCGACCGGCGACGTGGGGGACTCGAACCGGGAGTGTCGCCCGGCGAGGTCTGCTCACCCGCGAACGCCGACGCCCCAAAACCCTCCCGCCTCGTGGCGGGGGCACGTGTGCACCGATCCGGCGCGTCCGGGGTGTTGACGGGGCTGTCCTCGCCGAGGGTTACCGCCCCGCCGCACCCGGCGGCCGACACCCCGGGATACGGCGCAAGCCGTGTGCGCAAGAACCTTGCGTCCCGCGGTGGGGGCAAACCGTCAAACCACGCCCGGTCAGTGGATTGTGCTTTTTTGACCGGCGGGGAATAGGGTGCCGGCTTCTGGACCGCGGCGTGCGCACCGGCAGGGCATAGATGCCGGGCGGACCCAGGGCGGGCAGGTTCGCCCCGACCCGTTGGGTCCTGTGCGGGGGGATGGGTTCGCGCGGCGGCGTGGAGTCAGCCCGCGCTGAGGGCGGAGATGAATTCGTCGGCCTCGGCGATGCTCTGGTTCATCTCGGCGATGAGGGCTTCGACGTCGCCGGCGAGCTGGGCGGAGGTGGTCTCCAGCGACGCGATGGCGGCGGCGTTGAGGGAGCTTTTCATCACGAGGATGCGGTCGTTGAAGGCCTGGAGGACCGGGTCCATACGGGCGGCGGCGGTGTCCATCTTTTCGACCATCTGGTCGTAGGAGGCGCGGGTGGTGTCGCGCTGCTGGACCATGAGGTCTTTGAATTCGGGGTTGGCCTGGAGCTCGATCTCCTGGCCCCACTCTTTGAAGAGGTCTTTGCCGATGGATTTGACAGACTTGATCTCGCCGCGGAGGTCGTCGGCCTGGCTGACGCTGCGGTCGTAGTCGTCTTTGAGTTTTTCGTAGGCTTTTTCGAGCTCGCCGCCGTCGAAGTCGAAGGTGGCCTGGAACTGTTCGAGGGCGGAGGCGAACTGCTGTTTGGTTTCTTCCTGCTGAGCGCGGGTGTCTTTGACCTGATCGACGAGGAGGTCGCGTTTTTCGTAGCCGAGCCTTTCCCAAGTGCCGTAGTAAATCGATTTGCAGCCGCTGCCGGAGGTGAGGATCAGGGTCAGGCAGGCGAGCAGCAGCGCGGCGGGGAGATGGATCTTCATAGACCGATTATAGCGCGCGGCGGGGTGCCGATGGTGCTTGGAGGGGGGCGAGGCCTGAGCATCACGGGCGGATCAATGGCGCAAGGCCAGCCTACTGGAGGCTGGCCTTGGTTCGTGGCGGGCGGGATAGCGCGACGGCGGTTACGCGGGCTCGAAGACGAGGTGGCAGGTAAAGACGAGGGTGTCGTTGGCGGGGGCTTCGCCGGGGGGGCCTTCGATGCCGAAGGGTTCGAGGAGGCGGAGCCGCCAGAGGCCGTCGATCGAGAGGCGGGGCCGGCCGTCGTCTCCGAGGTAGGCTTCGACACTCACGGGGACCGTGAGTGGGATGGTTTGGTCTTTCATGGTGAACGAGCCGTGGAGGACCGCGGCGGCGACGACGCCGAAGGCGGGCTGCTCGAACTGGGTTTCGACGCGCTCGACTTGGAAGGTGGCGTCGGGGTACTTGGCGACTTCGAGCATGGTGGCGTGGATGGCGCTGTCGAGATCGGGCTCGCCCATGGTGACCGAGGCGGGGTCGGCGTGGAAGGTGCCGCGGAGGTCGGCGAGGGTGAGGCCGGGGCCCAAGGCGAGGGTGCCCGAGACGTCGGCGGCTTCGCCGGAGTAGGCGTCGAGGGGGGCAGGGAATTTGAACTGGACCGCGGGGCGGCGGGCCTGGGCGTCCCGGTCGATGGTCCATTCGCGGACGAGCTCGACGCCGGCGAGGTCCTGGGCCGAGGCGCCCTCGGGCTCGGGCGGGAGGGGCAGGCCCAGGTCGTTCCAGGCGGCCTGCGGGGTATCGGAGGGCAGCGGGTCGAAGCCGTCGCCGAGCGGGGATTCATCGAGGAGCCGGGCGATCTCGTCGGCCAATTTTTGGTAGCCGGCGGCGAAGACGGCCGGGGCGTCGGCGAAGGGCCCACGGGTTTCGCTACCGGCGAGGGTCCAGACCGGGTCGTGGCAGTGGAACTGAGAAAACAGGGCGAGGCTGAGGTAGAGCGTGCCGTCTTCGGCGAGGTAGGGGTAGAAGTCGGCGTAGAAGAGGCGATCGCTGCGGCCGAGCTCGACGCGGTCACGCATGGGGAAGCGGTCGTCGGCGGAGCCGATCGCCTCGCGGGCCGCCGCCTCGAATTTTTCGACCGAGTAGCGCACCGTCTCGGTCGAACCGGCCATCGGGGTGATTTTGATCGGCGTACCGACTTTTGCCCGGCCCAGGTCCCAGACCGGCAGGTCTTCGCGGACCAGCGGGTCGCTGCCCTGGGGCAGGAAGCGCGAGGTGCGGACGAAGTTTTTGATCCGGTCGAGGGTTTCGTAGCGGCCCTGGTAGATCGAGCGGCCGCGGTGGTTCTGGTAAGCGATCAGGGGCGTGATGCCGACGCCGGCGGGGGTGCCGGGGGCGTCGGTCACGTCGATCACGGCGAGAGAGACGCCCGACTGCTCGGCGAGGGTTTCGAGCTCGGGCAGGGTCTGGGCCTGGAACCGCTGAGCGAGGTCGGACGCGCCGGGCTGAACGAAGACGATCAACTGTTCGGCGGGCGGGGTTTCCGCGGCGGGGTCCGAGCCTTGAGCCGGCTCGGCGGCCGCGGCGGGGACGGGCGCGGAAGCGGCGCAGGTCAGGGCGAAGCACACGGCGAGGGCGGCGGCGTGGAGCTGAATTTTCATTGCGAGTATCCGACGATGGGGACGATAACGTTGATCATGGGGCCGACGGTTTCCTGCTTGGCGTCTTCCTTGATGCCGAGTTGCAGGCGGCTGAGTTCGAACGAAGCGCGGAGGACCAGGAGGTCGCCGGACTTGGCCCCGCCGCGCTGGGCGGCGGCTTCGGGGTTGTGGTCGGCTTCGAGGGTGAGGGTCAGGGGGATTTCCTTGCCGGTGAATTTGAGGACGCTTTCGACTTCAAGAATGGTCGAGCCTTGCTCGGTGTCGCTGAGCGCGGTGGCGGAGTTGAATTCCATGGTGGCGATCAGTTGGTCTTCGATCCCCAACCAGTCGGCGCCTTTGAGGACCGCGGTCATGCCGGGGTTGATGAAGGCGATCTGCGCGATATCGACGGTGATCGCGCCGGCGAACGACTCGGGGTTCGCCGGGTCGTAGCGGACGGTGCCGCCGACGCCGCCGACCATGCCAACGATGGGCTCGAGTTCGGAGTCCATCACGAAGACCAGGCCGTTGACGCCCTTGGGGTCTTTGAAGTCGAACGTTTTTTCCTCGGCGGGCGCGGCGGCGGCGAAGACGAGGCAGGCGGCCGAGGCGAAAGCGGTCAGGGAAGCGGCAAAACGGGGGCGGCGACGGGTCATGGTTCTCTCCGGTGTTGAGGGGATGCGGTCGGGGCGGGGGCGAGGGGCAGAATGCACGTTGCAACAAGTATAGCGGGTCCGCGGCAGAGTCAACCGGCGGGGTGCTTTTTTTCTCCGGGCCGGCGGCACGGTCGATCGGGGCCGAGACCGGGGCGGGATGCGGGCCGGGGACGCGGAAAGAGGCCGCGGCACCACCGCGGCGCTCCGGGTCTCTGTAGGTGGGATACAAAAATATCTAAAGCTACTAAAATTCCTCCATGACGAATCGCGAACAGAGTTTGGAAGACCGCAGCTACGTGGTGGTCGGGGGGACCACGGGGCTGGGGCTGTCGGCGGCCCGGGCGCTGGTGGCGCAAGGGGCGGCGGTGGTGGTGGTGGGACGCAGCGCGGAATCGGCGCGGGCGGCGGAGCAAACGCTGGGCGAAAGAGCGCGGGCGGTGGTGGGCGATGCGACCGACGGGTCCGTGAGTGAAGCGGCGGTCGCGGAGGCGGTGAAACGGGGCGGCCGTCTGGACGGGCTCTACCACGTCGCGGGCGGGAGCGGACGCAAACACGGCGACGGGCCGCTGCACGAGGTGACCGCGGAAGGGATCGATTTCACACTGAGCCTGAACCTGGGTTCGATGATCCTGAGCAACCGCGCGGCGGTGCAGCGGTTCCAGACACAGGGCGGCGGCGGGGTCATCCTGAACATGGGCAGCGTGCTGGGGTACAGCCCGTCGGCGAAGTTTTTCGCAACCCACGTGTACGCGGCAGCGAAGTCGGCGATCGTCGGCTATACCCGCAGCGTCGCGGCGTACTACGCGGCAGACAATATCCGGGCGAACGTGATTGCCCCGGCGCTGGTCGAGACGCCGATGGCGCAGCGGGCGGCGCAGGACGACACGATCCAAGCGTTTATCAAGACCAAGCAGCCCTTGGACGGCGGGCGGATCGGGCGGCCCGAAGACCTGGACGACGCGGCGGTGTTTCTGCTGGGCCCGGGGTCGGCGTTTGTGACCGGGCAGGTGCTGGCGGTCGACGGCGGCTGGACGGTGAGCGAAGGCCAACTTCCCGAGGGGGTGGACGGTGGCTGAGGTCGCGCGGTTAGGCATCGACATCGGGGGGACGATGATCAAAGCGGTCGGCGGGCGCGGAGCGCGGGACCGGCCGGGGGGGATACTGGACCTCGAGGCGGCGCGGCGGCTTGAGGTGCCGACGCCGACGACGCGGGGCGGGTTGATCGATGCGGTGTCGGGGCTGATCGAGTCGCTGGGCGGCGGGGAGGGGCCGGTGGGCGTGGCGTCGCCGGGGTTGGCGGGCCGGGACAACCGTTCGATCCACTGGATGCGGGGCCGGCTGTCGGCGGTGGAAGGCCTGGACTGGTCCGCGGCGCTGGGGCGAGAGGCGGCGGTACTTAACGATGCGCACGCGGCGACGCTGGGCGAGGCGTGGGCGGGCGCGGCGGCGGGCCGATCGGACGTGGTGATGCTCACGCTGGGGACGGGTGTGGGGGGCGGGGTGATCTGCGGGGGGCGGCTGCTTCAAGGGGCGACGGGGCGGGCCGGGCATTTAGGGCATATAACGTTGGACCTGGACGGGGAGCGGGACATCGTGAACACGCCGGGGAGCCTGGAGGATTGGGTGGGGAACCACACGGTGGCGGCGCGGACGGGGTTCGGCTCGACGTCGGAGCTGGTCGCGGCAGTGGGACGGGGCGAGCCGGCGGCGGAGGCGCACTGGGACCGGACGCTGCACGCGCTGGCGTGCGGGGTGGGGTCGCTGATTAACGCGTTCGACCCGGAGGTGGTGGTGCTGGGCGGGGGGATCGCGCAGGCGGGGGAGGCGGCGCTGTTCGGGCCGTTGGCGGAGAAACTGGCGGAAGTGGAATGGCGGCCGACGGGGTCGGGGGTGCCGGTGGTGCCGGCGGAGCTGGGGCCCTGGGCGGGGGCGGTGGGGGCGGCGCGTTTCGCGGAGACGGAGTTTGGCGTTTGAGGTTTGTTTCTTGAATCTGGAGTAATGATGACCCCTGCTGAAATTTATTTGGATCGCTGCCGCGAGATCGTGGACGCGGTATCGGCGCAGCTCCCGGCGGTGCGCGGCGTGGCGGACCGGTTCGCGCAGACGGTGCTGGCGGGCCGGATGGTGCACGTGTTCGGGAGCGGGCACAGCCGGATGATGGTCGAGGAGATGTGGCCGCGCTACGGGTCGTACCCGGGGTTTAACCCCATGGTCGAGCTGTCGCTGAGCTTCCACCACCCGGTGGTGGGGAGCAACGGCCAGCGTCAGGCGATGTTCCTGGAGAACGTGCCGGGGTTGGCGGACCGGATCCTGCGGAACTACGACCTGGACCCGGTGGACAGCGCGCTGGTGGTCAGTAGCAGCGGGTGTAACATCGTGCCGATCGAGATCGCCGAGGGGTTTCGGGCGCGGGGGGTATACGTGGCGGCGCTGGTGAGCCGGGCGCACAGCGACGCGAGCGTGAGTAAGCGGGGCGACGGGATGAAGCTCAGCGATTTCGCGGACGTGGTGCTGGACACCGGGGCGCCGGTAGGGGACGCGATGGTGCCGATCGAGGGGATGGAGCAGCCGGTGGCGCCGGGGAGCACGGTGGGCGGGTGCCTGGTGGTGAACACGATCAAGGCGGAGCTGGCCAAGCGGCTGACGGAGGCGGGGCAGCCGCCCAAGGCGCTGGCGGCGGGCGCGGTGGTGGGCGGAGAGCGGGCGGCGGAGATTTTCGAGGCGGCGTACGACGAACACGGGCGGCGGATGGCGAAGCTCTACGCGGAGCTGAACCGGGGGGAAGACGATGCCGTTTGATGCGCGGGTGAAGACGGAGCTGCCGGTGCTGGCGGAGCTGGAGGTGCTGGTCGTCGGGGCGGGGAGCGCGGGGTGCTGCGCGGCGATCGCGGCGGCGGAAGCGCTGGCCCCCGGGGGGGAGCGGCGTGGCGGATCCGGGGGCAGTTCCGGG
>JBCDDZ010000040.1:0-24936 GCA_039180025.1 Planctomycetota bacterium
CCCCGCCCCCGCCCCCGCCCGGCAAACCCTGCCCGCTCTTTTGTGCCCACCCCGCACGTCACATCCGAATCAGGTTCAGCGCGCCCGGCACCGCCTCGACCCGCAGCGGGGCCGGCCCCGCCACGTCGCCGTCCGCCTGCAGCGGCAGGCCCAGTCCCCGCTCCACCGCCACCTCGTCGTCCGCCGCCCGCAAGGCCACCCCGGCCGATCGGCCGTGGATCACCCGCCCCATGCCCAGGTGCTTGCCCCGAATCACCTTCCCGTGGAACCAGAGCAGCCCCAGAAACCCCCGCCGCTGATACACCACCCAGTCCAATTCCCCGTCGTCCGGCCGAGCATCTGGCGCGAACCGCAGCCCCCCGCCGTACTGCGGCAGGTTGCACACGTAAACCTGATGGCCCTCGACCCGCCGCCCGTCCGCCTCGAGCACCACCCCCGGGAACCGGTACCCCAATAGCGTCCCCACGATCCGGGGCAGGTAGCGCACCCGGTTGACCCGCTTGAGCCCGCCGCCGCGGGTCTTCTTCCGCCACCGGTCCAGCCGGTCGATCACCGCGGCGTCAAACCCCGCCGACGCCATCAGCGTGAACAACCGCGGCGCGTCCCCGGGCCGGTCCTCCCGTTGAATCTGTCCCAGGTCCACCGCCCGCGTCTGCCCCCGCACCACCGCCTCCGCGATCGCCGCCGCCGGCCGCGTGAACCCGAACGCCTGTGCAAACAGGTTCTCGTTGCCCGCCGGCAGCGTCGCGAACTTGAGCCCCAGCCGCCCCGCGTCCCGCATCGCGTTGATCACGTCGGCCACCGTCCCGTCGCCCCCCGCCGCCAGCACCACCGCCTCCGGGTCCTCGCCTACGCTCCGCAGCGCCTCGCCCCAGTCTTCCCGGTCCCACTCGACCCGACACGCCACGCCACGCTCGGCCAGCGCACGCTCCAGCCGCCCCACCCGTTTGGGGTTAGAGCGTGTCCCGCTGTACGGGTTACCCAAAACCAGAACCGCCGACGCCATAACCTCAGGGGCTCACCAGTGCGGCGGCTTGTCCTCCTCCAGGTCGGTATCCGAATCCCCCGCCCCGTCGCGGCCGTCCGCGCCGCCCCGCTCCACCAGCGCCCGCAGCGACTCGATCTGACCCCGGTACCGGTCCACCCGGTCGTGCATCTCGCGCACCACCGCGTCGAGCTCGCCCACATACGCCTCGAGGTACGTGACTTTTTCTTCCAGTCGGATCAGCCGCGGTTCCATAACACCGATTGTAACCGCCCCGGCCACACCGTTCCCGACTCCCTATCATGCTCCCCGTGCCCCCGCCGCCCCCAAACATCCTGAGGCTGCTCGACGTCCTGCACTGCGGCGCCGCCCTGGTCGACCGCCAGGGGCACTACGCGCACCTCAACGCCCGCCTCGCCGACATGCTCGGCCGCCCCGCCGCCGACCTCCTGGGCCACCGCGTCCGCACCACCTACTCCGACCCCGCCGACCAGGACCGCCTCGCCCAGCTCATCGATTTCGAGCACCCCATCGAGGGCGAGTTCTTCCTCGAACGCCCCGACGGCCACCGCACCCCCGTCGTCTTCGCCGGCCAGGCGCTCCCCGCCGATCCGCCTGCCCCCCCCGAATACCTGGTCATCACCGTCTTCGAGATCGCCCAGCAGAAGCAAGCCCTCGAAGACGTCGCCGACCTCTCCGACACCGTCCTCGAACAGGCCCTCCGCCTCCGCGGCGACAACCACCTGCTCGAAGAGCGCGTCCGCCAGCGCACCGCCGAGCTCCACGACGCCAACATGACCGCGATCACCATGCTCGCCATCGCCAGCGAAGCCCGCGACGAAGACACCGGCAACCACGTCAAACGCATCGAAGCCGCCGCCCACGCCGTCGCCCTCGAGATGGGCCTCCCCGCCCCCGAAGCCGAACAAATCGGCTACTCCGCCATCCTCCACGACATCGGCAAGATCCACGTCCCCGACCACATCCTCAAAAAACCCGGCCGGCTCACCGAAGCCGAACGCCACGAGATGCAGCAGCACACCGTCATCGGCCAGCGCATCCTCTCCGACAACCCTTTCTTCGCCGTCGCCCGCCAGATCGCCCGCTCCCACCACGAAAACCACGACGGCACCGGCTACCCCGACCGGCTCGCCGGCGACGACATCCCCCTGCCCGCCCGCATCACCCACGTCGTCGACGTCTTCGACGCCCTCTCCAGCCCCCGCGTCTACAAAGACGCCTGGCCCTGCGCACGCGCCCGTCAGGCCATCCTCGACGGCCGGGGCTCCGCCTTCCACCCCGACGTCGTGGACGCCTTCCTCCGCTACCTCGACCGCCAGAGCGTCCCCGCCGCCGACGCCGAAGTCGATGTCGACCTCCGCACCGATCGCTAAACACCCCGCCCGCCCGACCTTTCCCACCACCGACGTACCGTCTCGCTTGCTCAACCCCAGGAACCCGCCATGCCCACCGCCGTCGCCAGCCACATCCTCGTCGCTCAGGAATCCGACGCCCTCGACCTCAAGCAGCAGCTCGACGCCGGCGCCGAGTTCGCCGACCTGGCCAAAGAACATTCGTCCTGCCCCTCGGCCAAAGACGGCGGCTCGCTCGGCCAGTTCCGCCAGGGCGACATGGTCTCCGAGTTCGACGCCGTCATCTTCTCCGAGCTCCCCCTGGGCCAAGTCTCCGACCCGGTCAAAACCCAGTTCGGCTACCACCTCATCCAGGTCCGGCAGCGCATGATGTAAACCCCCGTGCCCGCCATCCACCACGCCGCCCACGCCCGACCCGGCCCGGTGATGCCAAGCGAAACGCCAACGCACCCGCCGCGGAGAAGCCCCTCGCGGTGATCCAGAGGCCCGCCCGCCGCCTCGGCATCAACCCCCGACCGCTTTGATGACCACGAACGTCTCGTCGTCGTCCTGCGGCCCCGCCCCGCGGAACGCGTGCAGGTCCGCCAGCAGCCCGTCGCGGATCTCGGCCGCCGACTTATCCGCGTGGCGGCGGATCGAGTCTTGTAGCCGCGCCTTGCGGTGCATCTCGCCCGCCGCGTTGCGCGTCTCCCACATCCCGTCGGTCGCGACCAGCACCACCGTGCCCGGCGGCAGCTTCTCCGCCGCCGCCGTCTCGTACACCTCACCGGCCATCACGCCCAGCGGCAGCCCGCCGCCGTGTCCGGGGGCGGGCTCGCGGAACGCGTCGGTGTGCGGGTGGTAGATCATCGGCGCGTCGTGCCCGGCCGAGGCCCACCGCAGCTCGCCGTACCGCGGGTCCAGGTTCACGATCAGCATCGTCATGAACTTCGTGCCGCCGGTCACTTCGACCAACAAATCGTTGAGGTGCGTCAGCAGCTCCGCGATCCCCACACCCTCCCGGCTCCGCGACCGCAGCACCCCGCGGGCGGTCGCCATCAGCATCGCCGCCGCGATCCCGTGGCCCATCACGTCGCCGATGACCACCGCCGTGCCGTCTTCGTCCGTCTCCGCGTCACCCAGATAGTCGTAGTAATCCCCGCCCGTCTCGTCGCAGTAATTGCAATGCCCGACCACCTCGAAGCCCGGCAGCGCGGGGTCGCGCTCCGGCAGCAGGCTCTGCTGCACCTGGCTCGCGTGTTCGAGGCTCTTTCGCAGCATCAGCCGTTCGCGCAGCCCGTCGGTCATCCGGTTCATCTCGCCCGAGAGCTGCACGAGTTCGCTCGCCTGGTTCAGCGAAAGCCGGGTGTCGAAGTCGCCCGCCCCGACCCGCCGGGCGTGCTCCGTCACCCGCAGCATCGGCGTGACCATCCACGCCGCCAGCCCCATGCCCAGCAGTAGCGTCAGCCCCACCGCCACCACCACGATCCGCAGCGCCCGTTTGCGGATGGCCTGCACCTCGCCCGTGAAGTCGGCCGTCGGCACCGCGGTCAGCACCGCCCAGTCCAGCCCGTCGTCGGTTTTAAACCGGGTCACGCTCAGCAGCGCCAGGCCCCGTTCCAACTCGACCTCGGCAACCCGCCCGCCCGTGAGGGACGGCACCCCTTCGCCCGACACCTCGGCCCACCGCCGGGCCAGCGCCCGCACCGCCGGATCACCACTGTCTACCGCCGCGATCCGATTTAACTCCGGGTCCGCCAGCGGCGCGTCCGTCGACGACGCGACCAGCCGGCCCGCCCGGTCGATCACCACCGCCACGCCCGTCTGCCCGATCTTTAGCGACCGCAGAAACGCCGAGAGGTCCGCCAAACTCAGCTCCGTGTCCAGCACCCCGATCCGCTCGCCCGCCTCCCCGTACACCGCCGCCGCAAACGGCAGCCCCAACGTCGCCGCCCCGTGCCCCTCGCCCACCGTCCACGCATACGGCTCGCCCCACGCCCCGGCCTCCCCCGCCCCCACCCCCAGCCGATACCACGGCCGCTCCCGCGGGTCGTACGCCGTCCGCCGCACCGCCCCCGGAATCAAGTCGCCCGATCCATCAAGCTCCCATTCCTCCAGTTCGCCCCCCGTCGCCGCGTCGAGGATGCCCAGCTCCCAGTTCGGCCGACCCGGATAACGGAACACCCATACCGCCCGCCCCGTCTCGTCGCCCCAGCACACCCCCGCCAGCGCCGGGTCGAACGCCAGCCGCTGCCGGTACAGCGTCGCCCGCCAGCTCCGCGGATCCTCCACGTCCAGCGCCCCCGCCGCGATCTGTCGCCGCACCAACCTATTCCACCGCCGCGGCCCCTCGACCAGCGACGCCAGCCGGTCCGCGATCCGGCCGTGGACCTGCTCCACCCCCCGCGTCTCCAGCGCCGCCGCCGCCGACTGCCCCTGCACATACACCACCGCCCCGATCACGCCCACCGCCAGAATCACCGGCAGCACCAACGCGATCGGCGTCAGCATCTTCAGCGGCAACCTCGCCGTCAACCCCCGAACATCCTGCGGCGTATCACTCATCGAGTCCGGCCCCATCCCCGGGCTTCACTGCCCAACGACCACCCCCGCCCGCCCCGCTTCACGGCAGCTCATACGTCCCGCCGCCCGATCGCTTGAGCCGGCCCAACTCGACCAGCTTGTCCCACACCGGCCGGGGGAACTCCTTGGGCGGCTCGATCGCGCTGATCGATGACGACCGGCCGGCCGTCAACTGCCGGCTGCCCAGCCGCGACTCGTCGTCCCGCCGATAGTTCTTCAGCTTCCGCCGAAACGCCTTCATCGCCCGCTTCAGGTTCGGCTCCTCCAACGAGTCGAACCCCGCCTCCGCCGCCTTCTCCGCCCGCATCTGACTGATCGTCCGCGCCCCGCCCGGCTGCTCCGCCGCCGACCGCGCGCCCACCGCCTTGATCGCCGACCCGTCGATCGCAGCCGTCCCTTTATGCCCGCCCCCAAAAGTTGTCGCCCCGCGATCGACGACACCCGGTGACCGACCCGTCTTCGCACTTCCGGGGGCGTCCGCCTGCTGGGCCAGCTTCCCCAGCGCCTCGACGTCCCGGTCGCTGACCACCTTCGCCACCCGCGTCGCGTCCACCCCCAGCCGCATCAGCGCCACCTGCGCCTTGCCCCACAGCTTCGTCTGCGTCTTCGCGTCGTCGGCCAACCACAACTCCGAGACCAACTCCCCCAGCTTCGTCGCCTGGATCGTCTCGTGGTTCTGGTAATACCGCTTGACGATCCCTTCCTGATGCCGCGAGAGGTCTTGCTTGGCCATAAGGTGATTGTACCGACTTCCTCGGGAAGACCGCTCGGCAAGCGATCGCCCGGCTTCAGGATCCACTCGCTAAAGCCTGGAATATGCGACGGTTTCCCTCATAAACCCCGCCGCATATCGGCCCGCCCGACGGACAAAAAACAACGCCCCCACTCAGCCTGCAAAGTTTTGAAGACGGTGTGCGAATACATCCCAAACCGACGCGGCGGGCCGTGCTGGTGGTTCTCGACGCGTATCGGCACGGCTTCGCCAACTCGTCCCACGCCGACGCCACGGCCGGGTCGCCCGACGGCCCGTCGCTCACCACGTCATCCCGCACGGCGTCGATCAGATCGAACCCGCACCGCCGACACCGCGGGTGGTCGTTCAGCCGTTTACCCCGTCCGGATCAGAAACACCTCGCTCAACAACAGCCCGCCCAGAAACAGCAGCGCGATCCACGGAAAAGCAGCGGGGCCAACGACCATCGTTCCATCATAAGCCGCGGGCCTCGGCGCAGAGCTTCCAAGGCCATCACAACGCCCCCCTCACCCCGGCCCTAACACCCAGTCCACCGCCGCCGCGAAGTCGTCGCACACCGCCTCGGGCTGCACCTCCGCGTCGTGCTCGTCGGCCGGCCTGAACTTGCCCGTCCGCACCAGCACCCCCGCCACCCCGCACACCGCCGCCCCGCCGATGTCGTTCGGCAAATCGTCGCCGATCATCACCGCCGCGCCGGGCCGCACCCCCATGTCCTGCAGCGCCGCCCGGAAGAACGCCGCCGCCGGCTTGCCCGTCACCCGCGCCTCCACCCCCGCCGCAAACGCCAACGCCGCCACGAACGGCCCCATGTCCAACGACAACGCCCCGTCCCCGTCCCGGAAATACCGATTACTCCCCATCGACACCAACACCCCTCCGCCCCCGGAAGGTTCCACCCCGCTTTCGTGGCCGCCCATCAGCACCCGGAACGCCTCGTTGAGGCTCGCATACGTAAACCCGTCCGCCGCGTCCCCCAACACCACCGCGTTCGGGCGATCCGTCGGCAGGCCCGCGAAGTCTTCCCGCACCGCGTCGTGCACAAGTAAGTGCGGCCGCCAACCCTGCTGCTCGATCACCCGCCGCGCCGCCAACGGGGCGGTGAACACCTCGTCCGTCTCGATCTCGAACCCCATCGCCCGCAGCTCACCCACCAACGCCGACCGCGGCTTCCGCGTCGTGTTCGTCAGGAACCGCACCGCCCGCCCGGCCTCCCGTAGCCGACGCAGCGCCGCCACCGACCCCGGCACCGCCTCGCCGCCCACCGCCAACACCCCGCTGATGTCGATCAGCACCGCTTGGATCGAAGTCACCGGCATCCCCCCATTTTATCCCCCACCCGCCCCGCCACCAAGCCCCGATCCCCCCGTAACGTCGCACCCCCGCGCCTCAGCCCCATCGAGCACCGGGTGGCAACCCGGTGCCCCCCGGCACCCCCCCTGGTACCCCACCTCACCCCCCCGCCGGCTTCGCCGGATACCCCCGCTCCCGCAGCACCGCCACCAGCCGGTCGCGGTGATCGCCCTGCACCTCGAACCCGTCCGCCGTCGCCGCCCCCCCGGCCGAGCAGAGCTTCTTCGCCTCCCGCAGCAGCGCCGCCCGGTCGCTCGCCGCCGGATCCAGCCCGCTCACCACCGTCACCCACTTGCCCCGCCGCCGCTCCCGCCGCACCCGTGCCGCCTGGTCCGCCGGCCGACACACCGCGCCGTCCGCGTCGCGCGGGCACCCGCAGTCCGCCTCCGCCGTGCCGCACACCCCGCACGTCACCGCCCGTTCCAACGGCGTCCCGTCGAACAGCCCCGCCATCAGGCCGACACCGAATCGTAAATCACCACCTTCGCCCAGCAGTCCTTCTGCTCCGCGATGAACGCCGCGTGCCGCGCGTCGTCGTCCGACTGGTAAGCGTCGTGGGCCGACCGGTCGTTGAACGTCACCGCCAACTGCACGTCGTAGCTGTTGTCCACCACCGGCCGATCCGTCCCCGCCGGCACCCCCACCCGGCAGTTCGCCACGTTCTCGCTCGCCGCCAAACCACGGGCCGCCGCGATAAACGCCGCCCGCCGTTCGTCGGACAAATCTTCCCGCAGCCAGAAATGCACGATGTGAAGAAAGTCGCTCATCCCTAAAGTTTACCACCCGCCCCCGCCGCGCCGACGAGGCTCATTCGCCAACGTCCGCCACGCGCGCTTCCACCCGCGCCGCCGTATCCCCGCCGCCGCCCGCGTCCGCCGTCACCCCCCGCAGCGTCCGCCGCGTCGCCTCGCCCATCACCACGACCACCAACCCCGTCGCCGCCACGCCCACGACCAGCCACCCCAGCCCACCGGGCCGCGAAAAGTCCAGCCGCTCCAACCCCGCGCCGAGCGCCACCACCGCCGCCACCCGCGGCGCCAGCCCCACCAGCGTCCCCACCACGAACGGCCCCCGCCGCACCCCGAACGCCGCGCACAACACGTTCGTCGCCCCGAACGGCACCACCGGCGACAGCCGCAACAACCCCACCAGCATCGCCGCCCGGCCCCACGACGACCGCGTGATCGCCTCGCACACCGCCGCCCCCTTCGGGTACCGTTCGACCCACGCCATCGCCCCGTCGCCCCCCAGCCGCCTGGCCACCGCCAACCCCAGCGGCGCCGCCGCCGTCGCCGTCACCAGCGCCGCCGCGAACCCGCCCAGCCACCCCAGCGACCACCCGCACAGCAGCGACAACACGTGCGTCGGCAGCAGCCACAACCCGCACGCCACCCACCCTCCGACCACCAGCGCCGCCGCCACCCCCACGCCGCCGCCCCGCAGCGTCTGCTCGTACCCCAGCATCACCCCCGCCGCCACCGCCGCGCCCGCCACCGGCCCCGCCGCCGACAGGCCCAGCAGCGCCGCCGGCCGACCGAGTTGTTGGATCGCTGTGTACCGCATCGCCTCCGATGCTAGGGCCTCCACCGCTCAAATGCAGCGGCCTACCGGCCCCCCTCCCTCAGAAGCGAGGCCAGGCCAGGGTGTCTATCGTCTGCGAGTCCGCTCGACGCAAGCCGCTCCGACGCGTCACCCTCCCCCCTGCTTCCGTCAGAGAAGGGGACCAAACCCGCTACCAACGAACTGGCTAAACGCTAAGACTCCGCCCACGCTTCCCCCCGCCCCCGCCACTTCAGCCGCACCCACGCCCCGATCCAGAACAGCACGTTCGCCAGCAGGAACTGGAACACCAGCAGCACCACCGCCGTGCCCAGCTCCGAGTACAGCACCTCGCTGATCGGGTCGTTGCTCGTCACCCGCTCGTCCGCGTGCTCCTCGGGCACCACCACGTGGTAAAAACCCGCCCACCACGACAGCGCCGCGAGCGCCGCGGTCAGCACCCCGTTGCCGATCCAGTACGCCCGCCGGCTCACCGAGCCGAACACCGCCGGAGCCTGTCGCCGCTGCTTCATCCCCACAGTTTAAAACCTTTCGCCCCCTCCGTGACACCCCTCCTCCCCGCCGAGCACCGGGTGGCCACCCGGTACCCGCCCCCCCATCCCCCGCCCACCCACACCCTCCACACCGCGTCGCCACCTCGCGCCCCCTCACCGCAGCACAAACCCCGCCCACGCCCCGAGCAGCCGCCCGATATACGCCGCGTCCGCCGCGTCCGTCACCAAATGGTCCGCGTCGCCCAGCGACACGAAACTCTTCGGATGTTTCGCCGCTTTGAAAATCCGCTCTGCGTTCTCGATCCCCACCGTGGGGTCCGTCGGGCTGTGGAACACCATCAGCGCCTTCCGCATCGCCGCGACCCGCTCCTCCAGCCGATGCCCCTCCAACTCCGCGACGAACTCCCGCGAGATCACGAACGGCCGACCCCCGATGTCCACCTCCGCACGCCCGTTTTCATCGAACGCCTCCGCCCCGCCTTTAAATAGATGCCGCACGTGCGCCGGGTCCGCCGGCGCCGCGATCGTCGCCACCGCCCGCACCGTCGGCAGGTCCCCCGCCGCGTTCAGCACCGCCGCCCCGCCCAGCGAATGCCCCACCAGCAGCCCCACCGGCCGCCCCTCCCGCTCCATGAATTCCACCGCCGCCCGCAAATCCGCCGTGTTCCGCGTGAAGTGCGAATCCGCAAACGCCCCCCCGCTCTCACCGAGCCCCGTAAAGTCGAACCGCAGCACCCCCAGCCCGTGCTTATTGAGCGCCGCCGCCACCCGCCGCACCACGTGCAGCGTCTTCGAGCACGTAAAACAGTGCGCAAACACCGCGTGCCCCCGCACCTCCACCCCCTCCCCCGGCAGGTCCAACACGCCGACGAGAGGGGTGCCATCATCCGACAAAAAACGCAGGGGGTCGGTGGCCATGGACGGAATCCAAAACGGGTCGGGCGAAGCGGCAAGAACGATAGCAATCAGAAAATCATAGTCGCTATCGCACACCGCCACGCACCGAACCCGGACTCCGTCTCACGCCGACCAGGCTCGTGATGGCTCTATTTTTTCAGCGGCACCAGTTCAACCTCAACCAGCTTTATTTTTCCATCACGGCCCAAGTCTTCCACCTTGTACAAGCCGGGCTTCAACGGGTCCTTGCTTGCACCGTCAGGTGCTCCCTTGTCGATGCCCAGCAGACTCAGGCTCGGGATCACCGCGGTGATGAACTCGTCGATCTGAGGGTCCGCGTTGCCGTTGACCGTCACCAGCCTCCAGCCGTCGGCAAGCGTCACGCTCCACTCCAGCGGACCTCCGCCGTAGTTCGGCTTGATCCGATACGGCTTCGAATAATCCGGCAGCGTAATCACCTCGATCTGATTCGCTCGATCACCGGAGTCGCTGGTCACCGCAGCGACCCGAATATATAACGCAGGTTCATAGTAAACAATACCTGCTTCTTTGTTCCTTACACTGAATTTATCGTCACTATCCAGCACACCGTCTTGAATCACCAGCCCAGAACAACCCCCCGCCCCCAAACTCGCCGCCATCACAAAACATACCGAAGCCGTCCCGATCCACCTTGAAAAACACGTCATATTTCGAATCCTCTCGCTAAGAAAAAATGAATGGTCCGCGACCACGCGAACCCGCGAGAGTCAGTCTAAAGCACGGCACAGGCGAACCCTACGCCTACCAGTGCCAATATTCATGGCACTTATCCATGGATCTAGGGAATACGCTTACACCCCAAAACTGGATTAACCCCCGGTCAAAATATGTTTTACTCCCTCTTAAATCACCGAATCGGCTTTGCTGAGCCCATTGACTTCACTCGTGTCGAGCTGAATCAAAGCCTCGTCCGGCGCAACCTTCTTCGCCTCGTCGGGATCAACGTAGTCGCTGTGGCAGTTGGCTTTGCCCGAATCGTCCGCCGCTTTTAACTTCCCTTTCGCTTTCGCCGCCAGCTTGTGGATCTCTTCGGGAGACAGGTGGCCACGCTGTTCGAGGATGGCTTGTTGTTCCGGGGTGAGGGCCGGCGACTTGATCGTCTTGCCGTCGCCGTTGCGTTCGAAACCCTCGGCCTTGCCGGACGCCCACTCCTGGATCTCTTTGGAGATCCGGACGCTGCACCAGTCGTGGCCGCACATCGCGCAGAAGTCGGTGTCGACGTCGAGGTCTTCGTCGTGGTAGGCCCGGGCGGTGTCGCCGTCGAAGGCGAGGTCGAAGTGTTTCTCCCAGTTGAGCGCGGCGCGGGCGCGGGTCAGGTCGTCGTCCCAGTCCCGCGTGCCGGGGATACCCAAGGCAATGTCGGCGGCGTGGGCGGCGATCTTGTAGGCGACGCAGCCCTGCTTCACGTCGTCCTTCTTGGGCAGCCCGACGTGCTCCTTCGGCGTGACGTAGCAGAGCATCGACGCGCCGTGGTACGCGGCATTCGTCGCGCCGATACAACTGGTGATGTGGTCGTAGCCCGGAAACACGTCGGTGACCAGGGGGCCCAACACGTAAAACGGCGCGCCGTGGCAGATCTGCCGCTGGGCCTTCATGTTGAACTCGATCTGGTCGAGCGGGACGTGGCCGGGGCCCTCGACCATGACCTGCACGCCCTTGCGCCAGGCGCGTTCGGTGAGTTTGCCGATCTCGACCAGCTCGGCGAGCTGGAGGTCGTCGGTCGCGTCGGCGAGGCCGCCGGGCCGGCAGCCGTCGCCGATGGAAAACGTCACGTCGTGTTCGCGGCAGATGTCGCAGATCGCTTCCCACGCGGTGTTGGTCGGGTTTTCTTTCTGGTGCAGCAGCATCCACTTGGCGAGCAGGCTGCCGCCGCGGGAGACCAGGCCGATGAGGCGTTGGCGGGCGAGCTTGATGTGGTCTTTGAGGATGCCGGCGTGGATGGTCATGTAGTCGACGCCCTGCTCGGCCTGGTGCTTCACGGTGTCGAGGATGATGGTTTCGTCGAGGTCGTCGATCTTGCGGCCGATGATCATCGAGTAGATCGGGACCGTGCCGATGGGCGTCGTGCTGTTTTCGAGGATCGCCTGCCGCGTCGCGTCGAGGTCGCCGCCGGTCGAGAGGTCCATCACGGTGTCGGCCCCCCAGCGCTCGGCCCACTGGAGCTTTTCGACTTCCTCGTCGGTCGAACTGCTTACCGGCGACGCGCCCATGTTCGCGTTGATCTTGGTCTTGCTCGCCCGGCCGATCGCCATCGGGTCGAGCTTGTACTTGAGGTGCTGCTTGTTGGCGGGGATCACCATCCGCCCGGCGGCGATCTCGTCACGGACCTGCGCGGCGGTGAGGTGCGGTTCGCGCTCGGCGACGCGCTGCATCTGCGGCGTCACCACGCCGAGGCGGGCGTACTCGAGTTGCGTGCTCGGCTCGAAGCCCTCGGGCGCTTGCCACGCGTCGGCCCGCTCGTAGTTTTCCAGGTCCGTGCAGGTCCAATTCGGAGGCATGAAGTCCCAGGCCGTCTTCGTCGGCAGGCCGGGGATGCCCGGGGCGCTGGGCGAGCTGAACGTCGCGGCGCCTGCGCTGCCCGGGGCGATCGCCGGGGGGTTGGCGAAGCTGCCGGGCGTGGTGACCTCGGGGCTGGTGCCGGGGTTGCCGCCGACGGGGGGCAAGACGTAAGCGGGGGACGCGGCGGTTTCGGACGGGGTGGAGGGCGAGGACATGGCGGTGCTTTCGCGTGGTGGCGTAGAGCAGAGCCTGAATCCCGACGACGCTTAGCGGTCTGAAGGCCGCCGAGTGAAAAATTCCGGGGGGGCTTTCCTACGCCGGGGTTAACCGGATCAGGTTCGACGGGTGCTTCTCAGGCCGGGCACTGGGCAGGGCCCGTGCCGACCGCCCCGAGCTGTCTTCAGCATAGAGCCCCCGCCCGACGAAAACAACGGCCGACCGCGCAACCCACCTCCCCCCACCTCGCCCCACCTCGCCCCCCAGCCCGCTCACGCCTCGGGCCGCGTCCGCACGCCCACGCCTGTCGTCTCGCCGAACCAGTCCAGCGTCCGCGGAAGCATCCGGTCCCAATAGCCCCAGGTGTGTTCCTCGTCGTCGTGCTCCTCATACGTGACCCCCAGCCCGAGGCCGACCGCGTGGTCACGGAACCGCGTGCTGTGCTCGTACAAAAAATCGTCCCTGCCGCAGCACACGAACAACGGCAGCCCCGCGTGCGATCCCTCGGCCAACGCCTCGGCCCGACCAAACAGGTCCGACCCCGTCCCGGTCACGTCCGGCGGATCACCAAAAATCGCCCGCCACTCCGCCGCCCGTTCCGGCATGAACCCCAGCAGCCCCGCCGGATCCAACGCCCCCGACATCGACGCCGCCGCCGCGTAACGCTCCGGGTGGTTCAGCGCCAGCTTGAGCGCCCCGTACCCCCCCATCGACAGCCCCGCCACGACGTTGTCCTCCCGCCGGTCCGACAGCCGGAACATCCGCCGACACACCGCCGGCAGCTCTTCGCTCACGAACTCCCAGTACGCCGGCCCACTCGCCATGTCCGCGTAATAGCTCCGGTCGACCCGTGGCATCACCACCGCCAGGTCCCGCCCCGAGACGTGACGCTCGACCGCCGTCCGCCGCGCCCACGTCGTGTGGTCGTCCGACAGCCCGTGCAGCAGCCACAGCGTCGGATACCCGCCGCCCGGCCGATCACGCGGGTCGGGAACCTCGCCCACGTCGATCCCGATCGCCGCATCACCGACCGGCTGCGGCAGGATCACCGTCATCGACGTGCCCATGCCCAACGCGTCCGAAAAGAAATCGCAGTGAATCAAAGCCATCGGCACAACATACCGCCTCGCTCGCGGCCCGCCATCTGATCTAAACTCCGAATCATGACCCCGTCTCCCGAACCGCCCCGCGTCACCGCCCTCCGCCCCACCCACCGCGACCCGCTCCGCTTCACCGTCAAGGTCGACGGCCAGGCCAAGGGCACCCTCTCCCAAAAACTCATCGACGACCTGGGCCTCGCCATCGGCTCTCCCTGGACCGCCGAACTCGACGCCCGCATGGCCGACGCCGTCCTCTACGACCGCGCCTTCCGCGCCGCCACCCGACGCCTCGCCCGCCGCGCCATGTCCACCGGCATGGTCCGCCAAAAACTCCGCGACCTCGCCGCCCCCCCCCGGAAGCCTGCCCCCGCCCCCGAAAGTGACCCCCAACAATCCTCCGACAAAACCTCCACGCCCATCCCCCCCGCCATCATCGAACAGGTCATCACCCGCCTCACCGAGCTCGACCTGCTCGACGACTTCGCCTTCGGCCAGGCCCTGATCCGCGACCTCACCCGCGCCAAGCCCGCCGGCCCCATGTTCCTCAAACAAAAACTCTTCGCCAAGGGCCTCGCCCCCGCCCTCATCGACCGCCTCGTCGCCGACGCCACCGCCGACCCCGACCAGCAGGCCGACGCCGCGACCGCCTTCGCCCAAAAAAAAATCCGCCCGATGGCCCACCTCGACCCCGACACGATCAAACGCCGGCTCTACGGCCAACTCGCCCGCCGCGGCTTCGCCCCCGACGCCATCCGCACCGCCATGGACGCCGTGCTACGCGACCCCTTGCACGATGACTAAGACCCTCACCAAGCGCACCAAGAGCACCAAGACACGAAGACACGAAGACACGAAGAAAACAACCACGAGTAAAACGGGCCCATCCACTCCGAGCCCCGTGACCGTCCAGCAAATTGCTTGGCTTGGGCTCTGAAACAAATCGATCGCTCAGCTTTCCTCCGTGTCTTCGCGCCTCCACCCCTTCGTGATCAGCAGAAGCGCTGCCTTTCAATTGTCGACCACTCCTAAACACCCCCCTTGGCCTTCTCCACCACCCGCACCCCCTCGATCCGCAGTTCCTGATCCACCGCCTTGGTCATATCGAACAGCGTCAGGCACGCCACGCTCACCGCCGTGAGCGCCTCCATCTCCACCCCCGTCTTCGCCGTGATCCCCGCTTCCCCCGTCACCGTCAGCGTGTCGAGCGCCGTCCGCTCGAAGCTCACGTTCACGAACTCCACCGGCAGCGGGTGGCACAACGGGATCAACCCCCCGCACCCCTTCCCCGCCATCACCCCCGCCACCCGCGCCACGCTCAGCGCTTCGCCCTTGGGCAGCGTCCCCGCGATCACCAGGTCCAACGTACCGGGGGCCGCCCGGAACTCCCCCACCGCCACCGCCCGCCGCCGCACCACCGCCTTGCCCCCCACGTCCACCATCCCCGCCCGCCCCCGCCCGTCCTGATGTGTCAGTTTTTTTTCCATGCCCGATCATAATCCCTCTGGCATCGGAGGCCGCGGGACCTTATACTATGCCAAACATAGCTTGCAACACCCACCCTACGTCAGACCCCCATGAAACTCGAACGTGAAATGATGCGCGGCGCCGGGCCCACCGCGGTCCTCCAGCTCCTGTCCACCGGCGAGATGTACGGCTACCAGCTCGTCGAAGCCCTCGACGCCCGCTCCCGCGGCGTCCTGGCCATCGGCCAGTCCACGCTCTACCCCATGCTCTACAACCTCGAAGCCAAAGCGTTGGTCAAGTCCCGCCAGGCCACCGCCGACAACGGCCGGCCCCGCCGCTACTACCGCCTCACCGCCAAGGGCAAGAAAAAACTCCACGCCGACCGCGCCCAGTGGGCCGCCCTCGCCGACGCCATGGCCGCGCTCGGCGTCACGCCCTCGGCGCTGGTGGGGGCTGCGTCTTGAAAGCCCCGGCCGCCCCGGCCCCCGCTCCGCTGCTGCGACGCCTCCGGTACACGCCCTTCCGCGACCTCTTCCGCGGCCGGACAACCAGCCGGCTCGACCTCGCGCGGCGGGTGGACCACGCCGGGCTCCCGCCTCGGGCCGACGAGCGGGTCCGCCAGACGGTCCGGGCCACGCGGCTGTGGCGGCCGGAAAAAGTGTCGGTGGCCGACGAGTTGATCGCCCACTTCCGCGACGGGCGGGACGCCGGGCACACCGACGACGAATTGGCCGAGGCGTTCGGCAACCCGGCGGTGGCCGCGAAACTCATCGGCCGGGCCAAGCGTCGCAACCGGTCCTGGTCCGCCAGGGGGTTCGTGTGGTCCCGCCGCGTGGCGATGGTGCTGGTGCTGCTCTACGCCGGGTTGGCGGCGCAGTTCTTCGTCGGCTCGCCGCGGGTGACGGTCGATTACATAGCGCAGCTCAACGCCGCGGCGTTGGCGGTGCCCGAAGACCAGCGGGCGTGGCCGGGGCTGCGGGCGGCGTGGATCGAGGCCCGAGAGAAAGACGATGGGGACTACCCCGGGCCGGCATACTTCGACCCCGACCCGGCGACGCTGGACGTCCGCGACCCGGCCGACCCGGCGTGGCCCCAGGCCAACGCTTTTCTCGAGCGCCAGCGGCCGCGGCTCGACGCCATCCACCGCGGTGCCGCGATGCCCCGGCTGGGGTTCGTCGCCAAGCCCGACCACGACCTGAGCGTCGCGGACCGCCGGGCGTTCGGGATGGACCCCGCCGGCGAGTCGGCCCTTGACGCGAACGCCCGCCGGACCGTGGAGCGGGCCGAGGGCCGGCGGGACGGGCTGCGGATCGGGATCGCGCTGCAGCGTTACCGCTTGGCCCACGGGCGCTGGCCGGGCCGGCTCGCCGAGTTGACGCCGGACCTCCTGCCGACACTGCCGGTGGATCGGGTCACGGGTGGGCCGCTGCGGTACCGCGTCGGCGACGACGGCCCGGTGGTCTACAGCCTCGGCGGCAACCGCGACGACGACCGAGGCCGCCCGGCCAACCAGGAAAACGACGAAGCCGATCCCGATCGGGCGGCGTACTGGTCCGAGCCCACGACCGGCCACGACGGCGACGGGCTGATCTACGCCGCTTCGGCCGAGTGAACCCGTCGCGGGCGGCGGGTGACGCGGTCAAACGGCTAAAAGCCCGCCCCTCAACGAAAACGAGTCCCGCAAAGAACCGACCATGCCACCCCCCTCGAACCACGATCTACCCAGCAGACATGAGCCCCGGACCGGGCATGCCCTTGTCCCCCGCCTGCTCACCCGCCTGTTCCGCGACCGGGGCTGTGATCGACCCGACGGCCAGGCCGACCCGGCGTCGGCCGTCGCCGATCTGCCGGCCGAGCTCGCCGACCTGGTCCTCACCACGGTCCGCCGTACCCGGCTCTGGCGACGCGAACAAGCGTCGGTCGCCCACGAGCTCGCCGCCCACTTCCGTGACGCCCTCGGCGCCGACCCGGCTGCCGACACCGACACCCTCGCCCAAGACTTCGGAGACCCCATGAACACCGCCCGCCTCATCCGCCGTGCCAAGCGGCGCAACCGCCCGCTTTATCAAAAAGCCCTGATCTGGGCCGGCCGCGTCGTCGCGCTGCTGATCCTGCTCTACGCCCTGCTCGCCCTGCGCTTCTACCTCGGCTCGCCGAACATCTCGGTCGATTACCTCGCCGCCCTCAACGCCCCGGCCCTCGCGGTCCCCGCCGAGGACCGGGCCTGGCCGATCTACCGCGAAGCCTGGACCGACACCGGGCTGGCCGACATCGAAACACTCGACCCGCTCTTTCTACCCGACCACGCCAACTACGTCCGGCCCGACCAGCCCGGCGGGAACGAAGCCGTCGCTTTCCTCCGTCGCCACGCCCCGCTGCTCCGCGCCGCCCGCGCCGCCGCCGACAAACCCGGCTTCGGGCTCGCCGTCAGCTTCGAGGGCGACTGGGACGAACGCGACGCCCGTGCCCTCTGGGGCCAAGACTGGGCCGAGCACGCCGCTGCCTCTCAGGACGACCGGCCCGAGTCGGCCACGCAGGCCACCACCCAGAACTCCCTGCTCGGCGTCCTGCTCCCGCAGCTCGGGCGCATGCGCACCACCGCCAGGATACTGGGGGCCGACACCGTCCACGCCGCCCATCAGCGTGACGCCGACCGCGTCCTCGCGAACCTCGCCGCCCTCCGCAGCCTCGCCCACCACTCGGCCGAAACCCCGGTGGTCATCAGCGGCCTGGTCGGCATCTCGATCCTCGCGCTGCACCACGGCCTGATCCAGGACCTGCTCCGCGAGTACCCCGACCTCCTTACCGACGAACAGTGGCGTACGCTCGCCCGGCACACCGCCGACGTCTCGCTCCGCGGACTGGTCCGCTTCGACGGCGAGCGGATGTTCATGTACGACATCCTCCAACGCGCTTATACCGACAACGGCCGCGGCGACGGCCGGATCACCGACGAAGGCTTCGAGGTCCTGCGGCCTGTCCATTCTCTCTCTATGCCTATGCAAGACGACCGTCTCACGCACTGGGCCTACGACACCGGGGTCAAGACCGTCGTCATGCCCGCCTCCCTGCTCTTGGTCGCTTCCCGCCGCGAAACCCGCAAGCTCTACGACGGCTTGATGGACCGTATGGAAGCCGACTTCGATCGATCCATGCGTGACTCGCCCGGGTTGATCACCGAGCAAACCCTGGAGGATTGGTCCCTCACCCAGCGCATACGCCACCCGCTGATCGCTACGCTCATGCCCGCCCTCGGGGCCATCCGCCGCACCACCGAGCTCGCCAAGGCCCAGCAAGAAGGCATCATCCTGGGCATCGCGCTCGAACGCTACCGTCGCGCCCACGGCGACTGGCCCGCCGACCTCGCCGACCTCACCCCCCAATTCCTCCCCGAACTCCCCGTCGACCGGATCACCGGAGAATCCTTGCGCTACCAGCCTCCCGGCCCCGGCCAAAACCTTCCCACCGTCTACAGCCTCGGCGGCGACCGCGACGACGATCAAGGCACGCCCCCCCTCAACCCCCACACCGCCGAACCCGACTCCCACATCGCGGCCTACTGGATCGCCGACGCCGACGACGACCGCAAAGACGACGGCGACTGGATTATCTACCCCATTTCCGATTGGTGAGCGTTCTCTTATCCCGCCGGCTCGGCCGCGCGACCGAGCGGCTCCGCTTCCCCGCCCGCGCCACGCTTGCCTACCCACCGCGGTAGAATCACGGCATGCTTCCGCTCCGCTCGGCTCGCCTCCGTACCCTCGCCGTCTGCCTCCTCGCCGCCGCCCCCCTGGGCTGTGTCCAGCGTACCCTCCACGTCACCTCCCAGCCCGCCGGGGCCCTGGTCTATCTCAACGACCAGGAAGTCGGACGCACCCCCGTCTCGGTCCCCTTCACGTTCTACGGCGACTACGACGTCCGCCTGGAAAAAGACGGCTACCAGCCCCTCGCCACCGTCGGCCAGGCCGAGATGCCCTGGTGGGAGCTCCCCGGCCCCGACCTCGTCGCCGAGCTGATCCCCGGGGCGAAGTCCGACATCGCCTGGCACTACCAGCTCACCGCCGCCGTCCCCGCCGACCGGGTCGACCCCGCCCCGCTCATCGAACGAGCCCGCGAACTCCGCGACCGCACCCGCACCTTCGAATCCCCCTAACCTCCCCCCGGAAGTTATCTAGAAGTTCCCGGAAACCTAGGAAGTTCGCTGGAATCCGTGCCGCCCGAACCCCCTGATCGTTCCCCCGCCGGCCTGCCTCGAATCGGCTCGCCGCCGCCCCATACGCCCGGACAGCAAACCTCGGGCTATCGTTCACTGTGAGCATTGCGCTAGAAACCCCGTCCCGTTCGGGCCGCGCCATATTCTCTATCGCCTGCCGCCACCCCTCGCTGCGAACGTCGCAACCTTAGTCTTAGAACCCATGGCCCATCAGCCTCTCCAGTTCGGCCCGCACAAGCCTTCCGACGAAGGGGGCGAGATCGTCGCCCCGCTGCCCCCGGGCCTCAAGCCCCTGGCGCTGGACCTCAAAAAAGACACCGCCCTCACCATCCGGTGGAGCGACGGCCGGGTCTCGGTCTACCCCGTGGCCTACCTCCGCCGCATGTCCCCCTCTGCCGAGGCCAAGGCCCTGCGCGAACAACTCGAAGCGAACCCGCTGACCGTCCTGCCCTCTGCTCCGCCGCCTCCCGCAGACGACCGCAAAGAACGCAAGGCCCGGGGCGATACCGGAGGCAAAGGCGACCCCGGGGACAAGGGCCGTCCGGGAGACAAAGGCCATGCCGGGGGCGGGGGTGGGTTTGCGGCCGAGTCGGCCGAGCTGGTCGGCCACTACGCGGTGCGCCTCGTGTTCTCCGACGGCCACCGCACCGGGCTCTACACCTGGGCCTACCTCCGCGAAATCGACCCCGATCGCGCCGCCGCGCCCCCCCCCTGAACGCGATAGTCAAGGGTTCGGCGGGGGTTTTACAACGTTAACTCTCTTCTAACACTTCAGTAACTCGATCCTGACATCGGGGGTCTACTTTCTCCGCGCTGTCGCTGCCCCAGGATGTCCCGGGGGAGACCGGGACGGCCTGCTTTTTGACCCCCTGGAGATTTGATCCATGTCACGTTTTCTGATCCCCGGTGTCCTTTCCGCGGCGGTGCTCACGCCCGTCGCGGCGACGGCCCAAGACAATGCGGACCTCGCCGCCATGCGGGCCGAGCTCGCCGCCATGCGGGCGGAACTCGCCCAAATCAAGGGCGCCCCCGCCGACTCCCGCACCGCCGACCTCCAGGAAGCCACCGCGGCCGCCCTCGAAGACGCCCGCGCCCGCATCAACTACCAGACCGAAGAGCTCTCCGCCGGCCACGACGGCAAGTTCTTCCTCGAAAGCCCCGAGGGCGACTTCCGGATGAACATCGGCGGGCAGCTCCAGCTCCGCTACGTCGCCAACCTCCAGGACGACTCGGCCGACGACGGCGAGACCGGCTTCACCCTCCGCCGTACGAAACTCAAATTCGACGGCCACGTCACCCGCGACGAGAAATTCTCTTACGCCCTGGTCCTCGCCGGGGAAGACACCAACGCCGGGGCCGTCGACGGCGACTTCGAGATCGAAGACTTCGTCATCGGCTACAAGATCAACGACCAGTTCTCCGCCAAGATCGGGCAGTTCAAGCTCCCCTTCGCCCGGCAGGAACTCATCAGCTCCTCCCGGCAGGTCCTCGCCGACCGGTCCTTCGCCACCGAGTTCTTCACCCTCGACCGTGGCCAAGGCATCCAGCTCGAGTACAAACCCAACAGCGAGTGGAAATTCGTCGGCAACATCAACGACGGGGCCGACAGCGAAAACGCCGACTTCGATGAAGACGCCACCAACATCGCCGCCACCGCCCGCGCCGAGTGGACCGTCTTCGGCAAGTCGAGCCAAGGCAAAGACGCCGTCGCCTGGCGCGGCGAAGACGACTTCCTCTCCCTCGGGGCCGCCGGCCACGTTGAGTTCGGCGAAACCGGTGACGCCACCGCCGAATCCGATGTCTACACCTGGACCGTCGACGGGCTCTACGAGAGCAACGGCTTCAGCGTCCTGGGCGCCTTCTACGCCATCCACGCCGACGACGGCAGCCAGGACAGCTACGGCCTCGTCGCCCAGCCCGCCTACATGCTCACCGACAAGTTCCAGATCTTCGGCCAGTACAACTTTGTCGATATCGCCGGGCTCGACGACAACAACTCCATCGGCGGCGGTTTCAACTACTTCATCAAGAAGCACAACGCCAAGTTCACCGCCGACGTCCTGTTCTTCTTCGATCCGGTCGACGACCCCGACGACACCCCCACCGATGCCTTCACGTTCAACGAACCGGGCACCGGCATCGGCGTCCTCGAAGACACCGCGGATTCCGACAACCAGATTGTCATCCGGGCCCAGTTCCAGCTCCTCTTCTAAATACCGAGACAACGGCCGATCCCCGGATCGGCTTACCGTAGGGGCCCGCGGACATCCATGTCCGCGGGTCTTTTTTTTGCGCTCGCCCATCCGGAACCTCCCGCTCGCCGAACCCCCACGCCGCGCCCGGCCCGCCCCACCCCGGTCGCGATGGGGCTCGGCCAGCGCTCCGCCCTCCGCCTTCTACTTTCTACTTTCCGTACTCCGCGCGGCGACCACCGCCCCCCGCCGACGCGGGCCGCTCTCCTTCCGCCGCCATATCGCACCATAAAAGTACCTAATCAACTGCAAAACAAGCGTTTGCGTTGATCTCTCCACCCCTCTAGAGTGCGATCCCCCCCTTTACGTCGGCCGGCCGGCCGACCCAGGTTTGCCCCGATGCTGCCGACCGCCCTCCGCCCCGACACCGCCCCCGCCCCGCGCGGCCGCTGCGTCTGGGCGGGCGGTCTGCCGCCGAGCCGGGCGTGTCGGGGGACGGTCCCTCACCCTTGGATGGAGGTGGCGTGATGCCCCGTCGTCTGGTTGCCGCTGCGCTGTTGTTTGGTCTGCCCCTGTCCCCCTTGACTCCGCCCGCCGCCGGCCAGACCGACGACGCCCTGCGGCGCGAAGTCCAGCGGCTCCGCGCCACCGTCACCGCCCTCGAAGACAAGGTCGGCCGCATCGAAAGCGGCACCCACGCCGACGCCCGCGAGAGCGACCGCCTCCGACACGCGACCGCCGACGCCCTCGAAGACGCCCGCCAGCGGATCAGCTACCAGACCGACCGCCTGACCGCCGGCCACGACGGCAGGTTCTTCCTCGAAAGCCCCGACGGCGGCTTCACCCTCAACCTCGAAGGCCACCTCCAGGTCCGCTACGTCGCCAACTTCCGCGACAACGCCCCCGACCCCGCCGGCACCCCCGGCGCCCCCGGTGCCGGCGACGACGTCCTCTCGGGCTTTACCCTCCGACGCACCAAGCTCGCCTTCACCGGGCACCTCGACCGCGGGCGGAAGTTTTTCTACGGCCTCACCGCCGCCGGCGAAGACGACTTCGACGACGGGCAGTTCGAGATCGAAAGCGTCGTCATCGGCACCCACCTCACCCCCGACCTCAAGCTCCAGGCCGGCCAGTTCAAGCTCCCCTTTGCCCGCGAGGAACTCATCAGCTCCAAACGCCAGCTCGGCGTCGACCGCTCGCTCGCCACCGAGTCGTTCACCCTCGACTTCGGCCAGGGCGTCCTCGCCGAGTACACCGGCCTGGACCGCCTCAAGCTCCGCGCCATGGTCGGCGACGGGGCCGACACCGAGAACCTCGACTTCGACTCGGACGACCCCGACGTCGCCGACGCCGCTTTCACCGTCCGCATCGACGTCGCCGCCCGCGGCAAGGCTCGCGACGGCGGCGACGTCGTCGCCTGGAAAGACGCCCCCGAAACCCTCCTCCTGGGCGCCGCCGGCCACGTCCAGCTCGACGACTCGGGCAGCTCGCTCAGCGACAACTTCTACACCTGGACCCTCGACGCCCTCTACAAACACCGCGGCTTCGCCACCCTCGCCGCCTTCTACGCCCTCCACACCGAAGGCGACGACGGCCGCGACGACTTCGACGACTACGGCCTGGTCGTCGGCACCGGGTACAGCCTCTCCGACACCTGGCAGCCCTTCGTCCAGTTCAACCACCTCGACCTCGACGACCTGGGCGACCTCAACGCCGTCGTCGTCGGCGTCAACACCTTCTTCGACAAGCACCACGCCAAACTCACCACCGACGTGGTCGTCGTCTTCGACCCGCTCATCACCCCCACCCGCCTTGTCAACCGCCCCGGCACCACCCTCGGCCTCCTGCCCGACCGCCCCGGCGAAGACGCCCAGGTCGTCTTCCGCACCCAGTTCCAACTCCTCTTCTAAAAACCATCCCCCGCCCCCTCCCCGGAATACCCCGGAACACCCCGGAACACCCCGGAAGCTCAACCCGCGTCAGCGGTCCGACCCGATGCCGAGACCACCCTTCCCTTCGCTCCCGCCCCCCGCCGCTGCGCCGGCCCCGGCCTTTCTTGTGTTTTGTGTTAGCAGCGCTTCCATTGTGAAACACGGTGGTATCCTCACCACCCCTTCCGCTAAAGGCCCCCTCCCATGTCCGAACTCAAAATCACCATTGTCGAAGACGAACGCGACCTCCTCGAGTTGCTCAAGTACAACCTCGACCGCGAGGGCTACGACGTCACCACCGCCGAGACCGGCGAAGACGGGCTCAAGCTCGTCCGCCGCCAGCCCCCCGACCTCATCCTCCTGGACCTTATGCTCCCCTCCATGGACGGCCTCGAAGTCTGCCGCAGCCTCAAAGCCCGCCCCGACACCTCCGACATCCCCGTCATCATGCTCACCGCCAAGGGCGAAGAGTCCGACATCGTCCAGGGCCTCGAACTCGGCGCCGACGACTACATCACCAAACCCTTCAGCCCCCGCATCCTCATGGCCCGGATCAAGGCCGTCCTCCGCCGCGTCGAAGCCGACCACCAGGACCGCCCCGTCGTCGAAGCCGCCGGCGTCCGCATCGACCTCGAACGCCACCAGGTCACCACCGACGGCACCCCCGTCGACCTCACCGCCACCGAGTTCAAACTCCTGACCCTCCTTGTCTCCCGCCCCGCCCGCGTCTTCACCCGCCAACAGATCATCGATTCGCTCCACGAAGGCTTCGCCGCCGTCACCGACCGCAGCGTCGACGTCCAGGTCGTCGCGCTGCGCCGCAAGCTCGGCCCCGCCGGCAAACGGATCGAAACCGTCCGCGGCGTCGGCTACCGCTTCAAAGACTAAAATCCCCTGCCCGCTGTTCCACCCGACGAGCCCCGCCCGGAGTGCCCCGACTCATGCTCGCCGCCCTCTGCATCCTGCTCGCCGCCCTGCTCCTGGCCGCTACGGTCGCCGCCGTCTCCTTCTTCCGACGCGCCCGCCGGCTCGAACAGCGCGACGCCGCCCACCGCGACCGCACCCGCCAGCTCACCGCCCGGCTCACCGCCATCGAACGCCGCCGCGGCGAACTCGAAGCCGTCCTCTCCTCCATGGCCGAAGGCGTCGCCGTCATCGACACCGACGAACGCCTGATCAACCTCAACCCCGCCGCCGCCCGGCTCCTCTCCCTCGACCCCCGCCACGCCATCGGCCGCCCCATCCAGGACACCGTCCGCAACGCCACCCTCCAAAGCCTCCTCGCCCAGGCCCGCCGCCCCGTC
>JBCDDZ010000041.1:0-24915 GCA_039180025.1 Planctomycetota bacterium
GGGGTTTTTGTGGTGGTCTTTTTTTCTGGGGGGGCGGCGGGCCGCGGGGTGGGGGGGGGGGGGGGGGGGCGGGTCCCGGGTTGGACGGGGGGGGTCATGGGGGTGCTGGCGGTGTTTCTGCTGTGGCCGATCTTTTTGACGGTGCGGGGCGGGTTTGTGGACGAGGCGACCGGGGGGTGGACGCTGCGGTACTTCGTGGGCGAGGGGCTGGGGGTGCTGCGAGACCCGCTGTACCTGCGGGGGCTGGGCAACGCGCTGGGGATCGCGTCGGCGACAACGGTGCTTTGCCTGCTGATCGCGCTGCCGATGGGGGTGATCGGGGGTCGGTACGAGTTCCGGGGCAAGGGGGTGGTGACGGCGTTGGTGCTGGTGCCGCTGATCCTGCCGCCGTTCGTGGGGGCGATCGGGATGCAGGCGCTCCTGGGGCGGTTCGGGGCGATTAATTCACTGCTGGCGAAGCTGGGGCTGATCGACGGGGCGGGGCCGGGGATCGATTTTCTGGGGGGCGAGGGGTTTCTGATCGGGGGGCGGTTCGGGGCGGTGGTGCTGGTCGAGGCGCTGCACCTATACCCGATCCTTTATCTGAATATCGTGGCGGCGGTCTCGAATCTGGACCCGTCGCTGGAGGAGGCGGCGCTGAACCTGGGGGCGGGCCGGTGGCGGCGGTTTCGGCGGTGTACGCTGCCGCTGATCGGGCCGGGGGTGTTCGCGGGGGGGACGATCGTGTTTATCTGGAGCTTCACGGAGCTGGGCACGCCGCTGATGTTCGAGTTCAAGACGGTGACGCCGGTGCAGGTGTTTTACGGGCTGACCGATTTGGAGACGAACCCCCGGCCGTACGCGCTGGTGGTGGTGATGCTGGCGGTGGCGACGGGGCTGTACGTGGTAGGCAAGCGGGCGTTCGGGGGCCGGGCGTACGCGATGCAGAACAAGGCGACGGCGGCGGCGGCGGTGAAGACGCTGCGGGGCTGGCGGAGCGGGTTGGCGGTGTCTTTTTTCGGGGGGGTGACGTTGCTGGCGGTGCTGCCGCACCTGGGGGTGGTGTTGTCGTCGGTGGCGGTGGACGGGACGTGGTACCGATCGGTGTTGCCGGGCGGGTGGACGGGGGAGCATTACGCGGGGGTGCTGTCGCACGACCTGGCGATGCGTTCGGTGACGAACAGCCTGTGGTACGCGGGGCTGGCGATGGTGCTGTGCGTGGGGCTGGGGCTGGCGATCGCGTACCTGACGGTGCGGGCGAAGGTGCGGGGCGGGTGGCTGCTGGACGCGTTGGGGATGCTGCCCCTGGCGGTGCCGGGGCTGGTGATGGCGTTTGGGTACGTCGCGATGAGTTTGCACTGGCCGTTCCCGCAGCTCTCGGGGTGGATGCAGGGGACGCTGGGGGGCGGGGACCCGGGGTCCTGGTGGTACACGGCCGGGGGGCTGCTGGCGGTGCGGGGGCAGGCGCCCAACCCGCTGGGGTTTCTGGTGGTGGCGTACACGATCCGGCGGCTACCCTACATCCTGCGGGCGGCGGCGGCGGGGCTGGAACAAACCTCGGGCGACCTGGAGGACGCCGCGCTCAACCTCGGGGCGTCGCGGATGACGGCGGTCCGGCGGGTGGTGGTGCCGCTGATCATGGCGAACCTGATCGCGGGGGGGATCCTGGTGTTCAGCTTCGCCATGCTCGAGGTCAGCGACTCGCTGGTGTTGGCGGAAAAAGAGCCGCACTACCCGATCACCAAAGCGATCTGGACGCTGTTTAATCGGCTGGGCGACGGGAAGTACCTGGCCAGCGCGATGGGGGTCTGGGGGATGGTGCTGCTGACGGTGACGCTGGCGGGCGCGAGTGTGCTGATGGGGCGTCGGCTGGGGGCGGTGTTCCGGATGTGAGACCGGGTCAGACCCCGAACGGAGGCGGCCGAGCCGTTCCCCGGGCGGGGGCGGCCGGGGGGTCCGGGGGGACCGGGCGTTGGGGCGGAGAACCCCGCGGGAATCAAAGCCGGGCCGGCGGAGTTGACGGGGTAGGGACACGGCGTCCTACGATGGAGTATGACGACCATGTGGCAGCATTTATGGAGCCGGGCAGGGCGAGGCAGAAGGTTGGTGGCGCTGATCGCCGTCGGGGTGCTGCTTACGGGCACCGCGGTCGGCCAGGAAGGCCAAACACCGCAAGAGCCGAGCACCGGGCCCGCCACCTCCGAAAACCCGGGGAGCGGGGGCCCGGGTTTCGGGGGGCAGGATTCCGGAGGCATTGGTGCAAGAGGGATCAACGTCGGGGCGGGTGCTTCAGGGGTCGGGGGAGGTGCTTCCGGGGGCGGGGGGTTGGGGCTTGGGTTGATTCCGCGAGGGGAGGAGAAGGTGCGCAGCCGGGCGTTGTTCGTGGCCGACCGGGCGCACGTGGGGAGCCCGACGGTGGTGGCGGTGGTGCTGGAGATCGGGGCGGGGCTGCACATCAACCCGGACGCAGCGCGCAGCGGGCCGGCGTGGTTCCCCGGGCAGTGGCCGACCCGGCTGACGCCGCAGGCTCTGCCCGACGGGGTGCGGGTCGGGGCGGTGCAGTTCCCCGAGCCGCAGCCGTACGAACCGCGGTACGCGCCGCAGGCGTTGCAGGTCTATCAAGGTCAGGCGGTGCTCTACGTGCCTGTGCTGCTCGCGGCGGACCTCGAGCCCGGCGAGTTGACGCTGAAGTTCGAGCTGAATTACCAGGCCTGCGACGACCGGGTGTGTTACCTGCCCGAGACGCGGCAGCTCGAAGCGACGGTCAAGGTGGTGCCGGCGGGGACGGCGATCGAGGCGGGCGACGACCCGGTCCGAGACGCGCTGTTCGCGGGGTTTGACCCGGCGGGGTGGGGGGCGGTCGCCGCGGCGGACGGCCCGGGTGACGCGGAAACAGGATCGGCGGCGGCGGGGGAAGCCGGCGGCGGTGCGGGCAAGACCCTGGCGATCCTGGCAACCGCGTTGCTGGCGGGGCTGGTGCTGAACTTCACGCCCTGCGTGCTGCCGATGCTGCCGCTGAAGGTGATGAGCCTGGCGCAGCACGGCTCGAACGCGGGCGGCCGGCGGCGGACGGTGCTGCTGGCCTGGGTGATGGCGGCGGGGGTGGTGGGGTTCTGGCTCGCGATCGCGGCGGCGATCGTGGGGATCAAGCAGTTCGAGACGGTGAGCCATTTGTTCAAGTACCCGGCGTTTAATTTCGCGGTCGGGGGGGTGATCGCGGTGCTGGGTGTGTCGATGATGGGGCTGTTCACGATCAACCTGCCGCGGGCGGTGTACCAGGTGAACCCGACCGGGGATACGGTGGCAGGCTCGCTGGGGTTCGGGGTGATGACCGCGGTGCTGGCCACGCCGTGCGCCGGGCCGTTCATGGGCGGCGCGGTGGCGTGGGCGACACAGCAGTCGGCGGGGATGGTGCTGGGGGTGTTCGCCGCGATCGGCTCGGGGATGGCGCTGCCGTACCTCGCGCTGACGCTGATGCCGAGCCTGGTCGAGAAGCTGCCGCGGGCGGGCGCGGGGAGTGAACTGCTCAAGCAGACCATGGGGATCCTGATGCTGGCGGCGGCGGCGTTTTTCGTGGGCACCGGGGCGGTCGCGCTGACCTCGGACGGGACGTCGGCGAACAGCTCGGCGTACTGGTGGGCGGTGGGCGGCCTGGTCGCGGCGGCGGGGCTGTGGGTGCTGGTGCGGGGGCTGGGCGGGGTGAGCCGGACCACGCAAGGGCGCGCGGCCGTGGGGCTGTGCGGGGTCGTCCTGCTCGCGGCGGGCGGCTGGGTGGGCGTGGAGCTAGGCGGGGGGGGCGGGTCCGACGGAACCGACGGCGGGGGCGAGATCGCGTGGGTGTACTACACGCCCGAGCGGCTGGCCCAGGCGCAGGCGGCGGGGCAAGCGGTGCTGCTGGACTTCACCGCCGACTGGTGCCTGAATTGCAAAACCCTAGAAAAAGCGGTCCTCGAACACCCGCGGGTGGCGTCACGTCTGGGCGCGGGCAGCGGCGCCACGCCGGCGGAGAACGGCCTGGCTTTGACGGCAAACTCCCCCGGAAAAAACGGAGCCGGCGAAGTTGTTCCCAAGGCGGCTTCCGGGGGAGGAATTTCCGGGGGGGGGGGAGTGGTGGCGATGAAGGTGGACATTACGTCGACGCGGAACGTGGCGGGCAACAACCTGTTGCTGGAGATGGGGCGGGTGACGATCCCGCTGCTGGTGGTGCTGGGGCCTGACGGCCAAGAGGTGTTCAAAGCCGATTTTTATACCGTGGACCAAGTGGTCGACGCGCTCGATCGGGCTACCCGTTCGAGCACCCCGGAATCCGCCCCGGAAGTTGCCCCGGAAACCGTCTCCAAGAATGCAGCCCCGGCGGTTTCTCCAAGCGATACCGCCGAGGTGTCCCGAGGGATCCAAGCAAGCGCTGCGGGGGGCTGAGCGTGGCACCCCCGTATCGCGAAGAAACGCCCGCGACCAAGCGGCGCGGGTCGACAAAACCCGGGCGACGGACCACACTAATCGGCATGGACCTTCTTGCCACCCTCAACGCCAAGGGGGTGACCCTCCCCACCCCCCCGCCGCCGGCGGCGGACTACGACCCGGTGGCCCGCCACGGCCGACAACTCTGGGTCAGCGGCCAGCTCCCGTTCGATGACGACGGCCGGCTGCTCGCCACCGGAACGGTCGGCGGCGCGGTCGATCTCGAGACCGCCCGACGCTGCGCGCAGCGGTGTGTGGTCAACGCGCTCGCGGTCCTGCAGCGGGAACTCGACGGCGGAGCCGGTCCGGGTTTCGCGCGGGTGATCAAGGTCGGGGTGTTCGTCGCGAGTGCCCCGGGGTTTGCGGAGCAGCACCTCGTCGCCGATGGGGCGAGCGGGTGGCTGACGGCCATGCTGGGGGACGCGGGGCGGCACGCCCGGGCGGCGGTCGGGTGCGCGTCGCTGCCGCTGGATGCCCCGGTGGAAGTCGAGCTGGTAGTCGGATTAACGGACCCGGCTACCGAGCCATCGTCCGACGCGGGTGCCGAACCCGGGAGATGATCCCGCCGCGGCGGGGGTCCTATAACGCGGCGGGGGCGGCGTTGCTTGACGAAAACCCGACGCGGGGGGACACTTACGGTTTACCGAGCGGCGGCCACGGGCCCCGCTCCACCGGCTGATTCACAGGAGTTATCTATGGCACGCGCGCGTTCTGGCGGAGGCGGACAGGGCTCGATTCTGGGCCTGGTGGTTTTGGGGGCCGGGTTCCTGGTCTGCCTGATCCTGGCGATCGTCTTCTTCACCAAGGTCGAGTCCGCGACCCAGGCCGAGGCCGCGGCGCAGGCCGACCTCAACGCGGTGGTCAACAGCGGCGACCGCAACAACCCGTCGTTCCAGACGCTCACCGCCCAGGGGCCGGGCAGCTCGGTCGGCAAGCTGCTGGCGGAGATCGACCAGCTCAGCAGCACCGTCAGCGAGCTGCGGGGGCAGGTCGGCAGCCTCACCGTCATCAAGGACACCGCCGAGGCGGGCCTCGCCGAGCAGCAGGCCGCGACCGCCCGGGCCCAGGCCGACCTGACCCAATCCGTCACCGAGAAGAACAACCTCTCGCGTGACCTGAGCCGGCAGGTCCAGCAGCTCACCTCGACCGTCGATGCGATCTCGAGCGAAAACACCCGGCTCAAGTCGCTGATCGATACCTCGATCCAGGAAGTCGATCAGACCTACCAGGCTCAGGTCGCATCGCTGCGGCAGCAGGTCGCCGAACTCGACGCGACCATCACCGAGCGTGAGCGGTCGATCGCCGGGCTGCAGACGACCATCGCCGAGCTGCGCGGCAGCCGGCCCGAGTCGGTCGCGGTGACCCTCGCCGACGCGACGGTGGTGGCCCAGATCAAAGACCAGAACAAGGTCTACCTCGACCTCGGCCGCGAGGCCGGGCTCACCCTGGGCATGCCGTTCAAAGTCTTCGACGCCGAAGAGCTCATCAAGATCGAAGACCCCGAGGCCGAGGGCAAGGCCATCATCGAGATCATCAACATCGAATCCAACAGCGCCGTCGGGCGGGTCGTCTCCCGCCAGCCGCGGGCGACGATCGACAACGGCGACCTGCTGGTCAACGTCGCCTTCGATCCCAACCGGATCTTCACGTTCCACGTCTTCGGGCAATTCGACCTGGACAACAACGGCGAAGTCGAGCCCGACAGCCACGAACGGGTGTCGGCGCTGATCCAGCGCAGCGGCGGCCGGCTGGTCGATGATCTGGGCTACAGCGTGGACTACCTGGTCCTGGGCCAAGAGCCCAGCCTCCCGCAGCGCCCGGACGACGAGCTGGACCTCATCAAGATGCGTGAGTTCCGCGTCGAGCTCGAGAACTTCGAGGCCTACCAGACCCGCATCGTCGAGGCCAGAGAGCTCGGGATCCCGGTCCTCAATCAGAACCGCTTCCTCGACCTGATCGGCTACTTCCAACGCTGACCCCGCCGCCGCGTCGGCCGACCCGGGGAGCCCGCGAAGCACCGGGAGCCGCCCCGGTGACGCCGCGGCCGCCGAACCCCTCGGCCGTTGGCCTCCGGTCCTCGCGCACCGCCCCCCCTGCTGCCCCCTCCTGATCCCCACCGAGCAATGTGTCCATGGCCCAACGGGGACCTGTCTGGGAAAAAATCGAGTATGTCCTGGCCCGCCTCGTCGCCTCGGCCGTCACCGGGTTCGAGGTCGAGACCAACCAGCGCACCGCGCGACTGCTCGGCCGCGGGCTCGACCACTTCGATGCCCGGCACCGCAAACGCGCCCGCCACAACATCCGCCTGAGCTTCCCCCACTGGTCGGAAGAGCGCATCGCCCGCTGCGCAACCCAGTCGACCCAGCACCTGGTTCAGCTCGCGTTCGAAACCCTGCACACCCCCCGGGTGCTGACCGAAGACACCTGGCCCAGCCGGGTGAACATGGTCAACCTCGGCCCGGCCGTGGACCTGCTCAATTCCGACGACCCGGTCATCCTGCTCACCGGACACCTGGGCAACTGGGAAGTGCTCGGCTACCTGCTCGCGCTGCTGGGCTACGACACCGACTCGGTGGCCCGGCCGCTGGACAACAAACTGGTCAACGACTGGCTCATGGGGATCCGCGAGAATAAGGGCATGCGGATCATCACCAAGTTCGACGCCACCGACCAGATGGTGGACGTGATGCGGCGCGGCGGGACGCTGGGGTTTATCGCGGACCAGAACGCCGGCGAAAAAGGCGTGTTCGTCCCGTTCTTCGGGCGGCTGGCGAGCACGTACAAATCCATCGGGCTCCTCGCCCTGCAGTTCAACGCCAGCGTCGTGTGCGGCTACGCCCACCGCATCGGCCAGCGCTTCCAGTTCGAGATGGGCATCACCGACATCATCCGCCCCGAAGACTGGGCCGGCCAAACCGACCCGCTGTACTACGTCACCGCACGCTACTGCCGCGCTTTCGAGACCATGGTCCGCATGCGTCCGAGCCAGTTCCTCTGGAGCCACCGCCGCTGGAAGAGCCGACCGCGTCACGAGCGGCAAGGCAAACCCCTGCCGCGCAGCCTCCGCCAGCGCCTCGGCGAACTGCCCTGGATGACCGACGAACTGATGCACCAGATCGAGCACCCCCCGCCGGCCTACGCGGGCTAGCCCCGACCGCCCCCCATCTCGCTTGACCGGCCGACCCAGCCGGGCATAATCCCTGATCGGCCGCCGCCGGGCGCCGCCCCGCGAAAGCCCGACCGACCCGACGCGTCGTCCCCCACGCCCCCCGCCGCTCCTCCCGCCCCACCCCCCTGCTCCGAAAGACCGACCCCATGGCCGACCAAGAAGACCCGCTGCGCCTCAAAGACAAAAAAATCCTGGTCGTCGACGACGACCCTGAGATCCGCGCCGCCGTGGACCACGCGCTCCAGGCCGAGGGCGCACTCACGCAGGTCTGCGGCGACGGCAACTCCGCGGTCCGAATCTGCGAAGGCGACCCCCCCGACCTGGTCGTGCTCGACATGATGCTGCCCAAGCGGTCGGGCTTTCTCGTACTGGAAAAAGTCAAAAAATTCACCACCGCCCCGCGCGTCATCATGGTGACCGCCAACGAAGGCAAGCGCCATCAGCAATACGCCGAGAACCTCGGCGTCGACGGCTACGTCCTCAAGCCGGTCCGCCTCGAAAAGCTCATCACCATGGCGCAGGACCTGCTCGACGGGTAAACCACCCGGGGCCGTCCTACTCCCCTGCCCCGACGGACGGAGGGATCGGCCGCCGGACTCAGGTGTCGCGCCCGGCTATGGCCCGCGGGCCCGGGGCCGTATGGTGGTGGCGATGTCGCCGCCCCGCCCCACCAAATACCCGCTCGGTCCCGGCGAAGCCCCGCCTCCGAAGCGGCGGCGCATCGGGGTGTGGCTCGCGGTAGCCGCCGCGATGCTGGGGATTCTCGGTGGGGGTGCTTGGCAATACCTTCGCAGCCCGCCGAGAACCGGGGCCAGGCCGCTTGGCGACCCGTCGCCGCCAGGCCGGGGCACGATGATCTATACGCCGCCCGCGCGGGGCGCTCCCACGCCCTGGGCCGTGCTGCTCGACGCGCCCGCGGACGCGGACCCGCTGGCCATGAACCCGGCCCACCGCCCGCTGGACCGTGAGCCGGCCGATCTGCCACCCCCCAGCGAGGCCGCCGCCCACCAGTCCCGCTACCGCCTCGCGGACGGGCCGATGCTCGACGAGGTTTCGTTCTGGCGCCTCCCCGCCGACGACGACACCGCCGCCGTGAGGGCAAGATACGACGCGGCGGCCCGGGCGGCGGGTTTCACCCCGATCACCGCCGACCGTCCCCGGCCCGACTCAGACCGCAGGCGCGGGCAAACCATGACGTTCATCCGCACCGCCCAGGCAGACAGGGCCCGCGCCGGGGGCGACGGAGCCGGGGCGGCCGGCGTGCTCACGATCCGGTTCAAACCCCGGGCCGGGGGCGGACACCACGTCACGGTCTGGCTGCGCAAAATGCGTTAGCCCACCACCCTGAATCCGGTGCAGACCCGCCGCAGGCTTCGCCCCCCGCGAAGCCCTGCCCGCGGACAAGAGGCGTGGGCCTCTGTTTCCCGCCGCGGCGCGACGCAAAACCTGCCTCGCGCAGCGCGGCGGGCCGCTCGGCGGGCAGGATCGCTCTATAATTCGTAAACCCCGTTTCTCTCCCCGCCCCGCACGGCCCTGCATTCCCCCCCTTTACCCCGCCTCCCGGCACCGCCCCTTGTGCCCCCTGCCTCCGGAACTTTCCCATGAGTCAACTGCCCGGCTCGCCGACCGTCCCGCTTCCCAAAAAGCCCGACCCCCGTGGGCCCGACGGCCCGGCGGGCGGCGGGACCAAGATCGTCATCGTGGCGCTGCTGCTCGGCCTCGCGGCGGTCGTCATGGTCAACGTCTACATCCTGGGGGTCAAAAACAGCGTCCGCGAGGGCGAGGTCAAGTTCTTCCGCCTGGTGGTGTCCAAGAACGCGGGCGAGGTCCTCGAACGACAGGACGTCGAACAGGTCGGCGTGCCCGAGCGGTACCGCGACGCGTTCCGCGACGTGGTGGAAGCGAACTCGGCGGGCGAGCCGCTGCGGCTGGGCGACGCGTTCACCCGCCGGGCCGAGCAGGGCGAGCCCCTGACCACGCGGATGTTCGACGACCTGACGGGCGATGCGTCGCGGCGGCTGATCACCGAGGGGTTCCGCGGGGTGTCGCTGCCGGTGGTGTCGAAGCTGCTGCCCAGCCCACTCAAGACGGAGATGCGGGTCGATATCCTGGCCCCGGTCCGGGGGGCCGGCGGGCGGCGGGAGAGCGTCGCGGTGATGGAAAACGTGCGGGTGGTGAGCATCGGCTCGCGGAGCATCGTGGACGAGCGCAGCGGCCGACGGGGTTCGGACAACTTCGAGACGCTTACCGTCGAGGTCCGCCCCGAGGAAGCGGTCCTGCTCAGCGAGATCACCCAGGAAGTGCAGAAGACCGGGGTGTATTCCGTGCTGCTGCGGTCGCCCGACGATCAGCGGCCGCGCTTCATCCCCGGCGGGGGCATCAACCCGGAACTGCTCGCCCGGCTGGGCCTGGCCCCCGCCCGCGCCGCGGGCAACGCCGCCTCCCCCCGCGGCAGCCGCAACCCCTAGCCGCCCCCGGAAGCTCCGAAAACCCCGGAAACCACCGGAAACCCCCGCCCCCCTTCCCGAAGTCTTTATGCAATTCTGGCTCTACGACCACAGCAACAACCTGCGGCACACCCTCGAAGCCGAGGGCGACCCGATCCTCATCGGGCGTGACGACAGCTGCCACATCACGCTCAAGAGCCCGTTCGTCGCGCCCCGCCACGCCCGGATCCTGCGCCGCGGCAACCGCATGGTGGTCGAGGCGATGAGCCAGGCGGGCACCCGCGTGGCCAACCGCGAGGTGGTCCAGGGCAACCCCCGGTTCGTGGACTTCGGCGAGGAGATCCAGCTCGGGCAGTTCACGCTCGCCGTCGTCGGCCGCGACGGCGAGGCCGACGACCCCCGGCTGGCCGACGAGCAGCAGCTCCAAGCCCGGCTGATGGAGCTCGAACAGGAAGTCCACGCCGAGCTCTTAGAGCGGATGAACCTCCGCGTCACCGGCGGGATCCGCAAGGACGACCGGGCGTTTCTCAACCAGGTCCTGATCCATCTCGACGAGGTGCTGCGGCCACGGGTCACCCGGCTCGAACCCGAGATGGTCCGCCTCGCCTGCGCGCACCACCTGCGCCGCCTGGTGACCGCCGAGGTCGTCCGCCAGTGCCAGGGCCGGGTCCAGACCGACTACAAGAGCGGCGACGACCGCCTCCTGGACCCGGTCAAGGAGCAGCAGATCACGGAGCTGGTCTCGTCGCTGGTCGACATGATGCCGCTGCTGTTCGACCCGTCGAGCGTCAGCGAAGACCTCGCGGTGGCGGAGGACTCGTTCGACGAGCTGTTCGCGCAGGAGTACCCCGCGCTGGACCGCGAACTGACCCAGTACGTGGTCCAGCGGACGGTGGCCAAAGACATTCAGGACATTATGCTCGGGCTCGGGCCGCTGCAGGACCTCCTTGAGATGCCCTCGGTCAGCGAGATCATGGTGGTCGGCCGGGACCGGATCTATATCGAAAAAAACGGGGTGATCCAGCCCACGACGCGGACGTTTTTCTCCGACGACGTGCTTTTGTCGATTATTGAGCGGGTACTGGCCCCGGTCGGCCGGCGGGTGGACACCTCGACGCCGCTGGTCGATGCGCGGCTGTCCGACGGCAGCCGGGTCAACGTCGTGATCCACCCGCTTTCGCTGGTCGGCCCGTGCATGACGATCCGCAAGTTCGGCTGGGTGCCGTTCACCATGGACGACCTGGTCGAGCGAGACGCGTTGTCGTCGAGCGTGGCCCGTTTCCTGCAGGGGTGCATCATTGGCCGGTCGAACATCGTGATCTCCGGCGGCACCGGCTCGGGCAAGACCACGCTGCTCAACGTGCTCGGGGCCTACGCCCGACCCAGCGAGCGGATCATCACCGTGGAAGAGTCCGCCGAACTCCAACTTCCCCAGCCGCACGTCGTCAAACTCGAAGGCCGGCCGGCGAACGTCGAAGGCAAAGGCGCATACACGATCCGGGAGCTGGTGCGCAACAGCCTGCGGATGCGCCCCGACCGCATCATCGTGGGTGAGGTCCGCGGCCCCGAGGCGATGGACATGCTCCAGGCCATGAACACCGGCCACGACGGGTCGCTTTCCACCGTCCACGCCAACAACCCTCGCGACGCGATGAAACGGCTCGAGGCGCTCGTGCTCATGGCGGTGGATATGCCGATGCGAGCGATCCGCGAGCAGATCGTCACCGCCGTAGACCTGGTGGTCCAGGTCACCCGCTTCGCGTCCGGGCACCGGCGGGTGACCGCGGTCTCGGAGGTCAGCTCGATCGACCCGGAGACCGGGCAGATACGGCTCGAAGATATCTACACCCTCAAAGACCCCAAGCAGCCGACGCTGCGCCACACCGGGTACCTGCCGACGTTCGCCTCGGAGATGGTCGAGCGGGGCGACTTCGACGTGGACGTGTTTCTTTGAGGCGATAAAACTCGCAATAAATTTTCAGAGTAGCGGGCCGTGTCAGTGTCGTTCAACCGATTGCCCCGGCCGTCGGCGCAGGCCGACGAGTCCAAGCAGAAAAATGGTTCCCGCAGCCGCAGTCGGCGTTGGGATAACGTTCGGCGAAGTCGGCGATGCTTCAGTCACAAGCTCAGGGGAAGAAAACGCTATGACACCCGACGCGAGCAAGCCTGTAGCTTCGCTGGTCACATCGAACGTGTTATCGATTGTTACAAACAAGCCGTCAAGGAATTCGATCTCAGTATTAATGCCGCTGACCACTCCGTCGGCGTCAGAATTTACCTGTGGGAAGACAGGGAAAAATGTGTTGTCCTCAGATGTGAATTCAAACAGACCACCTAGCCCCGTGGCCGTAATGTTATATTCCATTAGCCCACTACCAGGTGTAATGTCGGTACCCGACGAAGGTGGAAATCCGAACACAACATTGCCGGTAAAATCGAAATCTCCAGTTTCCGAGATCCCCTCGAAGTCTACAGAAAAGATGCTGTCAAAACCCTCGAACGAGGATGCTGCGGAAGCAAGTTGAGGAAAGATCACAGCTGCCCCGACAATTAAAACTATCAATAAATTCTTCATTCTCAAATCTCCTCGAAACTAAGAACACACAGTACAGCACAACACGAAACACTCGCGAATAAACTTATTGTACCGTCAAGCTAGCGATTTTGCAATAACAAATTAAAAGGCGGATGCGGTGCCACGGCCGCTACCGATGAATTGTGCCTGCGCTAGGCACCCCCCCAAACGCCGCGCGTCTCACGCCGCAACGCCTCGAACAAATCCCCCACCTCTGGAAGAATCGCCGGCTTGGCGCCTCTTCAACTCGTCCCGGGCGGAATGGACGTGTGGTAAGCCAGACGCGGCGGCCGGTCTTCTGCGTCGACTGTTAGAGTTAGAGATGGGCGGCGGGCCGGGCCGATCAGCCGGGGTTTTCGGGGTGGTCGTGGACGACGAGGCCGCGCTCGAATTCGTCGCGGACCCGTTCGTGCAGAGAGTTTTCGTGGAGCTTCTCCACGGTGCGCTCGATTTTTTTGAGCGTACCGGTGCGGGGGAATGCGAGGTGGCAGACCGGGTCGCCGGGCGAAACCGAGGGGAGGGTGGTCATGCCCACGACGATGCCGTCGCGTGGGGCGGTGAGGGTGTTCTGTTCTTCGCCGGTGAGCTTGGCGTTGGTGGCGAGCGGGTCGCCGGCCGCGACGATCTGGCCCGGGGCGACGTGGAAGCGCAGGAAGCCGCCGTGCTTCGCCCGGACCCACTGGGTGCTGTCGGTTTCGACCCGGTAGGCGGGCGGGGTGGGCTCGGCGTCGATCATGCCCAGGTGGGCGAGGCAGTTGGTGATCCCCCGGAAGGCGTACTCGACGACCCCGGGTTGGACCTTCCAGACCTCGCCGGCCTCGAGGATCAGGGTGGGCACGCCGGCCCGGGTCGCGGCGCGGCGGAGCGAGCCGTCGGGGCCGCGGGAGCTGACGATCAGCTCGGCCCCGAACGCGCGGGCTAATTCGGCGAGCCCGGGCCGGGTCATGTCGGCGCGGACGTTGGGGAAGTTGGTACGGCGGACCGCGGCGGTGTGCAGGTCCAGGCCGTAGTCGCAGCGCCGGATGATCTGGGAAAAAAAAGCGTGGGCCATCCGCTTGGCCAGCGGCCCCTCGGGGTTGCCCGGGAAGCAGCGGTTCAGGTCTCGGCGGTCGGGCAGGTAGCGGGCGTGCTGCTCGAAGCCCGGCAGGTTGACCACGGGCACGAGGACCAGCGTCCCGGCCCGGAGTTCGAAGGGTTTCTGGGTGATGAGGTAGCGGATCGCGCCGGTGCCGTTGATCTCGTCGCCGTGGACCGCGGCGGTGACCGACACCGTCGGCCCGCCCCCGGAAGCGCCACGCCAGACGAACACCGGGAGGTTGATCGTCGTGCCGGCGTAGCTGGCGCCGACGGGGATGTCGATAGCGACCTGCTGGCCGGGTTCGACGCGGACGCCGGCCCAGAGCGAGGGGTCGGGGGTGGGGTCGGGGGTGGGATTCGGCATGAAGGGGCGTCGGGGTCGGGTTAGAAAAAGCGGTATTGAGCTCCGGTGCCGCGCGCCGCTGACGGGAGATGGCGGGTGCCGATTCGCGGCGAGTGGCACCGCAGTTCACCACGCGATTATAAAAACAGCGGTACGGTTCAGGGCGTCTTCTGGTCGAGCTGTTCGATCAGCGCGGGGTCGAGCTTCTGGACCTTGGGCTTCTTCTTGCGTTTTTTCTTTTCGGGCACGAGGTAACGCATCGTGTCGAGCTTGCCGTAGCACAGCAGGCGGTCGTTGGCTTCGAGGGTGCGGGAGCCCTTGGGGTTGGAGATGACGTTGACGCCGCGGTTGAGGGTGAGTACGACGATGTCCTGGTCGCGGAGGCCGGTGTCGGCGAGGGTGGTGCCGACGAAGCGGTGGGCGTCGGGCACGTGGAGCTCGGCGACGCCGTAGCCCTTGGTGACGGTGAGGCGTTGGCGGATATCGAGCTCGGGGAAGTTGACCTGGTCGGCGAGGTGGTCGATCACCGCGCCGGCGATGTCGAGGCCGGTCGCGCCCTCGATGCCTTCGAGGCCGGGCGAGGAGTTGACCTCCATGATCTGCGGGCCGTCGTTGCCCTCGAGCATATCGACGCCGGCCATACGCAGGCCCATGATCTGGGCGGCGCGGACGGCGGTCTGTTCGTAGGCGGGGTCGAGGTCGATGCGCTCGGCCTTGCCGCCGCGGTGGACGTTGGAGCGGAACTCTTCGCCCTGCGCGACGCGGCGCATGGCGGCGACGACGCGGTCGCCCACGACGAAGGCGCGGATGTCCTTGCCCTTCGATTCCTTGACGAACTTCTGGAGCAGCACGTCCTGCCGGGCGGATTGGAGGGTTTCGATGATGGCCTCGGCGACCTTGGTGGTCTCGGCGAGGATGACGCCGACGCCCTGCGTGCCCTCCAAAATCTTGATGATGATCGGCGCGCCGCCGAGGCGTTCGATGGCGGGCAGGATGTCTTTTTTCTCGGGGACAAAGCAGGTGTGCGGGATGCCGATGTCGTGGCGGGAGAGGATCTGGAGCGAGCGGAGTTTGTCGCGGGAGTTGGTGATTCCGTTGGACGTGTTGGGCGTGTAGACGTCCATCTGCTCGAACTGGCGGACGACGGCGGTGCCGAAGTAGGTGATCGACGCGCCGATGCGCGGGAGGATCGCGTCGTAGGTCGAGAGGTGTTTGGCGCGGAAGTAGAGGTCGGGATCGCCATGCTCGAGCTCGATGGCGAAGCGGAGGGTGTTGAGCACCTTGACGTGGTGGCCGCGCTCTTCGGCGGCCTGGCGGAGGCGTCGGGTGCTGTAACATTTCGGGGCGGTGGAGAGGATGCCAAGTTTCATGAGTAAGCCTTGGAAAATTTAACCGCGGAGGCGCGGAGATCGCGGAGGCGAACCCGAACCGGAAAAGTGAGGGTCAGATCAATGTCGATCGCCTTTAAAACAAGGCGCTTCTGCTCTGCGGTGTTTGCGTCTCTGTGGTTTATGGTTTCAGGTTCTTGGGTTTGCGGTGCAGGTAGGTCGCCGACGGGTCGACGGCGAAGCGGCCGGCGAGCGCGGTGCGGCCGACGAGCATCCGGCAGAGCATCCCTTTTCGACAAACCAGTGTCGCCTCGATCGGGAAGCGGCGGCCGCCGAGGCTCAGCGTCGTCGCCACCACCGGCCGTTCCTGCCGCTGGCCGCTGCTGGGTTTGACCACGGTGTGACGGACCAGCGGGGCTTCGACCCAGACGGTTTTGCGGACGGGTTTTTCGCGGACGACCACCTCGAAACGCACCGTGTCGTCGCCGCGCAGCTCGAGCTCGGCGACGTGGATCGAGCTGGTGCGGGCCCCGGTATCGATCTTGGCTTTAAGCCCGCGGACGCCCCAGCCCGGCAGGCCGACCCGCTCTTTCCAGCCCACGGTGACCAACGAGCGGTGAGGCGAGTCGGGCGTGGCGGTGGGCGGATCGGTTAGGGGCATACCTGTTTATTATAGAAGCAATGCTTCACCGCCGGTTCCAATTCGGTGGCGGCGGGGCATATAATTGGATTCGCGTATTACGACGCCCCCGCCGCCGGCTGGATCTCCCGCCCCGTCATGCTGCTGTTTTTGCTGATCAATCTGTTTACGTTTGTCGCGGTGTACCTGCTGGTGCGGCACGGCCGTGGGCCCTGGGCACGGTTCCGGCGGCGGCAGGAGCTGGGGTACGACCGGGTGCTGCGGCGGCAGTTGATGATGGACGTCGAGCCCAGCCAGGCGTTCTGGGTGACCGTCGGCGGGATGGGCGTGGCGTTTGGGCTCGCGTTTGCGTTGACGCTGAGCCTGCTGCTGTCGGTGGCGTGCGCGGCGGCGGCGTATTTCCTGCCGACGCTGGTGGTGAGGCATTTAGAGCAGAAACGCCGGGCGAAGCTGGAGGAACAGCTCGTCGACGGGCTGACCACGCTGTCGGCGGGGGTGAAGGCGGGGCTGAACCTGGTGCAGTCGATGGAAATGCTGGCGGACAACCACACCGGGCCGATCCAGCAGGAGTTCTCGCAGCTGCTCCGCGAGTATCAGATGGGCCGCGACCTCAACCAGGCGATGCGGACCACGGCCAACCGCATCGGCTCGCCGATGTACCGCTTGACGTTCACCGCGATCGAGCTGCACCGGCTGCGCGGCGGCGACACCGGCGAAAGCATGGACCGGCTCGCGGACGCGGTGCGGGAAATCAAGAAACTCGAAGGCAAGCTCGACGCGATCACCGCCCAGAGCCGGTCGCAGGCCTCGATGATGGCGGTCATGCCCCTGGTGTTCATGTTCATCCTCTGGCTGATCGACCCGTCGGGGATCAACCTGCTGTTTACCGAGACGGTCGGGCGGGTGCTGCTGCTGATCTGCGGGCTGCTGGTGTTCGGGGCATTTATCTGGATCCGCAAGATCATGGCGGTGGACGTCTAACGATGGACCTGATGCTGATCGTCATCTCGCTGCTGGTCTTTGCCGGGGTATTTCTCCCGATCGTGGCGGTGTTCCGCCGCCCGGTGCCGTTGGCCCCGCCGGTTAACCGCCGCATCGCCCGGGCGCTGGGCGCGGACCGGGCGACGCTGTTCGAGCAGCCGGCGGTCGGGCCGATCCTGGGCCTGCTGGTGCGGCTCGCGGGCCGGCTGAACCTGCCCAAGGTCCGCGCCGACGTGCAGCAGGACCTCGACGCCTCGGGCAACGCGGCGGGCTACAGCGTCGATCAGTACCTGGCGATCTGCCTCGGCTCGGCCCTGTGCATCGGGGTGATCGGCGGGGCGATCGAGCTGTCGCTGGGCGGCGGGCTGCTGCTGATCGTGTTCCCCCTGTGTGCGGCCGGCGGGTTCTACGTGCCCCTGATCCTGCTCCACGGGGCCCGCAACCGCCGAGTCATCGTGATCGCCAAGCAGCTGCCCTACACCCTCGACCTGATCGCGCTGGTCATGGCGGCGGGCTCGAGCTTCGGCGAAGCGGTCCAGACCCTGATCCGCGACCACCCCGACGAAGACCTCAATCAAGAACTCAAAATCGCGCTCTCCGAGATCGAGTTCGGCACAACCCGGGCCGCGGCGCTCAAGAACTTGAGCGACCGCATCCCGCTCGAGAGCCTGCGCAGCGTGGTCGCGGCGGTGAACCAGAGCGAAAAGCTCGGCACGCCGATGGCCGCGATCCTCAAGGTCCAGGCCGACATGCTCCGCAACCACCGCGGCGTAATCGCCGAGAAAAAGTCGGCCTCGGCGAGCCTGCGCATCCTCGTCCCGTCGATGATGATTATGATCGCGGTCATCATCATCCTCTTCGCGCCGATGATCATCCGTTTCCTCAAGGGCGAGCTGTTTTGAACCCCCCGCTATTGGAAGTCACCCTCACCGCCGGGGCCCTCGCCGGGCAGCGGATCCGCGTGAACCGTTCGCCGGCGGGGTTCGGCCGCGACGCCGCGAACGCGCTGGTCATCGACCTGCCCACCGTCTCGCGGGTCCACGGCGAGCTGCGCTACGACGGCGCGGGGTGGGCGCTGATCAACCACTCGCCCAACGGCACCACGCTCAACCGCCGACCGGTCGGACGCAAGCCCCGCCCGCTGGCCGACGGGGACCAGATCGTGGTCGGCCAGCAGCCGGTGATGACCGTCACCCTCCGCGACGCCGCCGCGGGCGAGTCCGCCGCCGTCGAGCAGGCCCGCGACGTCGGGAGCACCCCCGCCCCGCCGGCCGCCCAGCGCCTGACCCCGCGGGCCAAGCTCTGGCTGGGCATCTTCGGGTTCTGGGCCGTGGTCTTCGCGTTGGCCTTCATCTTCCTGGGCGGCGAAGACGACCGCGGCCCCACGTCCGCCGGCGTGCCGGTGCTCAGCGACGCCCAGATCGCCGCGGCGGTCCGCGCCCCGCTCCCCAAGCGTGAAGCCTCGCCCCGCCTCGCCGGCCAACACTTCGAGGACGCCGAGACGTTTTATCAAATGGTCAACGCCGATCCGAAGAACGCGTTCCGCGCGATGCAGTCTTACAAGACCGCCCTGTCCTACGCGCTGGGCGACGATTTCACCGACGACCGCGACGACTGGGGCGGCAAGCCCCCCGCCGAGTTGGCCATCGCCCAGAAACGCCTCCTCGAGCTCGAAACCCAGCTCACCCAAGACCTCCAACGTCTCTACAAAGACGCCCACGGCAAGCTCACCGACCGCCGCTACCAACAGGCCCGCCTCGCCTTCGAACGGATCTATCGGCTCTACAACGACTCTTCAAGCCCGATCTACGACAACGCCCAGCGGCAACGCGACCTCGCCCGGCGGCGGCAGAACGCAGACCGGTAAGCACCCGGCCGCTCCCGCGACGCCGGGCACCGACTTGGCGGGAGCGCACCAGCCGACTCTTTAGACAAATGACGATCGCGTGAAATGAGCCTGCTTCCGGGGGCGGCCGCCGGGCTGTCGCCGCGAGGGTGCCCCCAAAAAATTATTGGTAAATCGTTAGGATTGTGAGAATGTTTTTCACGCCATCCCGGTGGTACTGAGCCGAGGTATGCGGTTAGGGAGTATGTTTTGCTCGAATGGATGTTAATCGGAATCGTGGCCGGGGCGGCCATAGGCCTGGCGTTCGCCAACGGCGCCAACGACAACGCCAAGGGGGTGGCCACGCTCATCGGCAGCGGCCTGGTGCGGCTCAAGCCGGCGATCATCTACGCGGGGATCACCACCGCGATGGGATCGGTCGCGGCGATCTGGATCGGGGCGGAACTGGCGAGCAAATTCAAGGGCAAGGGGATCGTGGCGGACGCGATCTGGCAGTCGGGCAGCTTCCCGGCGTGTGTCGGGCTCGCCGCAGGCGCGACGGTGCTGCTGGCCACGCGGGTGGCGATGCCGATCTCGACGACCCACGCGATGGTCGGCTCGATCATCGGGATCGGGGCCGCGGGCGGCGGGCTTCAATGGTTGGCGGTCTGGAACAAGTTCTTCTTCCCGCTGCTGGCGTCGCCGCTGATCGCGGTGGGGCTGGCGGCGGCGTTGTACGGACTCTTCACCGGGCTGCGGCGGCTCGCGCGGATCGGCCGCCAGACCTGTGTCTGCGTGGGCGAAGAAACGATCCCCGTGTCGGTCGGCGTCGACGGAACGCTGGCGATGGCGACCACCGGCGTGACCCTGACCGCGGACCAGGCCGAGCGGTGCGTGGAGCGCTACGGCGGGCGGTTCCTGGGCGTCCGGGCCCAGTCGCTGCTCGACGGCTGCCACTTCCTGACCGCCGGCGCGGTCAGCTTTGCACGCGGGCTCAACGACACGCCGAAGGTCGCCGCGCTGATGATCGGGCTCAGCGTGCTGACCGACTGGCAGGCGGTGGTGATCGTGGGCGTGGGCATCTTGGCGGGCGGGCTGCTGGCGGTCCGCCGAGTCGCCCGGACCATGAGCCATCGGATCACCGGGATGAACGACGGCCAGGCGTTCACGGCCAATCTCAACACCGCGTTCCTGGTCATCGTCGCGAGCAAGTGGGGCGTGCCCGTGAGCACCACGCACGTGAGCTGCGGCAGCCTCATCGGGATCGGGGCGGCGAGCGGGCGCGGCCGATGGCGGATGATCGTCACGATCGTGTTGGCGTGGATCACGACGCTGCCGGTGGCCGCGGGGCTCGGGGCGCTGTGCTGGCTCGCCCTGGGCTGACCCCGAGCGGGCCCGGCGGTGGGGAAGATTTGCGTTTCGTGGTGGTGCTTTCTCGCTCGGGGGTGGGGACGTAAAATCCCGGGTCCAGCCGCCGCGGTGGGGCCGCCTCGGGCCTGGCCAAGCCTCCTCTCGAAGCCTTGAGCTGACCGACACCGTCCCGCTCGGGCGTTTCCCGTCTGGCGCTTTCCGCCTAGAATCTCTCTTTATCCGCTCGGTTTTGTGGATCCGTTCAGATCCGCGGCCGACCCTTTTCTTTCCGCCCGCCCCGGAGCCGACCTTGTCCACGACCTCTACCCCCGCCCTGCCCGACGCCCGGTCCGTGCCCGACGCCGCCGGCCACTTCGGGCCCTACGGCGGCAGCTTTATCCCCGAAACCCTCCACCACGCCGTCGCCGCGCTCGCCAACGCCTACCGCGACGCCCGGGCCGACCCCGCCTTCGCCGCCGAGATGGAAACCCTCCACCGGGACTACATCGGCCGCGCCACCCCGCTCCAGTTCGCCCCCCGGCTCACCGAACGGGTCCGCGAAACCGCCGCCGCACGAGGCCACGCTTCCAAGGGTAATTCCGGGGGCACTTCCGGGGGGGCTCAGATCTGGCTTAAGCGCGAAGACCTCGCCCACACCGGGGCGCACAAAATTAACAACGCTATCGGCCAATGCCTCCTGGCCCTGCGCATGGGCAAGACCCGCATCATCGCCGAGACCGGCGCGGGCCAGCACGGCACCGCCACCGCCACCGCCGCCGCAAAATTCGGGCTCGACTGCGAGGTCTTCATGGGCGAAGAAGACATGCGCCGCCAACGCCCCAACGTCCTGCGCATGCAGCTCATGGGCGCCACCGTCACCCCCGTCACCGACGGCAGCCGCACCCTCAAAGACGCCACCAACGCCGCCATGCGCGACTGGATGGCCACCAGCGAACACACCCACTACATCATCGGCTCCGCCGTCGGGCCCCACCCCTTCCCCCTGATCGTCCGCGACTTCCAGTCCGTCATCGGCGACGAAACCAAACGACAGTGCCGTGAACAGATCGGCAAGATGCCCGACACCGTCGTCGCCGTCGTCGGCGGCGGCTCCAACGCCGCGGGCATGTTCTACCCCTTCGCGGCCGACCCCGACTGCGACCACACCCAGCTCATCGGCGTCGAACCCGGCGGCACCGGCACGTCCTTCGGCCAGCACGCCGCCGCCATCGCCCACGGCCGACCCGGCGTGCTCCACGGCTCGCTCTCCTACGTCCTCCAAAACGACGACGGCCAAACCGCCCCGGTCCACTCGATCTCCGCCGGCCTTGACTACCCCGGCTCTGGCCCCGAACACGCCTACTGGAAAGACGCCGGCCGTGTCACCTACGCCGTCGCCGACGACCGCGCCGCCCTCGACGCCTTCCAGCTCATCTCCCGCCTCGAAGGCATCCTCCCCGCCCTCGAACCCAGCCACGCCCTGGCCCACGTCATGACGATCGCCCCCGATCTCCCGCGGGACCACGTCCTCGTGCTCAACCTCTGCGGCCGTGGCGACAAAGACCTCGACGAGGTCGTCCGCCTGCTCGAAGCGCAGGGCGACGCCTGACCCCGCCGGGCCTATTCCATGTTGTGGACGCCGACCCGCTTGTTGAGCACCGCCGGGCCGTTGGTTTCGCGCACCCCCAGGCGGATGTCGCTCCGGGTCAGCGCCGCGGCGGCCGCGGGGAACCGGAACTGACGGATCGCCGCCTGCCCCGGCTCGAGCTGCGGGATCAGCCGTTCCTTGCGTGAAAAGCCCGGCAGCTTCGCGAAGATATTCAGCGACATCTCCTGGTCCCCCGTATTCGTCACGATGCACGTCACCGCCGCGTCGACGGTCTGCGTACCGTCCTCGAGCGTGCGGGGTTCGAGCGCCAGCGACGCCTCGAGCATCACGTCCTCCAGGCCCAGCCGCAGCGGTGTGGCGAGCTCGATCTCGTACTTACGGTCGGCGGTGAACTCGAGCTGGGCGGTGAGCTGCTTGGTCCCCGCGACCTCGTTGACCGGGAACCGCAGCGCGATCGGCAGCCGCAGCGACCGGCCCGGCCCGATCGAAAACACGTGCCGCTGCGGCTTGATCGTCCACGACTCGGGGCCGGTCACCACCAGCTTCCCGCTGATCGTCACCGGCCACGGGTTGGTCAAGGTCAGCAGACGCAGGTGCGGGGTCTGCGTCGATTCCACAAACGCGCGGTCCAGCACGAACCCGCTGCGCAGCAAAGCGATCTTCGCGTCGATCCCCGTGATAAACACCGGGGCGTCGGACAGTTGGACCCGGTGCTTGCCCTCCGCATCGACTTCCAGCGGCAGCGCGTTGCCCCACACGTCGTGCCGCACCGCGCGGTCGCCGAGAAACATCGACAGCTCCGCCGCCTCGGCCCGCCCGCTCACGTTCCACGCCACCAGCATCCCGCCCCGCGACGGCGCATCGCCCGTCGGCTGGTCCTCAAAAATCACCGCCGCCCGGTCCTCGCCCAGGTGCAGCCGGCCGATCGCCCGGTAGCCCGCCAGCCGCGCCGCCACGTTCGCCGCCACCCCCAGCAGCGGGTCGGGCAATAGCGACGCCCGCCGCTCCAGCCCCGGCGTCCACAAACCCGATAGCGCCACCCCCGTCCCGTTCTGCTCCCATGCATGAACCATCCGAAGCGCGAGGTCCGTCACCCGGGCCGGGTGCGGCATCAGGTCCGCACCAGGGATCTCCAGATGTAGCCGACGCGGCAGCCCCGCCCCCCCGTCCACGGGCCCGCCCCCCGGCCCGACCGACGGCGTGTCGCCGGGCCCGGGGTTACGCCCAAACGGAACGTGATCCGCCAGCCGGGTCGGCACCACACCCAGCGGCCACCCCACCGCGTACGCCACGTTCCGAGTCGGCAGGTCGTCGCGGGCCGGCTGATCCATCCGCCACGGCACGGACAGCAGCGGGGCCGGCGTCCAGTGCCGAAACTCGTCGTACATCCCTGCCAGCGTCTCGCCGAGTGCCGGCAGATACGCCGCCTCGGGCCGATCCGCCGACCCCAAATGCCAGGTATTCACCCGCTGGCCCTGACGCACCAAAATCGGCTGCACGTAAGGCATCCAGAGCGATGTCGGCGCCCCAAACAGCCCCGCCGGCAGCGTCGTATTCACCCCCCGGGTATGAACCAGCGCCTCGGGCAACGGGCTAAACGAAAGCTCCACCCGCTGACCGGCATTGCGCAGCGGGCCCACCACCCGCTGCAGCTCCGCCAGCCGCAGATCCAGCGCCCCCAGCGTCGTCTCCCGGTCCCACGCCGACACGATCGTCGTCCCCAGCCCCACCGCCCGCGCGACCTCCGGCAGCAGCGTCAGTGCCCGGCCCGACATCCCCGTCGCGTCCAGCGCAAACCGCTCCGCGTCCGCGCCGATCGCCCCGGTCCCGGGCGGCAGCCACAGCACCGCGTTATAAGTCCGCGCAATGACCTGCTCCTGCGCCGCCGCGGGGTCGTCCGAGGCTGACGCGGACACGCTCCCGGGACCGGGCTCTGCTTCTGGCGTTGCGGCTTCCGGGGGGGCTTCCGGGGGGGCGGGCGTGTCGATGGTGATCGGCTCGTCGCCGCCGATGGTGATCACCCGCCCCATCGCCGCGCCCCGCGGCCGGACCCGCACGCCTTCGAGCACCGCCAGTTCCGCCAGGTACCACCCGTAGCCCGGCAGAGTCGGCGACCACTTCCACTTCGACGGCGCGCCCCAGCCCATCGGACGCCGGCTCTCCGCCACCACGTTCATCGCGTGGTCGTACACCGTCAGCCTCGCCGTCAGCCGCCCGCCGACCAGGTCCCGCACCGCCACGTGCCAGTCCGGCCCCGGGTCGCCCCGCACAATATTCACCGCCGTCGACGTCCCGATCTCCACGTGCGGCAGCTGCCACACCGCCACGTCATCGAACCATGCGTCCCCCTTCACGTCCGTCAGCACCACCTGCTGATTCCCCAAGAGGTCCCGCACGTCCGGTACCGGCTGGACCAGCTCGACCTCCAGCCCGATGTACGCCGCGTCGGCATACTCGCCCGGCAGCACCAGGTCCACCGGCGCCCACGCCCCCTGGGTCCGCAGCCGCGACGACCGCCGGACGCTCTCCTCGATCCGCTGCCCCGCCGGGTCCACGAAATACGCCCGCACCCGCGCCGCGGCGTGCTCCAGCCCCGCCGTCGCCACCTTGGCCGTAATCAGGTAGTCGCTCCCCGGCACCGCGGGCAACGCCCCGACCTCGAGGTACGCCGACGAGCTGCCCCCGTTGATCCCCAGGTGCAGGCTGTAGTCCCCCGACCGCGCCTGACCCCGGGCCGAGTACCCCACCGGGTTGTGCGGCGGGAACCCCGGCCGACGCGACAGCCGGTCGTGCAGCACCAGCCGACCAAAGTTCGGGTCCCGCGACTGCGGGTCCCGCCCCGCCGGGTACCACCCCGGGGGCAGCGTCAACCCCTGCCCCAGCTTCACCCCCTGATCGTTCACGTCCTCAAAGTCGTACCGGTGCACCAGCCGCTTGGGCGTTTCGCTCGCGTACGCCTGCGCCGCCGCTTCCCCGACCGGCCCGGGCAGGCCCACGCCGCCGCACACCCACAGCCCCACGCACATGACCCACGCTCGACGCATTCTTTAGTTATCGGTCAGCCCCCCGCCCACCACGATTTTTCCGCCGGCCCGCTCACACCCCACCACCCCCCTCCCGCGCACCCACCC
>JBCDDZ010000042.1:0-24787 GCA_039180025.1 Planctomycetota bacterium
CCGGCACCGGAAGCCCTGCCGCCGGAATTTCTTCTTCTTTAGAAAAAGGGGTAACCGCGCCCGGCCGCACGCTCTGCCTGGCTCTTCTCCAGCACGCCTGCGTCGAAGATCCTGCTCAGAACCTCCGCACCGTCTGCGACATGGCCCGCGACGCCGCCGGGCGGGGCGCGGAGCTCGTCGTGACCCAGGAACTCTTCGCCAGTCCGTACTTCTGTGTCACGGAAGACCCCGCTGCCTTCGACCTCGCCGAGCCCGTGCCCGGCCCCGCCACCCAGACGCTGGCCGACCTCGCCCGCCAACTCGGCGTGGCGATCTCCGCCTCGCTTTTCGAACGCCGCGCCGCGGGCCTCTACCACAACACCTCGGTCCTCCTGGGGCCCGACGGCCGGATGCGCGGCAAGTACCGCAAAATGCACATCCCCGACGATCCGTCGTACCTCGAAAAATACTACTTCACCCCCGGCGACCTGGGCTTCGACGCTTTTGCTCTCCACGACCGACCCGCCGCGCCCCGCGTCGGCATGCTCGTCTGCTGGGACCAGTGGTTCCCCGAGGCCGCCCGCCTGACCGCCATGCGCGGGGCCGAGGTGCTCCTCTACCCCACCGCCATCGGGGCGCACCGAGACGATTCCCCCGCCGACCACGCCGCCCAGCGCGACGCCTGGATCACGGTCCAGAAAAGCCACGCCATCGCCAACGGCCTCTTCGTCGCCGCCGCCAACCGCATCGGCCGTGAAGGCCCCAACACCTTCTGGGGATCGAGCTTTATCTGCGACCCGCTCGGCCGGACCCTCGCCCAGGCCTCCGCCGACCAGCCCGAGATCCTCACCGCCACCCTCGACCTCGATCACATCGAGTCCGCCCGCCGCCATTGGAACCTCTTCTTCCGCGACCGCCGCCCCGACGTCTACGCCGGCCTCACTCAGCGCTGGCTCGACGACCCTGCGGCCCCAAACAAACGGTAATACCCGCTGCCGTCTGCCCAGATACCCGGGCGGCCTGCCCGCCGCGAGCTGCTTCTTTTCGTCCTTCCCTGTTACCCGGCGCTTGAAAACGTAACACGGCAAGCCGGGCAGGATCCGCCTCGTATTTCGCGATAGGCCACGCCTGTTCGCCGCGGTCCGCCGCCCACCCATTCCGTGAACCCGCCGCCCGGCCAGAAAGCGGACGGGCGCAAACATGAGATCTCTACCGGTCAGATCACCTGTGTCTGACCTGCCGCGCTCGATCAACCCGCACGCGATTCAGCCGCTCCTCAGGCCCCGCGGACCCGCGTCTGCTACACTATGCATCCGTCCGATCGATCACCCGATTCGGCAATACCCATGCCTCTCTTGCCGCCCATCGCGGAGCATTAACCCCGCCTTTCCCCCGAGGCCAACCGCTCCGCTCCCTGCAAAAGGGTCTGTAGCTCAATTGGATAGAGCACCGGTCTTCGGATGAGGTCTGCCGTCCTATCGAATCTCTTGTTCCCCCTTGTTTTTCAGGCGTTTTCGCAGACACGCCAGATACGCGAAACGTCCATTTACTACCGAATATCGCCGCGTGAAAGTGTCAGTGACACTAGGGAAAGTCCTATCGGCTTGAGGTGCGGTGAACCGGTGCGGCTACCGCCCGACCTGATGTTCCCCATACTCCGGCAGCTTGAGCCGAGGCCGGCCCTGGGCGGCGTCCAGCGTCGCCGTGGCCCTGCTCGACGGGTCCAGCACTTCGACGACACCCGAGCCATTGTCGGCGCTGAGGCGGGCGACAAGGCGGTCGTGGTCGTCGAGGACGTACAGCCGGCGGACGTGCAGTTCGTCGATCGAAAACAGTCGCTGTAGTGCGCCTCGAAACGTTCTCACGGCAGCCCCCCCGTCACGACCGGCGGCAGGCCCCGGACCCAGTCAGCCAAGACGAGGACGCCCTCCCGCATCTGCTCCAAGTCTCGCTTCTGGTCTTCCACGGCCTTAAGTTGGCGTTTCTGCGCGTCCAGCAACGCGCGGTCGCTGTTGAGGCTTTGCTGCCGCACACCCGTAAGAAACCGGTCGGTGTTCGCCGTGTTCTCGGCTGCCGGTTGAATCTGCTGTCGAGATCGGGTGATCTGTTCGTTAAGTTGATCGATTTCGTCCTGGATCGACTCACGCCGTGCCTGGGTGATGCTGCTGACAAACTCCTGCCGCTTCTGGGCTATCTCGCGTCGGCGGTTGTCTTCCAGCTCCATGAACTTGAGACGCTCCAGGTGCTCGGCCTCGGTCGCGGTCTTGGCCGCCCTGATCCGCTCGCCGTACAGCCTGCCGATTTCGAGGCGTTCGGCCTTGTGCCTCTCGCCGGCGAACCGCAGACGCGCGGCCTCGACCTCGCGGGCCAGCCCCGCCTCGCGGGCCGCCTGATCTTTCACCGCCTGGTCGAGGGCTTGGATCATCCCGAGGCGTTCCGCGCGGCTTTGCGCGGCCTGTTGCTTGCGAAGTTCGGCGTTGAGTTCTCGCGTCGCCTCAAGCCGTCGGTCGGCGGCATCGACCTCGTTCTGGGCCAGCCGTAGCGCCTCACCCCGCAGGTCGATCCGCTGTTGAATCAGCCGACGCTCGCTTTGAAGCTTGCGCACGTCCTTTTCGTCGTCGAACTCCTCGGTCGGGTCGGTGCGGTGGCTACGGCTGGCGAGAGTCCGCGACTTCAAGATACGCTGGTCGAGCTGATCGATGGCTTTGCGGTCCGCCTCGTCGGCGATCCGCCGGGCTTCGTCTTGACTGATCTGAATACTCTTGGCTCGCGCGGCGGCGTGGGCGGCCTCGGCCTCGGCGAGGCGGTTGATCTGGTCGAAACGAGCTTTGAGCGATTCGACCTCTTTCTGGCTGGACCGGGCCCGGACCAGGGCCACCTCCTGTTCGAGCCTGAGCTGCCGGGCCGCGATCGATCGGCGCTGTGCGTCCTCGGCGAGCGTGATCCGCAGCAGTCCGCGAGCGTTGCCCGCCCGGAGGTCACTGATCCGCTTGATGTCCTCCATCTCCCGCCGGATACCTGTGGCGTAGCCCAGCGTTTCGTTGAGCTGCCGGGCGAACCCGCCGAGCACGGGCAGGCGTTCCACCGCGTCTGCCGCGCCCTGAAGGTCGCCGGACAGCGCCTTGGCCCCCACGTTGACCGCCCCCAGGCCAAGCTCCAGGCCGCCGAATGCCGCGGTGGCGCGCAGGGCGGTCCCGACCAGGCCGGTGTTGAGGTCGCGGTTAAGCGCCGCCTGCCGCTCGGCGCGGGTGTCTTCACGCCGGGCGAGGTCGCGGGCCTCTTTCTCGGCCTGTTCGATCTCCCGACGCGAGGTATTGCGGGCTTCAATCAGCAGTTCGACGCTGTCTTGGAACTTGGCCATCTAGGTCGCCTTTGTTGGTGTGAAGCCACTACCTCGTCATCATCAGGCAAAATAAGTACTTAAATTCTTGTGCAAGAAATGGGCTCTCGACCGCAGTACCCCCGGGGGTGCCCAGAAGGACCCGAAGCCCGGCCCGCCACATGCCAAGCCGGTAAACCCGGTCGCCGCGGTGAAGCGACGGCCGGGCAACGGTGCGCGTCCATGCCTAGAAGACGCGAAAGCCCAACACGGCGGTGACTCCATGAGGGGCGATCCGGCTAAGGAAGTTGGGCGTATCGCGTCGGATTCCACCACGCGACACCCTCGGCCGGCTCGTGGTGGATCAGGCGGCGGTGGTGACATTGGTCAGCAGTTGGCCGGCGTCGGTGTAGATCAGCCGTTCATCGACATCGTGCCGGACGCGGACCACGGTGCGGCGCAGGTCCTCGTTGCGGTACGTCTCGACGGTGGTCCCGGCTTCCGATCCATCTTCCGACCAGTGCAGGGTGCGGCCGATGGCGACCTCGCTGAAGGCGCTGGAGGTGGCTACCGACGCGACCATCGCGAAGTCGCCGGACCAAACGTGACCGGGGCTGAAAGCTTGCCCTTCATTGGAAAGGTTCTGCGTGCCGCCCGCGACCAGGACCATGTCTAGGTCGAAGACTTGAGCGAGCATGTCGGCGGTGATGTCGCGGAGCTTGGTGGCATGGCCGGCCCCGCTCGACTGAATTGCATCGACAATCTCATCGAGCAATCTCAGGTTTTGAAAAACTTGGCGGTTGATGATGAGCGCGTTGGGCCAGACGCCGGTACGGGCGTACACCGATTCCTTGGCGGCCTGAACGTCTCGCATCGGGGTGGCGTCACTGATATGGTTTTTGTCCCACTCGTTCGTGACGGCGGTGGTGTTGAACGCGGCCGGGTCGAAGACCTTGGCGGCGACGCGTTTCTCGGCCTCGATCAGCACGCGGTGGCGGACGATGCGGGTCGTCTCGAGTTCCTGTTCAAAAAGATTTTGATAGATCATCGCCAGGCGGTCATCGACCGGCGAGGAGAGGCCGTGTTCGCGGCACACGTAGGGGGCGTCCTCGAATCCAATATCGATCATGTTGTAACCCGACCGATTCGACCGGGCCGTCTTTGAGGCTTGCAGGATGTCTTCGACCGGGATCACCGGATAGGTGCCGCGCTGGAGTTGCACGTCGAAGATCGGCAGCACGCGGTAGCCGATCAGCTCGCCGGCGTTGCCGTCGATGTCGAACTCGCTGAAGGCGTCCCCGATATCGGGGCGGAGCATGGAGATTGGGGCGTTGGGGGTGGGCATATCGGAGCTTTCGGTGAGGGTCAGGAATTGGCGCGGGCGATGATGGCCTGCTGAAGGTCTGGGCGTTGGGCGACGGCTGCCTTGACCGCATCGCACCGGGTCATGCCGTCGTCGAGGTGGCGATCCACGGTGGCGGCGAACGCGGCCTCGGGCTTGAACATCCGCTCGGCGTCCCGGCCGGTGAGTCGTGCCCGCGTCACCACGGTGGGTCCCTTGCGGGACGCTTCCCGGCAAGGCAGCGCCGGCGGGTTCAAAGACGTGTGGGTTGCTTTCGGTTTCATAAGTGCGGTTCTATCACGGCGGTTTGGGGTCAGTCCGACATTCGGACGAAAGTTCAAAGTTGGTCGCAAGATTCGTGAAAAACATCGACCCGCTCGCCGCAGCCTCGGCAGACGGCGTAGCTCAGATGCTCCCCGGCCCCGATGGTGCGGGTCCCGCCCTCGGCGGAGAACGTTCGGTTGCCGTTGGCGTAGCCGCACAGCGGACAGGCGGGCCACTCGACGGTGACGGACGGGCGGATCGGTCTCGGCGGTGGGGCCGGCTTCACCCGAAGAGAAACAGGGTGCAGAGGGAATCGGTGGGGTCGCCGTGGCAGCGAAGCCGACCCCTGCGGATCAGGATATCGATGGCGTCGGCGGTGATGCGGACGCGGTTGGGATCGCTGCGGTTCTGGCACGCGTAATCGGCGGCGGTCTCGAAGTTGATGAACGTGACGCCGATGGATTCGAGCGAGTCGATCAAGGCTTCCAGGCGTTCAACGGGGTCGGCGAGTAGGTCGCGGGGGTCAGGGGGTTTCATGGAGTCTCATAGGTGAAAATTATTTCCGGCATAAAAAATCTGGTAACTTTTCGACTTTTGATCGCAGTACCTCGATTCACTCGGTCCGGTACGCTGCGCCACTTGGTACTCGGTACGCCCGCCCTATTAAGGGCGTACCCGCTCCAAGTGGAGTCACTGGGTACGGTGATTTCGTACCGAGTCGCGTACCGAGTGACCGAGTGAGAATTAAGCAAGCGAATACTCCCGCGTGGGCTGGCCACGCTTCTTGATTTCGTCGAATTTCAGTAGGTCGGCTGCGAGCATCTTTTCGAGAATGCTGTCCATCCTCGACTTCCCGAACCCGGTCGCCTCGCGGAGTTGCTTGGCCGTCATGCTCGCCTCGCTCAGGTGTTGCTTGATCGCCTCAAAGCCCTTCATGAGCCGTTCATCCTGCCGCTCCTCGCTGCGGGTCTTACGGCCCTTGAGCGCCTCGGTATCAATCTCGGCAGGTGTCCACAGCGGGAAGTCCCACCGCAGCCCCAGCGGTTCCACGGGGGCAAACGACCGGACGGCCGCTTCGAGTACGACGTGGTCCTCCTCCTCGTGCGGACGTAGAACGATGTGGGCGTCCGCCGCCCGGCTTTGAGCCCCAGCCCCGGACCCCACATCGGTCACGGCCTTGTCGCCCTGCTGTCCTTTGCTGGCGTGATGCACGACGACCCAGGCGGCCCCGGTGGTCGCTGCGTAGCGGTCCAGCCGGTTGTAGAGTTGCATCACGTCGGCGTTGGCGTTTTCGTTGAGCCCCGACGGGATCGCTCGATACCAGGCGTCGAGCACGATCGCGGCGTATTCGCCGGCCTCGATCCGATTGAGCAGCGGCCCCATGGTCTTGTCATCGAGCACGATGTCCCTGCCCCGCAGGCTCAGCACGTCCAGCCCGGCGTCGATCGTGGTCAGGTCTGCCGACCGTGCGGCGGCGACCTTCGGGATGCGGTGGGCAATGGTCGCCGGGTGCAGCTCGTTGTCGATCAGCAACACGCGGCCGGCGGTGCAGCGGAACGCACCGAGCCAGGGCGTGCCGGTGATGATGCTGGTCGCCAAGTCGTAGGTCAGCCAGGACTTGCCGACCTTGGACGCCGCGATGAGGTTCATCGTTTCGCCTCGCCGCAGCAGCCCGTCGATGACCGGCTCACGCAGGGCCGGGTGACGCTGCCGGAGCAGTCCCAACGAGACGGGGCGCGGCGGACCTTCGGCCGGCTCGTGCTCGGCGGCCCCGCGGATCGCGGCATCCAGCTCGGCCCGGTCGCATCCGTGATGGACGACCCACACACGCAGGTCTTTCACGCCGTCCGGCGGCTCGACGATCTTGACGGACGCGCACCGCTCGGCCAGAGCGTCGGCCGTCTTCCTTGCGCCTCGTCGCCCCGCCTCATCGTCCTCGGCCAGCACGACGGCGTGACGGTCGGTCAACAGCTCGGCCAGCCAGCCCAGTTCGTCCTGCCCAGGCGTGGCCGTCGAGCGCCCCACGGCGTCGAAGCCGAGGTCCAGAGCGGCGGCGGTGTCCGTGGCCCCCTCGACCACCAGCACGGGGTCGGCGGCGTTCGCGCCGGCGTAGCTGGTAAGCGGGTAGGTATCGCCAGGTGCGTAACACAGGCCGCGCTTACCGCCTTTGCATGCCCGCTTGTCCCCGTTGGGAAACCGGCGATTGCGGCCGACGACTTCGGCGGTGGAGGATCGCTCGGGGTAATGCCAAGCGTCGCGCCGCCATTCCACGCCGAGTCGGGTGAGCGAGTCGGCCGAGACGCCGAGCTCGTCGGCGAGTTGGTCGAGGGTGGGTTTGGTGCCGGCGATCATCTACCTGCCCCCAAGATTTCGCGGACGCGATCCTCGTGGTGAAAGACGCGGCCAGGGCCGAGGCGGTAGTAGCGGTGAGGCTTCGGCCCATCGTGCAGCGTCAACTCGCTCTGTTCAACGGGGACACGGATCGACTGTCCGCCGTGCGGCCCGCCTCGCAGTTCGCAGATTTTAAACTTCGGTTTTTCGATGCTGTCGGCTATCATGCCGGTATCGCTTTCCGCCGCCGTATGGGTGCCAGCCCTCGGCGGCTTTTTCTTTGCGCGGGGCGTCCGGCCCCGCTGGGTGTCGGGGTCAGACCCATTGACGGGTCGGGGGTGTGAAACGCCGGCGAGCGCGACCCGCGGGTGTGGCCGGGGGGACAGCGGCGCGGAGTTTCCGCCAGCGCTCGATAGCTTCCAGGGTGATGCGATACCTCGGCCGACCGACACCTGGCTTGCTGCTCACGTCGTGGGCTTCGAGCCGACCGGCGCGAATCTCATCGAGAACCTTCGTGGGCTTGACGCCCTCGGCCTTGGCCAAGTCGGGCGGGGTGTACGTCGGGGCGAGTGATGTGCTCATGCCCGGACGGTAACGCCGGTTAATCCAGAAAAGCCCTGTAAAATAGGTGCTTCCGCAATCATTTCCGCAATGCCGGAATGTTTTCTGCTATGTGCCGAGTAATTTTCGAGCCGCTTTACCCCAGACGCTGGTGAGGCTCGATATATGGCTGACGATCTGGATCAGTTCTTCGGGCGTGTAGGCGTGTGATTTACTCGACCGCTCATCTACGCCTGCAGCGCTTCGCCAGTTGTTCACTGATCGGGTGGATGGTGGTTTTGGTTCTCCGGCTTGGTCAGAGAACCAGCGGCCGAACTCAGCGCCCGTCATCGCCTTAAAGTCTACCGGGGTGTGTTGCCGACCTTGGCTTATAGATTCGAGTTGTTCCGCCAGTCCACGGGCCTTGGCGTGGGCTTCGTGATCGGGCGGCAGCGCCTTGATTTCAGATCGCCATACGGCGAGCGTGGGTGATGTGATCTTTGAAGTTTCAGCATGGCCAAACCGCGGCCGTCGATAGCTTCCGATCCACGTTTTAGCGGATTGATCCAGGGCCCATTGATCCAGGGCCATAGCAAGGTCCGCCGCGATCGTGATTGGGGTTTCGATCAACGGGTTACGCTTATTTTCGTCGATCGGCCAAGTTTGCGACGCCTCGATCGCTTCCCAACAACACGATGAAGCGTCATCATCGCCTGCGTCTGCATGGCGGATGGATTCAGCAAGTTCATTATCGTTGATCGCGAGATGTCGAGCTATCGCATATTCGAGCAAGTCATCGTCGCCGCGGTCAAACTCGGCGACTTTGAACCAGTCGGCCTTGAGCGGCCACCAGCGGTAGTAAATAATCGCGGTTTTGTCCATCGTGTTACCTCAAAAAACCGGCTGCCCCAGCCACACCACGCGAGGTAATACGCGGCGGGCCGAGACGTGCGGGAGCTACCCGCGCCGGGATGTACATTGTAAAGTCTCGCCCAGCCGTCGAGCCGGGCGGGGCTGGGGTCAGTGACGTACCGGCAGGGTCCACGGCTCGCGGTCGCGGACGGCCTGCATGAGCCGCTCCAGGGCGTTCTGTAGCTCGTGGTCGTCCAGGGTGCCGGGCAGCACGAACCCCCGCCGCAGGTCTTGGGGTGGGTTCTCGACGCCGGATATCTCGGGGAGCGGGACGGGTGCGAAGATGCCCGGCGGGCAGGTGCCGCCGACTTCTACACGGAAAATCTCGCCGTTGACGGTGACGGTTTCGGGCAGGCTCATACCGTCACCGCCTCTCCGGTGAGGATCGAAGCAAGCGCGGCGAAAGCCTTATCATCGGTCTTGCGGTTTTCGGCATCGCGTTGCTCGACGTACATACACCAGTGGGCTATTTCGGCTTCATCCGCACCGTTAAAGCCCCACACGGCCGTGGCCCCCCAGCCTTTTTCAACATTCGCTCTGCAGTGGTGCCGATCGAGGTCACGAGCCAACCATGCGGGGACCGTGTAGGTTGCCGCGGCCTCCGCTCTGACCCACCACGATTCTATGTCGGCTTCGCTCTTGCCCTCGCGGTGCATCTTCGCCGCGTTTTTCCTCAGTTTGTCCAGGTGATATTGATGCTTGGCCTCGGCCTCGGCTCGGGTGAGAAATAACAATCGGGCCAGAGCTGCGGAGTGGCGAAGGGTCGTCTTGGCGGCGGGCGTGCCGTCATAATCGCGGGTTTTTCGCATGTAGGGCCATTCGCCCCAGCGGAGGCGGTACTTTGCGTTTCGCCTCGGGCCTTTGCCAAGTTTAATTGCGTCGGTGCGGGGGTCGGGTAGAGTTGTGGTAGCTGTCATCGGTGTTTACTCCACTGATGAGGGTCAGAGCCGCCAACGTGCTGTTATCACGTTGGCGGCTCGCTTTATGACGGGACGCGGCGACAATCGCCGGCCCTGAATCTTTCTCCCGTCGGTTTATTTTTTCTTGGGCTTGCCTCCCTTCTGCCGCCGCGGCCACAACCAGCCGTGAACGTGAGCGCTCACCGCCCGCAGACGATTAACGCTGATCGACCGGGGATCGACGTAGGCGGTGCGGATGTCGGCGCTGGATTCGTGGCCCATGGTCAGGTCCACGGCGGGGCGGTCGGGTACGGCGTCGGCCACGCTGCGGTAGGTGTGACGCAAGGCGTAGAACCCCCGGCCATCTCCCTTCACGCCGGCGGCGTCCCGTAGCTTTGTAAATCGCTGGCTTACGTTGTCTCGCCGGACATGCCGCAGCCCCTTGTCGTCGTGGAGTGTCGTGTGGACCATCGGTTTGCCGTGGGTGGTGACGAACACCCGGCCCGCGTCGGCCTCGTCTGCCGGCTCAGGCCCGGCGTGGAGGGATTCGGCGACCGCCTCGACCGTTTCGGACCACAGAGCCGCCCGGCGCTCCTCGCCGGTCTTGCGGCGGTACAGGTCCAACACGCCGGCGGTGAGGTCTAAGTCGTCGATGGTCAGGTTGCTGATGTCGTCGTTGCCCAGCCCGGCGTTGATCCCCAGCAACACGATGGCCCGCGTGGTGGTGTCGGCGGCGTCGAGCATGGCCCGCACCTCGGCGGCTTCAAAGAACTGATGCGCTCGCTCCCGCCGAGCCAACTTCACCGCCCGGCGCTTGGGCTTGCCGAACTGAGTCCCGTACCGCGTGGCCTTGTCAGTGATGCCGTTGTCTACCGCCCATTTGAAGATCGACCGGCAGCGGGTGATGACGTTCCCCAGCGTGGTCGGCGAGGCGTGGCGTTTGGCCAGGACCGCCCGCAGCTTTCCGAAATCGTCGGGGGTGAGGGTGTCGATGCTGCGGCGGGTGCCGAACGTGGCGGCGATGACCTTGGCGACGCTGTGATACTCGCTCAGCGTCCGTGGGGTCATGTCGCCGGCTTCAACCTGCCGGGCCTTGGCGTCCATGAATGCGTTGATGACACTTCTGACACTTTTCGCGGTGTCGGGTTTCTCGCCCATCGGCGGGGGCGTGGCCCCGTCCGCCCAATAAGGGGCTTCATGCTCATAGCGAGCCAGGGCAGCTTTCCAGTCGTCCAGCGGGCCGAAATACCGCCGCGAGCCCTTAATCGTCTTGTACCAGCGGTTCGTATGCGTGTGAGCCGACAGCGGAAACCCGGCATAGGGCTTGGGATACTGGCGGCCGGGAGATTTGGTAGACTTTGCCATCGGGGCGAGTTCGCTGGGTTCAAAGTGTCAGACGTAAGTGTCAACACCATAAACACCGGTTCCCGCCAAGGCAAGCAAAGCCTTGAAAAATAAGCAAAAGGGTCTGTAGCTCAATTGGATAGAGCACCGGTCTTCGGAACCGACGGTTGGAGGTTCGAATCCTCCCAGGCCCATTCGTAAGCGAGCAAAATAAGGGTTTGCGGATGTTTCTTTTTCCCCCGATTCGTGACGCCTAGGCGTGTGTCTCTTTTTACGCCACGGCCGTCCGACAGCTTGATCGCTTAACCCCGTCCCCGGAATCCCCCCGGAATCCCCGGGAAGCGTCCCGGGCAGTATTCTCTTCGGGAACGCTGCCGCGAGGCTGATGCTCGCGGAGGTCTATTGCTTGGCCACCGGGTGCGGTGGCGGTGTGAGGGAAATCCGCTGCCGGAGGATGGAGTCACGGAAGTGTCGGAGGTTCAAGGTTGACGTCGTATTGATAATACGTTATCAATCTAGAGATGATAATTAATTCTCATACAGACGCGTCCGGGTCCGTTGAACGTTTGCCGGTGACGGTGCTTTCGGGTTTTTTGGGGGCGGGAAAGACGACGCTCCTGAACCACGTGCTGCACAACCGCGAGGGCCGGCGGGTGGCGGTGATCGTCAACGACATGTCGGAGGTCAACCTCGACGGCCCGGCGGTGCGAGACGGCGGGGCGTCGTTGTCGCGGACCGAAGAAAAACTCGTCGAGATGTCCAACGGTTGCATCTGCTGCACGTTGCGGGAGGACCTGATCGAGGAGGTGACCCGGCTGGCGAAGGAGCGGCGGTTCGACCACCTGCTGATCGAGTCGACGGGGATCGGCGAGCCGATGCCGGTGGCGGCGACGTTCAGCTTCCGCGACGAGGGCGGCTTCTCGCTCAGCGACGTGGCCGAGATCGACACGATGGTAACGGTCGTGGATGCCTTGAACTTCCCGCAGGAGCTGCGCAGCGAGGACGGGCTGCGTGACCGGTCGATGGCCCTGGGCGAAGACGACGAGCGGACCGTCGCGGACCTGCTGACGGACCAGGTCGAGTTCGCCAACGTGATCGTCTTGAACAAGTGCGATCTGGTGGCGGATGAGTCGTCGGCGGAGCTCGAGGCGCTCATGCGTTCGCTGAACCCGGAGGCGGAGGTGGTGCGGGTGACGCGGGGGGCGTTGCCGATCGACCGGATGGTCGGCCGGGGGCTGTTCGACGAGGAGCGGGCCTCGCAGATGGCGGGCTGGGCGAAGGAACTGGCGGGGGAGCACGTGCCCGAGACCGAGGAGTACGGCATCGGCAGCTTCGTCTACCACGCCCGCCGGCCGTTCCACACCCTGCGGCTGATCGCGGCGATCCAGGAAGAAAAACTGCTGGAGCCGGTCACGCGCTCCAAGGGCTACGCCTGGCTGGGCAGCCGGCCGAAGTACGTCGCGGTCTGGTCGTCGGCCGGGGCGTCGTTCTCCATCGAGCGTGCGGGCATGTGGTTCGCCAGCGTCCCCAAAGACCAGTGGCCCGACGACCCCGAGACCCTTGCGTGGGTTGAAGAACACTGGGACGAAGACACCGGCGACTGCCGGCAGGAGATCGTTTTCATCGGCGTCCATCTCGACCGCGACGCGATCCGTCGGCAGCTCGATTCGTGTCTCCTGACCGATGAAGAGATCGCCGCGGGGCCCGGCCTGCTCAAACAGCTCGACGACGGCTTGGCGTGGGATTGACGACGCCCCTCCGGACGATCCCGGACCGTCCGGAAGATTTTTGGAAGAAGCTCAGCCCCATGCCCATTTACGTCTACGAGGTCGTCCTGCCCGGCGGCGAGTCCGGCCAGGTGTTCGAGGTCATGCAGCCGATGTCCGAAGCGGCTTTGGCCACGCATCCCACCACCGGGCAGCCGGTCCGCCGGGTGATCCAGCCGCCCCACCTCGCGGGCCAATGGTCCGAGTCCGGTACACGCCAGTCGCTCAGCGACCGTAACCTCGCGGAAAAAGGCTTTACCAAATACGTCAAGGCGGGCGACGGCCGTTACGAGAAAACTGCTGGCCAAGGGCCGCGGGAAATCTCGGCGGAAGACGGCGCGTAGACCCTCCCGGGCCGTATAAGCTCGGCGTCCGACCCGGCCGCAGTCCCCGGGGTTTGGGCGTCACGGTTTCTGCCTGGCCCGGCCCCGTCGGCCCGGTTCGTTTCACTCGGGTTAACGATTTTTCGGAGCTTTTGATCGTTTCGGCGGGCTCCCGGTGACACCCGGTCGTACACAATAAAATTAATTACACTTTCTTCTCACAGGAGTCTGTTTCAATGAATCCCTTCTCACGTTACGTAACCGCGTTGCTGCTCGGGCTCGGGATAGGTACGGCCGCCCCGGCGGATGACGTCATCGACATCTGCGTTTCGTCGACGGACGTGAAGACGATCGTGGAGGCGGTCGGCGGCGACGCGGTGGCGGTGACCCATTTCGTCAAAGGCCCGGACGATCCGCACGTGGTCGAGCCGACGCGGCGGATGATCGAGTCGTTGGCGGCGGCGGACGCCCTGATCATCGTCGGCAACTCGATGGAGGAGGGCTGGTTGCCGGGCATGCTGGAGCAGGCGGGCCGCGCGGAGTTGAAGGCCGGTGGGACGCGGAAGCTGGACCTGTCCAAGAACCTGCGGACGATCGTCGGTCCCGAGGGGCGCGGCGTGCCCGGGTCGTTCCACCCCGAGGACAACCCGCACTTCCTGGTCGACCCGGTCGAAGGCGTCAAGGCGGCCGCCGCGGTGAAAGAGAAGCTGAGCGGGCTGTACCCCGAACAGGCGGAAATGTTCGAGGAGAACTACCGGGCGTTTGCCGCCGCGGTGATGGCCGAGGTGCTCGGGGAAGCGATCGCGTCGCGGCACGACGCCGACGAATTCGAAGCGTTGGCGATCGCCATCGAGCGTGACGAGTTGGCCGAGCATCTGGCCGAGCACGGCGGCGAAAGGATCGAGTTGGGCGGCCAGCTCGCGGCGTTCGAGCCGTACCGGAACCAGAAAGTCATCGGCGACCACGACCTGTGGCCGTACGTCGCACGGCGGTACGGGGTGCGGGTCTTGGGCTACATGGAGCCCGAGCCCGGGGTGCCGCCGACCACGCCACATTTGGGCAAGTTAATCCGCCAAATGAAGGCGCAGGACGTCCGCGTGATCCTGACGGTGGCGTACTTCGACCCGCGTCACGCGGCGTTCGTGGCCAACGCGGTGGACGGCCTCATCGTGCCGATGGCCCACAACCCCGAGAGTCGGCCGGGCACCGAGACCTACCTGGACATGGTCCGGTACAACGCCGCGACGCTGCTGGCGGCGCTGAAGAAAGCCGCGGGTCGCGAATCGTGAGCGCCGAGCCTCAGCCCCCAAAGCCACCCGAGACACCGGCGGGCGAGTCTGCCCCGCTGTTGTCGCTCCAGTCTGCTTCGCTGGGCTACGGCGGGCGCGCGGTGCTGGAAGACGTGAGCTTCGACATCCACGCCGGGGAGTTCTGGTGCCTGCTGGGCCCCAACGGCGAGGGGAAGACCACGCTCATCAAGGCGCTGCTCGGGGCGCTGCGGCCGCAGCGTGGGTTCGTGCGGCGGCAGGGCAAGATGTTCCGGGCCGGCAAGGTCAGCTACGTGCCCCAGCGGCTGGAACTGAACCCGGTGCTGCCGACCTCCGTGCGTGAGTTTGTGCTCTCGGGGCTGGCGGGGGTGCGGAGCGACGCGACCAAGCGACGCAACCGCCTCGGCCGGGTCTTGGAACTGGTCGGCCTGGGGGCGTCGCATCGGCGCAACTACTGGACGCTGTCGGGGGGGCAGAAGCAGCGGGCGCTGGTGGCACGGGCGCTGGTCCGCGACCCGAGCCTGCTGATCGTCGACGAGCCGACCGCCGGGCTGGACTTCGCGGCGGTCGAGGCCGTGCTCAACGTGATGCAGGAGTTGTACCGGGACTTCGGCGTGACCGTGGTCTTTGTCACGCACGACCTGAACATCGCGGCGGAACACGCGACCCACCTGGCGTTTTTGCGCCACGGCAAGGTCGTGGCGGGGCCGAAGGAACAAGTCCTCACCGCGGACCGTTTGCACGCCACCTTCGGGGTGCCGGTGGAAGTGGCCCGAGACGATGACGGGCGGCTGCGCGTCGGCCAGGCCACGCCGGGCACGGCGGACCACGCCCAGGCCGGCGTGGTTGCGGAGGCGGTAACTTGAATCTGTCGCCTTTTATCGAATCGTGGTCGCTTTTCGCGCGTCCCTACCTGCTCACGATCCTGGCGGCCATGGCGTTGTCGATCCTCGGCGTGGTGACCGCGGCCCGGCGGCAGGTGTTCATGGCCGCGGCGGTGGCGCAGGCCTCCACCTTCGGCTTCGCCGTGTTCGCCTTGTTTGTCGGCGCCGCGGCGACCCAGGCGCCCGGGAGCCTCATGCGGGACGCGGTGGTCATCGGCTCGGCGGTCGCCGCGTCGCTGCTCACGATGCTCGGCGATGGCCGGCAGACCCAGGGCAGCCGCCTCGATGGCGACGAGCGTACCGCGTGGGTCTTCATCGCCGCCGGGGCGGGCGCGATTTTGGTACTCGCCCAAGCCCCCGCGGGGATGGAGCAGTTCCGGCGGATGCAGGCCTCGTCGGTCATCGGCGCCACTACGCTCGACGTTGTGGTATTCGCGGCGCTGCTGGTCTTGATGGCGGGGGTGCTGATCTGGGCCGGGCGATCGATCGTGCTCCTGCTGTCCGACCCCGTCATGGCCGCGGCGATCGGGATGCGGGTCCGCACCTGGGACACCGCGGTGGCGGTGTTCAGCGGCGTGTGCGTCGGGCTGGGCGTGCGGTCCACGGGGATGCTGTTTACGTTCGGCTGCCTCGCCCTGCCGGTGATGATCGCCAAGCAGGCCTGCGGCGAGGTCCGTTCGATGTTCTGGGTAAGCCCGCTGGTCGCGGCCGTCTCGGCGTTGGTGGGGCTGTGGCTGTCTTATGTCTGGGACCTGCCTCCGGGCCAGGTCGTGGTGGCCCTGATGTGCGTCTTGCTGCTGATTGCCGCCGCGGGTCGCCGGGCATGGGATACCGTCTCGCGGTGATCGTGAGGGCGCTACCGATGTTGCTGCTGCTGCTGCTCCAAGGCAGCCTTTAATCCTGCAGGACTCGCCGCGGTGGCGGCGGGAATTGCGTATCTCGCGGCGGCGGGGGGGGGGTGGGCGGTAGAGCCGGCCGCGGCGGCGCGGCTCGCGCCGGCTACCGGATCGTGGAAAGCATCGACCGCCGGGCGTTTTTGGTTTGAAGCAAGAGCTACCCGGCGCTGCCCAGTACGGTAGAGGCCGGGGGGCCGGTCAAGTCCGGGTCTCGGCTTCGGTCACCCGCCGCTGAACCACCGGCCGCAACTCCGTCGGCTCTACGATCGTGGCCGCGGGCTCGTTCAATTCATCCAGCCAGCGCTCCAAGCGTCCCCGCATCACGCGACGCACCGGCGTGTGCGATGCCTCGGCGATCAGGTTGGTCAGTTCGTGCGGGTCGTGCTTCAGGTCATACAACTCGGCCTCGCGGTATTCGGTGAACACCCCGGGGTTGTCGGTGTCGAAATCTTCGGCGTCGGCGCGGACGATGTACTTCCACCGCTTGGTCCGCACCGCTCGGCCCCAACACATCTCCGCCACCTGCACGTAGGCGTCGTCGGGCCAGGCACGGATCGCCGCCGCGTCCCGCTGTACCAAAGGCAGAACGCTCCGCCCCTGCATCTGCTCCGGCACGGCCGCGCCCGCGACGTCCAGCAGCGTGGGCGCGACATCGACCAGCGAAACCATCTGCGACAACCGCCCCCCGCCGGTAAACGGCCCGCCGTGCAGCATCATCGGGATGCGGATCGACGCCTCGTGTCCGCTGCGTTTGTACTCGCCGTTGCGCGTCTTGAAATGGCATCCGTGGTCTGACATAAACAGGATGACGGTGTTCTCAAATACGCCCAACGACTTGAGCGCGTCGGCCACCCGGCCCAGCGCTTCGTCCAGACGCTTGACCATGCCGAAATAGCCGCCCAGGTGTTGGTGTGCCGTCCCGTTGAGGGTTTCGCTCGGAGCCGGATCGAACAAGCCCGCTTTCTTTTGCGACGGCAGCGCCGCCAGGTCGGGCGGGATCCATCGCCCGGCGTACCGCTCCCGGTAGCCATCCGGTGCCGGGTAATCGTCCACATGGTTCTGGTGGTGCGGTTCGAGGAAGCTGGCCATCGCCATAAACGGCTGCTCCGCGTGGTCGCTCACCCGACGATCGAGGTGCCGGATCAGCGCATCGGTCAGGGCATCGACCCGGTAGCCCGGCAACTCGACGGGCTGTTCGTCGTTATCCCATAGCCGTGTGTGGTAGTGGTCCGAGGTCATCTCGAGCAGGTTCGAACCCAGCCAATGCTCATAGCCCCCGCGATCCGCTTCAGCGACCGGGCCTTCCTGGTCGTGTCCCACCAGGTGCCACTTGCCAAAGTACGCCGTGTGATACCCCGAGTCCCGCAACCGCTCGCCCAGGTGCGGGAGCTCTTGGGTGAGCGGGATGCCGTTGCGGACCGTGCCGTTGGTCGAACTATATGTACCGGTCTGGATGCACGCCCTGGCCGGGCCGCACACGGGGTTCGGCGTAAATGCGAAATGCACATCGGTGCCCGCCCGCGACAACCGGTCAAAGTTCGGCGTAAGGTCAAGCGGGCACCCGTGGACCCCCGTCGTATCGTGACGCTGCTGATCGGTGAAAAATACGACGATATTCGGGCGTGCGGTCGGATCCATATCGAGAAACATGGTCGAACTCGAAGTTTGTGTCAAACCGCCTTAAATTAATCGGCTCTCGAGGTCTTTCATTAGATTATTTGCGGGTGCTTACCTGAGCGGGACTCACCGAGGTGCCCGGTGCGAGGGATAGGCCCGCCGCGCTCCGCGGTTGGGCTGGGCCCTTGCCTAATCCGCACAACCCTTTCAAGTCGGCCCCGCCGCGGGTCGATGATCCCGGGGATGACCCGTTGTTTCTCCTGGCTCTGTCTGATGGTGTGCCTCGCCGCGGCGATTCCGGGGTGTCGGCACGCCCGGCACACGGACTACGCCGCGTTTGTCCGTGAGCCCCGGCCCACGGTCGCGGGGCTGGATTACCGCCTCGGCGTGCCCGACCGCTTGGCCGTCACCGTCGCCTCGTCCACCGAAACGCACGAAACCCAGCACACCCTCGGCCCCACCGGCCGCCTGCTGGTCCCCGGGTTCCGCCCCGTGCTCGCCCCGGGGCTCACCTGCCAAGACCTCGCCGACCGCCTGAAAGACGCCGCGCTCGAGCCCGACACGGCCCAGCACGTCACGGTCCGCGTCACCGAATTCGCCAGCCAGGACATCTTCGTCTTCGGCCAGGTCCGCACCCCCGGCCCCCAGCCCTACCACGGCGCGAACTCGGTCCTCGACGCCGTCGCCCACGCCGCCCCCAATCCCCGCGCGCTGACCACCCATATCCAGGTCCTCCGCCCCAGCCCTCACGGCGACCTCCGCCGCCGCCTCACGGTCGACCTCGATGCCATCATCCGCGACGGCGACACCACCCTCGACGTCGTACTCGACCCCGGCGACGTCGTCTTTGTTCCCGCGACCCCGCTGGGCACGCTCGGCCTCGCGTGGGAACAGCTCTTCCCCCCGACCCCGGCCGACCGCCCCGGGCCCGCGGCCCACCCGACCCCGCCCCCCGCCTTGCCCTCGCCCCCCGCCCCCGTCGAGACCCGGACCGCCGAAACACCCTCGGAAGACGCCCCGCTCGCGGAACTCACCGCCGAGCTCCGCGCCCTGCGCATGGCCACGGCCGCGTACCACCAGGCCCTGGCCACCGCCCTGGCCCAGGCCCGTTCGGCCCCCGAGCCGCAGGCCACAGCCGGCCGACCGGTGGTCTTCATTAATCCGTCCCCCGTCGGCCGCGCCCCGTCCGCCCCGCGTGACCCGTTGGCAACCACAAACCCCCGACGCCCGAGCGTGCCTCCTCCCGCCGACTTCGAGCGGCCCGCGCGGGTCTTCGGCGAGATACCCGAGGCGTGGCCGGGCCAAAAAGAACAAGGGCATCCCACGACCGATTCCGGGAGACGGGGCGGAGGGGGAGAAAGCGGCGCACCGCGTGACGCCGTGCGTTTTTGGGGGCCGTGACGCTCCGCCCGCCACCCCCCGGAGAAAGAGAGCGACGCCGATGGCCCCACCGCCCTCGGCGTTTTTTTATCCGCCGCCTGTATCCAAACCATACGGATCGAAAGCGGCCCCACCCGGAGTCCACCGCCCACGCGTCTTGGCCGTGCGGGTCTGGCCCAAGACCTCTGCATTTTCTTGCCGGGCCCAGCGGAAACGCATCGCCGTACAGGGCGGGGCGAACCCCGCCGCACCCGACCGGGGTGGGTTAAGATGCTTATGTGCCTCGTAAGCCCCTGCTCATCCTCTCGCCCACCGGCCGTTCCGCCGCGATCGCCGTGCTGATGCTGGCGTTGTTGGCCGGCTCGCTGGGGCTGGCCTGGGCCCTCACCGGTGCCCCGCTGGTTCCGCCGGGGCCGCCGCCGCCCACGGCCCACGACCTGGGCGGGGCCACCCTCGAACTCCCCCCGACCTGGGTGGCCGACCCCGCCGCCGCCCGCCCCGACGCCAACCCCGCCCGCTGGGTCTTCATCAACACCGCGTCGCCCGGCGAACGCCTCAGCGTCTGGTACTTGCGTAGCCCCGAATCCATCGAACCCGCGCAGGTGCTCGGGCAGGCGGTCCAGTCTTCGATCGCCGGCAAACACTTCGTCGTCGCCCCCGACAGCCCGGAACGTTTCCGCTTGTCCGAACAGCCGGCGGGTCCGGGCATGGTGATGGAGATCGTCTTCTCCAGCCAGCGGGCCACCCGGACCTCGTCCGGCGCATCCCCCGAGGTCCAGGCCATGATCCTGGTCACCGCCGACCGGCAGGACTACTGGGTCTACCGCTTTACCGATCAGGTCCCCCAGGAACGCTGGGTCCGCGACCTCGAAGACCGTCAACTCGAACGCCTCCGCCATTGGGTCGGCTCGGCCGCCGACGCGCCGGCTAAAATGGCTCCATGATGCTTGTTTCTGCCCGCCGCCGCGTCCTGCTGCTCTTGGGTTCCGCCCTCGTCGTCGTCCTTGTTTCGCCCCTGCCCCTCGCCGGCCAGCCCGCGTCCCGGGAAGCCCCCCCCAAAGCCCCTCCGGCCTTGTCCTCGGAAGGCCCGGCTACCGAACCCGCCACCCCTCCGGCGAGCGCCGCGGACTCGGACGCCTCGCTCCCGGGAGCCACGCCCGACACCGGGGAAGCCGGGGTACAGCCCGACGCGCCCGACGACCCCAACCGCTGGCATGAGCTCGCTTACGGCATCACACTCCTCCCGCCGCCGGGCGCGCTCCAATTCGAAAGCTCCACCGTCGCCTGGGCCGACCCGGCGGGCTACAAGATCTCGTTCGATATCGTCTACTTCGATGTCCCGCTGACCCTCGAACAGGTGGCCGGTAACGCCCTGGTCCAGATGGGATTCGCCCGGGCCAGCCCGCGTCTGACGACGCCCGAAGGCAAGGACCGGCCGGAAAAACCGCGGGCCGAGACGCTCGCCAATCGGCCGGGCATCCAGATGTTTTTTGACATCGAAGAGGACCAGGGCCCCGGTCTGCATTACGGCCAGGCGATCATCATGCTCGAGCCCTACGCGGCCGCCGTGCTGCTGCTCGAAGCCCACCCCGAAGCCATCGAGCCGGCCCGCAGGGCTTTCGCCGACGTGCTCGATTCCGTCCACGTGCCGCTCGCCGTGGACCTCGATGCGCAGCGCGAGGCCCGGGTCAACGCCGCCGACCAGTGGCTGCGCGGCCTGACGCCGCAGACCCTCGTGCAATCGCTGCCCGCCGAGCAGTGGTTCCGTCTCCTCGACCCCCAGGGCCAGGACCTCGGCCACCTCCGCCTCCGCAGCACGGCCGACCCCGAAGAACTCCGCCGGCTCGGACACGAGCCGCCCGGCGTCTTCCTCCGCCTCGACGAACGCCGCTATCTTGACGGGCTCGCCCGCGCCCTCGACACCCGCACCGACCTCTTCGTCGCCGACGACAACCGCACCGAACTCTGGGACCGCAAGTCCACCCTCCGCCCGGCCCGCAGGCCCAGGCAGAAAGCCGGCCTGCCTTCTCGGAAAACCAGCGAAAACCTCACCTGGACCCAGGTCGGCGTCCGCGGCGACCGCGTCGTCCGTGGCCGCACCGTCAACGCCGTGACCGTCGTCGCCGAGTTTCCCCCCGAAACCGACACCGCCCGCCAGGTCGAACAGCGTGAGCGCGCCCTGGGCCAACGCCCCCAGGGACAGATCCGCGGCCGCAGCACGCAGAACCAATGGGCCGCGCCCGACCGTGCCTACCTCAACCAGATCCTCGTCTGGCTCCTCCCCGAACTCCTACCCCGCACCGCGGCGGTCTACCACTTCTCGGCCTACCACCCGCCCGCGGGCAAGCCCGGGCTCCGTACCGTCGAGGTCCGCCCCCAGCCCGACGGCTCCACGCTCGTCTCCGACCGGCCCAACAGCCGACTCAGCCCGATCCGGACCCAGCTCGCCCCCGACGGCCGTCTTGTCCACCGCCTCTACCCTGACGGCAAACGACTCGTCCCCACCACCCCTCAGGAACTCGCCGAGCTCTGGGACATCGACCCGTGAACCCCTCGCCCGTCCCCGCCGTTTTATCGCCGCCGCCGGCTCCTCCTGCCCCCGCGATCCCTCTACAATCTGCCCGTGGAAATCACCCTCAAGCTCCCCGAACCCGCCCAGCGCCTCGCCGTCACCGGCCCCGCGGAGCGGAACCTCAAGATCATCCGTGAAAGCCTCGGCGTCCACGTCCAGGCCCGCGGCGGGGTCCTCCGGCTCACCGGCGAGTCCCGTGCCGTCGGGCAGGCGGCCCTTGTGCTCGAACGCCTCACCGAAGCCGCCCGCGCCGGCCACGCCATGCCCCGGGCCCAGGTCCTCGACGCCGTCGCCGCCGCCTCGCTGACCACGCCGCCCGCCAGCCTCGCCCCCGCGGCCCCGTTCTCTCCGCCCGTCATGGCCGCCACGGACCCCGACCCCGCCGACGCCCAGACCCCCACCCCGGCCCCCGCCCCCGCGACCCCCGAAACCCTCGACGTCTACCTCCCGGGCAAACGCATCCGCGCCAAAACCCCCGGCCAGGTCCAATACCTCCACGCGCTGCATCACCACGACCTGACGTTCTGCATCGGGCCCGCGGGCACGGGCAAAACCTATCTCGCCGTCGCCGCCGCGGTCGCCATGCTTAAGGCCGGCCACGTGCGTAAACTCGTCCTGGTTCGCCCCGCCGTCGAGGCCGGCGAAAAGCTCGGCTTCCTCCCCGGCACGATGCAGGACAAGGTCAACCCCTACCTCCGGCCGCTGCTCGACGCGCTGCACGACATGATGGAGTTCGAGCACATCGAACGCTTCATGGCCCACGACCTCATCGAGATCGTCCCCCTCGCTTTCATGCGCGGCCGCACCCTCAACGACAGCCTCATCATCCTCGACGAAGCCCAGAACACCACCAAGTCGCAGATGCTCATGTTCCTCACCCGGCTCGGCCACGGCGGGAAAATGGTCGTCACCGGCGACGCCTCTCAGATCGACCTGGACGACCCCCGCGACTCGGGCCTCATCGACGCCGCCCGCCGGCTCAAACGCACCCGAGGCGTCGCGTTCTGCACCCTCAGCGGCCGGGACATCGTCCGCCACGCCCTGGTCCAGCGCATCGTCGAAGCCTACGAAGACCCCCGCGCCGCCTCCGCCCCCGACCCCAACGACTCCCTCGCGGCCGACCTCCGCACCGGCCGGCCCCCCGATAATTCGACGCTACCCTCTGGCGGACCCGCCCGCACGAGATAAAATCAACCCCGGAGAAGACCCGCCCCGCAATCACCCGATAGCAACCCTGACCGCCAGCCCCCGCTGGCCCCCCGGTTTGCCCCCGGTTTGCCCGGCCCTCCCGCTCGTCGCACCCCCTCGCTCCCATCCCCGCCTATGGCCGCACCCAAGAGCCAGACCGCACGCCGCCGCGACGTCCGACGCGCGGTCCCCCGGCCGACCCCGTCCTGGCTCCGCACCCTCCGTCAGCGCGACGTCGCCTGGGCCGCCCTCTACGTCGTGTTCTTCGCCGTCGTCGCCTCCGCCGTCGCCGTCTCCGTCCGCGACCGCCCCAGCTACTACGTCACCCAGACCATCGAACAGCCCATCGTCGCCCGCGTCCAGTTCAAAGCCATCGACACCGAGGCCACCGAACGCAACCGCGACTTCAACCAGCGCGACGTCCCCGACGTCTTCCACCACAACCAGGACCTCTTCCAGAAAACCCTCGAAGAAACCCTCAACCTCCTGAACCTCGGCACCCAGGCCTACGAAACCCTCCCCCCCGACTACCTCGCCAGCCTCCGCCTGACCCCCGAAGGCCACGCCCTGCTCCGGCAGTTCGCCGAGGGCCAGGAAGCCGACAAGCTCAACCCCGACCGCTGGGCCAAACTCACCCAGAAGATGCTCCAACGCCTCTTCAACCACACCATCCTCGACACCGACCAGCACGGCCAGGTCATGGCCGGCCTCCAGCGCCTGACCGCCGAGCACCCCCGTCCCTACCCCAACGACCCCGCCTTCCGCCTCGTCACCGCCCGCGACCTGATCGCCATCGACAACCAGTCTTTGATCGACAGCCGGCTCAAGCCCGAGGTCGTCACCGACTTCCCCCCGCCGCTCAAGGACTCCGTCCTCACCGTCATCCAGCGGCAGCTCGCCCCGACCTACTACCGCAGCGACGAGCTCACCGCCCAGCGAAAACTCGCCGCCCTCGAAAACACCCCCCAGGTCGAAGTCACCTACCGCCCCGACGACATCCTGATCTCCACCGGCCAGCGCCTCACCGCCGACGACCTCCAGCTCCTCGAAGCCGAGCAGGCCGCCTACGAACACCAGACCCCGCTCCACCGCTGGTGGCTCGGCTGGTTCGGCGCCGTCGGGCTGATGTGTATGCTCGGCACCGGCGTCTGGGCCTACGTTTTCGCCTACAGCCCCAAGATCCGCCGCAACCCTATGCGCGGCCTCGCCCTCACCGGGCTCCTGCTCGCCTGCCAGGCCGCCGCCGTCCTGCTCGTCGGGGTCTGGCCCCAGATCACCCTGGGGGCCGTGGCCTTCGCAGTCCTCTTGGGCGCGATGGTCTTCGCCATCGTCTACGACCAGCGTTTCGCCCTTACCATGGGTTTGGCCCTGACCGTGCTGATTGTCCTGAGCCTCCGCCTGCCCATCACCGCGGCGGTGGTCATGATGGCCGGCGTCGCCGTCGCCGTCGCCCAGCTCGCCGAGGTCCGCAGCCGCTCCAAGCTCGTCCGCACCGGCCTCTGGTCCGGCCTGGCCATGGGCGTCGCCACCGCCGTCGGCGGGCTCGCCGAGCGCTCCTTCAACCTCCCCTCGGTCTGGGACCTCCCGTTCTTCCACATCGATGTCTCCGCCCAGTGGGGCCTCCTCGGCTCCGACATCGCCTACACCGTCCTCGCCGGGTTCGCCGTCGGCCTGCTGGTCCACGGGCTCCTGCCCGCCATCGAACGTGTCTTCCACGTCACCACCGCCATGACCCTCAAGGAGCTCAACGACGCCTCCCACCCCCTCCTCCAGAGACTCGCCCAGGAATCCGCCGGCACCTACCAGCACTCGCTCCGCATCGCCGACATGACCGAGGCCGCCGCCGACGCCATCGGCGCCGACGGCCTGCTCTGCCGCGTCGGCGCCATGTACCACGACATCGGAAAAATCAACAAGCCCCAGTACTTCATCGAAAACCAGGGCGGCGGCCCCAACAAACACA
>JBCDDZ010000043.1:0-23759 GCA_039180025.1 Planctomycetota bacterium
ATGCCTACACCGTCGTCGATACCATCGCCACCACCGGCTGCTCGGTCCCAGGCCCTTTTCCATAACCGCAAACTCTACCCCGCTTCGCCCCGTACGAACCTCCGGCCCCGCGTTAAAAATCCGTGTCGGCCGCCGCTGCCCCCGCCCGTCGCCCCCGAATCCGCTCCCGGCTCCGCCCCGCGCTCCCTCGATTCCCCACCGCCGGGCCCCGGCCCCGCCCCCAGTCCGGTTAAAATAAAACGATGGCCGACGCCCCCGCCCCCAAACCCGCTGTCACGACCCTCAGCCTCAAGCCCGGCGACACCGTCGATGCCTACACCGTCGTCGATACCATCGCCACCACCGGCTCCGCCGTGGTCTACAAAGCCCACGACGCCCTGCTCGACCGTCACGTCGCCATCAAACAGATCATCCTGGGCTCCGAAGACTCCGACCTGGCCCTGCGCAAACGCATCCGCGAAGAGGCCTCGATCCACAAACGCGTCTCCACCACTCAGCCCAAGCACCTGATCCAGTTCATCGACGCCGTGGACGACCCCCGCGGCCTCATGCTCGTCAGCGAGTTCTATCCCTCGACCTCCCTCGAAGCCCTCCTCCAGGACCGCGACGCCCCGCTCGAAGAGCGGCAGGCCCTGGGCATCGTCGCCGCCACCGCGCTGGGGCTCCAAGCCATCCACGCCGCCGGCGTCATCCACCGCGACCTCAAACCCAGCAACATCCTCCTCGGCCAGGACCGCGGCCTCAAGATCTGCGACTTCGGGCTCGCCGCGATCATCGAGTCGCAGGAATCCCTCGCCCTCGGCTCGGTCCGGTACATGGCCCCCGAACTCCTGCGGTCCGAGCCCGCCGACGGCCGCGCCGACGTCTACTCCCTGGGCATCATCGCCTACGAAATGCTCGCCGGCCGCACCCACTTCGACACCGCCTTCCGTAACGTGCTCCGCGACCAGCGCAACCAGGCCATGCGATGGATGAAATGGCACACCAACGCCCGCGCCGCCGCCCCGACCCTGGACACCTACCTCCCCGACCTCCCGCCGCACCTGGTGCAGCTCGTCGCCCGGATGATGGACAAGGACCCCGCCCGCCGCGTCGCCGCCGCCGAGGACATCGTCCACGCCATCCGCCGCCACTTCACCGGCGACGAACCCGACGCCCAGCCCGCCAGCCCCTACCCCGGCCTCCCCGCCCACGCCTCCTCCCCCGGCGCATCGACCGGCGGCGACACCGCGCCGCTGCCCTCCCGCAACCGCGTCCCCCTCTTCCTCGCCGCGCTGCTGCTTTTCTGGGTCGTCGTCGGCACCGTCCTGTTCATCGTCAGCGACCAGAAAAAAGCCGCTCAGCTCGCCCAGCGCACCGCCGACGCCCGCGCCGCGATCAACCAGGGGATCGAGCTCTACGACCAGGGCGACTACGCCGCCGCGCTGGCCCGGTACCAGGCCGTGCTCGCCGACTTCGACCCCGCCGTCAAGCCCGGCAAAGACGCCCAACTCGGCGTCTGGAAAACCCAGGGACGCATCGCCCTGAACCAGGCCCGCTACGACGAAGCCGTCGACTACCTCACCCGCTACCGCGAAGCCGGGGGCGACCCCGCCAGCGTCGAAACCCTCATCGGCGAAGCCCGGATCAACGAAGCCTTCGCCCAGATCACCGCCAGCGTCCGCGACACCGTCGACGCCGGCGACTTCGACGACGCCCAGCAGACCCTCCGCGATGCCCGCCAGCAGGACTGGACCGACCGCCAGCTCGCCACGCTCGACGAACTCGATCAACTCGTCCGCGACCGCCGCGCCCAGGCCCTCGCCGCCGACCGCCTCGCCCAGGCCCGCCAGCTCGTCGCCGACAACAACCGGCCCGCCGCCATCGCCAGCCTCGTCGAACTCGGCGCCCTGCCCCCCGAGGGCGAGGCCTATCTCCGCCAGCTCCAGGCCGACCAGACCTTCGACGACGCGATGAAAAACGGCGAAGCCGCCCTGCGCACCGGCCGCCTCGCCGACGCCGTCCAGGCCTTCCGCGCCGCCCTCGCCGTCCGACCCTCCGAAGCGCTCGACACCCGGGTCCGCGCCCTCGACGCCCGCCGGCTCACCCAGGAAGCCGCCACCCTCATCGAGGCCGGCCAGTACCCCACCGCCGACCTGCGCCTCGCCCAGGCGCTCCGACTGGCCCCCGACAACCCCGACGCCCTCCGCCTCCAGCAATCCCTGACCGACGCCGCCCGCCTCTCCGCCATCGAATCCCGCGGCGACCAGTCCCTCGCCGCCGGCAACCTCGACGCCGCCCTCACCGCCTACGAGCAGGCCCTCGCCATCAGCCCCGGCAACTCCCGTATCACCACCAAGCTCGGCAACCTCCGCTTCCGCCTCGCCCTCCAGAACGCCCGCGCCGCCTTCGACAACGAACAGCTCCCCCAGGCCCGCGCGCTCCTCGAAGAGGCCCAGCGGCTCGCCCCCAACGACCAAAACGTCCAGGCCCTGCTCGCCCAGCTCGATACCCGGGAACGCTACCGCAAGTTCCTCGACGACGCCGACGCCGCCAAAGAACTCAAAGACTTCCGCCGCGCCAAGCAGCTCGTCCGGGAGGCCGGTAAGCTCGTCCCCGGCGAAGAGGTCGACCGCCGGCTCGAAGACCTCGACTTCGAAAACTTCCTCGCCCTCGGCCAGGAATACCTCGACGCCGACGAGCTCGAGGCCGCCGCCGCCATCCTCAACCAGGCCCGCAACATCCGCATCACCACCGAGCTGCTGCGCCTCCTCGAAGCCGTCGAAGACGCCCAGGCCCAGCGGTCGAACAACCCCGGCCAGGGCTAACCGTTCCGCGCGACCGCCTTCCCGATCGGCTCGCGAACACTTATCATTAGATAAGACTCGTGCTCGATCTGCCTAACCCGCTCCGGAGTCCAACATGAAGCCCCACCGGACGATCTCTGGCCCGCGTACCCCCGCCCCCGTACTCTTGCTGCTTTCGATTGGCCTGGCCTCGGCGTTCCCCGCCGCCGCCCGCGACGCCACCGTGACCACCCACGCCGGCGAAACCTACACCGGCGAATTCGTCCGCCAAACCGCCTCGGTCGTGGTCCTCAACGTCAGCGGCATCGAAGCCACCTTCCCCCAGGACGACATCGCCTCGATCGAGCTGATGGACACCGCCCAGGAGGTCTACGACCGCGAGCGTGCCGCCCTCGAAGACGACGACCTCGCCGGCCGGCTCGCCCTGGCCGACACCATGGCCGAGATGGAGGAACTCCCCCTGGCCCGGGCCGAGCTCGTCGCCCTCCAGCGTGACTTCCCCGAATCCGACCCCGTCCGCGAACGGCTCAACCGCGTGGAAGCCCAGATCCGCCTCCAGGAAGCCCACCTCGCCGCCGACGCCGCCCCCCGGCCCGGCCGCGCCGAGGACCGTCCGGACCGTCCCGGCCGGCCCGAGCGGGTCGGCGCCTCCGACGAGTTGCCTTTCCTCACCGCGGAACAGCTCCGGCTTCTGCGGGTCTACGAAGTCGATCTCGACACCGAGCCCCGCGTGGTCATCCCCCCTAAAACCCTCCAGCAGTTCTATCAGCTCTACGCCCAGCACCCCCGCGTCCCGGCCGGCAAACGAGAACGTGCCGAATTCCGACGCCTGCCCGGCCACGAAAAACTCGCCGTCTTCTTCCTCGTCCGCGCCCGCGACCTCTACGACCAGATCACCGTCAGCCCCGAACCCGAGCCCCTCGCCCTCTTCCGCAACGACATCAACCCCCGCTACGTCGCCCGCTACTTCGCCCCGACCTTCGGGCAGGGCGCGGTCCCCGGGCTCACCCTCTTTAACCGTCGCCCCGACTTCGAGCCCGAGGCCTACACCAATTTCTTTCTCCTCACCCAATTCAAAGTCGACGGCAACCCCATGATCAACCGCTCGTCGCCCGAGCTCTCCCTCCTGCTCCAGTGGGGGCTGCCCCGCGACGCCGCCCGCTTCCCCGCCCCCGAACTCGACCAGTGGAGCCCCAGCTTCCGCAGCACCCAGGACCCTCAGTTCCAACGCTACGCCCGCTGGATCGCCTCGCTCTACCCCGACGAACTCGACTACGACATCACCTACCCCACCCCCGCCCCCGGAACCCCCGCCCCCGGAAGCTCAGCCCCCGGAAGCTCAGCCCCCGGAAGCTCCGCCCCCGGAAGTTCCGCCGACAACAACCCCGGCGGCCCCTGAAACCACTCCACCTCCCCTCCCCCGCGTCCGCCTGGGGTCCCGCCCCAGTTCCCGCCTCTGGGTCACACCAAACCTCCGAAGGATCCGCTTTTCCCGGAGCTGCGTCTCCGCCCTTCGGCTCACCGCCGCCCGATAAGTCTCCGCGATCGGGGCGAGCGAAACCGGGGTTTCACCCTCCCCCTTGTTACGGCTTCCACCCGCGGAGGGTCTATCCCCGGCCGAACGGCCGTCGCCGTTTTCCGAACGAGCACGCCCGCGGCTCACCCGCTGGGCTCGGCACCGCTCCTCTTCCTCTGCCGAGCCCGATACGGTATCCTTGTCCATTCCCTGTGTCGTTTGTCTATCGCGTCCCGATGCTCTCGATTCTCCGACCCGCCTTGTTGTGAAAGGGCCTGCCGCGTGACCCGACTTAAAACCCTCCTCGCCGCCGCCTCGCTGGGCCTCCCCCTGCTCGCCGTCGGCTGTGACGACCAAGCCGCCCGCATCGCCCAGTCCCGGGCGAACCTGGCCGAGGCGATCGAGCTGATCGAGCAGGCCGAGCAAGGCTACGCCTCCGCGGATGCCGGGGTCCCCTACCCCGAGTACCGCCTCCAGACCCTCGCCGCCGCGGCCGATCGGCTCCAGGCCCTCGCCACCGCCGGCGACCCGGTCGCCCAGGCCGGCGCGAGCCGGCTCCTCGCCGGGATCCGCACCTCTCAGGCCCGCTCGGCCACCCAGGACGCCGTCGCCGCGTTCGCCCGAGTCACCTCTCAGGCGACCGGCCTGTCGAATTACGCTTCCGCCGTCGAGCGGATCAACGCCCTGATCACCGCCCGCGGCGGCAACCGCGGCGGGGTCCTCGCCGCCCTCGACGACGGCGACCAGCTCATCACCGCCGGCAAGACCCAGGCGACCCGCGACATCGCCCGGCTCTCTGCCCAGCGCGAAGCCGTCATCCTGAAAGCCAACCAGTTCAACGCCGAGCTCGCCGACCAGCTCGCCCGCGCCCAGCAGCTCGAGCAGGCCGCCTTCGTCGCCGAGAACCGCGACGCCAAACGCGACGCCTATACCCGGGCCTACACCGTCCAGATCGAAGCGCAGGCCAACCAGCGCCGCGCCCAGGAAGCCCAGATCGAAGCCGACCGCCTCGCCGAAGAGCTCGCCGCCCGGCAGGCCGAGCTCCGGGAATGGAACGCCATCGCCGGCCAGGTCGCCCAGCTCCGCGAAGAAGTCCGGACCGACGACGCCGACGCCGCCCGCGACGTCAGCACCGCCGGCAGCACCAAAACGGTGCAGCTCGCCCGGGTCCAGGAACAGCTCGCTGCGCTTTCCACCTTGTTCGACCAAGAGGTCGCTGCCCCGCTGACCGCCGCCGCCGACCACGCCGCCGCCGCCATCGAACAGGCCGGCCGCGCCGCTTCGCTCGCCGCCCCCGCCGACCGCAGCGTCCTCGCCCTCGAACACCTCGCCGTCCAGGCCGAGCTCGCCCACGTCCTGAGCCGCCACGCCGCCTACGGCCGCGACTTCGCCCAGACCCTCGCCAGCCTCGCCCAGCGCCCCGCCGTCCGGGGCACCCCCGCCGTCAACGAGCTCGGTTCGCTCCGCTCTCGGATCGATCAGCAGGCCGCCGCCCTGACCACCCGGGCCGGCGAAGTCATCAACCAGGCCCTCACCACCGCCCGGAGTCAACAAGGCGACGGACCGGAAGGCCAGGCCTACGCCTCGCTCTCGCAGACCCTCCAGGCTTACCAGTCCCGCCTCAATTAACGCCTCCCCCCACCGCTGCCGTAGCGGTCTCAAAAGGTAACCTTCTGGCGGATGGCAATCGATCGCACGGCCGCCGAACGCCGCCCGATAGCGTGCCCCCACTCGGAAGTAGCGTTGACTGAGGTCAAGCCCTCCGATGATCTGTAGGCTTCTGTTCAGCAGGATGCTACCGACCAGGTGGGCCGCGCTGAATCCGCGGTCGGGGTGCGCTAAAACCCTTCCGTTGCCGCGCCAAACGTCGCCCACGCGGCCGCTCCCCGCACCCGCCGCGGCCTGCCGTGTCACGCGCCGAGCTGCAACTCCGCCAGCGCGGTCGCGGTGTCCTGCGCGAAATCGAACACCTGGTCCAGCCCCATCGTCAGGAACAGCGTCCACACCGCGTTGCTCGGCCCCGAAATCTTCACCCGACGGCCCGCGTCGCTTACGAGCTTGCGTACCCGCAGCATCTGGGACAGGTTCGAGCTGTTGAGCACCTCCGCTTCCGACAGATCCAGCACCACGTGCGGCGGCGCGCCGCTCGCCTCGTACCGGCTCAGCAGCGTGTCGACATCCTCCGAAAACGCCGGCTCGGACGATAGCTGACAAACCCAGATGTCGTCCGACCATTTCTGCAAGGGCATAGCTGACTCCGGCCGGGCACTCCGTCATGGAGGCCGACAAAAAAGAAACCCGGCCTCAATCCTCTCCGCCTTGGTCCGTCTCCGCCGCATCACCCGGTCCGGAAGCATCCGAGTCGGCTCCCGGACTTTCCGAATCTGCCGAGGAACCTTCGATCGCGGCGTCGGGCTTTTCCGCGACCTCGTCTTTCACCCGCGCCACGCCGACCAGCCGGTCGTCGTCGGCGACATTGATCACCCGCACCCCCGCCGTCGCCCGCCCGGTCTGCCGCACCGACTCGGCGCTGATCCGCACGATCATCCCGTTGCCCGTGATCAGCATCAGGTCCGCATCCGGGGTGATCCGGCGGATCGCCACCACCCGGCCGTTGCGCTGGGTCGTCTGGATATCCCGCCGGCCCTTGCCGCCGCGGCTTTGGGGGCGGGTGCTCCCGTCCTCGGATTGCACCAGGTACTCGACCAGCGGCGTCCGCTTGCCGTAGCCGTGCTCGGTCACGGTCAGCAGGTCCGCCGCGTCGTGCTCGGGCGCGACCCGTACCATGCCGACGACCCGGTCTTCCTCGGCCAGGTTGATCCCCTTCACGCCGCTGGCGTTGCGGCCCATCGCCCGGGCGTCGTCGGCCCGGAAGCGGATCGCCATCCCCGTCGCCGTGCCCAGGATCAGGTGGTCGTCTTCGCCGACCCACTTGACCCCGACCAGCGCGTCGCCGTCGCGCAGGTTCACCGCGTTGAGCCCGCCGCTGTGGACGTTGCGGTAGTCGGCCAATGCCGTCCGTTTGACCAGACCGTTGGCCGTGGCGAACAGCAAAAAGTCTTCGCCTTTTTCGAAGTCCGCGATCGGCATGAACTCCACCACCCGCTCGCCCGGCTGGAGCTTGATCATGTTCACGATCGCCCGCCCCCGGCTGGTCCGGCCGGCCTCAGGGATGTTGAATACTTTGAGCTTGAACACCCGGCCGGTGTCGGTAAAGCAGAGCAGGTCGTCGTGCGTGCTCGCGACGAACACCTCTTCGGTAAAGTCGTCGTCCTTGGACTTGCTCCCGATCACCCCTTTGCCGCCGCGGCCCTGCGTTTTATATTCCGCCGAGGGCAGCCGTTTGACGTAACCCGAGTGGGTAATCGTCACCACGACCTGCTCCACCGGCGTGAGCGCCGCCATGTCCAGGTCGCTCGCCTCGCCCTCCTCGATCACCGTCCGGCGGTCGTCGGCGTACTTCGCCCGCAGCTCCGCCACCTGCTCCAGGATGATCGCTTCGACCCGTTTGGGGTCGGCCAGGATCGCTTCGTATTCCTCGATTTCCGCGACCAGCTTCGCGTAGTCCGCCACCAGCTTCTCGATCTCCAGGCCGACCAGTTGGATCAGTTGCAGCCGGCCGATCGACTCGGCCTGTACGCGGGTCAGCCGCACCGCGCCGCCCTCCGAGGCCGCGGCCGCGTCGAGCAGGCGCTGCGGGATCTGGGCCGCGTACGGGTGGTCGGCCGGGATCCGGAACCCCCGCGCCATCAGCTTCTCGATCGCTTCGTCGCGGGTCTGCGACGCACGGATCAGCCGGATCACCTCGTCGATGTCGCAGACCGCGTAGATCAGGCCCTCGATCCGGTGCGCTTCCTGCTGCGCTTTGTTCAGCAGGAACGCCGTCTTCCGGCGCACCACGTCGGTCCGGTGGTCGACGTAGCAGTCGATCATCTCTCGCAGCCCCAGCGTCCGCGGCTGGCCCTTGACCAGCGCGATGTTGATGATCGAGAACGTCGACTGCAGCGGCGTCATCGCGTAGAGCTGGTTCTCGACCGCCTCGGGCGACGCCCCCCGCTTGAGCTTGATCACCACCCGCATCCCGCCGCGGTTCGACGACTCGTCGATGATGTCGCTGACGTCTTCCAGCCGGCCCGCCTTGTTCATCGCGACGATCTTGTCGATCACCCCGGCAACCTTGCTGACCTGGTACGGGATCTCGGTGACCACCAGCCGGTCTTGCTTCCCGCCCGCGCCGCCGGTTTCGTGGTGGATCTTCGCCCGCACCGTCACCCGGCCGCGCCCGGTCTGGTACGCCGAGACGATCCCCGACCGCCCCATAATCGTCCCGCCCGTCGGGAAGTCCGGCCCCGGGATCAGGGTCAACAGCTCGGGCAGTTCGATCTCCGGTTTTTCGATGCACGCCGTGATCGCGTCGCAGACCTCGCCGAGGTTGTGCGGGGCCAAACTCGTCGCCATGCCGACGGCGATACCCGTCCCGCCGTTGACCAGCAGGTTGGGGAACTTGCCGGGCAGATACCTGGGCTCCTCGGTGGTCCCGTCGTAGTTCTCTTGCCACTCGACCGTGTCGAGTTTGAGGTCTTCGAGCATGTCCGCCGCCGGGGCGGCCATCCGCGCCTCGGTATACCGCATCGCGGCGGGGGGGTCGGGGTCGATCGAACCGAAGTTGCCCTGCGGGTCGATCAGCGTGTGCCGCATCTTCCACGACTGGGCCATGTTAACCAGCGTCGGGTAGATCACCGCTTCGCCGTGGGGGTGGTAGTTGCCGGAGGTATCGCCGGCAATCTTCGCGCACTTGCGGTGCTTGCTCCCGGGCCGGAGGTTCAGGTCGTTCATCGCCACCAGCACCCGCCGCTGCGACGGCTTGAGCCCGTCGCGCACGTCCGGCAGCGCCCGGTCGACGATCGTCGACATCGCGTAGGTCAGGTAGCTCTCCGCCAGCTCCCGCTCGATCGCCAGGTCCTGCACCCGACCGCCGAGCACCGGCCCGCCGGGCCCCGCCACGCCGCCGTCCTCGGGCGTCAAATCGTCAGGGTCCTGAGGGTTTTTCGGGGGTGATTCGGCCATAGATCAGCGGGCTCCTGGACGCCCGGTGTGGGCTCCTCTAAGCCCCGCATTTTAACCGAAAACCCCCACCGCCGCTCCGCCGCCGCGCCCACGGCGAGTGATTGAAATGCCCGCCCAACGACCTCTCATCCCCGAGCGGCCAAACCATCGCACGGGCCGTCACGCGACCGCCGGCGGCGAGTCATAAAGTCTCGCTCCACCACCCCCATGCGATCCCGATAACTCCACCGCTGGCCCCCCCTACGCTTCGAGGAAGGCAAGCCGCGGGCCGGACCGGATCGTACTCGTCCGAAGATTCGTCGGCCGTTTTGCCACCCCCCGGCCGCGCGTCCCGGGCCAGCCGCTATTCTACCGCCCATGGAAGCAGGTATCGTCGGTCTCCCCAACGTCGGAAAGTCCACGCTCTTCAACGCGCTGACCAGCGCGGGGATCCCCAGCGAGAACTTCCCCTTTTGCACCATCGAGCCCAACGTCGGCGTGGTCCCCGTGCCCGACCCCCGCCTCGAAACCATCACCCGCTACATCCCCCCCCAGAAGGTCATCCCCGCGGCGCTGCGTCTGGTCGATATCGCCGGGATCGTCCAGGGCGCTTCCGAAGGCGAGGGGCTGGGCAACAAGTTCCTCAGCCATATCAAGTCGGTCGACGCGATCCTCCACGTCGTCCGCTGTTTTGCCCCCGGGGCCCAAGGTGCGGCCGACATCACCCACGTCATGGGGTCGGTCGACCCGGTCCGCGATATCGAAGTCATCGACACCGAGCTGATGCTCTCGGACCTCGCGACCGTCGAGAGCTCGCTGCAGAAGGCCGCCCGCTCCGCGAAGTCCGGCGACAAGGACGCCAAGGCCCGCCTGGCTCTTCTTGAAAAATGCCAGCCCGTCCTCGCCGAGGGACGCCCGATCCGCGAGTTGATCGCCGCCGGCGGCCTCGACCCCGAGCAACTCAAAGCCCTCAAGAGCTTCGGTCTGATCACCGCCAAGCCCGTTCTCTACGTCGCCAACGTCGACGAAGACGACCTCCACGGCCGCGGCGAACTGGTCCAGCAAGTCCGTCAACGCGCCGACGCCGAGGGCGGGGCGGTCGTCCCGGTCTGCGCGAAGCTCGAAAGCGAGCTCGCGGAACTCGACGACGCCGACCGCGGCGAGATGCTCGAGAGCGTCGGCCTAGACGAGCCCGCGCTCGCCACCCTCGCCCGCGCCGCGTACACGCTGCTGGGTTACCACAGCTACTTCACCGCCGGCGAAAAAGAGGTCCGGGCCTGGACCATCCCTCTGGGCGCGACCGCCCCGCAGGCCGCCGGCGTGATCCACTCGGACTTCGAACAGAAATTCATCCGCGCCGAGGTCTATACCCTGGACGACCTCACCGCGCACCAGACCGAAAAGACCATCCGCGACGCCGGCAAGCTCCGCGCCGAGGGCAAAGCCTACGTCGTCCAGGACGGCGATATCTGCCACTTCCTCACCGGCGCGTGAACCGGCCCGCAGACGCCTCGAGCGTCCTGGAGTGTTACCGCAAACGGCGGTGTATGACGTTGAATTTCCAGGATTGTTATGCCGCGGCGGGCGCCTTGGGGCGGGGCGTGAAGACGCGGACACAGTTGCGGCCGCCTTCCTTGGCTGCGTAGACGCCCTTGTCGCTGGCCTTGATCAGCACCTGGGCGCTGCGGAACGTGTCGCCCTCGTGGCAGGCCACGCCGATCGAACAGGTCACGCCCAGGACCTCGCCGTCTTCCTTGCTGATCTTGCAGTCGGCTTCGACGGTCTTGCGGGTGTGTTCGGCGAGCTGCGCGGCGTCTTTGCGGCCCGTGGCTTTGCAAATAATCGAATACTCTTCCCCGCCGTACCTAAATACCCGGCCGCGGTCGCCGACCGCCGCCTCGAGCGTCTGGGCAAACTTGATCAGCACCTCGTCGCCGATCGCGTGGCCGTGCGTGTCGTTGAATACTTTGAACTTGTCCACGTCCATGAACAGCACGCTCAGCGGGGCGTCGGCCGTGGCGAGCGGGAACTGCTCTTCGATGTATTCGTCGAACGCCCGGCGGTTCGACGAACCGGTGAGCTGGTCGGTGTACGCCTTGCTCTCGAGCGTGATGTTTTGCATCTGCAGGTCCGCCGCCTGCTGCTGGAGTTGGCTGGACTCCTGGTGCGCCTGCAGGGTGATGTTCAGCAGCGCCTCGTTCGCCGACGCGAGGATATCGTCCGCGTTGCCCAGCCCCCCCGTGGGCAGGTCGAAGAGCCGCTGCATCTCTTTGGTCTGCTTGTGGATCTCTTTGAGCAGCTCCTCGCAGTCGTCTTCGGGGATGCTGCACCACGCGACCGCCTGGTCTTTGTAGTGCTCGAGCGCCTGCCCGGACTCGGATTCGGGGAGCATGAAGACGTCGGCGACGAGGTTCCCCAGCGCGACGCATTGCACCACCGACCGCACGTCGAGCTTGGCCCGCGACGGGTCGTGGTGGAAACGGATCGAGCTGGACAGCAGCGTCGGCAGGCTCCACGACTCGGCCAGCTTCGCCCCGATCTCGGGGTGGGTCAGGTCGAGTTCTTCCTGTTCCAGTTCCAGCAGTTGGCCGTGCTGTTCGCCGGCCCGGGTGACGAGCGTGTTGTACTCGTTGCCCAGCGTCTGGTTCATCGTCAGCATGCCCAAGTCCTGCAGCAACCCGCCCAGGAACGCCTCTTCCTGCTGGACCACCCCGGACTTCTGGGCCAGGGTCTTCGCCGCGGTCGCGCTGAAGAGCGAACGCTTCCAGTACGTAAGGTGGTCGAAGCCCTCGCCGCCCTGGTCCGCCAGGTTATTAACCAGGCTGAACCCCAGGGCCAGCGTCTTGACACTGTTGAGCCCCAGCACCACCAGCGCGTGGCTGATCGTGGAGATCGAATAGGCCTGCCCGTAGAAGCTGGAGTTGACCGTCTTGAGGATCTTGCTCGACAGCGCGGGGTCCATCTTGATCGTGTCGGCGATCTGCTTGATGTCCACGTTTTTCTGCTGCACCAGTTCGATCACCTCCAGGGCGATCGTGGGCAGGCTGGGCAGCCGGGGCGACTGGAGGACGCGTTCGAGAAGGGCTTCGTTCATAGACTATTTTCCCCCCGGTGGCACCGCTTCGGCTGAAAACCACGCCCTAACCGTGAGGCGTGACTACGGCGTGGACCCGCCTCGGTGGGCGGGAGCAAGGGCCGTCGTTTAGTTCTCTTCGGTTTATTAATCCTCTGACTTGATTACCCGTCGGCCGGGCTTAACCCGGAAGCCCCGCTGCGGTAAAAAAAAGCCCGCCATTATCGGCGGGCTGGTGGGGCGGGGTGGTCTGAACGGGTATTCGAGACGGCGAGGTCGGGGAGATCGTCCGCGGGGGGTCAGGTGCTTTCGGCACCGGCCTCGGCGGGCTCTTCGGTATTCTCGTCGGGCGACTGCTCCGCTTCCTCGGGCTTGTCTTCCCCTACGAACGAGAGGTGGTCCTTCTCGTCTTGCCGGGTCACCTTGATGATCTGACCGTCGTGGAAGTCGTCCCGCAGGATGGCCTCGGCCAGCGGGTCTTCGACGTACTTACTGATCGCGCGGCGGAGCGGACGCGCCCCGAAGTCGGGGTTATAGCCCTTGTCGATCAGGAAGTCCTTGGCCGATTTGTCCAGCGACAATTCCAGGCCTCGCTCGGTCAGCCGCTTGAACACCTTGGCGAGTTCGTAATCGACCACGGTGTGCAGGTCTTCCTTGACCAGCGAGCGGAACACCACGATCTCGTCGAGCCGGTTGATGAACTCCGGCCGAAAATAACGCTCGATCTCGGTCTGGAGCGTCTTCTTGATCTTGTCGTAGTCGGCCTCGGGGTCGTGCTTCGCGAACCCGAACCCGGCCTTGTTCTTGATCAGTTCGGCGCCCACATTGCTCGTCAGGATCATGATCACGTTGCGGAAGTCGACGTGCCGGCCGAAGGAGTCGGTCAGCTGACCCTCTTCCATGACCTGGAGCAGCATGTTGAAGACATCGGGGTGCGCCTTCTCGATCTCATCGAGCAGCACGACCGAATACGGCCGACGGCGGATCTGTTCGGTGAGCTGGCCGCCTTCTTCGTAGCCGACGTATCCGGGAGGGGCCCCGATCAGCCGGGACACGTTGTGCTTCTCCATGTACTCGGACATGTCGATGCGGATCAGCGCGTCCTGTTCGCCGAACATGAACTCGGCGAGGGCTTTGGCGAGCAGGGTCTTGCCCACGCCCGACGGCCCGACGAACATGAACGACCCTACCGGCAGACGCTGATCCCGCAGCCCGGCCCGCGAGACGCGGATCGCTTTCGATACGATCTTGACCGCTTCGTCCTGCGAAACCACGGTTTTGTGCAGCTCATCTTCGAGCTGGAGCAGCCGCTGCGACTCCGCTTTTTCCAGGCGGGTGAGCGGCACGCCGGTCATCTTCGAGACGACCTCGGCGATCACCTCTTCGTCGACCACGCCGTCCACTTCCTTCGCTTTGGCACGCCAGTCACGCTGGATCTGCTCTTTTTCACGGCGTAGCGATTCGGCTTTGTCCCGCAGTTCCGCGGCCCGCTCGTAGTCGGCGGCTTTGACCGCTTCGTCCTTGTCGATCGAAAGCCGTTCGATCTGCTCTTCGATGTCCGCCAGATTCGGCGGCTTGCTCATCGATTTGAGCCGGATCCGGGCCCCGGCTTCGTCGATCACGTCGATCGATTTGTCCGGCTGAACCCGGGCTGAGATGTAGCGGTCGGACATCTCGACCGCCGCCTCGACCGCTTCGTCGGTAATCTGCACTCGGTGGTGGGCTTCGTAACGGTCACGCAGACCCTTGATAATTTCCACCGTGTCTTCTTTATTAGGCGGCTCCACCATAATGGTCTGGAACCGCCGCTCCAGCGCGCCGTCCTTTTCGATGTACTTGCGGTACTCGTCCAGCGTGGTGGCCCCCACGCACTGGATCTCGCCGCGTGACAACGCGGGCTTGAGCACGTTCGAGGCGTCGATCGCACCCTCCGCGCCGCCGGCCCCGACCAGGGTGTGCAGCTCGTCGATGAACAGCAGCACGTTCTTGGCCCGCCGCACCTCGTTCATCACCGCTTTGATCCGTTCCTCGAACTGGCCGCGGTACTTGGTACCCGCGACCATCATCGCGAGGTCCAGCACCACGATCCGTCGTTCGATCAGGATCTCCGGCACGTCCTGCGCGATGATCTGCTGGGCCAACCCTTCGACGATCGCCGTCTTCCCAACGCCCGCCTCGCCCAGCAGCACCGGGTTGTTCTTGGTCCGGCGGCAGAGGATCTGGACCAGCCGCTCGATCTCATGGGCCCGGCCGATCACGGGGTCGAGCGTGCCCTCGCGAGCCAGTTCGGTGAGGTCACGGCCGAAGCTGTCAAGGGCAGGAGTTTTTGACTTGCCACTTTTGGCCGACTTGCCGCTGCCCGAGGAACCGCTGCTGCCTTCGTCGCCGCCGGTCGCTTCTTCCGGGTCCACGCCCGCGCCCAGCAGGTTCAGAACTTCCTCGCGGACGTCGTCGAGCTTGAGCCCGAGGTTCATGAGTACCTGCGCAGCAACGCCTTCGTGCTCACGCAGCAGACCCAGCAGCAGGTGCTCCGTGCCCACGTAGTTGTGGTTGAGGTTGCGGGCCTCTTCGATCGCGTATTCGATGACTTTTTTGGCCCGCGGGGTCTGGGGTAGCTTGCCCATGGTGACCATGTCGGGGCCGGATTTGACCAGCTTTTCGACTTCCAGCCGCACCTTGCGCAGGTCGACATCAAGGTTTTTCAGGACATTCGCCCCGACACCAGAGCCTTCTTTGACCAGCCCGAGCAGGATGTGCTCGGTGCCGATGTATTCGTGGTTGAACCGCTGGGCTTCCTGATTGGCCAGGGCCATCACCTTACGGGCTCGGTCGGTAAATCGTTCAAACATGGTGGGTCCCTTCTGCTTTCTGCGTCGGCTTCCAGCGTCGTGCGCCAGTCTCACTATAGCGCGGTTTACTGGGCGGCGTTCGCATTGCAGTTTGATTCTATGGCAACCTGCGCTGCCGAGCTTGCCGAACTTAACGCAAACCCAGTGCCAATCCATCGCGCTCCGCCGACGGGCATCAGACCCCGCCCTACGGACCTATCGGCAGGTTCATGGCCGATGCGTAATCTGGCGGTGTGCCGATCCCGGCGGTCACCGCCTCGGTTTCTGCGGGAACGGCAGACCCCGCCGCGTACTACGCATTAAATGACCAAGCAGAATAAACTGACAGAACCGTGCTCATTCGCGTGGACCCGCCGCTTCGTTGTCCGCAGCGTTCCCGCCCGCGGTGGGTTCGGCGGTGTCCTTCTCGACCGGCGGGGGCGAGAACCGTTCCAGATAGGCCACGAGCGCCGCGACCTCCTCCGCCGGCAGGTGGCCGTAGGTCGCCATCGGCTGCGGGTACCCCGCGACCACCACGGCCGCGGGGTTCAGGATCGACTGAACCAGGTACGCCCGGCTGCGTTCGAGCTCCGTGCCGTCACGCAAGACCGCGCGGGTCCGGTACAGGTTGCGCAGCCGGGGCGCACCCCGGGCCGGCCCCTCGACCACGTGGCAGGTTTTGCAGCTCTGGGTGATGAAGAGGCGTCGGCCCGTGTCGGCCAGGGCTTCCCGCTCCGCCGCGCTCTCGGGTTCATCGAGCAGCGCCAGCACCTGCGCCTCGGTCGCGAATTCCCGCCCGTCACAGCCCCAGGCCGTGAGCCCCGCCGCGGCCAGCAGCGTCCAGATCAGCACCGCCACGGCCACACCGCCCGCGGGTCGCGCCGCGCTGGCCGCCGGTCCGGGGGGTCGCTTTTTCGCGCACATCGCCACAGTTTAGATCGCCTATCCCGCCGCGTCCGCGTCCGACGGCTTTGTCCCCGCTTGCCGGGCCTGCTACCTTGTCTCGTCTACCCCGACCGCATCAACCCGCTTCGCACAGGAGATCATCGCATGGGACTCATGGACGGCAAAAAAGGCATCGTCTTCGGCATCGCTAACGAGCGGTCCTACGCCTTCTTCATCGCTAAACAGCTCGTCGCCCAGGGCGCCCAGATCGGCTTCACCTACCTGCCCATCGGCAAGATGGAGCACCGCGTCCGCAAGGCCGCGCAGTCCTTGGGCATCGATGAGCCCTGGCTGGTCCCCTGCGACGCCAACAGCGACGAGTCCCTCGACGCCGTGTTCGCCCAGTGGCAGCGCGACGAGTCCACCCTCGATTTCGTGGTCCACTCGATCGCGTTTGCCGACAAGGAATACCTCAAGGCCGACATGTTCCACCAGACCCCGCGCGAGGTCTACGTCAACGCCGTGGACACTTCGGCGTACACCCTGCTCGCCATGGCGCAGCGGGCCAAGCCGCTGATGGAAGCCGCGGGCGGCGGCAGCATCATCAATATGTCCTACTACGGCGGCGAAAAAGTCACCCCCGGCTACAACGTCATGGGCATCGCCAAGGCCTGCCTCGAACACACCACCCGCTACCTCGCCTACGAGCTGGGCCACCCCGACCGCAACATCCGCGTCAACTGCATCAGCGCCGGGCCGTTCAAGACCCTGGCGGGTTCCGGCGTCGGCGGCATGGACCAGATGATCGCCTGGCAGGAACACGTCAGCTCCATGAAACGCGCCAACACCGGCGACGAAGTCGGCGACACCGCCGTCTACCTCCTCTCCGACCTCTCCTCGGGCGTCACCGGCGAAACCATCCACGTCGACTGCGGCTTCTCCATCGTCGGCGTCCCCGAAGGCCACGACGCGTGAACCCAACCCGCGCATCAAACCCTCCCCCCACGCCCGCCCCCAAGCATCGGCGGCGGGGGTTTTTTTCTGCGCGCGTGCTCCTCGTGCTGTTTGGCGTTCCGTGGCCGTACCTCGCCCGCTTGCCCGGCATCCCCGAGCACGGCCGTGACTGGCTCTTTGATTATTTCGGTCAGCCGCCGTTTTTGGGGATCCTCTTCGCCCAGGCGGGCAATGTCTTCTGCTGGGGCGCGGTGTTGGCCAGTACCTTTCTCTTCCGCTCGGCCGCGACCGTTTGGTTCCCCGCTGTTCTAGGCTTCGGGTTTTGTTTTTATCACCACAGCCAGCTCGACCTGGCGTCCGATGCCCAAGCCGGTATTGGATTGTTCTTCATCCCGGTTGCCTCGGTCGGTCCCACGGCAGTGGGCGTACTGGTCGGTTACGTCATCGAGAAATGGCGGTGGCGGGCGAACACGCTTTACTGACCCAGGCGTGCTCACCATCTCTATGACCCGTCTGACCCGCTTGCTGAGAATCCTATCGGACGTTCCGCGTGATTTCGCATGGTCCGCGAACGGCTCGGCCGATGGTTTTCTTTGGCCAAATCGACACCTCCAGTCACCGCTCGACTCCGTCGGCTCGCCGCCCGGTGTCGGGGAAGCCAGGGAGTTTTTTCATGACCACCGCGACCTCGACTCCTGTCTCAAGCACCCTCTCGAAAAAAGAACGCAAGGCGCTCCGCAAACAAATGATGGAGCGCAAAGAGCAGCTCTTGGCCAAGCACGGCCGGGGCGGGGGGGCGTCGTCGTCCGCTGGGTCGGCCCGGCCCCGCCGCTTCGCGGACATCAAACCCAAACTCCCCGGCGACCCGGCCCCAAAGCCCAAACCCGCCGCCGCCGACACGCTCTCCTGGACCGCGCCGCCCCAGCCTGCGCCTCACCGCTCACTCCCCGCGTCGGCCCCGACTAGCAAGACCCCACGCGGTACCCGCCGCCACGCCTGGCTCCCCGCGTCGCCCTCGACCGCCTCCACCCCCGCGCCGGCCCCCGCCCCCACCCCGGGCCCCACGCTGCCCCAAGCGATCCTCGTGCCCGGCGGGCCGCTCACCCGCGCCGCCGCCGCGTTCGAGGCCGGCCTCCGCCGCGCCGCCCAGTTCTACCGCGACCGCCCCTGGCAACGGGCCGACCGGGACGCGGACACCAAGCCCCGCCGCGCCGACGCCCACCGCGCGCTGGCCCTGCTCATCAAACCTCTGCGTGTCCTGGGCTACGCCGCCGTCGCCGGGGCGATCGTGCTGGGCCGCGAGTCGCGGGGCCTGGGGCTGTCCGAAACCAGCAGTCTCGTGGTCCTGGGGATGGGGCTCGGCCTGGCGGTGGTCCTGCTCGCCCTGGCGGAGATCGCCGGCGCCCTCCGCCTAATCCTCAAGCACCTGTAATGTCTAACGCCCCCACGCCGGGTGAGAATGGTTTATTGTTTCGATAGGTTCGATGGCCTTACTCGCCGTGTCTCGCGTGTACCTTGAAATCCTCCAGGCCCGTGTATGTCCGGCAACGCCGTCCGTACGCGGGCTTTTTATGTCGTCACGCCCCAACCACTCCGCTCGCCCACGGGAATGGTCGGCCCCTCTGAGACAACTCAGCCCGCGGCCCACCGCGCGACTACCTGCTCCGCCGTCGCCCGCACCAGCCCGCTCTCGTCTTCCAGGCACCGCCGCACCGCCGCCCGCAGCGCCGGATCTTCGCGCTCTGTCAAGAGGTTGCCCGCCACGACCACCGCGTTGCGCCGCAGCATGTCGAGCTTGATCCGTTTGAGTGCCGACCCGCGGAACGCTCCCGCCCGGTCCTCCGCGGTCCACGACATCAATTCCACAAGGTCCAGCCCGCGGTCGAGCCCGCGCGGCATCGGCGAATATTCGTCACGCACCGGCAGCGGGTTCCGCCGGCCCACCTCGTTGTAAGGGCACACCTCCTGGCACACGTCGCAGCCCGCCAGCCAATCGCCCACCCCCGGCAGCAGCGCATCCTCGATCACCCCCCGGTGTTCGATCGTCAGATAGCTCACGCACCGCGACGCATCGAGCGAATACCCCGTCGCCGCGATCGCCCCGGTGGGGCACGCATCGATACAGCGGGTGCAATTTGCGCACCGGTCGACCGCGTCCACCGTCCGCCCGCCGCCCGGCACCGCGGGGTAATCCAGCTCCGCCGAGGTCGGCAGGGGTAGCGTCGTCGCCACCAACCCCAGCAGGGTGTACGACCCGTGCCGCGGGTGGATCATCATCGTGTTTTTGCCCTGCCACCCCAGTCCCGCCCGGCTGGCCAGCTCGCGTTCGAGCGCCGGGGCCGTGTCCACCGCCGTGCGAAACGTCGCCCCCGGGTACGCCGCCGCCAGGGTGTCCGCCAGCCCGTGCAGCCGCTTCTTCATGAGCCGGTGGTAGTCGTCGCCCCACGCGTACCGCGCGACTCGCCCCCTGGCCCTCCCGTCGTCCGCTTCGGCCGAGGCTTCCCCGCCCCCCGTCGTGCCCGGCCCCGCGGCCTCGGCGTGATACGCATCGCACACCGCGATGACGCTCCGGGCCCCGGGCAGCAGCAACCCCGGGTCCAGCCGCACGTCCAGGTGGTTCGCCAGCCACGCCATCGTCCCGTGCCTGCCCGCGGCGACCCATTCCCGCACCGCGTCGGCCCGGTCGCTCGGCTCGGCCGACGCGATCCCCGCCAGCGCAAAACCCGCTTCCCCCGCCAACTCCAGCACCCGCTCGGCCGCGTCACGCATCCCGTGAGTTTATCTCGCTCCCGAGGTTGGCGGGGCCCGAGCTGCGGTCTTACAATCAGTTAACGCCCGCAATCCCCTGCAGCCGGACGACTCCGCCCATGCCTTACGACCTCAAGCCCATTGACCTCGACGTCGAAACCACCCCCTACCTCGACGACCCGCTCCGCCCCGGCGGCCTCGAGCCCGGCGACGCCGCCACCGGCGAGAACCGCTGGACCCTTAACTTCGGGCCCCAGCACCCCGCCACCCACACCACCCTCCGCATGGTCATGGAGCTCGACGGCGAGCGCGTCGCCCGGGTCACCCCCCACATCGGCTACCTCCACTCCGGCTTCGAAAAGCTCGCCGAGGCCCTCGACTACAACCAGTACGTCACCATCGTCAGCCGTATGGACTACGTGAGCCCCATCTGCAACGACATCTCCTGGCACCACGCGGTCGAAAAGCTCTTCGACATCGACATCACCCCCCGCTGCAAGGCGGTCCGCACCATCCTCGCCGAGCTCGGCCGTATCCAGAACCACCTGCTGGGCGTTGGCGCCGCCGCCCTCGACCTGGGCGCGTTCACTGGCTTCCTCTATGGGTTCAACGAACGCGAAGCGATCCTCGACCTGATGGACTACGTCTCGGGTCAGCGCTTCCATCCCGACTACACCCGCGTCGGCGGGGCCATGGCCGACCTCCCTGACGAAGACGTCTTCAAACGCATGGTCAAAAAGATCATCCGCGAAAACCTCCCGCCCGCCCTCGACGACCTGGCCGGGATGCTCAACAAGAACCGTATCTTCCGAGACCGCACCGAAGGCATCGGCATCCTCACCCACGACGAAGCCATCAACTGGTCCTGCTCCGGCCCCGTCGCCCGCGCCTCGGGCGTTAAGCGTGACGTCCGCAAGGACCAGCCCTACCTCTGCTACGCCGACAACTGGGACGGCCGCGGCGCCCCGGGGGTCAAGTTCAAGGTCCCCGTCGCGACCACCGGCGACGTCCTGGCCCGCTACCTCATCCGCCTCGAAGAGATGCGCCAGAGCATCCACATCATCGAACAACTGATCGACCACATCCCCGGCGGACCGATGAACACCTGGGCCGACGGCAAGATGATCAAGCCCCCCAAGGCCGAGGTCTACGGCAGCATCGAAGGCCTCATTGAACACTTCCAGCTCGTCATGACCAACCGCAAGTGGAAAGCCCCCATCAACGAGGTCTACGCCTGCACCGAATCCGCCAACGGCGAGCACGGCTTCCACATCGTCAGCGACGGCGGCCCCCACCCCTGGCGCGCCAAACACCGGGCCAGCAGCTTCATCCACTTCGCAACTTTCGCGAAGATGTTAGAAGGACACTTGCTGTCGGATGCCGTTGCGGTGTTGGGGAGTTTGAACATTATCGCGGCGGAGTTAGACCGATGAAACCCGCTAATGGCAAAACGACAAATCTTTGGTTGAACCTGCTCACTCCGTTTGGCATGCATATAGAGAAAGTCCTGTGCGTGTTGGCAGGACTTATAGTGTTGGGATGGTCGTTTTCTAGAGTTTGGATATCCAACGACGGTGCTGATATCGCATTATTACGTTTAGGTTGGTGTTGCCTAGCCGTTGGTTTAACTGACGCACTCGTCAAATGGTTTGTCGAAGCACGTCGATCACAACAAATGAACGAAACCACTCCTTCCAATCGGCCTCAGGAAACTTGAACCATGGCTTGGCTCACTAAACCCTCCGGCACGATGGAAATCGATCGCCGCGACACCCCGTACCTCACCGACGCCATCAAGGACGCGTTCGAGAAACGCTACGCCCACCGCTACCCCACGCGGCAGGCGATGGCGCTGCCGATCCTCCATGAGATCCAGCACCACTACAACTGGCTCCCGTACCAGGCCCTCGAAGAGGCCGCCGCGTTCCTCGACATGGAAGCCAGTACGCTTCTCGACACCGCGACGTTCTACGAAGAATTCTTCCTCCAGCCCCGCGGCAAGCACACGATCTGGGTCTGCCAATCGGTGAGCTGCGAGGTGATGAACGAAGCGCAGATCACCGAGGCGGTCAGTGAAAAACTTGGAATACTCCCGGGGGAAACCACCGACGACGACCAATTCACCTTCATGAAAGTCGAGTGCATCGGCGCCTGCGGCGGCGCCCCCTGCATGCTCGTCGACGAAACCCTTCACGAAAACCTCACCCCCGACAACGTCGGCAACGTCCTCGACCAACTCAACGACTAACCCACCCCACCCCAAAGCCCGCAGCTGACGCAGCCTGCTGCGGGTTCCCCACCCAAGACACCTATACTCATGCCCTGGTTCCCCCAACTCTGCCGCCACCTCGGCCTCACGGTGCACCACCTCAAACACCCGCACGGCAAACCTCCGCAAAAACAAACCGTCCGCCACACCGTCGAAGAGCAGCAAGTCAACCCCACCACGACCCTCCGTCGCACGACGATCGAAGAAATCGAAATCAGGCCCGCAGACAACGCCGCAGACACGCGAAGCTAACCAGTCGATAGAACCCAAAAAAAGAGTTTATGCTCTTGTTAATTTCGATAGCTCCAGCCAGAACAGAAACCCGCCATGCCCACAACAATCGGAGCCACCACGCTCGGGATCATGCTAGCGATCGCGTACATGGCACTCACCATCGCCGGCGTGTGGTTCGTTTCCGCCCTCGTCGTTAAAGGCTTCCGCGATCGCGCCTCTGCCCGCGACCAGCAACTCCAACAACTCCAGCACCGGCTCGAAGAACTGGAACAACGCCATGCCCCTTGACGCCCCCCTGCTTTTCAAACGCATCCCCACCCCGCCCTGGGGCGACTTCGCCGACCGGACATACATCGACTACGCCGCTTACGTCGACACCGAAGGCTACGCCGCCCTCGACCGCGCCATCGGCATGGAGCCCTCCAAAATCATCGAAGAGGTCAAGGCCGCCGAGCTCCGCGGCCGCGGCGGCGCCGGCTTCCCCGCCGGCATGAAGTGGTCCTTCCTCCCCCCCCTCGACGACGGCCCCCGCTACCTCGCGATCAACGCCGACGAGTCCGAGCCCGCCACCTTCAAAGACCAGATCCTCATCCAGTACGACCCGCACAGCGTCATCGAAGGCATCGCCCTCTGCATGCTCGCCTGCCAGCTCGACACCGCCTACTTCTACATCCGCGGCGAGTACCACCATCACCGCGACGCCTTCGAGAAGGCCATCGCCGAGGCCTACGACCAAAACGTCTTCGGCGAAAACTCCCGCATGGGTCAGGTCAACGGCCGCCCCCCCAACCTCTATCTCCACCGCGGCGCGGGCGCCTACATCTGCGGCGAAGAGACCGGCCTCATCGAATCCCTCGAAGGCAAACGCGGCTGGCCCCGCATCAAACCCCCGTTCCCCGCCGTCGCCGGCGCGTTCGCCCGGCCCACCATCATCAACAACGTCGAAACCCTCGCCAACGTCCCCTACCTACTGCTCGAAGGCCCCGACGCCTGGAAAGCCCGCGGCAAGGGCCGCCCCGAAGGCGCCCCGCCCCAGGTCCCCGCCTCCTACGGCACCAAACTCATCGGCGTCTCCGGCGCCGTCAACCGCCCCGGCGTCTACGAAGACCACCTCGGCGTCAAACTCCTCGACGTCATCGAACGCCACGCCCTCGGCGCCCCGGAAGGCCGACCCACCAAAGCCTACTTCCACGGCGGCATCTCCATGGGCGTCGTCTCCCAGGACGAGGCCGAGCAGGGCGTCGAACTCGACTTCGACATCGGCAAGAAATGGAACAACCTCGGCCTCGGCACCGCCTGCATCACCGTCATCCCCCAAGACGTCTCCATGGTCGCCATGGCCCGCAACTGCGCCCGCTTCTACAGCCACGAGTCCTGCGGCCAGTGCACCCACTGCCGCGAAGGCAGCAAGTGGCTCTAC
>JBCDDZ010000044.1:0-23690 GCA_039180025.1 Planctomycetota bacterium
CCCCGCCCGCTACCCCCCCCCAGACCGGCTCCGCCGTGTCCTTCCCGAAAGCATCGTCATGGCCAAGTCTAAAGACGCCGTCGAATACGTCTGGCTCCAGTGCACCGAGTGCAACGACCTGAACTACCGCACCCCGATCAACGTCAAGGGGGGCATGCCCGAAAAAATGAAGGCCGGGCTCAAAAAATACTGCCCCCGCCTCCGCAAGCACACCCTGCACAAAATCAAACGCAAATAATCCCGCCTCGGGGCACTCGGGTGGCCCTCGCTTCCGGGGCCGCCCGAAACAGGTTTTGCTCCCCGCCAAGCGCAAAACCGCTCACGACGACGAACGGGTGTAGCTCAGTTGGCTAGAGCAGCGGATTCCAAATCCGCAGGTCGTGGGTTCGAGTCCCTCCACCCGTGTTCCGACCCAAAACCGCGCAGAGGCGGCACCCGGCCGCCGGACCCCCGCGGCCGCGGCCGGAAAACAGAAACCAGACTATGGCACTACCGATCTACAAACCCGGACAAGGCTACTGGACCCGCGTCCTCTCGGCCGTAGGCGCGAGCACGCTCATCCTCGCCGGTGCCGCCTGGCTCTACGCCAAGGTCGTCCCCCGCGTCCCCCTGTTCGGCGGCGACAACCAGCTCTACTACCAGGCCGGCGTCGCCCTGTCGATCATCCTCGTCTTCGGCGGGCTCGTCTACTGGCTGCTCAACAAGCCCCGCATCGTCGACTTCATGATCGCCGTCGAAGCCGAGATGAAGAAGGTCAACTGGCCGAGCAAAAAAGAAATCATCGGCTCCACCTGGGTCGTCATCTGCGGCACCTTCCTCATCGCCGCCCTGCTGTTCGTGATCAACCTCGCGTTCGGTGCCCTGTTTACCTGGCTCAAGATCCTGGCCCCGACCACCACCGGCGGCTGACCCGCGGCGTCCGCGCTGACCCCCACCCGCCGGAACCCACCCGCTCTCCGCTCGCTCGGCCTCGGCCAACCCCCAACCTCTCCCCGGCAAACCCACCATGTCCGAAGAACATCCCGCCCCCCTCGAAGACGCCGCGGCCTCCGCTCCCGTGGACGCCCCCCAGGTCGAAGACCAGATCGACGAAGACGACCTGCTGGTCCTCCCGGGTATGAACTGGTTCGTCCTCCGCGTCGCGTCCAACAAAGAATCCAGCGTCCGCAAAACGCTGCTCCGCAAGATCAAGATCGAGGGCTACGACGGCGAAGACGCCGAAAAACCCCACCTGGTCAACCGCATCCTCGTCCCCACCGAAAAAACCAAAACGATGAAGGCCGGCAAGGCCAAGATCGTCGAAACCAAGCTCTACCCCGGCTACGTCTTCGTCGAGATGATGCTCGAAGACGACGGCCGCATCCCCCAAGACATCTTCTTCCTGATCAAAGAAACCACCGGCGTGGGGGACTTCATCGGCACCGCCGGCCGGCCTTCACCCATGTCGATCCCCGAGATCGAGAAGATGCTCATGGCCTCCAAGCCCGCCGAAGAGCAGCCCCAAGTCAAGATGGAGTTCGTCCCCGGCGACGCGATCAAGATCACCTCCGGCGCCTTCGAAAACATGGAAGGCACCGTCGACGAACTCATGCCCGACCAAGGCAAGGTCAAGGTCATCGTCACCATCTTCGGCCGCGCGACCCCCGTCGAACTCGAATACTGGATGATCGAACGCGTCGAGGAATAGTCGGCCGTCCGCCCCAACAATAACCGGGTTGGCCATGACCCCTCCGCAAATCGTGCAGCAGCTCTGCCGCCGCTTCGACGGCATCGTGCCGAAAGAGCGCTGGGGCGAAACGTCGCTGTTCTACAACCCCGCGTCGGCCCTGCCCCACGGGGTCTACTTCTGCACCCTCAAAACACAAGACGGCGACCACGACCGGTCGTCGAACTTAAACCGACCCGGGGTCTTCCGCCTGGCGCTCGGTATCGGCCCGGACGGCTACACCGAGCGATTCGGCCCCCGGCCTCCGCGCCCCGCGAAAGGCCAAGCCGTGGACACCGGGCACGACTTCACCCGCCTCGATCGCTTGATGCCCCACCCGGTTTACGCCTGGATGGGGTGGGTGCAGATCCTCAGCCCGTCCGAGTCGATGTGGGACGAAACGGGGCCGCTCATCACGATGGCTTACGAGCGGGCCGTGGAAAAATTTGTTCACCAACAAAAATCAAAACGGAAACCCCCGCGGTAATCCGTTCGCTCGGGCCTTGGCCCCCGCTCTGGCCCCTGCCCCAACCGCCGATAATGACGCTGATTTAGGCCTATCGACGCGATTGCCTTCAGATCGTCGCCCGACCCGGACGATAAAACAGGGAGATGGCCCGCGTGGGCCGCGCTCCGACTCTGCTTGCTCTCGGTAAAGGGTCAGCCATGTCCAGCATCGGTACCGGCGTCGCCGCCAGCGTGGCCCAGGTCGCCCAGAACGCCCAGCAGTCGGCCCGCGCGAAAGACAAAGCTCGGGCCGGCCAGGACCGCGTGGCCCGTGACGGCGCGGACCACTTCGATCAGCAGCTCCAGTCCACCACCCAGGCTGACGACCCCGACGCCCAGCTCCCCGACCACCAGGCCCCGGGCTACGAACAGCTCTACCTCCACGACCGCGACGGCCAGCCGCTCGCCCCACCCCGCCCGCTTCCGGGCGACACCCCTCCATCCGCCGGCTTGTCCGAGCCGAACCTCACAGGTTTCGTCACCTACGGCCCGAGCGCGGCGCCCGCGCACCCGCTCTACCAGCACCTTGATATCAAGGCTTGACCCGGCCGCGCCGACACCGCGCCGCGGCGCACGGTCTCCGTGCTCGGCGGGGCGGGCCCGGGTTACAATACGGCGATGCTGATGGAATGGACGCTGGCGGTCGCGGGGGGGTTGTGCGTCGTGCTGGCGTGCGGGTGCGTTTGGCTCGCCCGCGCCCGGCGCGCGTTAGGGCGTGAGCTTGCGCGGGCCCGGGCCGACCACGCCGCGGTCGCCGCGGCGCAGCAGCAGTCGGCCACAGAGTTGGCGGTGGCCGAGCGTCGCCTGCAGGACGCCGCGGCCGACCGGGCCGAGGCCGACAAACTCCGCGACGAAAACACCGACCTGCTCAAACGGTCCGAGCGCCTCGCCGCCGACCGCGACGCGCTGGCGGACCTGCACAAGAAGCTCGACGACTCGCTCGCCGGGCTGGCGACCCGCTCGCTCACCGAGTCCAACAAGCAGTTTTTGGAGCTGGCCAAGAAGACGTTCGAGAGCGAAAAGAAGGACGCCGACGCCTCGCTCAAGCAGCGCCAGGTGGCGATCGAGACCCTGGTCAAACCGATCCAGGACAAGCTCGAAAAAACCACGCTCGCCATCGGCGAGATCGAGAAGTCCCGCAAGGAAGCCTACGGCGGCCTGCGCCAGCAGCTCGTCGCCATGGTCAGCGATCAGAAACAGCTCCGCGACGAAACCGCCAACCTCGTCAAAGCGCTGCGCCGCCCCGAGGTCCGCGGGCAGTGGGGCGAGATGCAGCTCCGCCGTGTCGCCGAGCTGGCCGGGATGGCCGCCCACTGCGACTTCACCGAGCAGACCTCTGTCGCATCTTCCGGGGGCGGCGCGCTGCGTCCCGATATGGTGGTCGATCTTCCGGGGGGGCGGCAGATCGTGGTCGACGCCAAGACCCCCATCACCGCCTACATCGACGCCGCCGAGGCCACCGACGCCACCGACCGCGACACAAACCTGGGCCGGCACGTCAAGCACATCGAGGACAAGGTCGCCGAGCTGTCGAGCAAGCGCTACCAGGACCACTTCGCCACCGCCGACTTCGTCGTGCTCTTCATCCCCGGCGAGGCGTTCCTCTACGCCGCGGCGTCCCGCAAGCCCGAGCTGATCGAAAGCGCGATGAACCGCAACGTCGTGATCGCCACCCCCACCACCCTCATCTCGCTGCTCAAGGTCGTCGCGATGGGCTGGCGGGAAGAGCAGCTCGCGGACAACGCCAAGAAGATCAAAGACCTGGGCCAGGAGCTGCACAAACGCGTCGGCACGCTGACCCAGCACCTCGACAACCTCGGCAAGGCCGTCGGCAAAACCGTCGAACACTACAACAAGTTCGTCGGCAGCTACGAGTCCCAGGTCATGGTCCAGACCCGCAAGTTCCAGGAACTCGGGGCCGACTCCCCCAAAGAACTCCCTGCCGAGGGCGAGCTTTCTCAGGTCGAGGCCGCCCCGCGGGAGCTGCGGGTGGCTCAGGACACCTGATCTCTTATCGCGCGGCCGAGATGCCTTCCCAGGCGTCGCGGTACGTCTCCGCCGACCGGCGGTGTTTCAGAGCAGCTTGGGCAACTCCGCGTCGACCGCGGGGAAGTAGCGGCGGATGACCGAGCAGTCGAACTTTTGCAGGATCGCGTCGGCGGGCTCGTGCTGGAGCAGGAACTTGAAGGCCGCTTCGACCACCCGCGACGGCGGGACGCGGCCGCGGCACCAGAGGTCGTAGTCCTGGAAACTCAGGCTCACCCGGTGGCGGTGGGCGCGGCCCGCGTCGAACACCGTCACGTCGTAGGCCCACGACGCGGTGGCTTCGGTCTCGGTTCCGACTTCGATCTCGGGCATCTCGGCTACGATACCCGTTGATGGCAGCCCCCGTGGAGATCACGCCCGCCGACTTCGAGGCCGAAGACCCGGGGCTCGCGCTACGCCGGCACACGGACCGCTGTTTTTTTACGGTCGAAGAGGTGGTCCCGGGGCCGGAGCGGACCGGCCGGCCGAGCGTGCGGGGCTACGTGGTGGACGGGCACCTGATCGACCCGGACGACGTCGCGGAGTTGCGGCGGACCGGGGCCGGCGGCGGGGCCCTGCCGAGTTGCACGGCCTGAGGGTGTCCCGCGGATGAACTTTCTACTGGCAACGCTGCGGCTGGGCTTGGCCAACTTGTGGGTCCACAAGCTGCGTTCGCTGCTGACCGCGCTGGGGATCATCATCGGGGTCGGGGCGGTGGTGGCGATCGCGGCCTACGGCGAGGGGACCAAACGCGCCGCGGTGCAGGACATCCTCCGGCTGGGGGCGAACAACATCATCATCCGTTCGGTCAAACCGGCCACTTCGAACGTGGCCGGCGAGAACCAGGCCACCCGGTTGAGCGCCTACGGCTTGACCCGGCGGGACGTGCGGCGAATCGAGAAAACCATCGCCCCCGTACAGCGGCTGGTGCCCCTCAAACGGGTCGGCGACCGGGTCCAGCGGACCAACCGCCGCGTGCCGGGCGCGGTGTTCGGCACGACCCCGGAGCTGCGCGAGGCCGCGTCGCTGGTCGTCGCCCGGGGGCGGTACCTCACCGACGCGGACGACGCGAGCACGCGCAACTTCGCGGTGATCGGCGCGGAGGTCGCGGAGAACCTGTTCCCGCTGATGGACCCTTTGGGTGAGAGTTTTCTGATCGACCAGCAGCGGTTCGTGGTCGTCGGGATCCTGCGGCGGGTCGGGCTCGCGGGCGGCGCGGGGACGGCGCTGGTGGGGCGGGACCTGAATTACGACATCCACATCCCGCTGCGGACCGCGAACACGCGCTTCGGCGATATCCGCCAGTCCCGAGGCCAGGGGAGCACCGAGCGGACCAAGATCGAGATCTCCGAGGTGATCGTTCAGGTCCCCGACCAGTCGATGGTCCGGCCGGTGGCGGAGAAGCTCGACCGGCTGATCGGGACCGAGCACAGCAAGACCCAGGACGTCTCGCTCACGGTGCCCCTGGAGCTGATCGAGCAGGCCGAACGCGTGCAGTTCCGGTCGAACGTGCTGATGATCGTGATCGGCGGGCTGAGCCTGTTCGTCGGCGGGGTGGGGATCATGAACATCATGCTGGCGTCGGTAACCGAGCGGACCCGGGAGATCGGGATCCGCCGGGCGCTGGGCGCGACCCGCCGACACATCGTCGCGCAGTTCCTGGTCGAGACGACCACCTTGTCCTGCGCCGGGGGGCTGATCGGCGTGGCCTCGGGGCTGGGGGTCTCGCTGGCGTTGGCGTGGTATGCGCAGCGGTTCGGCGGGCTCGAGCCGCCGGTGGTCATGGCCCTGCCGGTGACGGTCGCGTTCGGGTTCGCGGTGCTGGTGGGCGTCGTGTTCGGGCTCTACCCCGCGGTGCGGGCTTCGCAGCAGGACCCGATCGTGGCGCTGCGGCACGATTAGCGCACACCCATTCCGCCCACAGCTTCTTCACGAACGGAACCTCAACGGTGATCGAAGATCATCGGTGAGCTTGGCTGCGGCAAACGCTACCCCCGGAGTTGTGATGCGTTAACGGCCGACGCCGTGAAGAACTGAAGCGTCAAAAAACGCACCCGCGGCGCGGGGCCGGGGTGCGTGGTGTGGGGATCGGAGAGGCATCAAGTGTCGACGCGGGTCAGCCCAGCAGGTCGGCGACGGTCTCGCGTTCGCTGACCAGTTCGTCGTTGGTCGCGGCGATTTTGGACGTGGCGAACTCGTCGAGTTCGAGGCCTTCGACGACTTCGTATTCGCCCGGCGCGGTGGTTTTCACCGGGAGCCCGGCCCAGACGTCGGGGTGGAAGCCGTAGTGCCCTTCGGATTTCACGGCCACGGAGTGGACCGTGCCGGGCGTGGTGAGATCGCGGACGTGGTCGATCAGCGCGTTGCCGGCGGACGCGGCGGAGGAGAGGCCGCGGGCGGCGATGATGGCGGCGCCGCGTTTCCCGACGGTGCTGCAGAACTCGCCCTGGAGGTAGTCGTCGTCGCCGATGGCTTGGGGGGCGGGCTTGCCCTGGATGGTGGCGAGGCCGAAGGCAGGGAACATGGTGGGGCTGTGGTTGCCGAAGATGTAGATGTTTTCCACGTCGGTGGTGGGGACGCCGGCCTTGTTGGCGAGTTGGGCCTGCGCGCGGTTCTGGTCGAGGCGGACCATGGCGGACCAGCGGTCGGCGGTGATGCGTCGGCAGTGCGATGCGCCGATCATGCAGTTGGTGTTTGCGGGGTTGCCGACGACGGCCACGCGGGCGTCGTCCGCGGCGTGCTGGTCGATGGCCTGGCCCTGGCCGATGAAGATCTTGCCGTTGTCTTTAAGCAGGTCCGCCCGCTCCATCCCGGGGCCGCGGGGCTTGGAACCCACCAGGAGGCACCACTGCGCGTCTTTGAAGCCGACGTTCGGGTCGTCGGCCAGCACCATGTCCTGGAGCAGCGGGAACGCGCAGTCGTCGAGTTCCATGGCGACGCCTTCGAGGGCTTTCATGGCCTTCTCGACGGGGATCTCGAGTAGTTGGAGGACGACCGGCTGGTCCTTGCCGAACATCTCGCCCGCGGCGATGCGGAAAAGCAGGCTGTAACAGATTTGGCCGGCGGCTCCGGTGACGGCAACGCGGATCGGGGGGGTCATAACGGTTTTCCTCGGGCAAGGGGGCAGACAGAAACAAAGCGACACCGCGCCGAGTATAGAAGTTTTGTCCCCCGGGTGGGGTCGGACCCGGAGAAACAAAACGCACCAAAACCGTGTGATTTTATAGCGCAAACAAGCCTTTAGCTTGGTTGCGCACCAGGATCCACGGGGCCCGGGATGGACCCGTATGAAATACGGAAGGGCGGCTTGGAAGTGGATCGATCCCGGCCGCGGGCTTGTCGCCGGCGAGGCCCCGCCGGTCGGCGGGGAGCCTGAGTCGGGCGATTCAAGCGGGCATACGAGGCGGCATCGGGCGGAGTTCCGCGGCGGATCGGGGTGAACCGCCGGGCCCGGCCGGGGGTATGATGTCGGGCCTAGCAGAGGGCGAGAAAAGCGAGGCCCATGAGGACCAGGACACGCTTACGTTTGGAATTCGGGCCGGCGTTGAGGCGGAAGAGGGTGGTCATGGGGGGCTCCTGATCTGGGGGATAGGAGAACCATGGCAACGGCGGGGCCTGGTGAAACAACGGTAATAATATTTTATGTAAGTCTATTTAGGTGATACGTTTGAAGCTATTTATCTTGGGAAAAAGAGCGAGGCGGTCGCGCGGGATGTGGCGTGGAGGCGACACCCCGGAGCGGCGGTGTCGCTGCACGGCGACGACACGCGGAGGGGCACCGGTCAGCGTCCGCCGGGCGAGGCGTGGGCGGGCCGCCGTGGGCCTGCTGCTGGCCGCTGTAGCGGGGGGTTGGGGCGTGTCTGCCGGGGCCCAGGACGGAGAAACCGGGCGGGTGGTGGTAGGGCTGGACGAATCCCACGGGCGGTCGGCCCACCGGCTGGTGGAGCGGTGGGTGCGCGCGGGCGGGGTGCCCGGGGAGCGGGCGTCGGCGATCCGGGTTTCGGGGGTGATGGGGCTGCGGGTGACGCTGCGGCTCGACGGGCGGTCGCTGGGCGAGGGGACGGCGATCCGCAGCGATCTGGAAGCGGTGGTGCGGGATACAGACGGGTTGAGCGGATACGCACTGGGGGCGATCGACCTGGTGGACCTACTCGAACCCGCGGCGTCGGAGGCGCTGGGCAAGGCGGTGCAGTCGGTGGCCCGGCGGCGGCTGGCGGCGCGGGTGCGGTCGGCCAGCGCCGCCGACGGCGGGAGCACCGCCGGGGCGGTGACGCCCGAGGAGCTGGGCCCGCAGTTGAACGTCGACCTCCAGATCGCGTACCGGCCGGTGCGGATCGTGATCGGGCCCGAAGCGTCGCGGGACACGATCTACGCCCGTTTTGCGCCGGGGTATCACGGGCTGTTCGCGTTGCCCGAGGGGAGCGGCGTGGGGGAGACGATGGTGTGGCCGGGCACGGCGGTGGCGGGGAACCTGTCGCCTTCGCGGCAGGTGCTGCGTCTGCTCACGCGGGCGGGGCTGGAGCCGGACCAGACCGACCGGCTGGGCCGGGCCGAGGGGGTCGGGGTGGGCCGGTTCGAGGTGCTGCACATGGTGCGTCCGCGGGAGGACCAACCGGTGCTGCGGCTGGTGCGGGGCGGGGTGCCGGTGCCCGGGCGTTTCGTGGACGAAGCCACGGTCGAGGGGATGTCCGACCGGATCGGGCTGCACCTCTACGGCCGGTTCATCACGGGCCGGCGGGTGCGGGGCCCCTACCGCCCGTCGCGGGGCGAGTACCAGCCGGCGTTGGCGGGGGACCTGGAGTCGGCGTTGGCGGCGTATGCGATGTCGCGTTATGCGCGGTGGAAGGAACGTGACGGGGAACTCGACGGGTTTTACGCGGGGATCCACCGCCGGATGCGTGGGGTGGTGGACGCGGTGGTGGGGCGGGTCTTCGCGGCCGAGGCCGAGGACGGCGGGGCGACGCGGGGGGCGGACGCGGTGACGGTGTCGTTTGGTTTGCTGACGGTATTGGAGTCGCCGGCCGAGGCGTTCGACCCGGCGATGGGTCCGAGGCTCGCGGGGTGGCTGCTGGACCGGATCGACCCCGACACCGGCCGGCTGACGCTGGGCGACGCAGACGAGCCGGGGGTCCCGATGGCGAACACCGCGGCGGTGCTGGCGGCGGTGTCGGCGTGGTACGAGCGGACCCGGGACCCGGCAGCGGGGGCGACGCTGGCGGCGATGTTCGACGCGATCTGGGCCGAGGGCGGCGGCGAGTTCGAGGTCAATTCCCTGCCGTGGGTGATCCAGGCGTGGACCCGGGCGAAGGGGCTGCTGGTGGACGCCGGGCAGATCGATGAGGCGGTGGCGTCGGCGCGGGACGACGACCTGGGCCGGGTGCCGGGGCTGATCGCGGAGCTGCAGGTGGTGGACCGGCCGACCCTGGGCCCGGCGGACGTGCTCGGCGGGGTGGTCCTGCTGCCCGGCCCCGAGGGGAGCCCGCCCAACCCGGCGTGGCAGACCGCGCAGCTCCTGAGTTTTCAAGCCACGGCCCTGCGTTCGCCCGGGATCGTGTCCCGCTCCGACCGCCCGGGGGTGCTCCTGACCACGGCGGGCGCGGCGCGGTTCGTGGCTCAGCTCATGATCGACGCCCCGAGTTGCTTTGCCGCCCCCAGCCCGTCCGAGGCGGTCGGCGGGGTGCGGCTGTCCTTGTGGGACAACACGCTGGAGATCGCGCCGTCTGCCTTATCGCTGCTCGCGCTACTGGAGATGCGCGAGACTTCCGAGGCGCTGCGGGAATAGAGGGCCCCGCGTTCAAAGCGGTATTATGGCGGGGCTCATGCCAAGCCACCTCCCCCAACTCCGACACGCGGTTTTGACGGACGTGGGCCGCCGGCGGCTGGCGAACGAAGACGCCGTCGCGGTGGATGAACGGCTGGGGCTGTTTGTGGTCTGCGACGGGGTGGGCGGCCGCCCCTCGGGCGAGGCGGCGTCGCAGATCGTGTCCCACACCCTGGCCCACGCGCTGCGGCGGCGGATCCGGGGGCTCAAACGGCTCGACGGCGAGCTGATCCAGAAGCTGCTATTCGAGTCCGCCGTGACCATGAACGAGCAGATGTATCTGCACAGCCAGATCGTGCCCGCGCTCCAGGGGATGGGCTGCACACTGGTGGCGGTGCTGCTCGACGCCCGGTCGGTGTTCTACCTCCACGCCGGGGATTCGCGGATCTACCTGCTGCGCGGCGGGAAGCTTCGCCCCCTGACCCGGGACCACACGCACACCGAGCAGAAGTTCAAGACCGAAGCCCGCACCGGCGACCTGATCGACGCGGGGGAGCGGCGGCTCCTGATGGAGTACATCGGCAAGCCCGAAGACCTGGTGCCCACGGTCGGGTCGATGGCGCTGCGGCCCGGGGACCGGCTGCTGCTGTGCAGCGACGGGCTGACCGACCCCGTGGACGACGCAGTCATTAAAGATCTGCTGACGGTACACGCCGAGCCCGCCGCGGCGTGCGGGGCGCTGGTCGAGGCGGCGAACGAAGCCGGCGGCCCGGACAACATCTCCGCTGCGGTGATCGACTACGAAGGCGAGCGCCCGATGACCCCCGCCGACCGGCTGCCGGTGCCCGGGACCCCGGTGGAACTGCCCCACGGCGTGGCCGAGCGGACCCGCCACGCCCTGGCCCTCTTGGAGCAAGACCTGGCCTGGTTAAAGCAGGGGGCGGTCGAATCGGGCCACCCCAGCCTGCTCACCGCCCTGGCCGCGGCCAAGCGGCGGCTGGGCAAGGAAGCCTACCGCGACTTCCTGGCCCGCCACCCCGAGCAGTCGGCGTCGCACGTGTTTCACCAGTGCTGCACGTCCCCGGACTCGCAGTGGCGTCAGCAATACCAACGCCACCTGCTCCAACTCGAAGAGCCCCTGCAGCGCCTCACCGCCGGCGGGATCAGGCTGAGCCCGGTCCTGAAAAATGACGAAACCGCCTGCATCTACCGCGACCTCTGGACCGGCTGGCGGCGCGTCGAGCAGCGCTACTTCCAGACCTGCCAGCGCGACGCGATCCACGACACCGAGCAGACCCTCAACATCCTGATCGACCACATGCTCCAGAGCGTCCAGACCCTCACGGGCCTCCTGTATTTCCTCCCCCGGTTTATGCGCGAGAGCCGGGAGCTACGGCCCAAATGAAGCGGGGGCTGGCCTCCGCGGATGACCCCGCTCCCGGCGGACGGGTCCATTGTGGAGCTGCTCTACTCAACGCCGAGCCGCCGGAGTGGCCGGTCGCCTCGAGGCCGCGGCCGTATCCGTGACGGCTACAGCGTGGTGCAAACGAACCGAGGGTGCGCACGCCGAGGCACCGCCTACGCCCCCGAAACCGGAGCCGACGTCTTTTTTTATGCATCGCCTCCCGCAAGGTTTAGCCGCCCGCTCCCCCGCCGACGACACCCCGGTGCGCACCGGCGTTGCGCCGGGGCACGCGGTGTGACGGCCCGGTTCCGTGAACGCGGGTGGGCCCGTCGGGGTATAGATTAGAAGCTGTCGTGAAGGAGACGAACGTGATGAAGTTTGGTGCGGATGGTTTGGCCGGCGGCGGCGGTCGTGGGGCGGTGTTTGGCTGGTCGGTCTTGGCGGTGCTGCTGCTTGGGCTGGGGGGGGGGTGAGCCCCCAATTGGCGGCGCAGACGCTCACCGGCAGCGCGACGGTCGAGGTTCAGGTCGATGCCGGGCCGGTGACGGAAGAGCTCGACGCGCTGCGGGACCGCCTCGACGAGGCCGAGCGTGAACGGGAGGAACTCCGCCGTCTGCTCGGCACCCTCGGTGCCCCGCCCGACCCCCCCCCCGGGAATTCCCCCGAAACACCCCCCGGAACACCCCCCGGAACACCCCCGGACCTTTCCGCCGGCACCCCGGCCGACGCCGTGTCCCCGCCGACTTATGGATCCGATGGGTTCACCCCGATCACGCCCTCGGCGGACAGCCGGGTGGTCTACGTCTCCTCGTCGCGGGGCAGCGACCGCAACCACGGGCTCTCGCCGGACGCGCCGCTGCGCAGCGTGTACGCGGGCTATCGCCGACTTCGGCACGGGTTTCCGGACCACCTGCTGTTTTTTGCCGGCGACACCTTCGCGGAGAACCTGGGCAAGATCGACAAGTCCGGGCGGAGCGCGCAGGAGCCGATGGTCTTCGGCGTCTACGTCGATCCGCAGAAGCCGGACCTGCCGCGTCCGATCTTCTTCTCGCCCGGCGAGAGCTGGGCGTTCAAGGATTTCCGGGCCAATGGGAGCCACCTGGTGTTCCGCGGTCTGCACTTGATGGCCCCCCACCGCGACGCGCGTCGGCCGGGCTTCAACCCCCTGGCCCTCACGCCCGAGCAGTGGAAGCACAGCGGGCTCCGCTTCCTGGGCGACGCCCAGAACATCACGGTCGAAGACTGCGTCCTCGAGCTGTTCAAGTTCGGCCTCGTCTTCCAATCGGACCCCGACCACGGGTTGATGCGCAACATCCGGCTGCACCGTGTCGTCGTCGCCGACAGCTTCGGCCACTGGGACAAGAAGATCGCCGGCCACAGCTCCGGGCTCTACGCGCAGTACATCGACGGGCTCGCCATCACCGACAGCGTCTTCGATCACAACGGTTGGAACACGATGGTCCAAGGCGCGGGCAAGACCAAGTTCAACCACAACCTCTACATCCAGAAAGACTGCCAGAACGTCGCGGTCAGGCGTTCGATCATGGCCCGCGGGGCGTCCCACGGCTTGCAGCTCCGCTCGGGCGGCGTGGTGGAAGACTGCCTGTTTGTCGGCAACGCGCTGGCGTTCTACGTCGCCCGCCGGCCGAGCGTCGTCAAGGACAACGTCGTGATGCACTCGGCGGACCTGGGCGAAGGCAAGGCCGACCGCCGCGGCCACGGGATCGAGACGCTGCCGGTTCAGAGCGCGGAGATCACCGGCAACATCATTTCCCAGAAGGGCGGGACCGCCGACTTCGCGCCCGCGATCGGGATCACCTGGGCCAAGGGCGCGGGCCGCTGGCTGGACGGCCGGCCGTACCGGGTGACGCTTGTCGGCAACCGGGTCCACGCCTGGCCGCGTTACGAGGGCCGGGAGAGCGCTATCGACATCACCGGCGCGGCGGAGGTGCAGGACAACCGGGACAACCAGGTCGACCGGGCGTCGGGGGGCACGTTCGACGCGGCGCAGTGGCGCGAGCCGGGCCGCGATGTCGCGGGCTACGCCGCGACGCTCGGGCTCGACGCGAGCCTCGAGGCGTTCCTGATGCGGGCCCGCCAACGGCCGCGCGGGTTGTGGGACGACCGGTTCGCCGCGCCCGGGGTCAATGCGTATATCCGCGAGGGCTTCACGGCGCGTTGACAACCCCGCCGCGTCCCGGCGATCATGCGGCCCCGTTCGAACCCGCCGTTTTGCCCGCCGGAGTACCTGCCCATGAAGATCGCCATCGCCTGTGACCACGGCGGATTCCCCCTGAAGCAGCCGATGATCGACGTGGTCGAGTCGATGGGCCATACGGTCAACGACCTGGGCGCCCACGAGCTGGACCCGCACGACGACTACCCCGACTTCGCCCGGTACATCGGGCAGGCGATCCAGCACGGCCACGCCGACAAAGGCGTCCTGCTCTGCGGCTCGGGCGTCGGGGCGTGCATCGCGGCCAACAAGCAGCGGGGCATCCGCGCGTCGGTGTGCCACGACGTCTACTCGGCGCACCAGGGCGTCGAGCACGACGCGATGAACGTGCTCTGCCTCGGGTCGCGGATCATCGGCCCGCAGCTGGCCGAGGACCTGGTCCGGGCGTTCGTCAAGGCCGAGTTCAGCCCGGCCGAGCGGTTCCAGCGCCGGCTGGACAAGGTCAACGCGCTGGAAAAAACCAGTTAGCACCCACTGCGCGACGTACATTTGTCTTTCGCGAACAACCGGGCCGTGACTTGGCTGCAATAAATGCGTGATGACGAAGCCGCGGCCTCGTAGTCTTCGCATCGGGGGGGAGGCGTTTTACCGCGGGGTATCGCAGTTCCAGCAAACCCCGAAGTTGCTGGGGCAGGGTTCTCGGCAAGCGGAGCAGATCCAGTCCCGGCCGTCGTCGAGGTGCGGCGGGGCGGGCGGCTCGGGCATCGGTTCGCCCTGGGTCAGACGGCGGATCAGGTCGATGGCTTCGAGGTAGTGACCCGGCGGTACGCCGACGGGCGGGGCGGGCTGCGAAAGAATGGTTCGGCTGTACGAGCCCAGCGCCGCGTCGAAGTTGTTCTGTAGCCGGAGGAACGGGAGCTGATACGCCTCGAAGAGGGTCACGATCTCTTGGGTGGCGAGTACCGCTTGGCCGTCGGCGTAGAGGGTCGGCATGTCGCCGGCGGGCACGAACTCCTCCAACGTAAACGCCCGCCCGCATTCCGGGCAGACGTGCTGCGGCAGCCCGGCGAGCGGGTAGGCGCACGCCGGGCAACTCAGGCCCAGGTCGGGTACGGGCAGTTGGTCAAGGTCAAACATCGGCAGATACGCACGGGGGTGAAACAAAACCGGCACAAGAGACGGCACGGGCGCGACCTCAAAGCGGCGGGCCGTCGCCCGGGGATACCGACGCGAGTTGGGCCCGCAGCCGGTCGAGCAGACGCATGTTGCCCAGTGTGTCTGCCGGGGTCACGGGGAACGGCCGCTGGGTTTGGAGGCAGTGGGCAAAGGCGTCGGCTTCCATGCCATAGAGCGGGGCGGTCGCGTTGTACATAAACGTCTGGGGTTCGGGCGGGCCGGGCTTGGCGGTGGAGTCGGCGTCCTGCCTGGGCGGGGTCTGGCCGTGGAGGAGGTAGACGGCGTTCTCCGCGGGCGGCTTCCAGGGCACGGGGATTTCGAGGTAGCCCTCGGTCCCGCCGATCAGAGCGGTGTTGTTGGCTTGCACGGTCATGCCGAAGCTGAGCGTAGCGGTGATCTCCTGCGCCGCGGCGGGCACCCGAGGGTCGGCGGGGAATTTGAGGACGCCGGTGGCGTAGTCGTCGACCCCGGTCTCGTGGGTATGGCCGACGAGGTGGGCGTGCGACGGTTCACGGCCGGCGATCAGGCGGCAGAAATCCACGCAGTAGCTGCCGATATCCATCAGCCCGCCGCCGCCCATAGCCGGGTCGAACCGGACGTTGCCCGCGATCCGCTTGGTGGCATAACAGAAGCTGGTGCGGACCAGCCGGACCTCGCCGATCGCCCCGCCGCGTACCGCCTCGACCACGCCGCGGGTCAGCGGGTGGCAACGGTACATAAACGCCTCCATCACCCGCCGGCCGACGCGATCCGCCGTCTCGAACATCCGCTGCGCCTCCCGGGTGTCCATCGCGAAGGGCTTCTCGCAGAGCACGTGCTTGCCCGCCTCGAGCGATCGGATCGTCCACTCGGCGTGCCGGTGGTTGGGCAGCGAGACGTAGACCGCGTCGACCTCGTCGTTTTCCACCAAAGCGTGGTAATCGCCGTGGCAGTTCTCGGGGGGCAGGCCGAAACGCTCCCCGAACGCCGCGGCGTTGGCGGCCGACCTCGAGCCCACCGCGGTCACCACCGACCCGCGGGCCCCGCGCACCCCGTCGGCGAACTGCCCGGCGATGTTGCCCGTTCCGAGAATGCCAAATCGCAAAAGCTTTGCCATCGTTCACAGTTTATGGCGGGGCCGCCGCAGACGCCTTGCCGAGCGGGCAAAAGAAAGGCCGCTTGCGACGTGGCGTAGAGCCAAGCCGTAAGCGGCGGGGGAGGGGGGCAAGCCGCCGCGGGTCACGGCGGGACGGGGCAGGCCGCCGGTCATTTCAGCGACGCGCCGCTCCAGAGTTTCGAGTACTGCTCGCAGTGGATGATGATCGTTTCATAGTCGGCAAGGTCGGTGCCGGCGGGCAGGGTGTACGACTGGGCGCCCTTGTGGCTCTTGAGTTCGGCGATGCGGAGCGAGCCGGCAGTCGCATTCTTGCCGTTGAGTTCGTTGAGGGGTTTGGGCGAAAGGAACAGCTTGAGGTCCGGCGCTTTTTTGGTTTTGAACTTGCGGTCGAGTTGGACCGTCACCGTGTCGCCGTCCTGGACCAGAGACCAGGTGCCTTTGACGGAGAAGCTTTTCTTCGTCCACGTGCCCGAGTCGAGCGTGGTCGCGGCGTAGGCGGTCCCGGCGGCGAGGGCGAGCACGCCGATCAGGGCGAGCGAGAAGAAACGGTAGGGGGAGTGGGTGTTCATGACGGATCAATCGCTCCCCGGCGGAGATTATTTCTCCGACCTGCGAAAAAGACCCGGGAGCAGTTGGCCGAACAACCAAGCGAACAGCGGCAGCGCGATCAGGTCATCGATCCAGCCGACCACGGGGATCAGGTCGGTCACCACATCAAAAGGCATCATCAGGTAGGCGACCGACGCGACGACGAACAGCACTCGGCCCCACACCGGCACCGCCGGGTTGCGGAGCACCCGCCAGAACGCGAGCGCCCGGCCGAGCGGCCCAAGTTTTGTCGCCAAACCCATGCCTTGAGGTTACCCCCGCCCCGTGAAGAGGGGATTTAACCCACGCCCGCCCGGCCGGCCCACTCGGCCAGGCGTTGCCGCTCGCCGGGGCTGCACATGAGATCGACCCGCGGGCCCAGCCACCGGATCCATTCGTCGCGCCCGCTGCGCTGTGCGGCCGTGGCGAACAGCGCGTGCAGCGCCCCGCACTGCGGCGCGGGCAGCAGCTCGGCGAGGCGGACCTTCTGCTCGATCCCGTCGAGCGTCCGCGCGTGCTGCCCGGCCAGCAGCTCGTACCGGGTCCGCAGGGCCATCCGCTGGAGCGCCTCGGTGAGCGACAGCGGCGTCCGGCTCAGTTCGGTGAGCGCCAGCCACGCCCCCACCGCGTCGTGTAATTCCAGCCGGGCCTCGGTGAGCAGCAGCAGGAGCTGCGGGCGCTGCGCCGCGGCCGGGCCCGGGGTGGGGGTCGTCAGGAGGGTTTGCGCGATCGCGGCCGATTGGACAAAGTCCTGCTGGCGGTGACGCAGCGCCGCGAGCCGGTGGTAGACCGTCAGCCGGACCCAGCGGGTGAGCCCCCGCTTGCGCACCATCTCGGCGATCATCGACTCGGCGGCGGGGGGGTTCTGTTCCACCGTCGCCGCCAGCCGGGGCAGCGTCTGCGCCACCCGCGCCCCCGCGGCGTTGAGCGCGACCCATCCCACCAGGACCGCCAGGCCCACCCCCAGCCCCGCCGCCGACCCGCCCATGCCCAAGAGCAGCCACGCCGCGAGCGTCCCGAACACCACCGCCAGCCCGCCCCGGCGGATCCAGAGGTCTCGCCCCAGCTCCCGCTCCAGCGCCTCGGGTCGGAATCGTGCCGGCCCCACTCTGGCGGTAGCCAGTGGCGTCCGGAGCATCAGGTCCGATTCATCGTCCTGCGGCGGCGGATTCCCCGCCCCCCCGTGACGCCCCGCCGTTTCCGGCCCGTCCGGTGCCCCGTGGCCACGCTCATCGGCGGGGTCCGGCCGGTCCGACGGGATCGGTTCCTGGTCACGCATCGCTCATCTCCCCCAGCAACGGGAAGCGGGCGACCAGCGACCGGTGGGGCAGCAGCGTGGTCGCCCGGGCCCACCACGACCGGGCCTGCTCCGCGTCGCCCGCCGCTTCGTCGCCGCGTTGACGGTGGCACCACGCGAGCAGGGCGTGCCCGTACCCCGCGTCCACCCCCAGCGGCCGCAGCGCCTCGACCAGCCCGTCCGACTCCTCGATCGCCTCGCGGTAGTGCGCGGTCTGCACCGCCTGAAACAGACACGCCAGCCGGTACGCCGCGCCCACCGTCGAGCCGGCCAACGGCTCGACGGGCCCGCGCAGCCGCCGCAGGGCGTCGTCCGCGTCGCTGAGCTGCTCGGTGAACAGCGACGCGATCGCCCGCTGCACCCGGAGCTGGATCGCCCCGGGGTGCCCGTCGGGCAGGTCTTCGAGCAGCCGGTCGTACGCGACCATCGCCGCGTCGTGCGCCCCGGCTTCGCTGAGCGAGCGGGCCAGGACCGCCACCGCGCGGTGCTGCAAGGCCGGGTGCGTGACCAGGCGCGGGATCAGCCGCCACGCGAGCTGCCACGCCGCGCCGTGGTGCCGCAGCATGACCAGGTCCTGGGCCCGGTCCAGCCGCCTGCCGAGCAGCTTGACGCTCCCGACCCGCTGGCCCTGATAGATAATGAACGTGGTAAACGCCAGCCACGGCAAAACCCAGCCCGCCGGCCCGCCCAGCAAGAGCGCCAGCAGTACCGCCCCGCCTAGGGCCATCAGCGGGACCCGCTGCACCCACGCCGACGGCGCCGCCGCCCGGTGGGTCTCGAGATAGTCCGCCAATTCGTCCGCGGTCGGCGGGTGTTCGCTGAGTCTCGCCGAGGCGTCGGGGGTGGGGGGGAGGTTCGTGGCCACGCAGGTCAGATCACTCTTCCAGCAGCCGCAGCAGGTCGCGCTGCGCCGCTTGGATGCCTTCGGCGGTCAGCCCGTCGTAATAGCCCCGAACCACCCCGAGTCGATCGATCAGCACCACCTTGCCCGAGTGGGCGATCGGGTTCAGCGGGTCTTGGAAATTGTCGTCCACGATCAGCTTGAACCCGTCTTCGGAGAGGTTCCACAGCACCTGCTTCTCGCCGGTGAGAAACAGCCAGCGGTCGGGTGCCGCGCCCAGCGCCTCGGCGTACTCCGCCAGGACCTCGGGCGTGTCCGTCTCGGGGTCCAGGCTGAAGCTCACCAGCCGCAGCTCGTCCCGCCGGGGGTGGTCGGCGATCGCCCGGTTGAGCCGCTGCATGTTCCGCGACAGCACCGGACAGATGCCCGGGCAGCTCGTGAAGAAAAAATCCGCGACCCACACCTTGCCCCGCAGGTCGTCGTCCGTCACCGCCCGGCCCAACTGGTCCGTCAACGCGAACGCCGGGGCGTCGTAGTACACCGGCAGCGGCGGGTTCGTCTCGGCCCCGGCCACGAACACCTCCCGGCCCGGCCCGCTCGGCGGTCCGCCCGGCCCCAGCGCCATCACCACCGCCAGCACCCCCAAAAGAACCACGCTCGACCCCACCATCCAAATTGTTTTCTGTCGGGTCATGCCTGCCTCGCTCCTTCCACCCTTAGTCTAGTCTCCGCGCACCGCGCAAGCTCGCTGCGTGGCCAGCGTCACCATCGCCACGCTCGCCACCAACACCACCCCCAGCCCCGCCGCCCAGGGCACCCCGCCCACGCCCAGATCCACCGTAAATCGGCCCGACAACGCGCTTGCCAGCGTCGCGTGGCCGTACGTCAGCGGGTTCGCCAGCATCACCCACTTGAGCGCTCCGGCCGTCGCCAAAGGGAACACCGCGCCGCACAAGAACCACATCGGGAACTGCACCAGGTTCATCACCGCGTGATACCCCGAGGTCGAATCCATCGGCCAGGCGAACCACAACCCCAACGCCGTCAGCCCCACCGAAGTTACAAACATCACCGCCACCGCCGCGCCCAGCCCGCCCAGCCCCGGCCAATGGAAAAACACGCACCACAGCGGCAGCAGCACCAGCCCGTGCAGCGTCGCGATCAACGCGCCGCCCAGCACCTTGCCCAGCACAATCGCCCACCGCTTGGCCGGCGACGCCAACACCCCTTGCAGGAACCCGTTGTTCCGGTCGTCGATCACCGAAATCGTCGAAAAAATCGACGTAAACAACACCACCATCACCACCATCCCCGGGAAAAAATACTCCAAATACCCCACCCCCCCCCCGGAACCCCCGGAACCCCCGGAAGTATTCACTCCACTCCCGGAACTCGCGGAAAGCCCTACCCCAACCTCGGAACCCACCGCAACGGCCCCCGGCTCCCCCCCCGGATCGCCGCCCAGCTCCGGACCCACGGCCCGGAACGGCTCGTTGAGCCCGAACCCCAAGAGCAGCCAGAAGACCAGCGGCGTCGCCACCGCGGCCACCACTCGGTTGCGCTGCCGCAGGAACCGCACCACTTCCCGCCACGCGATCGCGGTTACCGCCGGCCAGGTCACGTCACGCTGCGGCCCCGCCGCGGCGGGGCCGGCGGACGGGGTCGAGGCGGACGAGTGATCGGGAGTCTGGAGCGGGGGGGCCGAGTGCATCGGCCCAGTCTAGATCCCATCGCTCGGCCCCGCTTTATGATTTAAAGATCAGCTCTCGCCTCCGCCGCTTCCCTCCGCGTAGCCAAACCCAAACTTTTTTTCACACCGACGAGATTCCGCGCAGCGCTCGGCCTACAGTGCATTGAACGTTTTGACTGGTTTATTAAGAAACTTTAAGAAAAGGATTTATACGATGATGACTACGAAGATGACAAAAACTTGGTTGTTTGCCGGTGCCATGGGGTTGGCCGCGATCGGCCTAACGGGTGCCCCCGCTTTGGCCGGCGGCGGGTCATGCAACTGTGCATCGACCATGGCGGACAAATCCGAGAAACCCGAAGCGGTCGAGAAAAAGGAAAAAGAAAAAGACCTCGTTGAGACTGCCGCGGCCGCCGGAAGCTTCAAGACCCTCCTTGCCGCCGCCGAAGCCGCGGGCCTCGTCGATGTGCTTAAAAGTGAAGGCCCGCTGACCCTCTTCGCGCCGACCGACAAAGCCTTTGCCGCCCTCCCCGAAGGAAAGATCGACTCGCTGCTGAAGCCCGAAAACAAGGATCAGTTGGTTAAAATCCTCACCTACCACGTCGTCCCCGGTAAGGTCGACGCCAAGACCGCGATGGCTGCCGGCAAAGCCAACAGCGTCCAAGGCGGTGAACTGGTCTTCAAAACCGAGAGTCATGGCGACCACAGCCACGCCATGGTCAACGGCGTCAATATCAGCAAAACCGACATCAAGACCTCCAACGGCCTGATCCACGTGATTGACGCAGTCTTGATCCCCGAATCGGAATAATTTCGAAAAAAGAATTGAAACCGAATCAACGCTCGCCTCTTTACGGAGGCGAGCGTTTTTTTGTGGATCATCTCGTTTCGAGCCGAGCCGCCACGAAAGAAGCCCGGCTCCCCGCCGCGGAATTCCGCTTCTGCGTTGCATGAGGAACCCGCAGCGCGCTCCCTCCGGGTGCCCGCCGCGTTTGGCCGGCATCCGTTCGCTCGCACGGTAGGCCGGGGCTACAATCGGATTCGGTATTGTTAGTCCCGATTGTTTTGCGCTGTACCCCGTTTCCGGACCCCGGGAAGGAACCCACACGAATGAGCACGCTAGTCCCCATGGTGATCGAGAAGTCCGGCCGCGGCGAACGCGCCTACGACATCTACTCCCGCCTCCTCAAAGACCGCATTATTTTCCTGGGCGGCCCGGTCACCGACGACTCGGCCAACCTGCTGATCGCCCAGCTCCTGTTCCTCTCGAACGAGGACGCCGACAGTGATATCCACTTCTATATCAATTCCCCGGGCGGCAGCGTCTCGGCCGGGCTCGGCGTGTACGACACCATGCAGTTTATTCGGCCCAAGGTCGCGACCTACTGCATCGGCATGGCCGCTTCCATGGGCTCGGTCCTCTTGATGGCCGGCGAAAAAGACAAACGCCACGTCCTGCCCAACGGCCGGGTCCTGCTCCACCAGCCGCTGATGGGCGGCGTCATGCAGGGCCAGGCCACCGACCTGGGCATCCAGGCCAAAGAAATGATCAAGACCCGCGAACGCCTCTACAAAATCATGGCCGGCCACACCGGACAGACCGAAGAAAAAATGGCCAAGGACTGTGAACGCGACTACTGGCTCGACGCCGAGGAGTCCGTCGAATACGGCGTCGTCGACCGTGTCCTCGAACACCTCCCCGACCCGTCCGCCCCCGATGGCGACGCGGACTGACCCCTGCCCCCGGCGGATGACCTCTGCCCGGCCGCCGCGCATGCGAAACCCCCTGCCATCTCGCCCCGCCCCGGTCCTGGGTGTGTCCTTGTTCGCGGTCCTGTTGGGCGGCTGCAGCGTCACCGTCGGCGGCGACGGCCGCAGTCTCACCGAGCACAACGACGAGCTGCGCCGCGACAACCTCGCCCTGCAGCGCCAGCTCGAAGCGACCCGGAAGCAGATCACCCTGCTCCAAGGCGAGGTCCGCGCCGCCCACGGCAGCCCCGAGTCCGACCCCGCCCCCGGCCTCGAAGGAGCGTCCGTGCCCGTCCTCGCCGGCCTCGCCTTCGGCCGATACTCCGGGCCCCTCGACACCGACGACGACGGCCGAGACGACGCCCTGAAGCTTTACCTCCAGCCGATGGACCAGAAAGGCCGTATGCTCGTCGTGGCCGGTCGCCTCGAGGTCCGTGTCCTCGACGTCGCCGCCGACCGCGACCCCCGCGCGTTGATGACCCAGACGCTGACCCCCGCCGAGCTCGACGCCGCCTACCGCAGCGGCTTCACCGGCTCCCACTACACCGTTGTCCTTCCCCTGGACGACCCCGGGTTCGACGCCCTCGACCAGATCACCGTGGCCGTCAAACTCTCCGCCGCGGGGCCCGACGGCCCGGCCCAGGCCTCCGCCCAGGCCGCCTACCCCCTCCGCCGCTGACCCCGTAGCGACCGGCCGTGCCCCCCCTGGTCCGCCGCCAGACGCCGCCCGGGCCTCGGCTCGGCGATCTTTTTGCGTGTATTGGCCCGGTGGCCTTCCCCTAAAGTCTCTTTCTCCTCCATCCGATACATCCTCTTGAACGGGCGCTTTTCCGCCCGCGTCGCCTCCCCCGCGTTTGGACAACGGCCATGATCACAACGCAGCCCCTCTCCCGCCACCGCGCCTTTACCCTCGTGGAAATCCTCATCGTTGTGGTGATCCTGGGCATCCTCGCCTCGATCGTGATCCCCCAGTTCAGCAACGCCACCAGCCAGTCCAAAGCCTCCGCCACCGCCTCGGTCGTCCGCACCGTGCAGGCCAAGATCTTCGAAAGCTTCGCCACCACCGGCGCGTACCCCGAGACCATCGACAACGACTGGTTCGTCGAGGGCAGCGTCCCGATCAACCCCCTGGCCGCCACCCAGCGGTCTCCGGTCATGCTTTACGACACCGCCGCGACCGCCGAGGTCACCCACCCGGCCACCAAAACCGTCGCCGCCACCGGGGCCTTCTGGTACAACCCGACCAACGGCACGATCCGCGCGCTCGTCCCCGACACCGGCACCGACGCCGAAAAACTCGAGCTCTACAACACCGCCAACGCCACCTCGGTCGCCAGCCTCACCGCCACCACCGACTAAACCCCTGCCCCGCCGCCCCGGCCCGCTCAACCCCGGCCGGCCCTCCCGCGTTGTCCCCGTACCGTGGCCCTGCCACGCCATCTCTTCGTCCCGACCAAGCACCGGCTTGCCCCGGTGCCCGGTTTGTTTGTCGCACGTCGCTGCGCCGTCCTCCGCGTCGCCGCGCTCGCCCTCGGGCTATCCTCTGCGCCTGACCCACCGCAGCTCCGGCAACCCTAGCAGCCACGCCCCGCCCAGGTACACCGCCGCCCCCACCCCCACGCCCAGCCCCAGCGCCGCCGCCGCCGCCACTTTCCCCGTTCCCCCGCCGCTCAC
>JBCDDZ010000045.1:0-23689 GCA_039180025.1 Planctomycetota bacterium
CCCCCCCCCCCGCCCCCCCCCCCCCGCCCGCGCGGGCCGCCCCCCCGCCATTCCCCGGGCGGCCGCGGGTGCATCGGCGGCCGTGGGCGGACGGGGTTGAGGGAAAGCAGCTAAGGGTTATCGAGGGTTGGCCTTGACCTGGCGTGAGGCGGCGCTATGGTTTTGTGTGAAGAATATCACCGAATGGTTGAGGCAGTGGGCGGGTGCCGGCCGAGGGTTCAAGCGTGCGGGGTGCGTCGCGGTCGCGGGGGTTTTGTTGTGGGGGTCGATGGAGGTGGACGCGGGCGTGGGGTTTCCTAAGCGTGACGGACACGTCGAAGCACAGCTGATTTCCGAGACGCCGTCGGCGGCGGCGGGGCAGAGCCTCACGGTGGGATTGAGGCTGGCGATGGACGAGGGGTGGCATACCTATTGGCAGAACCCGGGGGAGTCGGGCCAACCCACCGCAATCGCGTGGCAACTGCCCGAAGGGTTCGTGGCACACCCGATCGAATGGCCCGCGCCGACGTATTTCGAGGTGGCGGGCTTGGCGAGTTTCGCGTACGAGGGCGAGATCGTGCTGCCGATGCGGATCGAGGTGCCCGCGGACTTCGACCAGCCGCGGGTAACGCTGCGGGCCACGGCGGACTGGTTGGTTTGCCGGGAAGTCTGCGAGCCCGGCGAGGTGATGCTGACGTTGACCGTGCCGGTGGTGGATAAAGACGCGGCCGAGGCGGTGCGGCCCGATCCGCGCTGGGCGGAGCTGTTTGCCTGGGCGGCGGCGCGGCAGCCCGAAGAATTGGAAGCGTCGCGGATCGCGGCGGCGTTCGAAAACGATCGGTACCGGCTCGAGCTCAACAGCGTGTCCGCGTTGCCGCCCGACCACGATGACGCGGAGGTACGTTTTTTCCCCCGCGATGCCCGGACGTTGGCGATGTCCGCCCCGCAAGAGGTTGCGTCTGCCTCGGGAAGCGAGACGCTGGCGATCACCTTGGAGCCTCATCCGAACTACCCCGCCGCCGAGCGTCTCCAAGGCGTGTTGGTGATCCGATTCAAACGGGGCGACGTGTTTTCTGTGTACCAAATCGACCAGCCGATCCGCGGTGTTGCGGGACGAGGTTGATCGAACGCTTAATGAAGGAGCTTGATAATGAACCGAAAGATTTTGATCCCGTTGGGTGCGATGGCGTTGGCCCTCGCGGTGTTTGCGTTGCCCAGTGCGCTGCACGCGGAACTGCAGCACACCAAAGAAGCGAAGCAGCCGGACCTGCACGAAGACAAGCCCGGGGTCGCCACCGGCGAAGCGGCACCGGCGTTCACCCTGACCGACACGAACGGCACGTCCCACGACCTGGCGGACTTTGCCGGCAAGGTCGTCATCCTGGAATGGACCAACAAGACCTGCCCGTACGTCCGCAAATTCTATGACGAAGGCCACATGCAAGGCTGGCAGCAGGCCTACGGCAGCCGCGACGACGTGGTCTGGCTGACGATCGACTCGACCAACTCCGAGCACCCGTCTTACATGGATGCCCAGGCCTGGAACGGCTTCGCCGAGAACGAAGAGATCAAGAGCACCGCGGTTCTGCTCGACACCGACGGCCAGGTGGGTAAAGCCTACAACGCCAAGACCACGCCCCACATCTACGTGATCGACGGTGAAGGCACGCTGCGGTACCAGGGCGCGATCGATAGCGTCCGCTCGACCAAAACCAGCGACATCGAGGGGGCGACGAATTACCTCGCCGCCGCGGTCGATGCGGTGCTCGCCGATTCGGAGGTCGCCGAGACGACGACCGAAGCCTACGGCTGCTCCATCAAGTACGCGAAATAATTCCGCGTCCTGACGGCCGTGTCGGCGCACGTGAAACTGTTGAAAGACCTACCCCGTCTGCATCCGCAGGCGGGGTTTTTCGTGCGCGGCGGGCGGCGCCGGGCGCCGGTGCAGGCCTTAGGCACGCTGTCCCGTGGTGGGATATGCGTGCGGCTCGGTTAGCCGGTGGGTGAAAGCAGCGGGTGCCCGTCGCGGGTGGCTTCGGCCTCGGCATGAGGGGCGTCCGGGTCGGCGAGGTGGGGGGCGTCCGAGACGACCTGGAGCGGCGTGGCGTCGGCCGGCTCGGACGGGCCGAAGGCGGCGCGGAGCAGGGGGTCGTCGGCCACCGCGTGACGCAGGGCGTCCACCTTGGCGGCGCGGACCACCTGGAGGTCGCGCTCGGCTTCGTCGGCGTCGGTCTGGAGCAAGTCGATCTGCTGCTGCAGTTGATCGAGACGGTGGCTGAGTTCCGCTTCGTCGTTGACAAAGGGCTGGAGCAACGCGTCGAGACGGCTCCCCAGAGAAGGCGCGTCGGAAGAGGGGGCGGGTTTCACGAGGGTTCTCCGTCAAGGACCAAAGGGCTTTGCGGAAAGATCGTCCGATACAAAGCGGGACTTGAGGCCGGAGAAGAAGTTTTTTACGGACGTACCCCCGGGGGAGACCAGGCAAGCCGCACCGCCGGACCCGGCCCCCGGCGCGGCCCCCGGCCGCGGCCCCCGGCCGCGGCCCCGGTCGCCGGGAAGCCTACCGCCGGCTCACGCGCTCAGGCCCATCGGCTCGGTGGCGAGGTAGGGCTCGATCAGGACGGCCATCCGTACCAGTTGGGCGAGGGAGCCGGCGTTCATCTTGTCCATGACGTGGGCCCGGTGGACCTCGATGGTTTTATGTGAAAGGCCCAGATCCGCGGCGATCTGCTTGTTGAGCTTGCCCTCGACCACGGCGGCCATGACCTGGCGTTCGCGGGGGGTGAGCAGGTCGTAGAGGCCCGCCACCCGCCGGAGTTCGGCGTCCGAGACGCGGTGCCGCTGGTCGAGGTCCAGCGCGGTGGCCACGTGATCGAGCAGGGCCGAATCGGAAAACGGTTTTTCGAGGAAGTCGACCGCGCCGGCCTTCATCGCGCGGACCGCGGCGCTCACGTCGCCGTGGCCGGTGATGACCAGGGTCGGCAGGCGGACGCCCATGTCGTGCAGGGCGTCACACATGTCCAGGCCGGACATGCCCGGCAGCCGCAGGTCGGCGATCAGACAGCCCGCCAGGGAACGGCGGGCGCGGTCGATCATCGCCCGGGCGGTTTCGAACGTTTCGACGTGGTGGCCGTTGGATTCGAGCAGGTACCGCAGCGAATCCCGGACGCCCGGATCGTCATCGACTACGAACACGGAGATGGTAAGCGACATGACAGAGGACCCCTTCGTACGATACCGTTCCTTCGGGCGAAGTCTTAGCAGGGCTGGCAGTGGCCCGAGGGAAACTCCAATAGTAGCGGACGCATGCGGGTGAAACCGTAAAAAATCATTGGGATTTATACCCACAAGCGTTTGTTTTCTAGTCAATCCGTGGTTATTCAGCCCCGTGTTGTCCGGATCTCAGACCCGGCTGGGCGGCAGCGTCAGGTGGAGCCGGGTGCCGATCTGGGGGTCCGGGGTGGCCCAGAGCCGGCCGCCGTGGTCCTGAGCGATCGACTGGCTGATGGTCAGGCCCAGGCCCATGCCGTCCTCCTTGGTGCTGAAAAACGGGTCGAAGAGGTGGTTGCGCTGGCTCTCGGAAAGCCCCGAGCCGTGGTCGTGGATGGTCACGCGGAGGTGGCCGGTCGGCTCGAGGGTGGACGTAAGGCGGATGGTCCGCTGTCCGCTGGGGAGGGTTTCCATCGCCTCCAGAGCGTTGCGGATGACGTTGACCAGAACCTGTTCGATCTGGATGCCGTCGACGTGGATCGGCGGGAGGTCTTGCGCCAAGTCGAGGTCGACTCGGGTTTGGTGCTCCTGGAGGTCGGTTTCCAAGAGGCTCAGGGTTTCGCGGATGAGGTCGTTGAGGTGGTGGACGGCGCGGACGCTGCCGCGTTTGTTCACGAACGCGCGGATCCGCCGGATGATCTGGGCGGCGCGTTCGGACTGGTCCGCGATGCGAGCGAGGGCGGTGCTGATCTGGGGATGGGGGTCGGGGGTTTTCTGGAGGTGCTTGAGGATGCCGTTGGTGTAGTTGGTGATAGCGGCCAGGGGCTGGTTGATCTCGTGGGCGAGGCCCGACGCCATCTCGCCCATGGTGGAGAGTCGGGCGACGTGGGCGAGTTCTGCGCGGTGGACCTGGGCCATCTGGAGCGCGAGGTTGCGGGCGGTGACGTCGCGCTGGATCGCGACCCAGTGGGTGATCTGCTGCCGGGCGTCACGGAGGGGGTTGATGTTCCACTCGACGGTGTATTCGCTGCCGTCTTTGCGGTAGTTGACGTTCTGGCCGAGGAATGGCTTGCCCGCGCTCAGGGCGTGGCGGAGCCGGTCCAGGACTTCGGGGCGGGTCCGGGGCCCTTGGAGGAGGCGGGGCGAGCGGCCCAAAGCTTCGTCCGCGCTGTAGCCGGTCATCGCGGTGAACGCCGGGTTGACGTACACGATGCGGGGGCCGGGGCTGTGGAGGTCGGCGTCGGTGATGACCACCGCCTCGCCGACCTGGTCCACGGCCGACTCGATCAGCCGCAGGCGGTGCTCGGCGTCGAGACGCTGGGTCACGTCGCGCGAGACCACGACGATCTCTTCGCCCTGGCTGTGGCTCGACGACTCGAGCCAGACCACCGAGCCGTCGCGTTTGAGCGCGCGGAAGGTGGTCCGCACCACACCCACGGCCTGCCGCAGGCGGTGGAGGCTGTCGATCACTAGGTGCCGGTCGTCGGGGTGGGCGATCACCCGGGGCAGCTCACCGATCAGGTCTTCGGGCTCGCAGCCCAGCAGCGCGCGGCAGGCGGGCGACACGCAGGTGAACCGGCCGTCGAAGCTGTGGCAGGAGATCATGTCCGTCGCGTTCTCGGCGAGCATCCGGTACCGCCGCTCGCTCTCGCGGAGGTCGGCGGCGGTCTGGGTCAGCTCGGCGGTCCGGCGGGCCACGCGGGCCTCGAGCTCGTCGTTGAGCGTCTGCAATTCCCGCCGGCGGGCGACGAGCTCGTCGCGGTCCCGGTAGTGCTCGGTCACGTCCTGCGCAAACGAGAGGAACGACACCACCTCGCCCCGGTCCCCCCGCATGACCGAGGTGAACCAGGCGCAGGTCAGCAGCCGGCCGTCTTTGGTGTGGTTGCGGTTGACCAGCACGTTGGTCGATTTCCCGTCACCGACCAGACCCCGCATCAGCCGCTCGACCCGAGACATGTCGTCCTTGCAGACGAACCGCCAGTCGTCCCACCGCCGCCCGATCACCTCGTCGGCGGACCAGCCGAACATCCGCTCGGCCATCGGCGACCAGCGCTGGATCCGCCACTGGGCGTCCCACTCGATCACCCCCAGCGGCGCGTTGTCGATGTGGAACGCCAGCCGGGCCATCGCCTCGTCGGCGTTTTGGGTCGAACCGTCGCACCATGCGCCCGGCCCGGGCTCAGCACGGCAAGACGCTCCGGCCGTTATCCCAGAAGGCGAGGCGTGGGGTTGGGCAGGCGTGGACGGGTCGGGGGGATCGGCCGGGCGTGGCGTCATGGGGCGGCTCCCTCGGCCTCGGCCGAAGGGCCGGGACCCCTTCAGCATAACGCGACCCCCCCGCCGTCCTCAATCCTCGGTCTGTTTCGGCCTCGACCCAGAGCCCACGCGGACCCCGGCATCAGACCAGAAAATCCGCCGCGGGGGCGTCAAGTTAAGCCAAAGAATCGTCCGCGCGGATTATTCCGGCAGCCCCCTCATGGTGCAGCGGGCCAGCGTCGCGCCTAACACCTGACCCGACTTCGGGACAGCCGGGCCGGGGCCCGACGGCCGCCACGCTCCGGCCAAGACCACCGGCGAGCCGCCGCGGTTTGCGGTCGGGTTCATTCGCGAAGATGATGCGTTGCTGAGAGAAGCCGTCTTCTCCCCTGTTGTCGGTGGGCCGGGTGAACGCCCGGGCCGACCCATTTATCTCGCCGAGCACTCGGGGGTCGTCCGTCGGGCGGCCCGTTGGCCAGCGGGCCTGAACGTGCTCGCTTGCCCAGAACCGCTGGCCGACCGTGAAAGCGTAAACGTCTGATGCTGCCCAAAGAACCGCCCCGCCGTCCCCAGTTGGGGTTCCTGTACGTGCCCCCGTTCCGCGTCGAGGGGATCTCGATCGCCGGGGAAGAATCCTGCGTCCACCTCCCGGAATTCGACGTGGCGTTCGACATCGGTCTCTGCCCGCGGGCGGCGTTGTCGTCGAACTACGTCGCGCTGACCCATGGCCACATGGACCACGCCGCGGCGCTGTCCTACTACTTCTCCCAGCGCAGCTTCCAGGGCATGGGCACGGGCAAAGTGATCTGCCCCAAATCCCTGGTCATGCCGATCCACCGGCTGATGGAAGCCTGGGTCGATATCGAGGGCCAGCGCACCCCCTACGAGCTCATCGGGCTCGAACCCGGCGAAGAACAAGAGATCAAAAACAACCACGTCCTCCGCGCGTTCGAAACCGTCCACACCGTGCCCTCGCTGGGGTACACGCTCCTGGAAAAACGCAGCAAGCTCAAAGAAGAATTCGCCGGGCTGCCACAGGAGCGCCTCGTCGAGCTTAAGAAGAAAGGCGAAGAGATCAGCCAGACGCTGATGATCCCCCTGGTCTGCTACACCGGCGACACCGCGTGGGGCAAACACTTCGACCGCGACGATGTCCTGAACGCCAAGGTCCTCATCACCGAATGCACGTTCATCGAAGCGGGCCAGCGCAAGCGGGCCGGCATCGGCAAGCACCTGCACCTGGACCATATCCTCGACCTGCTCGAACGCAGCACCGCCGAATCGGTGATTTTGACCCACCTCTCGCGTCGGACCCACATCGGGCTGGTCCGCCGTGCCCTCGATCAGCAGATCCCCGCCGAGCACCGCGGACGCGTCCACGTGCTCATGGACAACCGGACGAACCGCGAGCGCTACGAACGCCAAGCCATGGAAGCCGAAGCTCAGGCTTCGGAGTAAACCCCGACCCGGGAAGCGGCGTGGTCCGTCGGAACGCGGTCACCGCTTACGGGCAGCGGAAGCGGACGCCGCCGCCGGGCTTACCGTCGCCGCTCCGCTTCGCTCAGGTCGAGCAAGAGCAGATCGACCGCGCTTTCGACGCGGTGCTCCGAGTTCATGAGGCCGAGCATGATCAGACGTTTCGCGCGGCGGACCCGGTCCTCGCGCATCTCCGTACGGTCGGTTTCGTTGATGGAGTCAAGCCGTGCCGGCGTGTCCGAAGATGCCCGAGACAAAGACGAAGACGAAGTGAGACGTTGTGGCAGGTGGATCATCGCGGTTCCTTAGCGTGGTAGTAAGCGTGTCAAACGAAAGCCACCCGGCGTCGCTCCGGCGGCACCCCCGGATAACTCACGGCTACCCCAAGCTATTCCCGGGGCTCCGGTAAACCACAGAAACGCCTCGGATGTAAACCCATTCGGCTCGGCTCCGAAACCGCCCGCCGACCGCAGCGCCCCACACCATGACCCCACGCCCCCCCGCCCCCGAAACCGACCCCGCGTCTCGGCCCGCGGCGACCTCCGGGCCCGTGGCCCGCGACACCGTGGCCGTGGGGTACGACCGCCCTGCCGACCGGCCAAGGGCCGAGGCGCTGGCCGAACGGCTGGGGCTGGCGGTGGCTAAAAAATTCAACGACCCGAGGCCGCTGCGCCTGGCGTACGCACCGCCGCCCCGCGCTGCGGGGGCGCCGTCGAGGCCACGCGCTCGCCCCGTGGACGGTCCCGCGCCCTCCGGCCCGCTGGAACTGCGGGTGGTCGCAGAAGGGCACCCGCTCGGCGGTGGCCACGGGGTGTCGGTCCAGCTCACGGGGCTCGACACGACCAGCCCGGCGGGCCGCTCGCGCAAGAGCCCGCTGCACCGAGCCGCGGGACTGGGCCGCCGCGGCGCGAGCGGAGCCTCGCCGACGACGGTGCTGGACGCGACGGCCGGGCTCGGGGAAGACGCCTGGCTGTTGGCGGCGGCGGGCTGCCGGGTCACCGCCCTCGAGCGTCACCCGGTGGTCCACGCGCTCCTGGCCGACGGGCTCGCCCGGGCCCGCGCAGCCGCGCCAGACGTTGCAGAACGCATCACCCTCCTGCCCTGCGGGGAAGCGGCGGACTACCTCGCATCCCCCGACGCCGCGGCCGGCGGATACGACGTGGTCCTGCTCGACCCCATGTTCCCCGAGGCGGCGAAACGCAAGACCGCGGAGCGCAAGCCCATGCGGGTGTTGCGCTGGCTGGCGGGGGAGGATCAAGACGCGGACAGTCTCTGGCCGGCGGCAGTGGCCGCGGCCCGACGGCGGGTGGCGGTCAAGCGGCCACGCCACGCCCCGGACTTGGCGGGGCAGCCCCCCGTCGCTCGCCACGCCGGCCGGGGCGTGCGGTTCGACGTTTATCCCGTGACAAACCCCTAAGTGAAACAAAATCGGACCCCACAACTTGCCGAAGACACTTATGGTGGCATGCTTAGAACAAGGGTCCGCTCTCCACCGCGTGTCATCCGATCCGTGTAGCAGGCCCCGGCCCTACCGAACCACAGGGGAAACGTTTGTTCGACTCTGACGATATGCAACCCGTCTTCGGCCGCTGCGGCACGGTGCTCGCCTGGATCCAGGACGGGGTGCTGTTCGATATGTGCGGCCGGTGGGTCGCTTTTTTCGACGACGACGCGGTCTACAGCTTCCGCGGCCGGCTGCTGGGATTCTACGAGGACGGCTGGTTCCGCGATCACCGGGGCGACGCGGTGGGGTTCGTCGTCGGCTGCTCCGACGACGGGCCGGTATTACCGGTCTGCGAAGAAGCGCCGCTGCCCCCGGGCCTGGACTTCCCGCCCATCCCCGCGACGCCGCACCACTTCCCGGTCAGCCCGATCCCCGGCCTGGACTGGAGCCTCTCGACCTGGGGCGAATTCGTCGCCGGCAGCGGCAACGTCTGCTCCATGTACTAGCGCGTCACCACCGCGGGTTTAGCGAGCGGCAGTAGCCGTCACGCTGACCGAGCGGGGCGAATCCGGGCCCCGCTCTCTTGACCCGCTACCGCCGCGGTTGGGGGGGGCGAGGCGCGAAGTCCAACTCGTGCCGCGTGACCCGCTACGACAAGCCTGCTTTCGCTACCGCGGGACGTCGCGGCAGCCACACCTCACCGCTCCCTCCAGTCGGGCAGAGTGTGCGTGCTCAGCGGACTTCGGTCATCCTTTGCGGCCCGCGCTGAACCGCGGGCCGGGGTGCATACCTGCCCGAGTCAAACGGGCTCGGCTAAGCCGTCACCAACTCACCATTGGTGAGCCGTCCGGCGGCGGGGACCTCGCCGGCGAGGCGCGACAGCACACGGTCAAGTCGATCCCATTGCTGCTGGTCTTCCAGCTCCCAGCTATGTCCCCACAGGTGGAAGACCCCGTGGTGTTTCACGGCCTGCCCCAGCAGCGCCGCGGCGTGGTCGGTCCAGTCGCCCCGCAGGCCGTGCCGCAGGTAAAGCCCGAGGTTTTTGCCCGCCCGGCGTTTGATCAGGTTACGCAAGACGTTCGCCGCCGGGAGCGGTAGCGCGAGCGTGGACGTCGGCAGCGCGAGCAACGGCGGCCGGTCCTTCCGTGTAGACCACCCATCTTTCCGGGGGCGGGGGCGGGGAGCGTCTACCGACCAGACCTCGACGCTGCGGTAGCCCAGGAACCCCGCGTCGCGGATCATATCGACGTGGTGCGCGCGGTGCTTGCCGTTAGGCGGGCTGAAGCTGACGCAGGGCCGGCCGGTGACGTCTTCGACCCAGGCCTTGGAGTCGGCGATCTCCCGCCGGGCGGTCCGGTCGTCGGTCTCGGTCAGCACCACGTGGTTCAGTGTATGGGCGCCGATCTCGAAGCCCCGGTCTGACAACGCCCGGATCTCGCGTTCGGAGATCACCGGCAGGCGGTCCAGCGGGTTGGTGCGCGGGAGGTAAAAGGTCGCCGGGACGCCGTGGCGTTCGAGCGTGTCGGCCAGCCGGTGATCCTGCGGGTGTCCGTCGTCCCAGCTCGTCGTCACCCGCGTCGTAGGACTCTTCAGTCCTTCCAGACCCGGCCCCTCGGGGTCCGCGGGATCCAACCCCGCACGGGCAGGCCCACGGGTACCCGGCGTGTCCAAAGCGTCGAGGCCGCGCGAGATGGGGGGGCGACACCGCATGGCCGTTAGTCCGTTCGCGGCGTGGCGTGGGGGGCGTTTGCGGCGTGCATCACCTCGGGATGGTGGCGGTAGATCCACGCGCTGGCGATCCCGAGCCCGATGACCGACCAGTACCAGATGCCGCCCATCGGCCCCTCGAAATACACATCGAACGCCGCGTTGATCATCAGCGCCAACCAGTACGCCCCCAGGAACACGAACCACCCCGACCAGTTCGCATCGCCCCGCCACCGCGCGTCGAGGTACCCCCTGAAAAGCGTGAGTAGCCAGGCGGCCTGGATCGCGACCCACAGCCCCAGGGCCGGCAGGCCGCCCCGGGCCAGGATATTGAGGTGCCCGTTGTGCGGGCTCCGCAGCGAGTCGTTCTCGGAAACCTGGTAGCCGTCGGCGGTCGCCAGGTTCACGCCGAACCCTTTGCCGCCCCACCGGTACTCGCCCCCGATCGTGTAGTCCACGATGTCGCCCCACCACTGCAAGCGCCACGTCCGGGTGTCGTTCAGGTCGCCGGCGTCGTGGCTCTCGACCACGCTGGCCATGTTCTGCACCAACTGGCGCGCCGAGAACTCCCGCTCCCGCCCGGGCACCTGCACCCGGACGTCGGCCAGCGCGGTCAGCGTCGCCACCCCGACCGCGATCAAGACGAAACGCCGGGCCCACCGGCTCGTCGGCCGGAACACCGCCGCCACCGTGAACGCACTCAAGAACGCCAGCAGCCCCCCCGCGTCACCGACCCGGTCATCGCCACCAACAAAAACAACAGCAGCATCCACCCCCGCGACCGCCCCCGGAACAGGCCCAGCGTCGCCAGCGCCGCGATCCCCCCCAGGTGCACCGGCATGTCCCCGGGCTTGAGGTTGATGATCCCCACGTGCGGCGCCCAGGGCCACCCCGGGATCGACGCCCCGAACGCCTGGTCCACCACCCAGAGCCCCGGCATCACACACAGAAACACCTTCACGAACCGCTGATACTTCCCCAGCAGCCAGGGCAGCAGCGTCGGCTGCGACACCAGCACCCCCGCCACCACCAGCCCCGCCACCGCATAGCCCACCAGCATCGCATCGCGGATCGCGTCCAGGCCGTGCGTCCCCAAATACGGCAGCGTCCGCCACGCCGTCCAGCCCAGCAGCCCCACCACCAGCACCGCCGTGGGGTCCAGCGTCAGCGCCCGCCACCGCCGCTGGAGCAGCAGCACCCCGCCCCCCATCAGCAGCGTCACCTCGGAGATGAACAGCGGCGGCAGGCCGATGTACGCAAACCCCCGCCCGCCGATCGCCAGCCCCGCCAGGAGCACCGCGAACAGCGCCAGCCAGCGCCGCGTCAGCAACTCCGCCAGCGCCGGCGCTACCCGCCCCGCCCCGCGTACCGGGGCTCCCGCCGCCGAGGCCGTCAACGACGCCGAGTTGTAAGAAGTCGAGGTAGGGGGCACGGCAACAAGGTCCTCTCCAATTCAATCCAACCCGGCACGACGCGCCGCCTCGCCGCCGCGTGCACGCCAACAACTCGGCCGTTCCTCTCGCCACGGCATGATGCGACTCGGCCGCATCGCGAACCCCCGGACTCGGCCCAAGGCCCAGACCCGGGCCACCTCCCCGAACCCGTCGCGGCCGTACCGCCCTTAACGGCCCCGCACGCACCGACGCAGAAAGAGTGCCACGAAAATACTGTTGGTCACCAGATAACGCTTCCACAGGCGGCCGGGCTCCCGCGTCAGCCGGTACAACCACTCCAGACCGCGCCGCTGCATCCACGCCGGGGCCTGCTTCACCGCGCCGGCGTGGAAGTCGAACGCCGCCCCGACACAAAGCTGCACCCCCCGGATCCGCCCCCGGTGCTCTGCCGCGAACACCTCCTGCCGCGGGCAGCCCAGCCCCAGAAACACCACCCCCGCCCCGCTCGCGTTGATCCGGCGGACCGCCTTGCCGTCTTCCTCTTCGGTGAGCGGGCGGAACGGCGGGGACTCGGCCCCCACAATCTTCAGCCCCGGCAGCCGCTCGCACAGCCGCGCCACCAGCGTCTCGAGCACCTCCGGCCGGCCGCCGTAGAGGTACACCCCCACCCCCTCCGCCGCGCAGCGCTCGCAGACCCGCAGCATCGTCGTCGGGCCGTACACCCGCTCCGCCAACCCCGCATCGTAGAACCGGTTCAGCGACCAGCGGATCGGCTGCCCGTCGCACGCCACGAGGTCAAAACCGTTCATCCGCGCCCGGTGCTCGGCGTCGCGCACCGCCACGATCAGGCCGTGCACCGGCATGAAGTCCACCACCGCGCTGCGGCGGTCGTGGGCCCAGTCCATCACCCGGTCTACCACCGCATCGGGCCCCGCCGCCGTCACGCCGACCCCGAACAGGTCGCACTTGGACAGCTCACCGTCCGCACCGGGGGCCGAGGGAAACAACGCTTCGGAAGCAGGCAATGCCGTGGTCATAAAAACGATCGATCAGGAAAAACAAAACCCGGCGGGGTCCGCTCACGCCGTGGGCGTGGTGCGTTGGGGCAAACGCCACCCGGAGTCAGCACGCCCCCCGCTGCTTGAGCACCGCCGGCACGGTCGCCAGCATGATCTTGAGGTCGTGGACCAGCGTCCGCGTCGCGGTGTACCGCAGGTCCATCCGGCACCAGTCGCTGAACGTCACCCGCGACCGGCCCCAGACCTGCCAGATACACGTCAGCCCCGGCGTCACCGCCATCCGCCGCCGCTGCCACGGCTCACACGCGTGGGACTCGGCCACCGGCAGCGGCCGCGGGCCCACCAGCGTCATCTCCCCCCGCAGCACATTCACCAACTGCGGCAGTTCGTCGAGGCTCGTCCGCCGCAGCCACGCCCCGATCCGCGTCACCCGGGGGTCGGACCGGATCTTGAACGCCGGGCCGTCCTGCTCGTTGACCGACAGCAGCGTGTCCCGCTGCCGCTCGGCGTCGGCCACCATCGTGCGGAACTTCCAGATGTCGAACGGCCGCCCGCCCAGCCCGCACCGCCGCTGCCTGAAAATCACCGGCCCCGGCGAGTCCGCCCGGATCGCGATCCCGATCGCCACCAACGTCGGCCAAGCCGCCAGCAGCCCGGCCCCCGCGAACACGACGTCGGTCGACCGTTTCCACCAGGGCAGCCGCTGAGCCATCAGCGGTTCCAGCCGGTGGACCCGACCGCCGACCGCCGACCGCGTGTCCGCGGCCCCGCCGCTAAACGCCAACGCCGGCACCGCACGCTTATGCGAACGCCCCGGACCCGCAAGCCGATCGCCGACGCTGGAGCCGCCCCGACCGGGGGAATCCGGGGGGGCCGGCGGGTCGTTCGGCGGCGACGCCCCGTACTGATAGATCGCGTAGGACGTCTGGACTCCCTGCGCTTTGAGCGTCTGGCAGACGATCTCCGCGAACCGCCGACCGCCCGCCGCCGGCGTATCCGGCAGCACCGCGAAACCCGTGCGCTTATCGAACCAGCCGACCTCGTCGGTGATCCGGCTGCGCGTCTTGAGCGCCGCCACGATCGCCGACGCGTCGCGCCGCCGACGCGGCCGGCCGTCATAACCCAGCAGGATCATCGACAGCGGCCGCCCGGTGCGGTCCGCCCGGGTCCGCTCCCGCTCCAAAATCCGATTGAGGTACTCAGCCCGGATCCGCAGGTCGGCATCAAACCGTGCCGCGACCTGCCGACGATCCGCCGACCATTTGCTCCACCAAAGCATCGTCATCCGTCTCCTCTTTCCGTGGCCTCTCCCGAAACCCCTCGCGGCTCCCGCCTGCTTACTCATGATCCGTGACGCCACGGATAAGGCCTGACCCCGGCGCGGAAAAGCACAACCTTTCATCCTTGGCGAGTTGTCGTGAACTTCTCCCCCTAATCCCGGCCATCCCCATGACACGGCCGAGTCTATTCCCAGGCAGGTTCCACAGAGAATAACAGACCGTCAAACACTTTCAATCCCCAAATCCGTCGTAACCCATATCTTTCAATTCTCTTGTAAAGATAGGTAAAATCTCTCCGCTCTCCTACGGGTACACCCCCTGTGGTGGAGCTCATCGCACCGTCCCCGTCGCCAGCAGCGCGTCCGACAAACGCGCAACGATTGCGTCAATATCCCCGTCCGTCAGCAACGGGTGCAGCGGCAGCGTCACCTCTCGCGGCGCGACCGACTCGGTCTGCGGCAGGGTCACATCCCCGACCAGTCTGCGGTAGTGGCTAAACCCGTGCACCGGCGGGTAGTGATGCGTGGTCTGCACCCCCCGCTCGGTGAGCGCCGCCCGCAGCGGCGCCACCGCGTCCGGATCCTCGAGCACCACCGGGAAAATATGGTGCGCGCTGTCCCCCAACCGCGACGCAAAAGGCACGGTCAGCGGCGCATCGCCCAAGCGCTCCGCCAACGCCGCGCGGTAACGCGATACCAACGCCGCCCGCCGCTGGTTGTTCGCCGCCAGCTTGCGGAGCTGAATCAGCCCCAGCGCCGCAGTCAGCTCGGTCCCCCGGTAGTTGAAGCCCAGCTGCACCACGTCGTAGCCCTGCGCCCGGCCCGAGGCTTTGTCCCAGGAGGTCTTGGTCATCCCGTGCGACCGGCCCAGCCGGACCCGCTCGGCGACCTCTGCGTCCCGCGTCACGACCATGCCGCCCTCGCCGGTGACCAGGTTCTTGTTCGCAAAGAAACTAAAGCACCCCGCGTCGCCCAGCGTCCCGAGCTTCCGCCCCCGCCAGGCCGAGCCCTCGGCCCCACCGTACGCCGCGCCGATCCCGTGGCACGCATCCTCCACCACCTTCAGCCCGTGCCGCGCCGCCAGCGGCAGCAGCCGATCCATCTCCACCGCGAACCCCGCCATGTGCACCGCGACCACCGCCCTACTCCGCGGCGTGATCTTCCGCGCCACGTCGTCTACGTCGAGGTTCAGGTCGCCCGCGCCCACGATGTCCACGAACACCGGCGTCGCGCCGCAGTACAGCACCGCGTTCGCGCTGGCCACGAACGTGTAGCTGGGCACCAGCACCTCGTCCCCCGGCCCGACGCCGACCGCCAGCAACGCCAGATGCAGCGCCGCGGTGCAGTTCGCCACCGCCACCGCGTGCGGCGGCGTCTCCAGCGGCCCCTGCATCGCCTCGGCGAACGCCGCCTCGAACGCCGCGGTTCGCGGCCCCACCGACAGCCACTTACTCCGCACCACGTCCGCCACCGCCTGCGCCTCTTCTTCTCCCAGGTCGCAGTCGGAAACCAGGTATTTCTTGTCGGGCTCGGCCATCGTTGATCGATCCTCTAGGCCACGCGTCTTGGGCGCGGCGGGGTAGCGGTTTAGTTCTTGTAGCGCGAGTCGGTCGGATCGACCCAGACCCGGTTGTTGAGGCAGTCGCGGACCTCGATGATCCCGTCGTCGATGGTCCAGTCCGGCTCGTAGCCCAGCCGCGTGCGCACCTTCGTGAAGTCGACCCGGTAGCTGCGCGGGTCTTCGTTGCGGGTGACGTACTCGATCGCCGTGCCCTGCAGGTGCCGGGCCACGGACTCGCCGAGGCTCTGCTTCTGCGTGTTGTTGTGGTCTGCGCCGACGTTGAACACCTCGCCGCGTACCGCGTCGGCGTCGCTGTCCAGGACGGTGCGGGCGGCCTTGGCGATGTCGTTGACGTGGACGAACGGACGCCAGAACTGTTCGCCGTAGATCACGACCTTGCCGTCTCGGTGGCCCGCCAGGGTGAAGTCCGAGACGAGCAGGTCGAACCGCATCCGGGGCGAGACCCCGAAGGCCGTCGACAGCCGGAGCACCGTGGGCACGAACGTGTCGCTGGCCGCGGCGAGGATCTCACGCTCGGCGGTGACTTTGGTTTCCGAGTAGACCGAGATCGGGTTGAGTGTGCCGTCCTCGGCGACGGGGACGTCGGTGTCGGCCACGCCGTAGTTGCTGCACGTGCTGGCGAAAATAAAACGCGACACGCCATGGGCTTGGGCCGACGCCAGCGCGTGGCGGGCCCCGCCAAGGTTGGTGGCTACCGCGTTGTCCGGGTCGCGGTTGCACGCCGGCTCGCCCACGATCGCCGCGAGCAGCACCACCGCGTCGTGCCCGGGCATCACCGCATCGAGCTGCGCCCGGTCCCGGACGTCGCCGCGGACCAGCCGGAAGCCCTCTTGCCCCAGATACGGGGTCAGGGACTCGGCCCCGAAGAGCATCAGGTCGAACACCGTGACTTCGTGGCCGTGGCCCAACAGGTCGCGCACCATGGGCGAGCCAACGTAGCCCGCTCCGCCTAACACTAACACTCGCATCTCGGTCCTCTCCGCAGGGCTGGCCCTGGTTAAAACAAAATGATCTATTTACAAAACACCGGCCGGCCGGACCCCACGGGCCGACCCTCGCCGGGCGGGGCTCTCAGTGGAACGCCCGCGTCGCGGCGGGGGCTTCGTGAGGCGAGGCGTACTCGCCGGGCAGAAACTCGTGGCGCAGTTCTTCGAAGCGCTGCTGGGCCTGCGCGTAATCCGTCGGCCGGCCGATGTCCAGCCACTCGTGATCCGAGAGGTAGACCTTGACCGTACCCTGGTCGCGGATGAGTTGGTTGACGATCGTCGGGAGGTCCATGTACTGGTCCAGGCCGAACGTTTCGAGGACCGAGCGGTTGAACATATACACGCCCATCGAGACGTCGTAAGGCAGGACCGGCTTCTCGCGGTAGCCGGTGACTTCCATCCGGCCGTCGAACTCGATGACGCCCAGGTCGATCTTGGTGTTCGCGCGGTAGCAGGCGATGGTCAGGTCGGCGTGGGAGCGGCGGTGCTGGTCGAACAGCGCGTCGTAGCGGAGGGTGGTCAGCACGTCGCCGTTCATCACCAGGAAGTGCTCGGGCAGGTCGTCGATCAGCTTGAGCGGGCCGACGGTCCCGAGGGGTTTTTCCTCCCGGGAGTATTCGATGGTCAGCCCCCACTTCGAGCCGTCGCCGAAGTACGCCATCAGCAGCTCCGCGAGGTGCCCGACGGCTAGGGTGACGCGGTCGAACCCCGCGGCCTTGAGCTGGCGGATGACGATCTCTAGGATCGGCATGTCGCCCACGGGGACCAGCGGCTTGGGGAAGCTGACCGTGTAAGGTTCGAGGCGTCGGCCTTTGCCTCCGGCGAGGATGACAGCGTGCATGGGTAGAACTCGATTACGAAAAACAGGGGGAGTGAGTCATCGGCGGACGTCAGCCCGCGGCGGAGCGGGGGCGGGCCGGGGGCGTGGACGGGGAAGCGGCGGCGCTGCGTTGGAAGCGCTGCTGAGCGTGGCGGTAGATCTCGAGCAGCCGGCGGTAGTTGGCGTCGGCGGTGTAGGCGGTTTCGTAGGCCGTCCGCGCGCCGCGGCGCAGACGCAGCACCTGGTCGGGGTCGCCCATCAGCTCGCGGACGATCGTGGCGAGCCCCTCGGCGTCGCCGTACCCGAAGCGGCGGCCGGTGACGCCTTCGACCACGATGTGGGTCATAGCCCCGGTATCGGTCGCGACGACCGGGACGCCGTGCGAATACGCCTCGGCGATCACCTTCGGGAAGCCCTCGTAGGTCATGCTCGGGAGCACGATGAACGCGGCGTCGGCCATTATCTTTTGCAGCTCCGCGAACTCGACGTAGGCGTGGTGGACGATCCGCGGCCGGCGGGCCTTGAGGTCTTCGACCATCGGCGACATCGGCCCCTGCCCCACCAGGTGCAGCGGCGTGTCGGGCAGAAGCTCCCACGCCCGGGCCAGCACCTCGATCCCTTTTTCCGAAGACAGCCGGCCGACGTAGAGCGGGTAGCCGCCGCCGCCCGAGCCCACGCCGGGATCGTCGGTGACGAAGTTGGGTTTGTAGTGCAGCCGGTCCGCCGGGTAGCCGCCCTGAATGAGCTTCTGCTGCGTGAACTCGGAGCAGACGATGTAGGCGTCGATGGCCCGGCGGTACGTGCCCGCGACCCCGTGGACCGTGAGCATCGCCGCGACCGCGGCGCTGGCCGACCGGCTGTCGCGGTAGCAGCCGTGGACCACCGCGGGCCACTTGATTTTCTTCGTGAGGCAGTCCTCGCAGACCCGGTTGTCGCGGAAGAAGGTCGCCTTAGGGCAAAGCAGGCGGTAGTTGTGCAGGGTCTGCACCACCGGCACGCCCTCGCCCCGGACCGCGTAGTAAGACGACGGCGACATGAGCGGAAGCGTGTTGTGAAAGTGAGCGATATCGGGACGCTCCCGCCGAACCAGCTCGCGCAGCGCCCGCGCCGAGCGCCGGCTCCACACCGTGCCCGCGGCGAGGCGGGGCTTGGACAAGTCCGCGACCTGGTCGTTGTGGAGCGTGAACGACACGACCTCGTGGCCGTGCTCTTCGAGCAGCCGCTTCTCGTCTTCGACGACGCGGTCCTCCCCGCCGGGCTGCCGATACAAATTATGGCACTGCAGAACTTTCATTTTCCCTCATCCTCCGGACGGCGCGGCGGCCTCAGGCGTCGGCTTTGTCCGGCGTGTCGGAGCCCGGGTCCGCCTCGGACGGATCGACTTTGCCGAAGAGCTCGTCGATCGAGCCGTTGAATTCGCTGGTCTCTTCGAGCTTCCAGTCGTCGCTGGCGTAGGCCGAGTCGGCGTCCGAGAAGACCGCCGCGGCGAGTATGCCCGAGCCCAGCGGGGCGTCGCCTTCCAAAAACTCGGCGTCGTCGGGGGCGGCCTGCTCACGTTCGAGCTCGACCAGCGTGTTCTCACCGGCGTGGTCCATCGTGGACTCGGTGGCGGTGGCGGTGGCGACGGTGGCGGTAGCGGTGGCGGTGGCGGTGGCGCCCGGGCCGCTGCGGTCGGGGCCGGCCGGGCCGGGCTTGGGCGTGTTCGACGCCCGGTTGAACACCGTGCCGGTGACCGTCGCGCCCACGACCTTCAGGTACGACATCGTGCGAGCGAGGGCCTTGCGCTCTTCGCCCTGAGGCACGACGACGACCACGCCGTCGACCTGGCTGGTGACCAGGAGCGCTTCGACGCTGCCGGGGACCGGCCCGGTGTCGAACAGGATCAGGTCGTAGTCGGCCCGGGCCTCGTCGATCAGGCGGCGGATAAACGCGTCGGACATCTGGCCGATGTGGCGGGTCTGGGCGTCGACCGCGGGGAGCAGCGCCAGCCCGGGCACCGTGGCTTTGACCGCACAGTCTTCGAGGCTGCCGCCGTCGAGCATGCCCGCGATCCCGAATTTGCCGGCGTGGTTCGACGAGAGGTTCGCCGAGTCGTCCTCGGAGATGTAGCCCTGCTCGATCACGATGTTGTCGAGGCAGGGGTTTTCGCCCGAAGAGCCTTCCGGGTCCAGCGGCCCGAAGCCCTGATCCGCTTCCTGGTCCTGGTGCGCCGGGTCGCGGAACACGCTGTCGGCGGCGGGGTCGGGCGGCGCCGCGCCCGTCGCGTCGCCGGCTGAAGAGCCGGTACCGGCCGCGGGGCCCCGGGTCTGGCCGCGGGCGATCCGGCCCGCCAGGTCGCAGTCCACCACCAGGGTCCGCGTGCCCGACATCGCCAGCGACGACGCCACGCCGATCGCGACACTGGTTTTCCCCGCCCCGCGGCGGGGGCTGGTAAAAGCGTACGCCGCGGTCTGCTGCTGCCGGGCCTGGACCTGGAGCACCGCCCGGATCTGATGGATCGACGACGCAGTCCCGTCGAACCGCGGCGCGGTCAGGCGGTCGCCGGCCGGGACCTCGGGCACTTGGCCCAGCAGGAGCGGCGACTCGTCTTGAGGCAGCGACTGGGCGATGTCGTCGCAGCAGAGCACCTCCACCATGGCGGGCTCGGCCGCGACGCCCGCGGCCTGCCGCAGCGCCGCGTCGTCGGACGCGGGCCCGGCCTTGATCTCGCTCCGCAGCACCCACATCGTGCCCGTCGCCAGCCCCAGGAACATCGCCAGGCCCATGGTCTTGACCCCGCGGGGTGCGACTTTTTTCGTGGGCACGTCGGCGGGCTGGAACACGTCCACGGGTAGCTGCGCCATCGCCGCGGCGTGGGACTGCTCGGCCGCGACCCGCGTCTGCAGCTCCGCCACCCGCTCGGCCGCGGTGTGCCGCATCGACGTCAACAGCCCGACCATCGTCTGCACGACGCTGCGGCGGAGGGTTTGGGTTTCTTTGGCGAGCATGTCGGCCTGCCGCTCCACCGGCTGACGCAGCTTGTGCGACGGGCCCCAGCTATCGGGCATCCCTTCGAGCTCCTGGTCCAGACGGGCCAGCTCCGCCCGGAGGTAGGCCAGCTCGGCCAGGCCGTGGTTCCGTGCGTCGAGTCCGGCCGCGGCGAGCTGGGCGCTGATCTCGGTCAGGTCGCCTTCGAGCGCGGCTTCTTGGGCTTTTTCGAGCGACAGCGTGGCTTCTTCGAGCGACAGCTCCGCGGCGGTCAGCTCCTGGGCGAGCTTCATCAGCCGCGACGCCACCATCTGGTCTTCCATCACGCCCGGCCGGGCCGACGGATCGGGCGACGCGCCAGCGGCCCGCGGCGCCACGGACGTCGGCGACGGGCCGGCCCGGAGCTGCTGCTTCTGGAGGTACGCGGCGACCACCGCGTTGACGATCCGGGCGGTGTCTTCACGATGTTCGCTACGGAACGAGACCCGGACGATCTCGGATTTTTCCGACGATTCAATCGACAGGGTCTGCTGGAGGTGACGCAGCTTCTGGGTTTCGTGCTCGAACCCCGCGAAGGTGTCAGACTCGGACACGCCAGGCCGGCCCAGCGCGTCGAGCAGCACGGGGGTGGACCCGAGCAGCGCCGCGTGGGTCGCGGGCTCGCCCGCCGAAAGGCCGCCGGGCGAAAGCGGCGAGATAGGCTCCCCGCCGCGAGATTTCTGGACGAAGATTTCGGACGTGGCCTCGTAGATCCGCGGCGCAGTGAGCTGGTAGATCAGCCCGGCGAACATCGCCAACAACAGGCAGACGATCAGCTTCCCCTTGTGGCGCAGCACGATTTCCAAGAGCGACACCGCCGGCTCGGTCCGGGCCAGCTCCGACGCCGAGGGCTGTGCCGTGAACCGGCTCGGCAGCGACTCCGCCGACTCCAGGGTGACGACCGGGGCGCGGCGGGCGGGCAGTGATGGGTTGTGATTCATCGGTTTCTTTCTCCCCTCTGGCGTAGCTCTCAGGTCCCGCCGAAGCGCCGGCCCGGGCACAAAGCCCGTGCCCGGTCGAGGACTCCCCCACCCCAACTCAGGGGGTGGGGGTTCCCGTAAGCCAAACCCGCAGCGGGGCGGAGGCGAACATCGGAACACAAAATCTGGCCCAACCTGTCTTCCGCCGCGTGAACAGCGTTTCCCCGATCGGACGCCCCAAATGTAGCCCACTAATCCGAGCCGTCAACAAATAAACATCGTTGTGGGGGGGAAGCACTTATTTTTTTCACCGTCCATCACCCGCGGAACCTCGATTTGCCCTGTCTGCTGTAAACCTCGGTAGCTTGGGAAACATAGAGCGACCCGCCGCGGCTTCAGCCCGACCCCACCATCCGTTAACATCCCGCAAGGCCTGACCGTTTACCGTCTCTCGGAGCTCTGCCCTTGACCCCGTCGCCCCCCCCGCCCCCGGACTTGCCCCCGGACTTATCCCCGGACTTACCCCCGGACTTGCCCTCGAATTCGCCTCAAGACTTACCCTCCGCCCTCGACCCCCTCCCGGCGATCGACCTGCGCCATCTGCTCCGCATGACCGACGGCACGGGCCTCTACCAGCACGCGCTCTACGCCACCCCCGATGCCGACCACGGCTACTGCATCGACGACAACGCCCGGGCCCTGATCGCCTGTCTCTACCACGCCGAGCTCTTCGGCCTCGACGAAGCCCAGGCCCCGCTGCACACCTACCTCGGCTTCATCGCCCACGCCTACAACGCCGACACCCAGCGGTTCCGAAACTTCATGGCCTTCGACCGCTCCTGGCTCGAAGACATCGGCTCTCACGATTCTCAGGGCCGCAACCTCTGGGCCCTGGGCCTCACCGTCCGCCTCGCCCCGACCGCCTCGGTGCGCGGCCTGGCCGACGAGCTCTACCACCGGGCCCTGGACGCGCTCAGCGGTCTCGGGCACCTGCGCTCCTGGGCGTTCGCGCTGCAGGGCCTCGACGCTTATCTCCACGCGCACCCCGACCACGCCGCCTCGCGCGACGCTTTTGCCCGCTATGCCGACAAACTCTTCACCGTCTACGAGCGCCACACCGCGGCGTCCGGCGGCGACTGGCCGTGGTGGGAAGACCTCGTGACCTACGACAACGCCAAGCTGCCCCACGCGCTGCTGCTCGCCGGCCGACGCCTGGGCCGACCCGAGCTGACCGCCGCCGGGCTCACCAGCCTCCGCTGGCTCCTCGAACAGCAGCTCACCCGCCACGGCGACGCGCCGCCCCACCTCTCGATCATCGGCAACGACGGCTGGCTCGAACGGCCCGCCGACGGCACGCCGCCCCGACGCGCCGCCTTCGATCAGCAGCCCCTCGAAGCCTACGCCCTGGTCGACGCCTGCCTCGAGGCCGCTCGCATCGCCACGCTCGGAGGCCATGAACGCCAACGATGGGAGGCCGACGCCCGCCTCTGTTTCGAGTGGTTCCTCGGCCGAAACGACCTGAACCAGCCGCTCTTGGACCCCGAAACCGGCGGCGGCCGCGACGGCCTCGAACCCCGGGGCGTCAACCAGAACCAGGGCGCCGAGTCCACCCTCGCCTACCTCCTCGCCGCCCTCGAACTCCACCGCTACGCCAACCGCCCCCCGACCCCGTCGGCCTGAGCCCGCCCCGCCGCTCCACCCCGGCAGCCCGCGCCGCCCTACGTCGGCCGCCGGAGACGGCGTCGACCCGTCGCCCCGGCCCGCTACCCCGCCCGCTGCTTCGACGCGGTCGCCCGGTTGAGCGTCTTCTTTTCTTTGTTGGTCAGGCTCTGGAGCCCGTGCTCGGCCACCTTCGCCAGGATCCGGTCCACCTCCGCGTCCAGGTTCTGTTCGCGTTCGCGCTGCTTCTGCTTCCGCCCCTCGCTCACCCCCGCCTTGACCGACGCCGGCGACACCCGATCCGCCCAATGAAGCCAGTTCGCCTTCTTCGCCAGCACAAAACCCAGCAGCGCCCCGCCCAGGTGCGCCGCGTCGCCCCCCGCGTTCGCCGACCCCGCGATCACCCCCAACGCCGAGATCCCCAGGAACACCAGCGCCATCGTCCGCATCGACATCGGGATCGGCGGGAACAGCAACTGCACCCGCTGATGCGGAAAAAGCACCGCACACCCCGCCAGGATCCCGAAGATCGCCCCCGACGCCCCGACCAGCCTCGCGTCCACCGGAAAGATCCCCAGCCCCGGGATCGCCCCCAAAAGCGCCGCCACCACCGCCCCGCTCACGCCGCACAACAAGTAAAACGCCAGAAACCGCTTGCCCCCCCACCACTGCTCCAGCAGCGGGCCGAAGAAAAACAGCCCGATCATGTTGAACAGGATGTGCAGAAACCCCGCGTGGATGAACTGGTACGTGAAGACACGCCAGACCTGCCCGCCGAACACCGCCGTGTCCACGCTGAAGTACGACACCGGCTCGAGCGCCAGAAAACTCCCCCGCATCGCCGTGCCGAAGATGCCGTCCCACACAAAAACCACGAAGTTGATCCCCAGCAGCCACGTCACCACCGACCCCGACCCCAGCCGCCCCATCAACCCCCCGCCGCCCCCGGAAAAAC
>JBCDDZ010000046.1:0-23397 GCA_039180025.1 Planctomycetota bacterium
CATCTACGAGTTCGAGCACCACGTGGTGAGCGGGAAGCTGTCGGCGATCCTCCTGCACCCGATCGACCCGATGGTGCGCTACCTCACCGAACTGCTGGGGGAGCAGATATCGCGGCTGCCGTTCGGGGTCCTGCTGGTGGGGCTGTGCTTTCTGATCCAGCCCGAAGCGCTCTGGGGCGCGAGTCATACTCACGGTACGGAACCGGGGCCGCAGGGCATGTGGCGGCCGGAGTGGTGGCGGGTGGGGTTGGCCGTGGTCGCGTGCTACGCCGCCTTCCTGCTGCGTTTTTTGTTGCAGTACACCACGGCGCTCCTGGCCTTTTGGCTCGAGCGTGTCTCGGCGCTCGACAACCTGACGATGATCCCGTACACGTTTCTGTCTGGCCTCGTCATCCCGCTCCAGGTGATGCCCGACGGCGTGCGGGAACTGGTGCTGCTGACGCCGTTCCCTTATATGGTTTGGCTGCCCGCCTCGCTGCTGGCGGGGGGCGAGGTCGACCTTCTACGCGGATTCGGCACCCTGGCGGTCTGGATCGTTCTGCTGTGGCTGCTCAACCGGTGGGTCTGGCGGCGGGGCTTGAAACACTACTCGGCGATGGGGGCCTGAGATGATCCCCGATCTACGGCCCATGTCCAAGCGCCCGCGGCCGCTCGGAATCGATCATCCGACCCGCCGCCCACCCATACGTTTGTCGGCGGTGACTATTCTCTACCGGAACGGCTGAGCCCGCCCCCCGATGCGTTACCTCACCACCCTCACACGTTTCTGGTCGACCGCCCTCGCGGCGGAGATGGAATACCGGGCCAATTTCGTCCTCACCGCCATCCACAGCACCCTCGCCCTGAGCGGGGCCCTGCTGGTCCTCTGGGCGCTCTTCCGTACCGGCTACGAACCCGGGGGATGGAGCTGGCCCGCCGCGATGCTCGTGGTCGCGGCGTATACCATCCTCGACGGGTTTCAGGCCACCTTCCTCACCCCCAACCGCCAGCGGGTGACCGAGATGGTGCAAGACGGCTCGCTCGACTTTGTCTTGCTCAAACCCCTCGATACGCAGTTCTGGCTCTCGACGCGACACCTGCGGATCTGGGGCCTGCCCAATCTACTGCTGGGGATCGTCTTGGCCGTCTTCGCGGGATCGCGGATCGGCCCCGCGGCACTTGGTCCCGAGGCCGGCCCGACGGCCTACCCCCTCTCCCCGGTGCTCGCGACGCTGGGATTCACCCTGGCTCTACTGCTGGGACTGACGATCCTCTACGCGCTGGGTTTTATCCTTTCGACGCTGACGATTTGGTTCGTCAAGATGCACAACATCACCACGGCGATGCAGGCCCTACTCGAGGCCGGCCGCTACCCCGTCGCAGCCTATCCGCCGGCCTACCGCGCTTTCTTTACCTTTGTCCTCCCGGTTGCCTTCATGACCACCACCCCCGCGACCTTCGTCACCGGCCACGCCGGCCCCGCCACGCTGGCCGCGGCCGCGCTGATCGCCACCGCCCTGCTCCTTTTTTCCCGCTGGTTCTGGCGCTTCGCGCTGCGCTCCTATACCAGCGCCTCCAGTTGAGCGCGGCGGCCGAGCGGTACCATGATTCCTCCCGAGTCCGGTCCAACGACCCGATGGACGCGATAAAAAAAGCCGTCGCCTTTTACGGCGACGGCTTATTACTGAACTCTTTAACGGCAAGCGGCAAGTAAACGCCGTCTGTTGATACCAACCGATCGTGCCAACGCATCAGTTGGTCGCGTCTTCGATCACGTCACCCGCATCGTCAGCGGCATCTTGCAAAGAATCGCCGGCGTCTTCCGCAGCGTCCTGCGTATCATCGGCCGCTTCGCCGATCACATCCGCGGGGTCGTCGCTGTCTTCGCAGCCAGCCACCAGGCCGACCCCAAACGTCATCATCGACAGGACCGCCGTGACCGCAAACATCTTTTTCAACCATTCCATAATTTGTTCCTTTCAAGGTAAACCACTTGACGTTGAGCGCCACGGCACACGCCGAGCCATACCCTCACCGCCTCATTCTGTCTCACCCTAACCGGTGAGCGCGGTTTTATCTACACCGGCTTCTTGCCTCGGAGAACATTCATCACCACCGATACCACGAGCAAAATCAGGAAAATGAAGAAGAGCACCTTGGCGATCCCCGCCAGATCTTCCGAAATCCCTCCGAACCCAAAGACCCCCGCAATCAATGCCACGACAAAAAAGACCACTGCCCAGTAAAGCATCTCATTAACCTTTCAATCATGCGCTGCCTAGCGCTCCCCACGAGGCGCCAGGGAAACAGTTCCGTAAACTTGTCGATGGACTTCGGCCCATCAACCATTTCCCGAAACATATCGCACGTATATGAACCCCCTCTAAAAACTAAGGTTGGGCTTTTCCCTTCTGATTCATGAATCCGGCCGTCCAACCCCCGTGGTTCAGCCCCACTGGTCCGGCACCGCCGGCCGCTCGCCCAACAGATAGCCGCGGCCCACGACCGTGTGCAGATACGGCTTATCGAACGGCTTGTCCAGTTCCCGGCGCAGCTTCGACACCGTGACGTCGATCACGTTGGAAAACGGATCAAAGTTCTCGTCCCACACCGACCGGCCGATCGCTTCTCGCGAATGCACCCGCTCGGGTGAACGCAGGAAAAATTCCAACACGCTATAGGGTTTACCCACCAAGCCAAGCGGCCGCCCCGCTCGCGACGCCGACAACCGGCGTAAATCCATCTCAATATCCAAGTACCGCAACGTGTCCCCCGGCATCGGCGCGCACTGCCTGAGCAACCCCCGCACCCGACTAAGCAATTCGGCAAAGCTCCGTTCGGGGTCCAGCACCTGGTCCGCCCCCGAATCGAAAGCTTCGACCGTCGTCGCCTCGTCCGCCTCCTCGGGCACGACCAATAACGGCTCCCCCACGTCTGCATTACGCAACCTCCGCGTGACCCGCAGCGCGTCAAGCCCCGAAGGCTCCGTTTCCTTGGTCAGAATCGCGTCGTAGTCCCCCGTCGTCGCCCGCTCTTCGGCGTCTGCCGCGTCAGTCGCTAAATCAACGGCGTAGCCATGCTTCTTGAGTCCGGCCTGTAGTCGCGTGGCTTCATCGCCCAAATCACATATCAGCAGCAGACGCATCACGAGGACTCCAAAAAATTTAGGTCATTTTAAGATTCCAGTATTTTCTATGCAAGCAAACAATGACCGTCTCTGATCACATCCTCGCTAACTTGGTCTAATCGATTTTTCAATTCGCGGTATCTCACTTTAACCCAACAAAATCCGAAAAATATCGAAATAAAACCTTGACACATACCAAACATTAGATAAGCTGGATTGATCCGATCAAATCCCAAACGTTGACGCCAGCCCCCGGAGCACTACCATGGTCGCCACCCTCAATTCTTCCCCCGCCTCCCTCAACGGTCGTGCCGCCAAAGCAACGGCCTCTAAAAAAACCAAAACCATGGCCAAAGCTGCAAAACCTTCGCGACACACGGAACCCGACGCCAACCGCGAGCGGGCCCTCGACCAAGCCGTCACCCAGATCGAGCGGTCCTTCGGCAAAGGCTCGATTATGCGTCTCGACGACGACCCCTCCAACCTGCCCGAGGGTATTTCCACCGGCTCGATTTCTCTGGATCTTGCCCTCGGAGGCCGAGGCATCCCCCGCGGCCGGGTCGTGGAGGTCTACGGCCCCGAATCCTCGGGTAAAACCACCCTCACGCTCCACACCATCGCCGAAGTCCAGAAGCACGGCGGCGTGGCCGCCTTTATCGACGCCGAGCATGCCCTGGACCCTTCCTGGGCCCGTCGTCTCGGGGTCAACCTCGAAGAACTCCTCGTTTCCCAGCCCGATACCGGCGAGCAGGGGCTCGAAATCTGCGAACTCCTCGTCCGTTCCAACGCGGTGGATCTCATCGTGGTCGACTCCGTTGCCGCCTTGATCCCCCGGGCTGAAATCGAGGGCGAGATGGGAGACTCGCACGTTGGGCTCCAGGCGCGCCTGATGTCCCAGGCCCTGCGCAAGCTCACCGGGGCGATCTCCCGGTCGAAAACGACCGTCATTTTCATCAACCAGATCCGCGAAAAAATCGGCGTGATGTTCGGCAACCCCGAAACCACGCCCGGCGGCCGAGCCCTCAAATTCTACGCCTCGGTCCGCATCGATATCCGGCGGACCGCGTCGATCAAAGACGGGGACAAGGCAGTAGGTAACCGCACCCGAGCCCGCGTGGTCAAAAACAAGATCGCCCCGCCTTTCCGACAGGCCGAATTCGACATCATGTTCGACGAAGGGATCTCGGCCTCGGGCGACCTCATCGACATGGCCGTCGAAGAAGACGTCGTCCAGAAATCCGGGGCCTGGTTCAGCTTCGGCGAAGTCCGCCTCGGCCAAGGCCGCGAAAACTCCAAGACGTTCATCCGGGAAAACCGAGACCTTTTCGAAGAAATTAAGAAACTCGTCCTCGAAAAGAAAGGCGTCACCCCCGTCGGCGAAGCACCGCTGGAAGACGACTCCGAAGACTCGGACGACTGACGGGCGAACGGATCGCATGCTCGACATCGCGCTCAAAGAGTGGTCTTGTGTTTGTGATCTCTTGGTAGAGGGGCGCGTCGGCCTCCTCCTGCGTAAAGGCGGAGTTCACGAAGACGCCGGCCCCGGGCGGTTTCGACTGGGCTATCGGCGGTTCGGCTTGTTCCCTGCGTGGGAGCACGAACGACTCGAATGGATCAAGCCCGCGCTGCGGACCGAGTTCGGCGAGCGTGGCGTGGGTGGCTCTGGGAAAGCGGGCCAAGCCGTCGCGCATACGGACGGCGGGCCTGACGGAGATCCCGCGGAAATCTGCTTCCGCGGCTTTGCCGAGGTGGCAGGCGTCTGGGAAGTACCCTCTCGGGCCGCGTTCGATGAACTCGACGACCTGCACCCTTGGCTGCCGCCACAGATCGACATGCGATTCGATTACAAGCCGGACCGGCCGTTGTACGTAGTATTGGTCCGTGCTTACCGATTGAAGAAACCGAAAACAGTACCGAACCACCAAGCGTTCGCGGGCTGCCGTAGCTGGGTGCCTCTGCAAGGGGGGAACCGCTTGGCGATGGAGCCCGCGCAGCCCGCCGTTTCGGAAGCGACGCTATCGGCTTGGCAGGCACGGGTCACCGCGGCGCTCGGCTCAGGTGGTAACGGATGAGCGCGGCGAGCCACTCCAACTCGGCATCGGGCCGCTCGGAAAAAAGCTTGACCGTTTTCCCCGTACGAGACTCAAAGTGCAGGTTCATTACGGGCTCGTTGTTGATCTCCGTACCGCTGGGGCCGACGCTGACTCGCTCCAGTTCGCCGTGCTTCCACTGAAACTGTTTGACGCCGAAGAGGCTGCGCTGACTCACCACAAGGTTGCCGCCGACCAGGTCGATGATCCCCCGTCTCCGGCTCGCGTTGATCGAAGCCAAGAGCATGCCGACCCCCGCGCCCCCGAACAGGGTCAGCCAGACAACAAAAAAAAGTACGGCCCAGATCGGCGACAGGTCGTCGGGCATTTCGATCTCGGCGGTCAACAGCGACACCGACACCGCCAGCGTAATCACGGTGAACCCGATTCCCATGAAAAATAAGGTTTTGCTGACGCGGCGCAGGCCCAGCGCGGGCATCTCGACCGAGCAGCCATCGGTGGTTTCAGTGAGTACCGCGATCGAGGTCCGTGGCTGCGGCGGCGGGCCGGCAGCGCTGGCGTCCGGGGCAGACTGTAGGCCGACGGTCTGGTACCGGATCCGCTTCTCGGTGGCTTCGGGTGTATCGATCTCCACGGGGATCGGGCGGTCGCGGAGTCGGGCCGGGCTCGCGTCGTGGCATCCTTGCGCGAGGTGATGCGCCAACGCGATCAACCAGGCGCGGGGATATCCCCAGGCGATGACCACGGGGTCTTTAGATGTCTCGGCCCGAAGCACGGCGAGGTCGCGCAGTTTGGCCGGCAGGGGGAACGGCAGGTCGCCGGGCCCATCGATGCGGAGGCCGTTGACGGACTCGACACGGAACGTCCGGCGTCGTCGGCGAAGCAAGCGGGGGTGCCCGGTGCTGATCAGTTTTTCCCCGCGCAGGGCAAGCGTGTGGTACCCCGAGCCGAGGCGGCGGCCGAGGGTGAAAACGGAGCAAGACACTCCGAACATCGGCAGCCCAAAGATCACGAAGGGGATCGCGACCCACAGCGTATCGGTGTCGATCTTGCCGAGCTGACTGAAGCGATACGCGGCCAGCCCGGCCGAGGCGACGAGGCAGATCACCATCAAACCGCCGAGGACCGACAGCCATCGGGCGAGGCGTCCGGTGCGGCCCAGGTCGCGGGGCGGCAGGCGATAGGTCCAGCCGTCGGGCTCACGCTGGCTATCGATTTCCCGGGGTAGTTCCGCAAGCATGGCGTGAGGGAGAACGTTCAGTGTGATCGTGTTTTATCGCGGCCCGACCGCCGCGTCCCCGCGCAGTGTAGATCAAACGACAGACGCACAAGCGGTAGGCGGCTGCCTTTTCATAGCGATCGCAAAGCCTAAGCCTGCCCCCTCGGGTCAGGCGGGAGCGGCCTGAACGGGGCGGCGCCGCTGCTTGCGAGAGGCCAGCGCGCCGCGGATATGAACGGCGAGGCTGGTCAAGCCCACGTAAAGATAACCCATCGCGAACAGGATGAGGAACGGGAGGCTGACCACGGTGTTTTCAATGGCCAGCGAAAGCCGGGCGCATTCGAGCATGAATAAACCGAAGGCGATCTCGACAAACGTGATCCAGAGCTTGAGGCTGGGGATCGGGATCACGGGGGATTCCGACCGGTTTTTTCGACGTCGGCTCGGGCGGTGGGCCCGGTCGTCGTCGGCTTCGTTGGCGGCCAAGGGCGGGGTTTGCACGTCGGGTACGGCGACAGAGTTGCCGTATTTCGGCGTGCGGACGAACGGCGAGTCGTGGCCCACCAACGCCTCGATGCAGGCTAGGGCGTTGTTGAGCGCGATGCCGATGGCGATCGACATGAGCATGGGGACTTGGAAGAGCGTAAGCCAGGCAGACCGCTTCTGCGCGCGTTGGCTGGTGAGGTAAAACGCCGTGGCCGAGGCGGTCCCGAGCATGAACAGCGTGATCCCCAGAAAAACCCCCGCCCACGTCCCGTTACCCAGCGGCTGCAGGTTGACGAACACCGCGGGGTAAAACAGCAGCGCGAAGAGGGTGATGTAGAGGTACACCATCGGGCTGGTGAGGTGGAAGAACGCTTCGAGTTTGACCTTGAACGGGATGTCGGCCCGGAAGAGTGTGGGCAGCAGCTTGATCGCGGTCTGGATCGAGCCCTTGGTCCAGCGGTGCTGCTGGCTCTTGAAGGCGTTGATTTCCGGCGGCAACTCGGCGGGGCAGGTCACCCAGGGTAAAAACAGGAACCGCCACCCTTTGAGCTGAGCGCGGTAGGACAGGTCGACGTCTTCGGTCAGCGTGTCGTGCTGCCAGCCGCCGGCTTCCTCGATGGCGGTGGCGCGCCAAAGCCCGGCGGTCCCGTTGAAGTTGATCCAGGCCCCCGAACGGTTGCGGGCGGTGTGTTCGACCACGAAATGGCCGTCGAGGAAAATCGCTTGGCCGCGGGTGAGCATCGAGTCGTCGCGGTTCAGGTGAGCCCACCGGGTCTGCACCATCCCAACGCTCTCGTCTGCGAAATGGTGAACGGTTCGCTTCAGAAAATTGCGCGGGGGCACAAAGTCGGCATCGAAGATCGCGACCAGCTCACCGGTCGCGGTGGTCATGCCCTCCGCGAGAGCGCCGGCCTTGTAGCCGACCCGATCGACCCGGTGGCGGAGTTCGATGTCCACCCCCTGCGCCTGCCAATGGGCGACACGGTCGGCGCAGATCTGCCGGCTGTTGTCGGTCGAGTCGTCGAGCACCTGGATCTGCAAGCGGTCCGCGGGATAGTCCAGCGCGCACGCCGCATCGATGATCCGGCGGGCGACGAACCCCTCGTTGTACATCGGGAGTTGGACGGTGACCCGGGGCAGTTCCTCGAAGCGGCGGCTCGGCCGCGCGACCGCCTTGCGGTGACGATTGAAAAGGAAGACCAGCCAGTAGCGGTGCAGGCCGTAGGCCCCGATCAACGAGATCAGCACGATGTAGCCGATCGTGAGCGGCCAGCGCAGAGGCATCAGCAGCGCGGCGAGGTCGAGGTCAAAAAAGACGGCGTTGGTAAGCATGACGGTTCAAAGGCGTATCAAGGAGCCGAGGAAGGCGGGGCGTTCACGGTGTCAAGCAAATCTGGGGTGGTCCGGTGCTCCGTTTTGCGGCCACCCCCGGAAGCAATGGGAACCCTTTAAAGGATATCTGTGTCGCGTGTGACCCGGCTAGAAATACGAACTCCCGTCCCGTACCTCGGTCAGAGCCCCGCGCTACGCGCTGTACCGGTAAAGGCTTAGGGAAAGCCCCGGGCGGGGCGAACAGGTGGCCCTACGGGGGGAGGTCCGAGGTATCAAGGCTTTTAGGGGCAGGCGGGGGTTCTCGCGTTAGCTGAATAGTAAGGAGGCGGGGGTCGGCTCAAGCGGGCCTTAAATACTGTCCGATAAACAAGGTGGCGTGTCAGGGTTCAAGCTTACGCCCTGTTTCGGTCCGATACCTCTTCGGTCATGGTGCCAAGGGTAGCACAGTTTAGGCAACGTTCAAGGGCCGCCGCCCCCCCCCGGGCCGCCGCGAAGGGATCAGCAATGCGGGTTCACTCCCCGGCTTACGCATTAGTCACGGTTATGCTCGCCCTGTCTGCCGGGTGTGCGATACGTTCGAGCACCGCCCACCTTTCCCACGAAGAGGGTGTCGGCACTCAATCTGCAGATTCCGGCCGATCGGCTGCCGTCGGGTCGGATGTTCGTTCGACCACCTCTGATATCCGAACCACTCCCGCGCCACCGATCCCCGACCCCGCGCCGCTGCAGGCCGTTTCGGTCGGCCCGGCCTCGACGCTTCTGCCCACTTCTACCGCTCCGGCTTCGTCGATGCCCACGGCGGTTATTCCGCCCGTCCCTTCGCCGATCCTCCAAACCGCCGCGCCCCCGCCATCCGCCCCCGTTTTCGTCGCCGACCCCCGCCGCGGCGGGCTCCACCGCTTCGGCGAAATCGAGCCCGGCCGCCCCGCCCCCGCCAGCCCGCTGGATACGCAAAACGGGCTGCGTCGTGTGACCTACACCCATGAGGGGGCCGATTTCGACGTGGAAGTCGATCCCACCGGTCGGTGGATCGTCTACGCCAGCACGCGGCACCGCCAGACCGCGGACCTCTATCTCCAGCGCGTCGGCGGCACCGCCGTGACCCAGCTCACCACCGATCCGGGCAACGAGGTGATGCCAAGCCTCAGCCCCGACGGCCGGCAGATCGCTTTCGCCAGCGACCGCGGCGGCACCTGGGACCTCTACCTCATGAACATCGACGGCGGGCCCGCGGTCAAGCTGACCGAAGACGGCGCGCAGAACCTGCACCCGAGTTTTTCCCCCGACGGCCGACAACTCGTTTACGCCTCCCGCGGGACCCGTTCGGGTGTCTGGGAACTGGTCGTCATCGACGTCGACCGCCCCGCCCACCGGAAAGTCATCGGCCACGGCTTGTTCCCGGTCTGGTCCCCCTCGGGCAACAAGATCGCCTACCAACGTGCCCGCGAACGCGGCAGCCGCTGGTTCAGCATCTGGACCCTGGAGATCACCAAAGACGGCGAGGCGATCCACCCCACGGAGGTCGCCGCCAGCTCCAACGCCGCGATCATCACCCCGGAATGGAGCCCCGACGGACGCAACCTCGTTTTTTGCACCGTCCTGGACCCAACGGCCGATAGTCCCGCGGGGTCCAGTGCTGATATCTGGATCTGCAACGCGGACGGCTCGGGCCGGGCCCGCTTGACGCAAGGCCATTACGGGAACCTTTATCCCACCTGGTCGGTCGACGGTTCGATTTACTTCGTTTCCAACCGCGGCGTCGACGGCCTCGAAAACGTCTACGCCCTCCAGACGCAGCAGACCATGACCCTGGTTCGACCCCGTGAAAACACCGGCCCCGCCGACGCCTTCGAAGCCACCGCGCCGCCGACCGTACCGCTCCCCGAATAAACCCGCCGCCGAGTCTTTCCTCGCGGCCCACGACTCGATCGCTGATTCTCGTAGAAACGACCGCCCCGGCAGGATGCCGCGGCTCCCCGGCAGGACGCCATGACAAGTAAACAGATCATGCTGATCCTGTCGGCCGTCACGCTCCTGGGTGTTTCGGCGTGGGCCCCCGGCTGCTCGCCGGACCGCGTCGAACCCATCGTCTCGCCCTACGCCAACCGCCAGGTTTTTGCCGTCGCCCCGCTCCGCAACGAGTCGGGCAGCGGCGCGGCCGACGGCATCCGGCTGGCCGACAAGCTCACTCAGCGGCTGGCCTTGGCCCGTGGGCTGGACGTCCTCCCGGTCAACCGGGTCCTCGCCGCGATGCGTGCGTTGGGCATGCCGTCGGTTACGAGCAAAGAGGACGCCCTCCAACTCCGCCAGACCCTCGGCGTCGACGCGCTGGTCGTCGGCACCGTCACCGCTTACGAACCGTACAACCCGCCCAAGCTCGGGCTCAACCTCGAACTCTACCTGGACGGACGACTCGCTTGGGAAGGCAACGACCTCGACCCCCGCGAGCTCTCCGCCGCGGCGACCGACCGGGCCGCGGTCTTGCCCCTGGCCGAGGCGGCCCGCCGCCAGCCGGTGACCGCGATCGGCGGCTTCTATGACGCCGCCGACCCCGACGTCACCGACCTGCTCACCGCCTACCTCGCCGAGCGCGGCCGCAACGAAAACCTCGAACTCGCCCTGCGGCGACACACCCTCAGCATCGATCTGTACTCCGAATTCGTGAGCTACCAGCTCACCGCCCGCTTACTCCAGGCCGAGCAAATCCGGCTCCGCCGCCCTCAGGCCTCGAACACCGCCGCGCCGCCCGCCCGGCTCCAACCCCCCGTCCCGCAACCGGCTTACCCCGATCCCGCGAGACCCCGATAAACGGATCGGCACGCCGCCGGTCCCCCCGACCGGCTCCCCCCGCGTGACCGAACCATGCCCGACTTCATCCCCATCCCGCCCGACGATGCCCCCCGCCTCGAAGACCCCGGCGACGGCGACAAGCTCGTCCTGGTCAAAAAAGGCCAGCGCTACTGCTTCGACTGCCCCCCGGGCCGGGAACACGAACTGATCCGCCAGCTCCAGGCCATGGTCGCCGACCCGCACCACGACCTGAACTGGTTCGACGCCGCCGTCCTCTCCCACCGGTTAGGCCAACGGATGTCCGACCGGCTCACCGAACACTACCGCGCTCGCAAGACCGCTTAACCCCTGTGGGAAACCACGGCCCCCCGACCCGACCACCCCTCCCGTTTATTCATCCCCGAGTTCCGCACCCGCGGCGTCCGTAGAAAGAGGAAAAGAGACCCATGTCCGAGCAAGCCCCCATCGTCCAGCAGTTCGTCGATTACCTCAAGCACGAACGCCACTTCTCTCCCTACACCGCCCGCTGTTACGGCGCCGACCTCCGTCAGTTCTCCGAGTACCTCGCCGGCGATACCGTCGGCCCCGACCAGGCGATCCCCGAAGAACTTATCCCCGTGGTTCAGCAGAAGCTCCACCAGGCCGACGCCATGACCGTCCGCGGCTTTCTGGCGTTCCTCGACGGCTTCGGCTACTCGCCCGCCACCACCGCCCGCAAGATCGCCACCCTCCGGTCGTTCTACAAGTGGATGCTCAAAAAAGAGAACTGCCACACCAACCCCATGCTCCTGATCCGCACCCCGAAGCAGACCAAGCGTCTGCCCAAGGCGATCCCCGTGGACGCCGTTGAAAAGCTGCTCGCCGCCCCCGACAACCGCGAAACCCTCGGCGCGCGCGACCGCGCGATCCTCGAGACCCTCTACTCCACCGGCGTCCGCGTCTCCGAACTCGTCGACCTCAACCGCAACGACCTGGACATGCCCGGGTCCACCATGCACGTCCGCGGTAAAGGTAAAAAAGAACGGATCGTGCCCCTCGGCTCCCACGCCATGGCCGCCATCCGCCACTACCTCACCCTCCTCGAGCCCGATCACCGCTTCACCGAACTCCGCAGCCAGTCGATGGTCGATCCGGCCACGCCTTTGTTCATCAACAAAAACGGCGGCCGACTCAGCTCCCGCTCGGTGCGTCGTAAGCTGGACAAATACCTCCAGTCCGCCGGCCTCGACACCACCATCAGCCCCCACACCCTCCGCCACTCGTTCGCGACCCACCTCCTCGACAACGGGGCCGACCTCCGCAGCGTCCAGGAACTCCTGGGCCACCAGTCCCTCTCCACCACCCAAATCTACACCCACCTCAGCAGCATGCGGCTCCGCACCGCCTACGAGCAGGCCCACCCCCGGGCGGTCTGACGCTCTCGAGCGGTTTACGCACTAAAAATCCCACGGGGCTCATGACCCACCGCCGAAAGCGGTGGGCTTTTTTATGGTTGTCGTCGGAGAGGTTAAGCCCGCGGGGATCCAGCGTCCGGGGCACCACAATCACGAAGGATCGCACGGTATGCCCCGTCATACGAACGGCCGGCCCGAGGGTGATCTCCGGCCAACCGGAATCGTCAGAGGTCTGCGGCCACGCGGGCGGTTAAGCCGTAGACCGAAAGATGCCGGCGGGGCGGTACTTCTTGCCTAGCGCTGTGGCGGCGTCGAGCTTCATCCAGTTCTCGAGAATGTCGGTATAGAGGCTGCGGAAATCGACGCGGTGGACGAGGTCGCCCTTGTCGAGTTTTCTGAGCGAGGGGTGTTCGCCCAGCAGGCCGGGCTTGACGGCATCACCGAAGACAAACGCGGGCCCGGCCACGCCGTGGTCCGTGCCGTTCGAGGCGTTCTGCTGCACCCGGCGGCCGAACTCGGAGAACGCCAGCGACACGACTCGGGAGCGGTGACCCGCGGCGTCGAGCTCCTGATAAAACGCCTGCATCGCCGCACCGAACTGCTGCATCAGCCGGTTGTGATTCCCGAGCTGATTCGCGTGGGTATCGAATCCGCCCATGTTCACGTAGTAGACGCGGGTGGGCAATTCGGCCCGAATCATCTTGGCGACCATCTTGAGCTGGTTCGCCAGGCCCGACTGGGGCCAGGGGGTATCGAGGCCGCCGCGGACGGCTTTGCGGACCCGCGAAGAAGCCACCTGAGCGTCGAGGGCGGTCCGATTCACGAAAGCCAGCGGGTCTTCCTCGCCTGCCTCCACCGCCTGGTCGTGGAACGCGTCGTAGGTGTCCGAGACTTCCGAGTGGAGGTCGCGGCCGGCCCAGCGGAAGAGGTTGGCGTTCTCAAAACTCACCGAACGGGTGTGCTTGCCGAGGGTGGCCAGGGGGGCTTCCCGCCCGACGTTGATGATGTCCAGGGCCGTGGGATCGGGGGCCTGGTCGAGGGCGCTGCCGATCCATCCTCGGGTGGCCCGCGCGGCGTTTTCGACCTGCCCGGAATGCCAGATGCCCATGGAGGCGAAGTGTGAGCGGTTCGGGTTGGGGTAGCCGACGCCCTGAACGATGCCGGCGAGCCGGGCGTCGATCATCTCCTGAAGGGGGGTTAGGGCGGGATGGAGGCCGATGTCGTCCGACCCGGGGATGCGCAGCGCGTCCTCGGGCCTGATCCGCAGGAGGGGCCGGGCTTCCTGGTACTCGTCGTGGGCAAAGGGGACCACGGTGTTCAGGCCGTCGTTGCCTCCGGAAAGTTGAACGACCACCAGGACACGGCCGTCGGGCACGCCGGGCTTGGAGGTGAGCCGCATGGTGGTGTCGGCCGCGAGGGCATCGCCGGCGCGGAGCAGGAACGCGGGGACGGTGGTGGCGGCGGAGACCAGCCCCAGGCCGTGGCCCAGGAAGCGGCGGCGGGTGAAGCCGGCGTCGGACGGCGGGGGGGTGTTGCAGGACTGCGGGTGGTAATGGTCACACATGGGGGGCTCGGGGGAGGAAGTCTTCGGGCCGAGAGCGGGGCGGGGAAACGCAAAGGCGGAGCGAGGCCGGGGCGTTCGGACCCGGGCTTCGGGTCGGGCGCGGCTTCGGCGGGTCAGCAGAGCTGGTATTCGGGCATCGCGGTAATCAGGCAGAATAGCGCAACCAGGCCGTCTTTGGAAAGGCCCTTATCTGGTCCCCGGTCGGCCACGAACCGGTGGATCGGGGCGCGGCGCTCGGCCGTGAGGTGGGGCCCGACGAGGGTGTCGATGACCCGGTCGGTGGCCGCGATCGGCGACGGGTCTTCGGGTAGGACGTAGGCCTCGCGGAGCTGGGTGGGGTCGTAGCCGATGTTCTTTCGGTTGAATTTCTTCTCCGGGTGCCTGCCGCTGATGAGGTAGGTGGCGAGGTTTTGGCGGACGAAGAGCGTCGAGGTGTTGATCCAGGCGCGGCCGCCGTCCCACCCGTCCACTGTCGGGGGAGCAAAGAGTTCCATCCCCATCGCCGCCATCGATCCCTGCATCGCCGTGGGGCTCCGGGTCGGCGGCGGCGGGGTGTGCAGGGCGCGGGCGGTGCCGACCAGCAGCTGGAGGGGGTCTTTGATCTTCCGGCCCATGATCGCCGGGTCGTAGAAGTGCCGGCTCTTGAAGAGCGTGGTGAGGACCGGGGTGAGCTGGTACTCGGCCCGCTGGAGATGCCGGGCCAAAGCACGGATGACCCGCTGATTCTCCCGGGGCACGGCGGGGTACACGTCGCCCACGTCGGCGACGAAATAGTCGTACAGCTTCAGAGCTACGAGGGTCGCGCAGGCGTCTTGCCTGAGCAGGTGTTCCACAAGCGAGTCGCCATCGAACGCGTCGGTCTTGCCGAGGATCGTCTTGGGCCCGTGGTCGTGGCCCCCCTTACGGAAGATGAAGTCGTTGTCGTCGGTGTGGTACCCGGTCAGCGCGCGGGCGCCTGCCTTGATGTCGTCTTCGGAGTAGTTCCCTTCGCCCAGGGTGAAGAGCTCCATAATCTCGCGGGCGAGATTCTCGTTGGGGTTCCGCTTGTGGTTGCGGTTGTTGTTGAGGTACAGGAGCATCGCCGGGTCGTGGACGATGCCGCGGGCCAGGTCGGCGAAGCTGCCCCGCGATTCCTTGCGGAACAGCTGGTGCTGCCGATACATCAGGTAGGTGTCGTTGACCTGACGCTGGCTCGAGGCGAAGTGGCCGTGCCACAGCAGGGTGAGCCGCTCCTCAGCCGGGTGGGGGGTGAGAAGCATCCGTTCCAGCCACCAGGTTTTCAGGCGGTAGAACATCTTGTTGTCTTCACGGCGGGCGGCCTGATTCCTGAGCTGGTTTTCGCGGAGGACCTCTTGATCTTCGCTGCGACGGGCCTGATTCAGGCGCTTGCGCTGCTCGGCGTTGAGGGGTTTTTTAACGTCGGGATCGAGCTCGAGCTCGGGCTCGGGCAGCGCGGCGGTGGACGACGGGCCGGGCCCCTCCAGGAGCTGCTTGACCGCGGCGTCCAGGCCAACCTCTGTCAACGCTTGGACTTGGGCCCAATCGCCGCCGTAACCCAGCCGCCAGAGCAGGTGCCGGGCCGCCGCGGGGGTGAACCGGTCGGGAGCGAGGGGGGCGAGCGAGAAGTCCATGTCCATAGGTTCCCAACGCCTCTAAGTAGAAGATATTGCAGGAAACAAGGCAAGAGGTACCGCTACAGTTTACCCCAACCCATCGGCGAGCCAAGGGTTATTTGGGCAGGCCGGTGGGCGACGGGCCGTGGGTGTCGGCGGAAGACGGGGCCGAGCCCAGCGCGAGCGGCAGGCGGATGGTGAACGTCGTCCCCTGGCCGCGGGTGGATTCGACCGTGACGGTGCCCCCGTGTTCATCGACCACTTTCTTGGTCACCACCAGCCCGAGCCCGGTGCCGCGGAGGCCCTTGGTGGAGTGGAACGGCTGGAAGAGCCCGCGTTTTGTCGCCGGGCTCATCCCCTCGCCGTTGTCCGCCACCGCCAGGAGGACCTGCTCGGTTTCCGGATCGAACTCGCAGCGCAGGGTCACGATCCCCGACTCGGGCTCGACCGCATCGAGCGCGTTGCTCAGCAGGTTCAAGACCGCCTGATGGATCGCCCCGCCGTCGATCGGGACCGGCGGCATGTCGGGGGCGAAGTCCGAGATCAGCGCCACCTTCTTGGTTTCGTATTGCTTGCTGACCAAGGCGACGACTTCTTCGAGCAGGGGGGTGAGGTTTTCGAGCTCGATCTCGGGCCGCCGCTGCTTAGAGTACGCGAGCATGTTCATGGTCAGCTCGTAGATCCGCTCGAGGTTGCGGGAGACGATCTCCCAGCCCGAGTTGACCACGCCCATGTTCTGCTTCCGCAGGCCCAACTCGACGACGTCGGCCCCGCCGCGCATCCCCTGGAGGATATTTTTAATCGAGTGCGACAGCGACGCGACGGTCTGGCCGACGCCCGCCAGGCGCTCGCTGCGGAGCCGGTGCTCCACCAGACGCAGGTTGGCCAGCGCCAGCCCAGTCTGCACCCCGATGGCGGTCAGGAGCGTGAGCTGGTCTTCGGTGTAGGTGTAGTTAGCGATCTTCGAGTCGACCTGAATCACGCCGTAAAAGCGGTCCTTGTAGCGGATCGGCACGCACATCGCTGAGCGGATGCCGTAGCCTTGCACCGAATCGCCGGCGGCGAAGCGGGTGTCCGACATCGCGTTGCTCGAGAGCACGCCGACCTGTTTGTTCATGACGTACTGCACGATGGTACGGCTGACGGTGATCGGCTTGCCTTTTTCCTGAAGGTCGGGCAAAAGGTTCTTGCCGCCGTCGTGGCGGCGGCGGACGGCCACGGGCTCGGGGTCTTCGCCGATGGTTTCGGTAATCAGCATGAACCCGCGGTCGGCGTCGAAGTAATCGAAGACCACCTCCATCACGCGGTCGTAGAGCTCCTGCTTGTCGGTGACGGTGCCAATGAGGTTGACCAGCTCGTAGATGATGTTGAGCTGGAACTCGGCCGACTGCCGGGGGTCGGGGGAGCTCATGATCATCGAGTCGTCGCTGCTGGCCACCGTGTGCTCGACGTTGACATCGATCTCGCTGCGTCCGGCCAGGCGGACGCCGGCGGTCTTCTGCCGCAGGACATTGGGGTCCTCGCCAAAAATCACCAGCGTCGTGCCGGCGCGGATCTGGTCGCCGGGGTGCAGCATCCGTGCCTCGGTCACCCGGACGCCGTTGACAAACGTGCCGTTGGACGACCCCAGGTCGCGGAGGTACCACCGCCCGTTGTCGGGGGTCAGCTCGGCGTGCCGGCGGGAGATCGTCTGGTCGGTCAGCGGCAGGGCTTCGGACGACCGGCCGATCTGCTGCGGCTCGTGGTCGGGGAGCTCGAAACGCCGGCCCTTGTCGGGGCCCTGGATGACAGAAAGAATCAGCATACGACAAAGCCTATCCCGAATCCCCCAGCCGTTCTTTCCACGCCGCGAGCTGCGCCTCGAACCCGCTCACCCCCGCGTTCCCCGCGCTCTGGTAACGCTGCACCACGTTCTCCGGCCCCAGCCACCCGTACACCTCTTCCCCCACCCCCGCCGCTTGCGGTTTAGCGCCCGCCTCCTCCACCGCCCCGCGTATCTGTTCCAACGACAGTTTCCGCAGCTCCCCCAACCCCTCGACCTCGCACAACTGCACCAGCGCCCCCACCACTTGGTGCGACGTACGGAACGGCACCCCTTGGGTCACCAAATACTCGGCCAGCGACGTTGCGTCCAAATACCCCCGGTTCAACCCCGCCTTGATCCGCTCTTCATTAAACGTCGTCGTCCGCACGATGGCCGCCGCCATGTCCAGGCAGTCGCACACCGCGTCATACGCCGCGAAGACGTGGCGTTTGTCTTCCTGCAGGTCGCGGTTGTAGCCGATCGTGATCCCCTTGCACATCGTCAAGAGCGCCATCAGCGATCCGTACACCTGCCCGGTCTTGCCACGGATCAATTCCAGCATGTCGGGGTTCTGCTTCTGGGGCATCATCGACGACCCGGTCGTGTACAGGTTGTCGAGCGTGATAAACCCAAACTCTGTCGTCGCGTAAATAATCCACTGCTCCGCCCAGCGGGAGAGCCATTGCGAGGTCATGCTAAGGCCGTACGCCATATCGAGTGCCACATCCCGGGACGCGGTGCCGTAGATGCTGCTGCGCGAAAAGGAAGTGGCGTCGTCGACGCTCTGCATCAGATCGTCGCCGAGGCCGAACATCTCTTGGAAAGCGCCGGTGATCTCCTCGGGCATATCGTTTTCGGGGAACAATTGCTTTGTGGTGGTACCGCGATCCAGCGGTAGCGAGGAACCTGCAATCGCGCCGCTGCCCAGCGGGTTTCGATGCATCGAAGCAAGCTGCTCAACTCGTGTCGAACACTGCCCCAGAGCTTCGAGCCAAGCGACGACTTCACCGCCGACGACGATTGGCTGGGCGCGTTGGAGGTGGGTGTAAGACGGCATAACTACCCCGCCGTATTGATCCGCGAGTCCGACAAAGGCCCTCATCAGGGTGAACTTTTTTTCAACGATGACCTCCACCGCCTCGTGCGACCACAGCAACAGATCCAACGCCACCTGATCGTTCCGGCTTCTCCCCGTATGCAGCTTCCGCCCGGCATCTCCCGCCTTTTCGATCAGGGCGGCTTCGACGCACATGTGGACGTCCTCCAACTCGACCTTCCAGCCGGGCCAGGTGTCGCCCTGCTCGGCGATTTCTTGTTTGATCTCGTTGAGCCCCGCCTCGATCGCGGCGAGGTCGGCGTCGTCGATCAACTCGACCTTCCGCAGCATCCGCGCGTGAGCGATCGACCCGGCGATGTCGTGCTTGTACAGCCGTTTGTCGTAGTCCAGCGACGAAACGAAGCGGGCCGCAAGCGGATCGCCCTCGCTGCCCGAGGATTTGGCGTATTCCCATGGTTTTTGTGACATGGGCGGTATGTTACTGCATCACTACGCGGCCACCCACCGCGCAGGCGCTCGGTGAACAGCAAGTTCCCCCGAGCCGAAGATCGATGGCGCTAAGGGGCAAAAATGGTTCGGCAGGTCGGCAGGTCGGCAGGTCGGCAGGTCGGCAGGTCGGCAGGTCGGGCTGCGGCGGACTGCTGCCTTTGCCATGGGTCAGAACGGGAGCGTCGGGTTGTCGCCGGATTCGTCGGCGTCGTCCTCGTAGTCCGGAACATCATCGAACTCGCTGCCTGGGTCGGCGGCGAAGACCGAGCGGTGGTGGATCCGGATGATCTTCTCCAGCGCGTCGCCGAGCATCGGGGCCAGAGCCGACACCCGGTCGAGGTGCTCTTCCTCAAAGGGCTGGTCGGCTTCGCGGAAAAGCACGAGGACCGCGAGGCATTCGTCTTCGCTCATACAGGGCACGGCCAGGAGCGCGCTGTCTCGCAGAAGGCCCGCGTCGTAGCCCAGGGCCTCCTCCAGGTCTTGCGGCTCGGTCAGATGGACCAGGTCGTCCACGGCCGCGATGCGGGGCGCCAGGTGGTCGCCGAGCTGCTGCAGGATCAATTCGGCGGACTCGGGCGAGCGGTCGTAGTTGACGTAACCGCCCAGCGAATACTCGTCCATCGTGGCGGGGAGGAAGATCGCGGCGTTGGCCGAGCCGAGCTTGGCCATCAGGTGCTCGAGGGTAGCCCGCAGCAAAGTTTCGAGGTCGAGTTGGTTCTGAACCAGTTCGGCGTATTCCGAGGTCTGGACCACGTTCTGCATCTGGCAGGCGAGTTCCTGATACGCAGTCACCAGGTCGTTGCACAGCAGATCGACCTGCTGCGAGACTTCGAGGCGGGCGGCGTTGAGTTTTTTGCACAAGCGGTGGAGGCGTTCGATCCGCTGGGTGTGGGCTTTGTCGCGGGTCTTGCGGTTCAGCGCGTGGGCGACTCGCGGCGCGAGGTCGCGGGGCGCGAGCGGCGAGGCGATCAAGTCGTCGGCCCCGGCGCGGAGCGCGGCCTGGGCGACGTCGAAGTCGGCGGTGTCGGCCACGACGATCGTCGCGGTTGTATGACTCAGGCGGCTGATCTCGGCGGTCAGGTCGAGGCCGGACCCGTCGGGGAGCTGCGTCTGGATGATGGCCAGGTCGATCGGCTGCCGGGCGAGGTGCTGGCGGGCATCGGCGAGGGTCGGTGCGTGGAGGATGTCGAAGAGTCGCTGGGGGGTAGCGCAGGCTTGAACCGCGCCGCGGAGGGCGGGCTGGGGCTGCACCAGGAGCGTGCGGCAGGTCCGTCGCCGGGCCTTGACGGCGGCGGCGGAGCGGGGGGAGGACTTGGGTTCGGGGGACACGGCTTTCTCCAGGTCCTTCCCGGGGGCTTAGGCCGACGAAGCGGCGTTCGGGACGGGACTGCGGTTGGTATCGGGTGATCCCGGAGTCGAATCGAGGGGTAGTGAAAAAGTTGCCACGGTTCCGCGGCCCGGCTCGCTGCGTAACCGGATCGACCCGCCGTGGGCGCGGGCGTATTGCTCGGCCCGGGGCAGCCCCATGCCGACCTGCCGGCCGGCCGACTTGGCCGAGAAAAACGGGTCCAGCGCGTGGGCAAGCGTGTGGGCGTCCATCCCGCGGCCGTCGTCGGTGACCATCAGGTGGACGGTGGGGGCGTCGGCGGTGTCGGCGGGTTCGAACCGCAAAGACACGAGCACCGCGGATTTGGGCTGGGCCTGGACCGCGTTAAAGAGCAGTTCGGTCACCGCGCGGTCGATCTGGTCCGCATCGAGCGGGAGGCGGGACAGATTGGGGAGGCCCGGCGGGACCTGGAGTTCGATCTGGAAGCGCGGCTGCCGCTTTGCGGTGGCCGACCGGACTTTTTCGACGACCCCCTGGAGCAGCGCCGGCAGGTCCGCGGGCTTGCGGTCGGCGACCGGAGGGTCGGCAAACATGCGGAGGCAGGAGATCAGGTCGCTGAGGCGGTGGGCTTCGCGGAAGATCATCCGGGCCGACTGCTGCTGATCGGAATGGTCGGGGAGGGCGAGGGTGAGGAGCTGGCTGCGGCCGGAGATGATCGCCAGGGGGTTGTTCATCTCGTGGGCGGCGCCGGCGGCCATCTCGCCGAGCCGGGCCAGCGATTCGGTGTGGAGCAGCCGGTCCTGGGCGGCGGCGAGGGCGGCGTTGGCGGTGGCGAGGTCTTCGCCGAGCCGTTTGGCGCCGGCGTGCTGCGCGGCGGCGGCGATGGCGTTTCCCCAGGTCCCGGCGAGCGGGCCGAGAATCCCCCAGCCCGGGAGGTCGGCCCGGTCGTGGAGCAGCAGCGCGATCGTGCCCCAGCCGCAAGGCAGCGGGAGCAGCTTCACGTCACGCAGATCCTCGGCGGCCACCAGGTAGTCGGCGATCCAGGGCAGGATCCCCATGAGTTCCACACCCAACGATTCCGACGCGTCGAGCTCGGCCAGGTCCGGCGTGCGCGGCGGGGTGTCGAGGTATTGCGCATCGACCGGCTGACCCTGGCGGTCGTACTGGCTGACGAGCCAGTAGCCATCGGGCGGTGGCGGGGCGTCGGCGGCCGGGGCGGTGTCGGTTTGACGGGTGGGGTAGAGCAGGGTGTAGAAGCCGTCGCCCAGGAGCTGCCGAGCGGACGCGGCGACGGCGTCGAGGGTGTCTTGCTCGGAGCGGGCCGGCGTGGCGGCGGCGTTGAACCGGGTGAGGGCTTCGAGGATCCGGGTCTGGCCGGCGGCGGTGCGGGACCGACGCTCGAGGGCGTGGTTGGCTTTGCTCAGGGCGGCGTTGGCCCGCTGGATCGAATCGAGCGCGAGCTCATGGGACGGGTCGTCGTGGATGCCTAACGCCTGGCCGTGCTGTTCGAGCTGGGGGAAGAGGTCGGCGGTGCTGGCCTGGACTTTGTCGAGCGACAGGCCGAGCTTTTCGGTGAGCTGTCTCAGGTCGGCGGGGGGGTGGTTGCCGGAGTACCCGACGTGGCGGTCGCGGACCACGGCGTCGGCGAGGTGGGTGAGGCCGACGAGCCGGCGGTGTTCGATTTGCGGCAGCGAGTCCAGGGGGGAGCCGTGGAGCCAGATCGCATCCTGAAGCTTCAGGGGCAGGGCCCACTGCTCGGCGAGGCGTTTGCCGGCGGTGTGGTGGTCCAAGCCGATAATCTTGCGTTCCGCCTGGGCGATATCGGTGTGGTGCAGGTCGGCCAGCGCGACGATCCGGGCGTAGCTGCGGGGCAGCACGTGGTCGAGGGCCAGCTTGCCCAGGTCGTGGAGCAGGCCGCAGACGAAGGCCTCGTCGGGCCGCAGGGCGGGGTCGCGGTGAGCCTGCGCGATGGCCTGTGCGGTCAGCGCGACCGCGAGGCTGTGGAGCCAAAACCCTTTGCGGTCCAGGCCCGCGGGCGCCGGGGCGTCGGGGTCCCGGGGGTTCGACCCGGCGGAGAGTCGGCCGCCGGCGGCCGGTTGATCGAGGTCGCCGTCCACGGTCCCGCCGAACACCTCAAGGACTTTGATCGAGAGCACCGCGTTGCGGATGGTGGTGAAGCCCAGGAGCACCACCGCACGGTCGATGGTGAGGACGTCGTGGCGGACGCCTTTATCGGCGGTCTTGCAGAGGGACAGTACCCGGGCGGTGAGCGCGGGGTCGCTCTGGATCAGCGCGGTGACCTGCTTGGCGTTCGAGTCGTTGTCGGCGGTGAGGGACAGCAGCTTCGTCGCCACCGCGGGCAGCGTCGGGAGCGTGTCGATCTGCCGCAGGATCAGCTCGATGCGGCGCGGCTTGGAGAGTTCATGCGAGACCATGGGGGGCGATGGTCGGGCGTCGTGCGCGGGGGCAGTCGGCGGGGGGGGGTAAAAGCGGGGCGGGTTGCGGACCGGATACCGGGAGCGTCCGGAACCGCTGGCTTTACAGCTCCAAAAGGCTTTCGACGCGGGCAATCAGGGCCTCGAGGTCGAAGGGTTTCTTCACGAATTCGTCCGCCCCGGCGTCGAGGAGCCCCTGGATCTCGGCGCGGTTGACGACGCCCGAGACGATGACGATTTTCATGTCCATGAGCTGCTTGTTCTCGCGGACGGTCTGGCAGACGACGTTGCCGTTGATGTCGGGGAGCATGAAGTCGAGGATCATCAGGTCGGGCTTGAAGGTGGAGGACACGATCCCGGCGTCGTAGCCGGTGGCCGCGCTGCGGATTTCGAACCGCGGGTCTTGTCCGAAGACATCGGTGAAGAGCTGGACGAGCGCGGGGTCGTCGTCCACGACCAGGAGCTTCTTCTTGCCGGAGTTGAAGCCGTCGGTGGGGATGTCGTTGGTTTTCATGAACCGGATCAGGTCTTCACGCGGGATCCGTCGGAAGCGCGAGCCCGGGACGCGGAAGCCTTGAAGCCGCCCGGCGTCGAAGCAGCGGATGATGGTTTGCTGAGAGACTTTGCAGACCTCGGCGGCCTCGCCGGTGGTGAAAACTTGTTTCGCAAACAAGTCGGGTTTGGGGCGGGTCGCGCCGTTCTTGGCGGGGGAAGCCTCGGCGGGGCCGGG
>JBCDDZ010000047.1:0-23290 GCA_039180025.1 Planctomycetota bacterium
AACCCGCGACCTCCCTCAAGCCTGGATCACCGGGCTCGGCGTGGTGCTCCCCGGCGTCGTCGGCCGCGACGCGCTGGCCCACCCCCACACCCCCCGCACCGCCCCGCCGACCGCCGGCCCCGTCGACCCCGACGACTACCTCCACCTGCTCACCGCCCGGCGCGTCCGCCGCCTCAGCGATTACGTCAAGCTCACCCTCGCCGCCGCCGAACTCGCCCTCCGCGATGCCGGCCTCGATGCCGAGCACCGCGACCCGTTCACCCGCGACTGCGCCGCGGTCCTCGGCACCGCCCACGGCTCGACCCACTTCAGCTACGACTACTACCGCGGCCTGGTCGACCACGGCCTGGCCACCGCCAACCCCGTCCTCTTCGCCGAAGGCGTCCCTAACGCCGGCGCCGCCCACTTGAGCATGTCCCTTAATATTCAGGGGCCCTGCCAATCGATCATCGGGTCGCGCACCGCCGGGCTCGACGCCCTCCGCCTCGCCGCCCTCCGCCTTGCCGAGGGACAGTGGCCGCGGGCCCTGGTCTGCGGCGGGGAAGAGCACGACCCCCTGGTCGAACGCTGCTACGCCGAGCTGGGCCTGCCTCTGACCACCGCCGCCGCCGCGGTGACGTTCGTCCTCGAAACCCCCGACGCCGCCCGGGCCCGCGGCGCTCGGCCGCTCGCCGTCGTCGAAGCCGGCACTCAGATCCACTTCAACCACCGTCCCGGCCGCGGCGTCCGCGGGATCCGCCGAGCCCTTGAACACGAAGCCGCCGCCGGCGTGCAAACCCTCCTCCGCTCGGCCAACGGCACGTGGACCGACCGCCTCGAGGCCGCCGCCCTGCGAAACACCCCCTTCGCTGAAGAGCCTGCCGACTTGGGCCTGCCCCACCTCGCCGAGTGTTTCAGCGCCGCCCCGCTGGCCGCCCTCGCCGCCCGACTCGCCCCCCCGCCCCCCGCACGGCCCGAGCGCCTGTCTGTGCTCGCGACCGATTTCAACGGCCTGACCAGTCTCGCTCGCATTCGCGTCGGCGGCGATTTACAATAAATTTTGTCTTGTTAAACCTTCATTTCGTCCGCTCCCCCCGAACCCGCGAGGCCACGCGTCCTGACCGCTGCCACCACCTCAACCCGCCACACCCCCACCGCCCCGGCCTGGATCGCCGACTGGCTCCACCCTGCGCCCCCGCCGATCTCGCTGCGTCAGAACATGGGCGACGTTCAGCTCACCGGTGAACACCGGACCGGCCCGCGGCTCGCCCACGCCTGGGTCCGCGTCCACGACGCCTGCTCTCTCGACGACCTGACGTTCCAGCACGCCACCGCCCGGGCCTACCAGACCCTCCGCGACGCCCTCGACGCCGGCCCCGCCCGACACCCCGTCCGCTTCTGGAACTTCATCCCCAGTATCGGCCACGCCGCCCGCGACCGCCGCCTCGACCGCTACATGGTCTTCAACGCCGGGCGGTTCGACGCCTTTACCCAGTGGTTCTCCGGCTCCGACCCCGACCTGCTGATCCCCCGCATCGCCACCGCCTCGGGCGTCGGACACCACGGCCCGGACCTGATCGTCCACGCCCTGGCCGACCGCTACCCCGGCACCCCCGTCGAAAACCCCCGCCAAATCGCCGCCTACCGGTACTCCGCCGCCTACGGCCCGCTGCCGCCCTGCTTTGCCCGCGCCACCCGCCTGGCCCCCGATGCCGACCAGCCCGCCCGCGTGTTGGTCGGCGGCACCTCCAGCATCGTCGGCGAAGCCTCGGTCCACCGCGGCGACCTCGCCGCCCAGACCCGCGAAACCCTCGACAATATCCACGCCCTGCTCCGTGCGGCCGGGGCACCGGGGCTCGACGCCCTGCACCACGTCCGCGTCTACTACGTCCACGCGGCCGACGCCCCGGCCATCCGCCGCGACCTCCTGGGCCGTCTCCCCCGACTCCGCGGGGCGCTCGAAATGATCCACGCCCCGCTCTGCCGCCCCGATCTGGGCGTCGAAATCGAAGGCCTCGCCGATGCCCGCTGACTCGATCCCGCCCGCGGAGGCTGCCGTGTACGACGCCCTGGTCCTGGGGGGCGGACCCGCCGGGGCCGCCGCGGCGTTGACCCTGGCCCGCGCCGGCCGCCGCGTGGCCGTCCTCGAAAAACAGGCTTTCCCCCGGTTCCACGTCGGCGAGTCGCTGATCCCCCAGGACATGCAATGCTTCGCCGACCTCGGGCTGCTCGATGAACTCCGACGATTGCCCCACTACAAAAAAACCGGGGTCGAATTCGCCTTGGGCGACGCCTCGGCCCAACACCGCATCAAGTTCGCCCAGTCCCTGGTCCCCCACCCCCACGAAACCTTCAACCTCGAGCGGGCCGCCCTCGACCAGGCCATGCTCGCCGCCGCCGCCCGCGCCGGCGTCCACGTCCGGCACCACGCCAAGGTGACCGAGTTCTTGAACCTCGACGACGGCGACGTCCGCGTCCGGCTCGCCGACGGGCAGACGTGCGCCGGCCGCTACCTGATCGACGCCACCGGCCAGGCTTCGCTGCTGGGCCGACACCTCAAAACCCGCCGCAACTTCGACGGGCCCGCGTTCCAAAAAATCGCCTACTTCGGCCACTACCAGCACGTCGACCGCCGCAACGCCCTGGGCGACCACGACATCACCATGGTCCTCTGCGACGAGGGCTGGTTCTGGATGATCCCCCTCGACGAGACCCGCACCAGCGTCGGCATGGTCCTCGACGCCGCGGTGGCCCGCGCGGTCAGAACCCCTTCCCACCAGATGCTCGCCTGGGGCATCGCCCGCTGTCCGCTGATCCGCGACCGCGTGCGCCACGCCACCCCGCCCGACCGTAACCGTGTGGCCAGCGACTTCTCCTATCGCTGCGCCCCCTACGCCGGTCCCGGCTACTTCCTCGTCGGAGACGCCGCGACCTTCCTCGACCCCGTGTTCTCCACCGGCATCTTCCTGGGGCTCGAGGGGGCGCAGCACGCCGCGCACCAGATCGACGACCTGCTCGCCCGCCGCAGCTCCCCCGCCCGCGCCCAGCGGCAACACCACCGCTTCCTCCACGCCGGCACCCGCACCTTCTTCAAGCTCATCCGCGCCTACTACAACCCCCGGTTCCGCGACCTGTTTCTCCAGGGCCGGGGCCCGCTCGAGATGCACCGTGCCGTCATCGCCGTGCTCGCCGGCCAGGTCTTCCCTCGCCCCGCTTGGCGTATCCGCTGGCGGATGCGGCTCTTCTACGCCTGCGTCGCCGCGCAGCGGTTCCTACCCCTGGTCCCCCGACGCCCCGGGTTCTCGCTGCTGCGCACCCCACCCGAACCCGCGTCGCCCCGCCCGAGACGTCGGGCCCGATCTCTTGCTTCGCCTGCCCCCGCCGGGTAGTGTGTGAAACAACGGCTATCCGTGAACGCGCAGCGTTCGCCTCTTTTTACCTCACTCCCCGGAGTCCCCGCCATGCGCCGAGTTTTTGTTCTGATGTCTCTGCTGGTGTTTATGGTTTCCCTCTCGGCTTGCAACACCGCCGAAGGCGTCGGTAAAGACATCGAAGCCGCGGGCGAAGGCCTGCAAGACGCCGTCAGCGACGAGTGATCCGGCCCCGGGCCGTTTCGGCTTTGCGCATCGGTAAGTCGAGCCCCGAGGCGAGGCCCGCCGTTTACGCTGTCGATGGACGGGCCGACTCACACGCGGTTTAGTACGCCGCGTGTCGGCCCGTTTGCTTAATCGATCTTCTACACCCGGCCGAAGCGCCGGGTGTTTTTTATGTCGCGGCTTCGGTCCACCGCCGCGCAGCCGGGCCGCGTGTGGGCCCCAAGAAAACATTCGCAAAGCGACATCGCCAGCGCGGGCGCAGGCCCACGATGGGCTCAGCCAACCGCCGACGTACATGCCCCCCGTGTCGCGGCCGTTTTTACAGGCCCAACAGCCGCTCGACGAAGTTGATATCGACCTCGGACTTGCGGAAGCTGCCGTTCTTCATCAGCCGGATGTGCAGCGGGATCGTTGTCTTGGTCGGCGAGACGTGGAACTCGCTGAGCGCCGCGAGCAGCGTGTTCATCGCGGTGTCCCGGTCCTTGCGGTGCACGATCAGCTTCCCGATCATCGAGTCGTAGTTGGGCGGGATCCGGTAGCCCGAGTGGCAGTGGGTGTCGAGCCGGACCCCGAACCCGCCCGAGGGATAGAACTCTTTGACTAGGCCGGCCGAGGGGATGAACCCTTTTTCCGGGTCCTCGGCGTTGATGCGGACCTCGATCGCGTGCCCGTTGACCTTGATCTCGCGCTGCTTGAACGGCAGCGGCTGGCCGGCGGCGACCTGGATCTGCGTCTTGACGATATCCACGCCCGTAATCATCTCTGTCACCGGGTGTTCGACCTGGACCCGGGTGTTGACTTCCATCAGGTAGAAGTTCTTTTTCGAGTCCATCAGGAACTCGACGGTCCCGGCCGAGTGGTAGTTCGCCGCCTTAGCGAGCCGGGCGGCGGCCTTGCACAGCGTCTCGGCTTCGGACCGCGTGAGCACCGGGCTGGGGGCTTCCTCGATGAGCTTCTGCTTGCGCCGCTGCATGGTGCAGTCGCGTTCCCAGAGGTGGCAGACGTTACCCTGCGTGTCGCCGATGACCTGCACCTCGACGTGGCGGGCGTTGTCGATGAATTTCTCGAGATACACCGTGCCGTCGCCGAAGGCGTTCTCGGCCTCGGACTTGGCGGCCTTGATCCCGTTGCGCAGCGCCATGTCGTTGTGCGCGACCCGCATCCCCCGGCCGCCGCCGCCCGCCGAGGCCTTGACCATCACCGGGTACCCGATCTCCTTGGCCAGCTTCAGGGCGTCGGCCTCATTTTCGATCGCCCCCTTCGAGCCGGGCGACGTGGGGACTTTTTGCCGGATCGCCAACTGCTTGCACGCCACCTTGTCGCCGAGCGTCTGCATCGCCTCGACCGACGGGCCGATGAACTCGATGTTGCACGACCGGCAGACCTCGGCGAAGTGCGCGTTCTCGGCGAGGAAGCCGTAGCCCGGGTGGATCGCGTCGACGTTGGCGATCTCCGCCGCGGCGATGATCCTCGGGATGTTGAGGTACGACTCGTTGGGCGGCGGGGGTCCGATGCAGATCGCCTGGTCGGCGATCTTCACGTGCTTCGAGTCGGCGTCGGCGGTCGAATACACCGCGACCGCCTCGACGCCCAACTCGTGGGCGGCGCGGATGATGCGGACGGCGATCTCGCCACGGTTAGCAATCAGGATGCGGCTGAACATGATTTAAACGCCGGACACTAGCCGAGGGGCGCTAGCGCGAGCTCCCAAAAAAGCAGGTCGAAAACAGCATGGTCCCTCCACGCCCGGGAGGCCAACCCCCCGGGAGCCCCGGAACACCGGCCCCGGGGAACGGGGCCCGCCTCTGGGCTACCCGCACCCGGTCCCCCATCGGGTTCACGGCCGGACCTTGAACATCGGCTGGCCGAACTCCACCGCCTGGCCGGTTTCCACCAGCACCTCGACGATCGTGCCCGACACCTCGGCCTTGATCTCGTTGAAGACCTTCATGGCTTCGACGATGCAGACCACCGAGTCGGGCTTGATCGTCTGGCCCACCGACGTGAACGCCTCGGCCTCGGGGCTCGACGCGGTGTAGAACGTCCCGACCATGGGGCTGTCGATGGTCATGAGGTCGTCGTCCGAGTGGTCGTCGTCGCCGGGATCGGCCGGGGCCGCCGCGGGCGAGGCTCCGGCGGGCGGCGGGGGCGGCGCGGACCCGGGGGCCGGCACGTACTGCACCTGCGGGGCGGGGCTCCCGCCCGCGCCGCCGCGCTTGAGTTTGATCTTCTCGCCTTCGCCTTCCAGGTCGATCTCGCTCAGGTCGTTATCAACCATCAGCTTGATCAGTTGGCGAATCGTTTTGAGGTCGTTCATCGAAACGGTCTCGGGGAGGAATAAAAAAGGACGCCGGTCGTCGGCCCAACGTAACCCTAGATGATCGCGGATTCTAAAGACTTCGGCAAGTCCGTCAGCACCCGGTACCCCGCCGCCGTGACCAGCACGTCGTCCTCGATCCGCACCCCCCCTTGCCCCGGCAGATAAATCCCCGGCTCGACCGTCACCACCTGACCCGGCCGCAGCACCCCGTCCCCCGCCAGGGGCGAAAGCCGCGGCGCTTCGTGGATCTCCAGCCCGATCCCGTGGCCCAGCCCGTGCCCGAAGTGCGCCCCGTAGCCTGCCGCGTCGATCACCGCCCGCGCCGCCGCATCCACCTCGGTCAGCCGCACGCCCGGCCGCACCGCCGCGATCCCCGCCAACTGCGCGTCCAGACAGACCCGGTAGATCTCCCGCATCTTCGGCTTCATGCTCCCCAGCGCGACCACCCGCGTCATGTCCGAGCAGTAGCCGCGGTACTTCGCCCCCCAGTCGATCAGCACGATGCCGCCCTTTTTCAGCTTCCGGGCCCCCGGCACCGCGTGCGGCAGCGCCGCGTTCCCGTCCGCCGCCACGATCGAAGGGAAGCTCACCCCGTCGGCCCCGAGCGCCCGCATCCGGTACTCGAGAAACGCCGCCACTTCGCTTTCCCGCTGCCCCGGCTGAATAAAGTCAAGCGTTTCGCGGAAGGCTTGCTGCTGGATCTGCCCCGCCTTGCGGATCAGCTTCACCTCGTCGGCGGTCTTGACCGATCGCTGCTCGACCAGCCCGTCGTCCCAGCCCCTGACCCGCCGCCGGCCCAGCGCCTTGCCGAGCTTGTCGAACCCCGCCACCGACAGGTGCTCACGCTGCACCGCCAGCCGCTCGAAACCCCGCCGATCGGCCAGGTTCTTGAGCGCCGCCGCCAGGCTCTGCTTCCGCATCACCACGCCCACGTGCGGGGCCTCCTGCTTGATCTGCTCCTCGAACCGCGAGTCGCTGAGCACGATCGGCCGGCCGCGCTTCGCCGGGATCAGCGTCCACGAGTCGTCGCCGATGAACCCGGTGAGGTACCGGGTGTCCACCGGGTGGGTCACCAGGAGCGCATCGTGTCCGGCGGCGAGCAGACGCTTACGCAGGGCCCGGACACGCGGAGTCAGGAACAAAGGGTCGGCGGATCGAAGCATCGATCCATCATAAAATAAGCCCCCGCCGGCCGCTCACACCCCCCACTGGGCCCGGGCTTCTTTCATCGGCGTCACCGCGTCGGGGTCCTCGGCCGAGGCGGCGTGGCCCACCGGCGACCCGCCGACCCAGCGCTCGTCCATCGACTCCGACGCCGGCTGAAAACGCACGTCACAGGACAGGCGCCACCGGTCCGTCGTATTCGTCGTCGAGGCGTGCATCGTGTGCATCCCGAAAGTGATCACGTCCCCCGCCTCGACGTCATCGGTCAGCCACGTGCTCCCGAACCGCTGGGTGATCTCCCGCGGGTGCATGCTGAACCAGCCCTCGATCCGGTCGCGGTCGACGTCCATCTTGCCGTACGTCTCCCGCAGCTTCCTAAACCCCTCCTCGGCGTGCGAGCCCGGACACATCGCCAGCGTCCCACGCTCGACCGGGACGTCGTCGAACGGCACCCAGCAGGTCATCACCCGCTTCGAGCCCCGCCCCATATACACGTGGTCCATATGACACCCGGTGGCTTCCTCCTGGCCCACCGCCCGCAGCCATTTGTAATCAAACGTCTTCACCGGCTCGCCCAGGAGCCGCTGGTACAGTTCGAACAGACGCGGCGACTCGAGCACCGCCTTGACGGCCGGGTGGTGGGTGATGTGCGCCCGCCCCAGCATCGACACGCTCTTGCCCGACACCCCCATCACCCCGTCCAGCGGCCGGGAGCCCGGCTCGAGCCCTTCGTGGGCTTCCATATAGTTGAGGATCGCCTCGCGGGCCCGCAGCACCTGATCGCGGTCCAGGAAACCCTTGAGGTACAGGTAGCCGTCTTCCGCCAGGCGGTCCCGGAGCGCCGACAAGTCGCCCACCAGGTCCTCGCTGCGCCGCAGCCGGCCAAGCTCGGCGCTCGGGAGTTCAAACTGTTCGTGGCAGAAGCGTACTTGCATAAACCAACCTTTTAAAAAGGATAAAATGATTAACTACATATTGATTATAAAACCGTAAATGTAGCAAACCATGGGTAAAATGGGGATTCCGTCGTCTATTTTGATCAATATGCCGGAAGACTCTCCCCATCCCGGGCTCTGGACCCCGCCCGCCTCCGACCCCGGCTGCCCGCTGGGGCGTATCTCGCTGGGCGCGGTGGCCAGCCGGGTCCAGCCGAGCGAGACGCCGGCCGGGTGGCGACGCTTCGGCAGCTACGCCCTGGCGCTGATTGTCGAAGGCCGTGGCCGCTACGAAGACCAGCTCGGCCACGCCTGCGAACTCCAGCCGGGCAGCCTCATCACCCTCGGGCCCACCCTCGGCCACCGCTACGGCCCCGACGCCGACGGCTGGATCGAAACCTATCTCGTGTTCGACGGCCCCGTGTTCGACCTCTGGCACCAACACCGCCTGCTCGCCCCCCGCGGCCCCGTGCAGCAGCTAACCCCGCTCGACCGCTGGCACGAACGCCTGGCCTGGGTACTCCACGGCCACCCCGCCGCAGCGGCCGACCCCCCGGCCGACCCGCTCCTCCAGGTCACCCGCCTCCAGACCCTGCTCGCCGAACTCTCCGCCCACGCCCACCGCCGCCTCTCCGATTCGGCCGACGCCCCGCCCGCCTGGCTCGGCCACGCCCGTGAACTCCTGACCCGCGACGCCCCGGCCCCGCTCGACCTCCAGACGGTCGCCGACCAGCTCCACGTGTCCTACAGCACCTTCCGCCGCCGCTTCGCCCAGCACGTCGGCATGCCCCCCGCCCGCTTCCGCGCCGCCCACCAGATCGACCACGCCCGCCAGCTCATGACCCAGACCCCACTCAGCGACAAAGAGATCGCCTACCGCCTGGGCTTCCAAGACGCCCAGCACTTCTCCAAACGCTTCAAACACTTCGTCGGACGCACCCCCACCCAGTTCCGTCAAAGCCTCCGCTAATCCTATTAAGACAAACTGTTGACCCGCGTCCACAGGCCGGCGATCATGACGTAACGACCGCAGAGACTCGGCCCAATCACTTCCGCCATACCGCCATAGACGGCCTCATGAAATTCCCACACTTTTTCGTATTCCTCTTTGGTGCCACCGCATGCTTCACCGGCTGCGGGGCGTTCACCAACCATTCCGTGGTTTCTTATCAATTGACCGCAACCGCGGACCAGACGCGTGTCACAGGCCAACAAAACGATGAAAACTTCGGCATCGAGGTCCATCGATTCAACGCCGATGGCACGGTCTCGCTCATCATCGACCAAGGCCCCGAGATGGTGACGCTGCAGCCCGACGTATGGGTCGATCTGCCGTTGCGTGACGAGATGCAGCAACGCCGCATTCTTCTCTTAGAGGCCGACGCCCAATTGAACGAGGCGTCAATGATCTACGAGGAAGCTTACGAGTCCGGCGTACCGATCCTGCGACATCTGTAACCGCTGCCTACTCCCGCCTACGCTCGACCGTCCACCTCCCGTACCGCTCACCACCGAGCGGAAAAGCGTGTAGAAAAAATGATCCCTGCGGGATACATGGCCAAGCGGGTCAGCCCTCGCCCCGACTGGAATCAGATGTCCCCACGTCGAGGACGTCGGCTCGGTCAGTCGCTGCGTCTCCCAAGATTTTGCCGACTACGTCCATCTCTGGAGACACAACGGTTTTTGGCTCTTCAACTCGCCGCAGGTGATTCAAGCCGTCGCGAACGAGCATGCCATCTCGTTGCAAGACACCGTGCTTTTTTACCACGAGGTCCACGAACAGCCGTACATGGGAGACAGGTAATGGGAGGACTTCCAACCCGAGTCCTCGCTTCCCACCGACGTCGTTATCCCTACATTGACAAAAGCGCAAGGCTTTGACGTCGTCACTTTCTCTCTCCAAAACGCTGCCGAATGCTCCCCGCTGTCGTGCAACCGCTTGGCGGAACAAATCGAGGTCAACGCGCACTGTTTGCTGCCGACTTTTGCCAGGGCGGTCGAGCTACTCGAGGCCGGCAGATTTGACGACTCCGAACCCGGGCCGTGCCGGGTGTTGGCCGTCCACCGGGTGGCTTGGCCCTGACCAGCGGCCGCCGGGCCAGCGTTGTTCGTCGAGTCAGCCGCGAGTTCTGCGCAGACGGCCGATGGGCTATGGGCGATGGCTGATTTCAAGCCTTGTAGACTTCCTCGGGATCAAACACTTTTTCTTCGACCGTCTTCAGCGTCTGCGGGTCGGTGATTTTGCGGTAGAAGCAGCTCTTGTACCCCACGTGGCAGCAGGGGCCGTTGGACTTGCACATCAAGACCACGACGTCCTGGTCGCAGTCGGTCCGGGCCTCGAGCACCTCCTGCGTGTGGCCCGACGACTCGCCCTTGACCCACATCTTGTCCCGGCTGCGCGAGTAGAACGTCGCGAGCTTCGTCTCGACGGTCTGCCGCAGCGCCGCCTCGTTCATCCACCCCATCATCAGGATCTGCCCCGTCGCGTGGTCCTGCACGATCGCGGGCACCAAGCCCTTAGAATCGAACTTAATGTTCAGCGTGGTTCCGGTTTCGCGGTCGGCATCCGCCATGGTGGTGGCTCCTCAGATCACTCGTTCGTCGCGGCGCGGGTCGTCCCGTCGCCGGACCGAGAAGGATACCCTGTTTCCCTCCCCGACGGCCGCTCCCGGGCCGGGCGGCTTTCCCCAAGTCTTCGCGTCGGCCGCCGCCGACATCTACCCCGAAAGCCCCCCGGAAGCCCCCCGTAAGTCCCCGGAAAATCCTCCGGAAGATCCCTCCGAACCGCTCCGGAAGGATCGCGGCCGACCGCCCGGAGGACCAACGCCCCGCCGCCCGGGCCGCCTGCGCCCGAACCCTTATGAATCCCAGGAAAGCGGCGGCAACCCGCACGGTTTTGTCCTATAGTCAGGGTCACGAAAGGGTACCCCCATGCCAGACGCCGACGACGCCCCGAAGATCCAGATCGACAGCGACTGGAAAGCCCAGGCCCAGGCCGAGAAAAAGAAGCTCGCCGAGCAGTCCAGGCCCGCCGAAGGCGGCGCCGCCGACCCCCGCTCCGGCGGGCCGGGCGAGATCCCCCCCGCCAATTTCGAGACGCTCCTGAGTTCCTTCGTCACCCAGGCCCTCTTCGCCATGGGCGCGATCCCCGACCCCCAGACCGGCCAGCCCGTGGTGCACCTGGACCTGGCCCGTTACCAGATCGACATGCTCGCGGTCCTCGAAGAAAAAACCAGGAACAACCTCACCGACGACGAGTCCCAGATGCTCGCCGGCACCCTCTACGAACTCCGCTCCCGCTACGTCCAGGCCGCCAGCGCCGGCGCGGGCCCGTCCCCCGCCTGATCTACCCCCCGCCTACCTCCGCCCCTACGGACACGCCCACCGAAAGGCTCCCCGCCGTGACCGCCCTGAACCCCGCCGACAAAAACCGCCCCCTCACCCCCGCCGCCCTGCTCTCGAAAAACCACTTCCTGCTCCGCCGGCTCCACTCGCTCTCCGGCATCGTGCCCATCGGTGTGTTCGTCATCGGGCACCTGTTTACCAACGCCCAGATGATCTGGGGCCAGGACGGCGGGCCCACCGGCACCGGCGAAGGCACCTTCCAGCACGAAGTCGATTTCATCCACAACCTGCCCTATCTCTTGTTCATCGAGCTGAGCCTCTGGGGCGCGATCGCCTTCCACGCCGGGCTCGGGCTGTGGTACACCTTCACCGGCAAGCACAACGTCAAGGCCTACGGCTACACCGACAACGTCCGCTACCTCCTCCAACGCATCACCGGCATCATCGCGCTGGTCTTCATCTTCCTGCACATCGCCACCCTCCGCTGGCGGTGGGACATCTTCGGCTGGTTCACCCCCTTCTATGGTGAGGGCTACCAGGCCGGCAGCGCCCACGCCATCCCCGAACACCTCCACCACGTCCCGATGTCCCTCCCGCTGACCGCCTACGCGCTCCAGGTCAGTTGGTTGGTCGTCGCCCTCTACGCCGTCGGCGTCATCGCGTCGATCTACCACTGGTCCAACGGCCTCTGGACCGCCGCCATCAGTTGGGGCCTCACCATCACCACCGCCTCCATGCGGCGCTGGGGCTACGTCTGCGTCGGCCTCTTCCTCGCGCTGATGCTCTTCTTCGGCGCCGCCATGGCCGGGGCGCTGGCCTTCGACCTCTCTACCGACATGACCCCCGAGCAGACCGAAGTCTTCCTGCTGATCGTCGAAGACCCGCAAGTCGAGATCGGTATGTCCGGCAAATAAGCCCGCCGCCGCCCCCCCCCTGGAAAACCCCGGAATAGCCCCCCGGAATAGCCCCGAAACAACCCGCGGAAACGACGCCCACCCACCCCGCGTCCGCCCCGGCCACCGCCCCGCGAAAAACCGCTGTCGACCGTAAAAAAAACGATTCCAGCCGACCTAAACTTTCGTTGATACATCCACGCCTCCGCCGCGGCCGCCGCGGCCTCAGAAAGCGAGCCCAAGCATGGCCTCATCCGAACCCAGAGTCATCGTTGTCGGCGGCGGCCTCGCGGGCCTCGCCGCCGCCGTCCGCGTCGCCGAGTCGGGCACCAAAGTCGACCTCTTCTCCATGGTCCCGGTCAAACGCTCCCACAGCGTCTGCGCCCAGGGCGGCATCAACGCCTGCAACGACGTCGCCCGCCAGCAGGGCTACTCCGAGTGGCAGCACATGGACGAAACCCTCATCGGTGGCGACTTCCTCAACCACCAGCCGCCCGTCTACGAGATGACCCACTGGGCACCCCGCATCATCGACCTGCTCGACCGCATGGGCGTGCCGTTTAACCGCACCTCCGAGGGCATGCGCGACCTCCGCCTCTTCGGCGGCAGCCTGTTCAAACGCACCCACTTCGCCGGGGCGTCCACCGGCCAACAGCTTCTCTACGGCCTCGACGAACAGACCCGCCGCTACGAGGCCGAGGGCAAAATCAACAAGCACGAGTTCTGGGAGTTCCTCTGGCCCGTCCTCGACGACGACGGCGTTTGCAAGGGGATCATCGCCCAGGACATGCGCTCGATGGAGATCAAGGCCTTCCGCGGCGACGCCGTGGTCATGGCCTCGGGCGGCAACGGCCTGATGTTCGGGAAGTCCACCATGTCCGTCATCTGCACCGGCGCCGCCGTCGCCCGCTGCTACCAGGCCGGGGCCTACCTCGGCAACCCCGAGATGATTCAGGTCCACCCCACCGCCATCCCCGGCGAGGACAAGTGCCGCCTCATGTCCGAGTCCGCCCGCGGCGAGGGCGGCCGCGTCTGGGTCCCCCGCACCAAGGGCGACGACCGACACCCCACCGAGATCCCCGAGGACGAACGCTACTACTTCCTCGAAGAAAAATACCCCGGCTATGGCAACCTCGTCCCCCGCGACATCGCCACCCGCGAAATCTTCTGGATCTGTCAGGAAGGCTACGGCATCGGCGGCCAAAACCAGGTCTACCTCGACATCACCCACCTCCCCGTCGCCACCAAAAACAAGCTCGCCGCCATCCTCGAGATCTACGAAAAATTCACCGGCGACGACCCCCGCGAAGTCCCGATGAAGATCTTCCCCGCCGTCCACTACACCATGGGCGGGCTCTACACCGTCTACGAACCCTATGACCCCGAGCGCGACGACTACACCCCCGCCGAAACCCCCAAGAAAAAGCCCGGCGAGGGCCTGCTCTACGGCGACCCCAAAAACATGATGACCAACCTCCCGGGCCTCTACGCCTTCGGCGAAGCCAACTACGCCTACCACGGCGCCACCCGCCTGGGCGCCAACGCCCTGCTCTCCTGCATCTTCGACGGGCTCTACAACGGCCTGTCCGTCCACAACTACGCCCAGTCGTTCGCCACCGACGAAAACGGCACCCTCGCCGCCGACCTGCCCGACGCCCTCTACGACAAATACATCGCGCAGGAACAAGCCAAGGTCGACAAGATCACCAGCGCCAAGGGCAGCCACAACCCCTACGAAATCCACCAGGAGATGGGTGTCGAGATGACCGCCACCTGCACCGTGGTCAAGGAAGAACAGCGCCTCCTGCAGGGCCGGGAAAAACTCGCCGAACTCAAAGAACGCTACACCGACCTCAAGATCAGCGACACCGGCCACTACACCAACCAGAACGTCAGCTTCGCCCGCGCCGTCGGCGACATGCTCGCCTACTCCGAGGCCCTGCTCGAAGGCTCGATCGCCCGCAAGGAATCCCGCGGCAGCCACTACCGCAGCGACTACACCGAGCGCCGCGACGAAGAATTCCACAACACCACCAAGGTCCGCTACGACCCCGAGGCCAACGCCCCGGTCATCGAATGGGAACCCATCCCCAGCCCCCTGGTCCCCCTCCGCGCCCGGACCTACGGCAAAGTCCCCGCCCCCGGAAACGCCGCCGCAGACACCAAAGCCCAAGAGAAACAAGAAGAACCCGTTGCCGTGGGCGCCGAGGCTTCCGTCGCGGCCCAGGAACTTCCGGGCGGCGACGGCTACAGCCAGCAACCCGACCCCCGCGAAGCCATGCCCGACGACCAGTCCAAATACTCCGGCCCCGACGGCGGCAACCCCGACGCCAAGTAAGCCCTCATGATCGCCGCTAACCACCCCCCGACCACCGCCGCCGCGTTCTTGCTACGCTCCGCCAGCGTGCTGGTGGTCGCGGCCTGCGGCTGGGGGTTGTGGATCATCACCCAGCAAATCGCCGAAGATTTTGGCAGCCTGAATTATTGGCACTTGGCCTACCTGATCCCCGTGACGTTCCTGGCCGGAATGACGTTTGTTTTTTACCACGGCGTGAAGTCGCCGACAAAAACCCACCTAGCGCTCTTGGTCGCCGCAGCGACGTTCGTCGGCTGGACGTATCTGGTGCTGGCCGTCGAGAAATTCGTGGAATGGATGTTCGTCCCCAGCGTGGTCGAACGCCTGGAAATGCTTCTGATTTTTCCGTTGCTGATCCCCGCCGTGACGCTAGGTATCTTTGTTCACTGGAAACTCGCCAAGAAATCCGGGTTCATCCGCCCGAGCCGATTGTGGTGGTCCGAAGACCGCCTGAGGCAGTACTTCACGTTTGTAGCCTGGGTCGTCTTTTTTTCGTGGTCGGGTACTCTGGGTTCCGACGTCAATATCTTCCGGGTCGACCACCTGGGCTACAGCCACGGGCGGGAGTCCGTCGTTTTTTTATCATTCATTGTTTTTTGTTTCGCTCTGGGCCTCGTTATCCCCCGGCTGCTCATAGCCCTGACCGGCATCACCCCCACGCCCCGCGCTCAGCGCCAACGCCGCCAACGCCGACTCCGCTCTTTCCGTCGTCAAACCAACCCCTAACCCCCTTAGAATGACGCCATGATCGCACCCAACCCCGACAGCCAGAAATTCCTCGTACGCATCAAGCGCCAGGACGACGCCGACCAGCCCACCTATTGGCAGCAGTTCGAGGTCCCGCAGCGGCCGGCGCAGAACATCATCAGCGTCCTCCAGTACATCGCCGCGAACCCCACCACCACCGACGGCGAAACCGTCGAGCCCGTGGTCTGGGACTCCGGCTGTCTCGAAGAAGTCTGCGGCGCCTGCACCATGGTCATCAACGGCCGGGTCCGCCAGTCCTGCTCCGCCCTGGTCCCCGAACTCCTCGAAGAAACCGGCGGCGACCCGATCACCCTCGAACCCATGTCCAAGTTCCCCGTAGTCCGCGACCTCTTCGTCGATCGCCAACGCATGTTCGACAACCTGATCAAGGTCAAAGCCTGGGTCCCCATCGACGGCACGCACGACCTAGGCCCGGGCCCCAAAGAGTCCCCCGAAAAACAGGAAGAACGCTACGCCATCTCCCGCTGCATGACCTGCGGCTGCTGCCTCGAGGCCTGCCCGCAGTTCACCGAAGACAACGAGTTCCTCGGCGCCCAGGCGATCGCCCAGGCCTACTACTTCAACGAACACGAGACCGGCAAGAAGCTCAAGAAACAACGCCTCGACACCCTCGCCGAGCCCGGCGGCGTCGCCGACTGCGGCAACGCCCAGAACTGCGTCAAGGTCTGCCCCAAAGAGATCCCCCTGACCGAAGCCATCGCCAAGGCCGGCCGGCAGCTCACCCTCCACGCCGTCAAAAAATTCTTCACCGGCAAGTAAGCCCGCTCCCGCAAACCCCTTCGCCTCAACCCCGCAGACGCCGCCACCCGCGCGGCGTCTGTTGTCTTTAACCCGTCTCACCCCGGCATACACCGCCCCCGCTCGGCCATACCAAAACCTATGCAAGGGTTTTCAATCCGTACGCATATCCCCGCCCCCACGGCCGGCACCGTCTACACGAAGGCGAACGATTACCCATAACGCCCCCCGCCATCGCTCGATCCCACGCCCGTCGCCGCCCCGGCTCGTCACCGCTTGCGGGCATACGTCACCTGTGCCCGCAGATTCCCCCCGTCGTCCCGCGTCCAGGCCAGCGTCGGGGTCGGGCTCAGCTCACTCGCCCGCACCCCGGCCGGCAGCCCCGACTCCGCCTCCGCCGGCACCAGCTCGAACCGCTGCGCGACACCCTTGCGGTCCTCGTATCCGTACAAGGCTTCGTCCTTCGAATCCAGCGTCTTCTCCCCCGACTCGGTCAGCCACGTCAGCGTGAACGACCGTTCCTGCAGCGTCTTCCGCAGCGCCTCTAAATCCGTCGGCGACGCCCCGCCCCCGGCTTCGGCCAGGAAACGCAGCCCCTCGCCAAGGAACTGCAGCCGCTTGAGCGCCACGCTGTAGTGGTCCGGCTCGACCTCGCCCATGAAACGCTCCCACCGCCGGGCGAACCGCGCATCGTCACGCCCGAACGTCTGCGTAAACGCCTGCTCGTGGTTCCGCCCCCGGCTGATCTCCATCAGGTACGCCCCGAACGCCTTGCGGTACTTCCCTCGGTCCCCGTGGATCAGGAAATGCACCACCGCCCACGACTGGTCGTACTGCAGGCTCCCCTTCGGCGACCCGCTGCGCATGTTCGACTGCCACTGCCGACTCGTCGTGTTCAGCAGCTCGTAGAACCCTATCGCCCGCCCCTCTTCCAGCGCCCGGTTCACCTTCGCCACCCGGTCCCCGTCCACGATCCCCGTTCGCACGTCTCCCCGGACCACGATCGCCGACCCGAAATACTCCGCCAACCCCTCGTTGACCCACAACGGCAGCTCGGTCGCGCCGCCCATCTTCGTGTGCGCAAACTGGTGGAACCCCTCGTGCTGCAGCGTGCTGAACACCTGCTCCCGCGTCAGCCCCTCCACCCACGTCGCCAGCCCCGACGTCCCCCCGCCCCAGAAGAACATTCCCCCCGACGCCTCGGCCGGGATCCCGAACTCCGCCATCGCCGCGATGTAGTCCCGCCGCGTCCGCAGCAGGTACATGTCCTGTTTCTTACGGCTCGCCCCCCGCAGCTCCCGGAACCGCCTCGAATATTCCTTGTAAATCAGGTCCATGTGGACCCCGTACTCCATCGCCTCTTCCCGCGACAGGTTCGTGTGGATGACGTAGGCCTTGCTCTCGAAGGCCGACAACTCGCTCAGCCGCACCTGGCCCGCCGCCGCAGACGCCAGCGCGAAACACAGCCCCACGACCGCGCCCCCCACCACCACGCCCCAGTGCCCCGCCGCCCCGAGCCGCCGGCCGGCCCCCTCGGCCTCCGCCCACTGGTTGCGCCCGACCGCCCGTGTTACCTCGACCGCGAACGCCATATCGTCATCTCCAAAACGGGTAAAACCCCTCATCATCACGCCGCTTGAAAGAGGCTTGCCACATCCTACCGGACCCTACTTCGTATCGCCCAGGCCTTTGTCGCCGCCGCCCGCTGCGGATCAGAAACCCGAGAAGACCGCCGGGCCGCCGTGATTTGGGCTCCGCTTCGCCCCTCCGAAACTGTCCGCAACCGAATCGGTCCCGTCACGGTTGACGACGCGTCAGGCAGCCCCAAAGCTTCTGAACCACCGGGTGCCGGAAATAGGCGGTCGGCCTTGTTATTAATTTGAGAATTATTCTCAAATAAGGTTGACAGGCCGACCTCATCTCGATAATTATATGTTTTGCGATTCGGTCTCAATACCGTTCGCGACAAAATGGGGGCGGTCGGCGTACCTACCAGGGCCAGCCGACCGCCCAAGTTGACGACCGCGAGGTCGCCGTAAGCATTCTCCGGCATCTGGGGTGTTACGGCAATCGCGGGATCTTTTTTCTCCGCCCACCGCAACCGTGGCAGGCTTGTTTTTAGATGCCTGGAGACCACTGATGGCTTACCTCAAATCCTTTATCGCTCTGGCCGGTGTCCTGTCCGCGGGGCTCACGCTGCCCGCTCACGCCGCGTTTACCGCGCCGAGTTGGCGTCCCGCCAGCCTCGCTGAAGCAAGTGCGACCCAGACCACGTATCAGGCGTGGGACCTGTTCGACGCCCCCGCCGGGCCCAACCCGCCCGACCTCGCGGCCCTGAACCCCAACGGCCAAGCCGACGCCTACGACACTTCCAACGCCAGCTTTGTGACCAGCAGCGGGAACGTCTATTCCCCGACCGCCGTGATCTCATTCGAAGCCGTGGTCCCCAACTACGATCAAGGCGCCGGCTACAAAACCGAGTTCGTGGTTCAGTTGCGGACCCAAGGCAATGAGCTCGATACCGCTTCGCTCACGCTCGATGGCGTGCTCGCCAACACCCTCGCCGACTACACCTACATCGAGTTGAACCGTGTCGTGCTCGGCGGCTTCGGCGGCGGCCTGGTGGATCACCGATTCAGCTTCAGCGCCACCGGCAACGCCGCCTCCCACACCCTCGCCTGGGCCGGGGCCGCGAGTTCCGTCAGCCAGGACCTGATCGCGATCGATACGCGAGCGGTACTGATCCCCGAGCCGGCTTCCATCGCCCTCCTGGGCATGCTCGGCGTGCTCGGCCTCCGGCAACGCGTCGCCTGCCCTGAGCGTTTCTGATGTCTGCCGCGCTCTGTAAAACCCGGCCCGCGTTTACGCTGATCGAGCTGCTCGTGGTGATCGGTATCGCGGCCCTGCTCGCCGGGCTGCTCCTGCCCGTGCTCGGGTCCGCCCGCGACGCCGCCAACCAGCTCAACGCCCAGAGTGCGCTCCGGCAGCTCCTGCTCGGCTATACCGTTTACCAAAACGACTCCGACGGCCACGTCCTCTACGGCTACCCCCCGCCCACCCTGGGGGGGCAACCCATCACCGTTCAAGCCGACTCGGGTCATACGTTCAGCGGCTGGGCCGCCGAGCGTTACCCCTGGCGGCTAACGCCGTACATCGACGACATCTGGGAACTACTCCACCTCCACGCGTCCGTGCCGCCGATCCCCCTGGCCGACGACAGCCAGTCGGAAGCCGAGCTTAAAGCCTACGACCTCAGCCTCGCGCCCGCGTTCGGCATCAACTCGATCTACGTCGGCGGGCACCAGGGCCCGGCTTTCGAAGGTTTTGTCACCGCCGGCGGCGTCAACCTTCCCAACAAAGGAAAACACGTGGTGTTCCGCGATCTCGAAGTACGCCGCCCCTCTTCTTTGATCGTTTTTGCCGAGACCAAGGAGCGGCAAGGCACTTCGACCGACCCCAACACAGGCCTCCACTTCGCCACCCCGCCGCACGCCGACGGCCACCGCTGGCGTGCCCCGGACGACCGCTTCGAAATCATGAAACCCGGCCACATCACCGGGCTGCCCGAGGGCCGCTACTCCGCCGCCACCACCACGGGCTTCTTCGACGGCCACGTCTCCGTGCTCCGGCCCCGCGCACTCGACGACATGCGGCTCTGGGCCAACCAAGCCACTACCCCGGACTACGATTTCAAACCCTAGCCCCCTCCCCCAAGGAAACCACCGATGACCACCCGTACCCGATACGCCTCCACGCTACTGGCTTTGTTCTGCCTCGCCCCCGCCGCGTGGGCCTGCCCGCCGTGCGGCTGCGAAAGCAAAACCGCCGCCTCACCCGCCCCTGACGCCCCGGAAGCCACGGCCGCCCCGGAAGCTCCGCAAGCCCCGGAAGCCCCGGAAGCCGACCGCCGGGCCATCCTCGCGATGGCTGGGGAGTACCAAGTCACCTTCCAGTTCCGGGAAACCGTGCCTCTCCAGCCCGGCTACGTCTTGCGCGATCCGTACCGCTCCCAGGCCACCGAGTTCGTCGAAGTGATCGAAGACCGCGGCGACTACATCAGCCTGCAGCACGTCCTGGTCTTGCATCAGGAAGACCAGGAAACGCCGCGCGTGGTCAAGCACTGGCGTCAGGACTGGACCTACCAAGACACCGAGCTGCTCGAGTTCCGCGGCCGCCGGACCTGGGAACACGTCAAACTCGATCCCCAGCAGGCGCAGGGCACGTGGACCCAGGCCGTGTATCAGGTCGACGACTCGCCCCGCTACGAGTCTTACGGCCGATGGACCCACACCGGCGATCGCTCGGCGTGGGAATCGGCCGAAACCTGGCGGCCCCTGCCTCGCCGAGAATTCAGCAAACGCAGCGACTACCAGGTCCTGATCGCCCGCAACCGCCACACCATCACGCCCGCCGGCTGGGTCCACGAACAAGACAACCGCAAGCTCGTCCTCGACGCCCAGGGCCGGCCCCAAACCGTCCTCGCCCACGAGTCCGGCCTCAACGTCTACGACCGGACCGACACCGTCGATTTTACCGCCGGCCGAGAATACTGGACCCAGACCGCCGCTTACTGGCAAGACGTCCGAACCCTCTGGGCCGATCACTTCGAAGAAAAGCCACGCTTTACTCTGGAAAAGAAAGTCGACGGCCAGCGTCTGCACGCCGCCCTGTTTTCACTCGCTCAAGAGGTGCAGACTTCCGGCTACTCCGACGATGTCCGTCAAGCCGCAGCATCCACCGTACAAGCCTTCCTGAAGACCGGCCCGTAAAAATCTGCCGGACCTCCGACGCCTCCGCCAAGACACTTCGCCCCTCAGACGGGTCGTTCTCGCAAGCACGGCCCGCCTTTTCATTCGTGAACGAATCTCACCGTACACCAAGCAAAACCCACCCGCCCGTCTCGGGCAAACATCCTCTCCCGATCGCCATGCTCCGTCGCTACCCCCGCCCGGCCTTTTAACAAGGCCTCGCGTCAAAACCCAGCAACGCTGTTTCAAACTCCTCCCCAAAATTCCGCGGGCGAATATTACCGCTTGGCAACCGCGTCTTCCGATCTTAGCATGAGCTTTGGCCTGCGTGATCCCCTCCGGAGCCCGCGCTCATGTCTCATCGCACCCGTCTCCGCGACCTCCGCCCCCTGGTCCGTTACGTCGATCAGGAACAGGCGGTGGTCGAAGTCCACTTCACCGCGCTGCCCGCCGTCTCGGTCCCCGGACGCCACGGGCCATCGCAGTCCCCCCGGCGGGCCGTTAATGTTGCACTCCAACTCGACGGCAACGACGGCTTCCGCGACGAAGGCCGCACCCGCGTCAGCCTCGAACACCACCGCGGCCGCGTCCGCTTCGAAGTCGTTCGGCCCGAGCGCTGGTGGCCCGCCGGGATGGGTGCGCAGCCGCTCTACACCCTGACCCTCACCCTCACCGAGCCGGGCTACGGCACCGACACCCAGGCCGTGACCTTCGGCCTCGCCTCGGTAAGGCGCGACCGCGTTCTGGGCGACGCCTTCCAGCCCTCGCTCCTGATCCACGGCCAGATCTGCGACATCGACGCCGTCCTCCCCCTCGACCGCGCCCACCAGTCCGCCCTCCTCCCGGCCACCGGCGAATCCCTCGTCCTGGTCCGCGATCACTACGGCCCGGACCTGCTCTACGACGCCGCCGACCGCGCCGGCATCCTCCTGATCCAGTGCGTCCCCCTCCACCCCCAGGCCGAGGTCGAACATATCGTCGCCCAGCACGTCGCCCGCCTCGCCCCTCACCCCAGCCTCGCGGGCTATTTCGTCGGCCACCTCGGCGACCTCCGCGAACCCGTCACCCGGGCCCTCCGCCAGCACGACCCCACCCGCCCGGTCTTCCACCGCTTCCCCCTCTACGACGCCGCCTGACCCGCCGTCCACCCGGCGTGCCGGTCGCTCAACCACGGCCCGGCCCCCACGGCATCGCCGCCCCGACCCCGGACACGGCCCCACCGACGGGCCGCCGCACCACCGGACTCGCCGCCGGGACGCTGACCCCGCCGTTCTGCCACGCCCCGTCGGTCGTGCAACCACCCCGCGTGTCGTCCCAGCCGCCGCGGCCGGCATAACCCCCCTGCCCCGAAAAAATTCCCCTTCTTCCCTAATCGTTACGACCGATAACCTTCGATCTCGGAAGCAGATAAAAACTTTAATTTTCTCAAGTGAACGTCGATCCGGTTCTGTCAATCGGGCCGATAAGTCGGTACACTCTGGTCATGGGACTGAGAGATGAGATCTTCAGGGCGAAAGTCCTGCTTTTTATGATTCCCCTGGTACTGCCGATCGGTCAGCCCCCGGTCGAAGCAACCCACGACGATCTCCCCCAGGTCAGCCGCGTGCTCGGCTGCCTCGAACCCGCCCCCACCCCCGGAATTACCCCCGAAATCGCCCCCGGAATCGCCCCCGGAATTACTCCCGCAGACACCGCCGAAGCGACCCTCGGATCCACCCCCCGCGTCACTTTCGAAGCTCCCACGCGGCTGATCTTCCGTCCCGCCGACGCGGACCTGGCCCCTTCCGAATGATTTTCCCCGCCCCGCCGCTCGGCCGTGCCCCCCTCACGGCCGTCTGCTTTTTGTTCTGTTGCGCCTCGCTCGTCGTCGGCTGCGGCACCCCCGCCGCCGCGACGCCCGATCCCGGCTCCGCTGCCCCTGCCTCTGCCTCTGCCCCTCCCACCGCCGCCGAGCCCACGGAGATCAACGCCGCTGACACCGACACTGACGCCGACGACATCGACACCGCCGGGGCCGACGAAGCCGCCGCACCCGCGCCCCTCACCGCCGAGGATTGGCTCGAACGCCTCGAAGCCGCCGCCCCCCGGACCCGCACCCTCACCGCCACCCTCCGCCTCACCCAGACCGTCGGCCTCCTCGACGAAACCTCGCAGCGTTTCGGCCGGCTCGCCTACGCCGCCGCCGACCCCCTCGCCGATCCCCCCGCCCCCGAGCGTTTCCGCGTCGAATTCAACCGCCGCCGGATCGACGACATCCTCGAAGACCTCGACCAGCGCTACGTCTTCGACGGCCGATGGCTCCTGGACCTCGACGCCCAGGACCGCGTCGCCACCCGCCGTGAACTCGCCCCCGCCGGTCAAACCCAGACCCTTGGGCTCGACGACGGCCCGTTCCTCCTCCCGTTGAGCCTCAAAAAAGACCCGCTCCTCGCCCGCTTCACCGCCGAC
>JBCDDZ010000048.1:0-23246 GCA_039180025.1 Planctomycetota bacterium
TCACCGGCTCGACCGGCGCCAGCCGCCGCCCCACCGCCACCGCCTCTCCCGTCGGCGTCGCCGCCCCCGCCACGGGCGAGCCCGCCCACAGCTCGCCCGTCCCGTCGCCGCGGTCCCGAACGAAACACGGCCGACCGTCCGGCCCCAGGCATCGAGTCAGGATCATGCGTGGTTTCTCCAACGTTCGGCAAACGTTACAATGACGGGTCCAGCGTAGCCGCCTTGCCCCGTTCCCGACCCCGGTCAGCTTGGCGTCTTTCCGTGAGATTCTCTCCGAATCCGCCGCAACACCCGGACCCCGACTTGGCCGACGCCCCCCTCAACCCGCCCGCCTCCGCGGCCCCCGCCGCGAACGGCCGCTCCGCCGAGCCGCCGCTCACCGGCGACCGCCGCCGCTCCTGGCAGGAGGTCGCCCCCGCGCCCAACGGCGATGCCAAGGCCAACGTCCCCGCCGGCCTCTGGCTCCGCTGCCCCGCCTGCGGGGCCATGAGCTACCGCAAGCAGGTCGAGGCCAACCTCCACGTCTGCCCCGACTGCCAGCACCACTACCGCATCGGCGCCGACGAACGGATCAAACAGCTCGTCGACCCCGGGAGCTTCGAGCCGCTCTGGGACCACCTGGCGCCCAAAGACACGCTCCAGTTCACCGACCGTAAAGCCTACAAAGACCGCATCGCCGCCGAGCAGAAAAAGACCGGCCACAAGGACGCGCTCGTCGCCGGCAAGGCCTTCATCAAGGGCCGCGGCGTCGTCCTCGCCGTCATGAACCCCGAGTTCATGATGGCCTCGATGGGCAGCGTCGTCGGCGAAAAAATCACCCGCGCCATCGAGCTTGCCACCGACCTCGACCGCCCCGTCATCGTCGTCTGCGCCGGGGGCGGCGCGCGGATGCAGGAGGCCACCCTCGCCGTCTCCCAGATGATCAAGACCTCCGCCGCGCTCGCCCGCCACGACGACGCCGGCGGCCTCTACATCGCGCTACTCACCGACCCGACCACCGGGGGCACCGCCGCGTCCTTCGCCATGCTCGGCGACCTCACCCTCGCCGAACCCAAAGCCCTCATCGGGTTTACGGGGGCCCGCGTCATCGCAAATACCGTCCGCCAGGAACTCCCCCCCGGCTTCCAACGCGCCGAGTTCCTCCTCCAAAAAGGCTTCATCGACCGCGTCGTCCACCGCCACGACCTCCGCTCCGAAATCAGCCGCATCATCGACTACGCCGGGAAGTAAATAACTCGTATGGACTACGAAGCTTGGCGAGACGAGGTTTTCGGCCAACCGCCAGGCAGCGATCCCGTCACACTCGATTTATCCAAAGCCTTTTACGGATTAGGCCAAGTCCAGTCTCTCGATTTCATCGACTGTGCTCTAATCGATCGTTCGATTCATGATTTATTCTCACCCGACCAGATCGGATTCGGTCTTCATCTCATCTACTCAAATTGTTGTAGCGACCTACCCTTTTGTTACACGGAACTAGAAAGCGAAGAGCGAAAAGTCCAAGCCATCGAAAACCTAAGGCACCTTTCGACCAATTATTTTGATCGCTACTGCGTGTGGCCCGTGCGAGATATCGGGAACGATTTGGGGGATACAGAATTCGATCAAATCGGTTTTATCTGCTACATGTTTTGGGATGTTTTTATCCTTCACGCCGGGAACGTAACCGATCCGATGAAACAAGCCGCGATCGGCGTCATGAATAACGGTCTCGCATCCACCAATGATCACACCATCGTTTCCGCGATCACACCATCCTTTCCGCGATCCATGGGTTGGGGCACTGGGCAATGGACGAACCTTCCGCGGTGTCGGTTTTAAAGAACTGGCTCAAAAAACCTACCACTCAAAACGAGTGTGTTCTTAACTACGCGATGACCGCTACCTCAGGGTATATCCAGTAAATTCTAGAATCATCAGCATAATGGCCAGCGCTAAACCGGGGCGAGTGTTCCGGCTGTAACGCCAACCCCGACCACGGTTTTGCAGAATCCGTCGACCCGGCTGTCTTGCCGCCCCCTCCGCGACGATAGCTCCGGCATGATGGGTCTTGGGTCCGCTCGCAGCCTGTTGATTATCGGATGCCTCGCCCTCGCCGGCGGGGCGTGGGCCGATGGATCGCATAAAACAGCCGCCTCGCCGCGGCAGCGCATCGTCGCCGTGGGCACCCCCGCCGACACCCTCCGCGTCTTCGCCTCCCGCCACTACCACATCCACACCACCCTCACCCGGTCCGAGACCATCCCCTTCGGCCTCCACATGGACGCCGTCTTCGACCAGTTCCAAAAACGCTTCGCTCGCTTCCAACCCCCGCCCCGCGTCGCCGCCTCCCCCACACCGAACCCCCCCCACACCGCCCCTTCCACCGAGGCCGCGTCCGCCCCCCACCGCCTCGGCCTCATGCCGCTCTATCTCTTCCGCACCCAGCAGCAGTACCTCGACTTCCTCGCCGGCCACGGCATCTCCGGCCAGGGCACGGGCGGCATCTTCTTCGTCACCCACCAGCTCCAGGGCCTCGCCACCTGGACCCAGGGGCACCCCCGCTCCCGCACCTTCCGCACCCTGCAGCACGAAGGCTTCCATCAGTTCGCCTGGCACTACCTAGGCCGGCAGCTGCCCACCTGGATGAACGAGGGGCTCGCCCAATACTTCGAAGACGCCGTGCTCTTGCCCAGCGGCATGGAGCTCGGCCTCGCCACGCCCCACCGCATCAACCGCGTCCGCCACGCCCTGCGTAACCACCACGCCCTCCCCCTCCGCCAACTGGTCCGCTACTCTTCCCGCGAATGGGCCGACACCGTCCGCCACCACCCCGCCGACTCCGAACTGCTCTACGCCCAGGCCTGGTCCGTCGTCTTCTTCCTGATCCACGGCGACGACGCCCGCTACCTCAAATCCTTCGAGGTCTACCTCCGCCTCCTGGCCCAGGGCAAAGACCACGACCAAGCCTTCCGCACCGCCTTCGGCCACGCCGCCCTCCGCGCGATCGAGGACCGCTGGAAGACCCACGCCCTGGTCCAAAAACCTCACCCCGTCAATGCGGCCGCCCGGGGTCTCGAGTTCCTCGGCACCGCCCTGCTCTACAAACACCAGCGCGGCGAAGTCATGCCCACCGGGCTCGCCCCGCTCCGACGCGACCTCCAGGACCGCGGCTTCAAGATCACCCGCACCCTCCACGGCGAGAGCCAGAGCCTCAAGGCCGACGACCCCGAGCTCTACGTCTACGCTCGCCCCGGTGGGCAACGCTCCGACTTCCTCCTGCTCGAACCCGCCGGCTACAACCTCCCCCCCCGCCTCGCCGCGCCGGGCCTCTCCCCCGAGCCCAATCTCGTCTGGCTCGCCGAGCCCGACGGCCGGCTCAGTTTCGATATCGAGTTCCGCTAACCCTCCGCCCCTCGGCCCCGCCTCCGCTCACGCCAGACCCGACAGCGAACCCAGCCCCATCGGCTCTTTCATAAAAAACGGCTCCGCGTAACGGGTCCCGATCCGGCTGCCCATATACCCGTTCATCTCCCGCACGAACTCCACCACCCGCCGGTTCTTTTCGGGTTGCACGAACTGCGTCTCGTACGCCACGATCGACGCCTCCTTGTCGTCCATCTGCCCGGTAATATCCATACAAAACGTCGGGTCCGCCACCCAGCGCAGGTGCGTGCAGTAGTAGTACACCATCCACTTCGGGTACACCGGCTCCCCCGGCAGATCGATCTTCGACAGCTTCGCGTCGAACCGCGCATCCTCCACGATCCGTGTCACCGCCCGGTGGTCCGGGTGCGCATCCTGCTCAAACGGCAGGAACACCATCTCCGCCCGGTGCTCCCGCATCACCCCCGCCACCGCGTGACGCGCCTCGATCGTGTGCTCCACAAAACGGTTGGGCAGCCCCAACAGCCGACGCGTCACCCGCCCGCCCTGCGCCGCCTGGCGGTTGAGCACCTCCAATGCCGCGGTCCACTCCCGCTCCCGCTGCTCGACCGAACCCAGCGGCGTCGGCTCGCCGTTGGTGATGTCCAGCACCAGCACCTGATGCCCCTGCGCAGCCAGCCGCAGGATGGTCCCGCCCATCCCCAATTCCTGGTCATCCGGATGCGGGCCTACCACAAGAATATTCATACAAACTCCGTTTTCTCGAACCGTTCGCCGTGAAACGATCTACTTACTCATGCACAGAACGATCCATCTAATCGACCGCTCGACCACACCCCCGCCCGGCCGCACCGCTTCCGCGTGGCCGGGCCGGCAGGCCGCATCAATCGCTCGGCCTTTCGAAACGCCACGGCACCGTCGCACACTCCGGGCACTCCCCCGGCGGGTCCGCCCGCAGCCGCTCGTCGTCTAGATCCCCCAGCGCCGACCGGCAGGCCGGGCAAAACAAAAACGTCCCGTCCGCCGCCATATGGCCCACCACAAAACGCTGAAAACCCGCCCGGTACACCCGCGAAGCCCGCCACAGCGCCACCCCGAACACCCCCACCCCGAACGCCAACGCCCCCCCCATCACGTACGGGTTCCCGATCCGGTCCCCCACATACAACCCCACCGCCATCACCACCACGCCCCCCATCGCCACCGCCCGCAGCCGCAAGTCCGCCGCCCGTTCCGCCGGGTCCATCCGCGCCCGCCGCAGCTCGTGGATCACCTTCGCCGCCTGTTTCGAATTGAGTCGCCCGACCTTCGGCTTATCGCTCATCCCTGCTGCTCGCCTTCCCGGTTCACCAACCGCTCGTACAACGCCAATAGCTCCCGATTCATCCTCGACGCGCTGAAATGCTCCGCCACGTGCGCCCGCCCCCGCGCCGCGAGCCTTTCACCATACCCCGGATCGCCCAGCAGCTCGACCAGCGCCCGCCCCAACGCCTCCTGGTCACCCACCGCCGCCAGCCGCCCCGTCTCGCCATCCCGGATCACCGACGGGATCCCCCCCACCCCGTACCCCACTACCGGCACCCCGCACAGCAGCGCCTCGCACAGCGTCCGGCTCTGCCCCTCCTGATACGACGGGAGCGCCATCACGTCCATCGCCGACAAATACCCCGGCACCTCCGCCAGCGGCACCAGCCCCGTCAGCACCGTCTTGCCGAGTGCCATGCTCGGATGCTGCTCCAGCTCAGCCCGATGAAAACCATCCCCCACAAAAAACAGCCAAACGTCCCGGCCGCCCTCACGCAAACGCGGCAACCGGTCCAACAAATCGGCGTGGCCTTTAAGCGGATCGAGCCGACCAACATGCCCCACCACCAATGCGTCTCGCGGAATCCCGTACCTTTCGCGCACCGCGTCGCGCTGCTCGGGCCGTGGCGTGAACGCTTCAACATCGATCCCGCTCGGAATGACCGTGAACTTCTCCGCCGGGGCGATCTTTTTCTCGACAAACGCCTCCACCATCGCCGGGGTGATCGCGACGAGGTGGTCGCATCGCTCGGCCGCATATTTTTCGAGGCGAACGTAAAGGTTATGGATGATCTTAGATTGTTTATCGTGGAACGGTAGGCCGTGGACAGTGTGGATCACGCGCGCGTTAACCAACTTATCAACGCGGATTTTTGCCTTGCCTTCAGAATCTTTAAAGGTTCGCGAAGAACGGACGTTCCATCCACTGCCGCGTTCGGCGCACGCAGCAGCTCGCACAAGTATGCCTGCTTTACTCGAATGCGAATGGACAATATGGGGATGGATTTCACGGACCAGTTTCTGTACCGCTTGATAACACCGCCAATCGTTGAGCGGGCTCAACTCCCGCACCATCGGCTTGATCTCGTGCAGCGTCGCCCCGCTGGCCTTGGCTTCGCCCAGCAGCGAGCCCTCGGGGCCGTGGATCGGGCCGTAGGCGAGGTGGACGTCGTGGCCGGCCTCGATCTGGGCCTTGCAGGACATTACGGTGTTCTGCTGCGCGCCGCCGAGGATCAGGCGGGTAATGACGTGGAGGATCCTCACACGGGCCTCGGCGGGTTAAGGCAAAAACACGAAGGCGCGAAGACGCAGAGGCACGAAGAAGAAAAAGAACCGAGGAAAGACACCGATGGGATCCACACCGTTGGGTTGCGGGAAACTTCAAACATCGCCGACCCCCTCGGCCTCGGCCTTGCTTTGTGTCTTCGCGTCTTCGCGCCTTCGCGATGAAGTTGGCTCCGCATGACGGATCCACTCCAGACACAGCCCGCGGGCCGGAAGGGTGGGCCCGGCGCGGCGGCGGTCGCCGGTGAGCAGGACCTGGTCGATCTGTGCGGGCGGGATCCGGCCGAGGCCGACCTCGACCATCGTGCCGGCGACGATACGGACCATGTGGTACAGAAACCCGCTCCCCGAGATCACGACGTGCAGTTCACGGCCCGGCGAGCCCGCGGCCGCGTACCCGCCGGGCAGCGGGTGCTCTTCGATTTGGCAGTCGTGGATCGTCCGCACCGTGGTCTGTCGGCCGTGGGCCGCGGAGGCGAAGCCCTCGACGTCATGCGTGCCGACGAGCCGGGCCGCGGCGTCACGCATGGCCACAAGTTCCATCGGGTTCCATTCGTGATAAACCAGGTGCCGCAGCCCCAGCGGCCGGTGCGGCGCGTTGAGCACCCGGTACCGGTACTGCTTGTCCGTCGCGTCGCGGATCGCGTCGAAGTCTTCGTGGACCACCTCGACCTGCCGCGCCTCGAGGTCCTCGGGCAGCCGGCTGTTGATCGCCTGGCACAGCCGCTCCAGCGGGATCGGCGTCTGGGCATTGAAATGACACACCTGCCCGGTCGCGTGCACCCCCGCGTCGGTCCGGCTCGCCCCCAGCAGCCCGATGGCCTCGGACGGCTGCCGCAGCACCCGCATCAGCGTCTGCTCGAGTTCGCCCTCGACGGTGCGTGGCCAGGGCCGATCCTTCGGCTGTTGCTTCTGCCAGCCGTGAAACGCCGACCCGTCGTAAGCGACGGTGAGTTTGTAGCGGCAGGTTTCAGGCATTGACAAATCAACTTAGGGGCCGAGACTGAACCAATATTCGCGGTGAAGCATCAACCCCGCACATAGGCATGTGATAAATAAAATACCCATACACAGCAGCCGATGCTTTAGATTGCAGCTAATTATAAGTAAAACGACAGACGCAAATCCGTTGGTCAAAACCAACGGCTACTGTAGCAATCCGACCGTCGAAACTAAATCCCTGAGTTTATTGTTTGCTGCTGCACGGCGGAGACGCTGATCCAACTCGGCAAGTTGCCTACGGCTCAAAGCGATACTAAACAATGCCTCGTCCTCGTCGAAATTAAAACCTCTTTCGTGAGCAACCGAACGCCGCAAACCAAGCTCCGTAATGTACGCTCCGCTAACGCGCCAAGGGATATCATTTCCTTCGATCGACGGCGGCTGGGGACGTGGGAGGTACCCCCCCGCTGCCGCGTTAGCCCATTCGATACGAATGGCGGTAATCGACATAAACAAAGTCAGAAACACACTAATGGTAAAAACAAAATAAAATTTTCTGGAACCTTGGGCTTGTTTCACGCCTGCATTTCTTGAGTATCCAGCCCGCGCTCTTCGCACCACGCCCGGTACGCGGTCGGGCTGATCTCGCTGGGTTTGATCTCGCTCTGGCCGCCCCAGAACACGTTGGTGTAGCTCACCGGGATCCCGGCCGCTTCGAGGTGGGCGTCGATCGCCGCCTTGTGGGCGAGCACCTTCTGTTTTTCCGTGCCGTGGGAGACGCCCATGATGTTGACGTCGGAAAACTCCGGGCCGCCCTCGCGCCAGTACGCGTGGGTCATGCAGTGGTGCCGGCCGACTTCGATCCCGGCCTGCAACTCCTGGCCGGGCGGAACCCTCCAGTGAAACAGCGCGTTGAACTTGGTCACCCGCTGCCCGTCTTTGTGCTTCTTGACGTGTTCGAGGAACGTGCTGAACCGGCCGATGACGCGGCGCTCGTTGAGGCTCGTCGCCACGGCGCAGAAGTCCTCGATCGACTCGCCCGCGTCCGCGGCCCGGGCGGCCCATAGATCATCCACCAGTTCCCCCGGCTCGAACTCCCGCTTGAGCGCCACCAGCACCCGCCACTCCCGGTCGGTCAGCTCGACGATCTTCGTGTCCAGCACCCGGCCCGGCGCTTCGGTGCGGTCGCCGGGCGCAAGCTCTTTCCGCCGCACATGTCCGACGCCCAGCGCGAACAGCTTCTTGGCCGGCAGCAGCTTGAACGCCTCGGCCCCGGTCTGGGCGCAGAGGTACCGGCAGTGCTTCTCCATACTGAAAGGCCGGGGCACTTTCAGCGTGGTCCAGAGCTTGTACTGGCTCCCGGGCGTCTCGCGGTCGGTCGTCCGCAGCACCACGTGGCCCGAGAACGGGTCTTCCCGGAACATAAAATCGAACGCCGCGCTGAGCTTTTTCGGCGGCACCTTCCACGCGATCAGCGCCCCGGGGGCCAGGCTCGTCGCCATCAGCGTCTGCCGCACCCGCCGGATCGTCCCGGCCTCGACCATCGCCGCGATCCGCGTCGCTACCGTCTCCACGTCCACCCCCGACGCCTCGGCGATCTCCCGCAGCGGGTACCGCGTGAAGCCCTGCACCCGGTCTTCGGAAACCGCCAAGATCCGTGCGTTAATCGGATCATCGATATCGGATGGAGCCGCGGCTGTGGTCATCCCCCGAGTCTAGCGGACTCGCCGCCGCCGGGCCGCTTTCCCCGCCGCCGCTCCGACGCTTCGCCCCCCTTCCTGCGGTACCGTCTTTACGATTCTTCGGCCGTGAAACAAATCTTCGGCCGCCCCGCCCCCGCGCCCGCCGCGTGGACCACCCCCACAAACAAGTCGTGGTCCCCTTCCACATCCATGTGGCAAGACAGCTCGCACTCAAAATACGCCAGCGACTCTCGCATGATCGGCACCCCGCCCAGCTTGCTCGGCACCAGCTCGTAACCCAGAAACGGGTCGTCGCCCGGCTCCGAATCCACCGCAAACTTCCGCCCCATCACCCGGTCGGCTTCCCCGAGTTGACACAACGCGAACCGCCGCGACTCGCTGATCAGCGGCATGATCGGCTTACCCTTCGCCACCGCGACGCTCAGCATCGCCGGCTCGACGCACACCCGCTGCACCCACTCCACCAGCATCCCCGCCCGGCGGTCCTCGTGCTGGGCCGTCAACACAAACCGGCCCGAAGGCACCCGCCCCAGCGCCGACGACACTGCCGAATCATCACCCGGGTCCCGCGACGCTTCCGTTCTTGATGGCGACATATACACTCCAACCCCCGTGAGCCTACCCCCCCTATCCCCCGCCCCGTAACCAAGATACGTCCCGGCCCCCGCGCACGCAATCGTTAAACTCTCGGGCATGCCACGCCGCGCCGTCATGTTCGACCTCGATGGAACCCTCGCCGACACCCTCACCGACCTCGCCCACGCCGGCAACCACGCTCTCGCCGCGGTCGGCCGGCCCACCTTCCCCGTCGCCCGGTACAACACCCTCGCCGGCCAGGGCCTCGACCGCCTCCTCCAGGACGCCCTGGGCCCCGACCACCCGCACCTCGTCCCCCCCACCCGCGACGCGTTCCTCCACCACTACGAACAGCACCGCTACGACCACACCCAGCCCTTCCCAGGCATCGCCCCCCTGCTCGACCAACTCGTCGCCCGGGGCATCACCCTGGCGGCCATGAGCAATAAGCCTCACGCCGCCACCGCCGACATGATCGAACGCCTCTTCGCCGGCTGGCCCTTCGCCGCCGCCCTCGGCCAACGCCCCGGCGTCCCGGTCAAGCCCGACCCCCAGGCCCCCCTCGAAATCTGTGAAACGCTCGGCCTTGCGCCCGAACACTGGGCCTACGTCGGGGACACCGATGTCGATATGAAAACCGGCCGGGCCGCCGGGTTCCTCACCGTCGGCGTCACCTGGGGTTTCCGCGCCGAAGCCGAGCTCCTCGCCGCCGGGGCCCACCACATCATCCACCGCCCCGCGGACCTGCTCCCCCTGCTTCGTTGAGCCCCGCGATCCAGTCCATGTACCGGTACGCCACGCCCTCCGCTTCGTGTAACCCCCGCAGCCGACCCAGGAAATCCTCGTACAACGCCTGCTGCCACGCCTCGGTCCCCGCCTGGCAGAAGAACACCCGGCAGCCCATCGGCCGCACCCCGTGCTCCCCGCACCGCCCCCCGACCTGATACGGACACGACCCCGCTTCCTCCGCGAACTGCGGCAGCCGGACCCCACCCCCCTCCGCCCGGCCGCCCCCCCGGTTCCCCCCGGCCTCTGCTCCTGTCCCCGCCCCCCGCTCGACCTGCCCCAAAAACCACGCGATCTCCAGCCCCGTAACGTACAGCCGATGCCCGTACGCCTCGAACCGGCAGCACTCCCCGCTCGCCCAACACGTCGGCCCCCGCGCCGCCACCGACGCGTCCAATTCCGCATACAACTCCCGCAGCTTGTCGTCCACGCCCGGCCGCGCCGCCGCGTCACGCCACGCCCGCCACTGCGCCCCCGCCCCGCCGCGCTCCGTCTCACCCTGGCCCATCGCAGTCGCCCCTCACAACCCCGCCGGGTTCTTCGCCAGCTCCACCCGCACCGCCTCCACCGGCACGAACGCCCCCCCCGTTTCGTCGGGACGCTTCATCCCCGGGCAGCCCGCCGCCGCCTCCGCCCACGCCCGCGGGCTCGCCAAGTTCGACGCCCAGAACGGCCACGTCCGGCACTGCGTCGGCCGGACCCCGTAGATACTGCACCGCCCCCGGCCCGACGCATCGCGCTCCAAAAACACGCAGTCGTACTGGCCCCGCTTGAACCGCACCTCCTCCAGCGTCCACCGCCCCACCTTTCGCTTCGCGTAACGCTGATAAAACTCCCGCTTATCGACCCCCACCGCCGCCGCCATCGCCGCCGCCTCTTCGTCATCGAACCAAACGTACCCCGGCGCGCCCGTGCAGCAGTTGCCGCACTGCGTGCACTCGAACCGCAGCCCCGGGGCGTACCACGGCGCCTCGCCTCCCGGCGAACCCTCGATCTCCGCCTGCCCTGGGTCGTCACGCATCGCCCGAGTATATCCACCCCCACCCCCCCGCGTTCCGCCGCACCAGGGTTCCCTCGCCCCCAACCGCGCCGCGTCGCCAACGCCTCTGCCGCCCGCTTCGCAGCCGGTTCTCGATACGCGCCGACCACGGCGGCAACGCGGAAAACAACGCCCCCGTCGCCGGCCGCGATCTGCCGGTCGAACCCGCGTCCCCGGCCGCGAGCCCCCTTTACCCCGCCGCCCGCGCTTGCTCCCACCCCTGGGCCCGCGCCGCCACCGCCGCCGAGTCCAGCCGATATTCCGCCACCGGCCGATCCGCCAACCGGTGCCCTCTCAAATCAAACTCCACCTTCCACACCCCCAGCCGGTCCCCCTCCAGCACGACCGCCCGCGGGTTCCGGGGCGTCTGGTACGCCCCGGTATTGATCACCACCCGGCCGCCCGCGCCCACCTGGGCCACCGCCTCCGCCGACCGATCGACCCACACCCCCGCCCGGTGGATATGGCCGAACACAAAGAAACGCGACCCCGGCGCGAACCGCCGCGCAAACCCCATCGCCCGCCGCGGGATCGTCGCCCAGTAGTACACCGCCTTGCCCGCCTTCTCCGCCGCCGCCAGCTTCCGCCGCGCCGCCCGCGCCCGCCGGCGCAGCCCCCGCCCGGCCGCGCTGTGGGGCCGGGTCACGAAACGGTCCCACTGCACCACCGACGCGTGCTGACACGCCGCGAGCCGGTGGTCCATATCCCGCGCCTTGCCCGGGTCCAACGACAGCACCGCGTCCGCGTGCAGCCGCTGGAGTTCCTTGGCGTGGTCGGTCCAGGGCGAGATCGCCGGGTGCAAAATATCCCCGTGGGTCACGAACACCTCGCCCCCCGCCAGCCGCAGGTACCGCCGATCCGTCAGCAGCGGGTCGTGGTTCCCCGAGATAAACGTCAGCTTCACCCCGTCCCGCTCGGCCAACTCCAGCAGCCGCACCACCTGCCGCGCCGCGGCCCCCCGCAGCTTCTCGTCCGCGATCTCCGCCACGTCCCCGTTGATCACGCACTCGGTCGCCCCGGCCCACAGCGTCCGCACCGCGTCCGCCGAGCCCGCCCCCCGGCCGGGCCGCGAAAGGTGCGTGTCCGAGAGAACCACGATCCGGTCGCCTGCGCTCATCCCCTCCCATCGACCATCCCCCGCCGCGAATCGCGGACTTCTCCCGCCGCTACGTCCATCCGCCGGCCCCTCAAAAAGCCCCGCGATACACCGCTTTCCCCAGCCGAAACCCTCGGCCCGCCCCGCCCACCACCTTGTACATCGCCGCTTCGCCCCCCTCGATCACCACCGCCCGCGGCCGTTTGGGCAGCCGAAACGCCCCGGTGTTCAGCACCACCCGCCCCCGGCCGCCCCGCGCCGCCCGGTCCACCCACACCCCCGGCCGATGGATATGGCCGAACACAAACACCGCGCACTCCGAAAACTCCGCCTCCGCAAAACGCATCGCCCGCCTCGGCATCGCCCACCAGTAGTACAGCACCAGCGACGCCTTCTGTGCCTTCACCGCCCACCGCCCGGCCACCCCCCGCTCCCGCTTTTCGTACCGGCCCTGCATCGTCTTTCGCCAATGCCGGGCCGACGCCCGCTTGATCGCTTCCGCCCGCGTCGCCAGGTCCGCCCCCTGAGCCGTCGCCCCCAGCCCCGCCAACGCTTCCCGGCTCTCCCCCTCCAGCCGGCCGTCCACGTCCGACCACGGCGCGACCGCCAGGTGCAGAATATCCCCGTGCGTCGCCACCACCGCCCCGCCGCACAGCTCCACCCAGTCCACCTCCGACACGTTCGGGTCGTGGTTCCCCGCCACCAGCACCAGCTCGACCCCGTCTTCCGCCGCCGCCCGCTTGAGCTCTTCCACCCGCCGGTGCGCCTCGTCCCGCCGCCGCTTGTTCCGCGTCTCGGCCGTGTCCCCGTTGAGCACCACCCGCTCCGCCCCCCGCCACAACCCCCGCACCGCGTCCGCCGAGCCCGCCCCCCGGCCGACCCGGCCCATATGCAGGTCCGACAACACCACCACCCGCCCGACGCCCGCATCCATCTTCATGCACCAAGCTCCCGCGGGACGCGCCCGCGCTCCGATCCAAACCCAACCGGCCACCCGCTCACGCGATCACCCCCGCGGCGTCGGCCGCGGGGGCACCAGCTTCGGCGTGATCGCCGGCGTCGGCACCGACGACGCGCTCCGTGTCCGCGGCGCCGCCCTCCCCGCACCCCCCGACCCGCTCGCACCGTTGGGCCCCGTGGGCTGCGCGCGCCGCTCCCCCTTCGGATCCTCCTCCGCCAGGTTGTGTTCGTACAGCGACAGCAGCGAAAGGATCCACGACACCGTGGCCTCGGCCCCCTGGTTCTCGTCCACCCCGTGCGGGTGCAGCGCGTCGCAGCACCCGCCGGTCGTGTTGTCGTACAGCGGCTGCCGCAGGTCGTTGTCGCCCAAGAACCAGTTGAGCGCCCGGTACGCCCGGTCGATCCACTTGCGGTCGGCGGTCACCCGGTAGGCTTCGAGGTTCGCGTCGATCGTCCCGGTCACCTCCGCCGGCAGTTGATTGAACCGCGCCTTCTCCCCGCCCCGCGGGAACCAGCCCCGGCTGCCCACCGGTGCGAACTGCCCGTCCTGGCCGCTGAACTGGATCGCCTGGAGCCACTCGAGGCTCCGCAGCGCCTGCTGGATCATCTCGTTGTTGAACATCCACCGGCCCGAGAGCAGCAGCGCGTGCGGCAGCCGCGCCGCGGTATACGTCACCTGGTCCGTCGGCCAGGGCCAGTCCGCCGTGCCGTTGCGCCGGAACGCCTCGAACAGCCGATGGGCCAATTGCTCGCGCATCCGCCGGGCCGAGCTGTCCCCCGAGAACCGCCGCAGGTACGCGTGGATCCCGATCAGCGAGTACGCCCAGCCGTGGGCGTGCTCGAACGTTTCGCACGCCGGCAGCGCCCGGTGGAACAGGTTCGCCGCGAGGGTCATGTGCCCGCCCACCTGCGACCGCGCCACCGTCTCGCCCAGCGCCCGGATCGCCTGCCCGTGCGTGTCCTCGGAAAACCCCGTCCCGCCCGACCCGCTCCCCGGCGTGTCCCAGGTCCGGTCGAAATTCATCCGCCGGCGGAACCGCCCCGCCCCGCCGTCAAACGCGTGCTCCAGAAACGCCAGGTACCGGCAGGCCGCCGCGTCGAGCTGCAGCGCCTGCCCCGGCGCCGCCTTGAGGTGGTCCTGCGCGATCAGCATCGCCACCAGCGCCCGTGCGTTGTTCGAGGTCGTGTAGCCCGCCGAACGGTCCGGCACCGTGCACCGGGCGTGGCTCAAGATCCCGCAGTCGTCGGTCAGCATATTCAGGTGGTCGAGCTTGATCTCCTGCAGCTCCGGCGTGTCCGACCGCTGCACCGACTTGGACGCCAGCGGCTTGGGCGAGCGGTTCCGCTCCTCCCGCACCTCCGCGAACAGATCCAGGTACTGCCCCGCCACCGTCGACCACCGCATCGCCCGGGTGAACTGGTACGCGTTCTTGCGGATCGCGTGCCGGGACACCTCATGGGTAAACAGGTCGATGATCGCGTCGGCCATCGCGCCGGTGTCTTTAAACGGCACCAGCTTGCCCCGGCCCTCGGCGAGCATCTCCTGCGCGTACCAGTACGGCGTCGCCACCGTCGCCTTCCCCGTGCCCAGGGCGTACGCCAGCGTCCCCGACGTGATCTGCGCCTCGTTCTCGTAGGGCGTCACGTACACGTCCGCCGCGCCCAGAAACTCCACCAGCTCTTCCTGCTCCACGAACTTGTTGAACCACTTGATATGCCCCGCGATCCCCAGCTCTTTCGCCCGCCGCTGGAGCCCCAGCCGGTACTCCTCGCCCGAGTGGGCCAGCACCCCCGGATGCGTCGCCCCGAGCACGATGTACACCGTATCGGGGTGCGCCGCCACGATCCGCGGCATCGCCTCGATCATGTTTTCCAAGCCCTTGCTCGGCCCCAAGAGCCCGAAGGTGAAGATCACCTTCTTCCCCTCGACCCCGAACTGGTCCTTGTAAAACGCCGGGTCCACGAAAGGCACGTCCGGGATCCCGTGGTGGATCAGCCGGATCCGCGACTCCTCGATCCCGTACACGTCGGTTAGAAAGCCGTACGCCCGCTCGGCCATCACCACGAACCGGTCGCAGTGCTTGGCCAGCTCCAGCAGGCTCTCCCGGTACTCCGGGGACGGGTCCTTGAGCACCGTGTGCAGCGTCGCCACCACCGGCATCCGCAGCCGACGCAATAGCTCGTAAAGATGCGACCCCGCCTGCCCCCCAAAGATCCCGAACTCGTGCTGCAGGCTCACCACGTCCACGTTGCCCATGTTCAGGAAGTCCGCCGCCAGGCGGTACTCCCCCAGCCGGTTCTGGTTGATCTCGAACCACACCCGGCTCGGGTACCGATAACCCTCGGGGCGGTCGTTCATGGCGACGGTATGCACCCCCAGCCCCGGCGCGACGTCCGCCAACGCATCGGACAGGTCCGACGTGAACGTCGCGATCCCGCACCGCCGCGGCAGGTAGTTGCCGATCAGCGAGACGTTATTCAGCCCCGCGCGGCCCGGCCGACCGTACCCCCCCCGCGGCCCCGCCTCCCCCGTCGGGCCGGACGCCGCACGCCCCCCGCGGTCCGGGTTCTCGGCATATCCCTGGCCTGTGTAGGCGTCGTGCTGGCTGCTCATCGGCTTCCTTTGTTTCTCGGCCCGCGTCCCGGGCCCGCCCCCTGATCCATCATAGGTTATCGCCCCTGCCTCGCAAAAATCGCTGAACCCCCCGATCTATCCGGCCGATCTGTCCGGTGAATTCCCTCCGCCGCGCGGTAGACTACCGCCCGCGCTTATCTTCGCTCCGCCCCGGCGGACCCGCGACCGCTCGATCAAGGCAACCCCGACCAGAGACCACACCATGAAGGGCATCATCCTCGCCGGCGGCCACGGCACCCGCCTCTACCCCCTCACCCAGGCCATCAGCAAGCAGCTCCTCCCGGTCTACAACAAACCGATGGTTTACTACCCCCTTTCCGTGCTCATGCTCGCCGGCATCCGGGAAGTGCTCGTCATCTCCACCCCCTACGACCTGCCGCATTTCAAACGGCTCCTAGGCGACGGCCACCAGTGGGGCATGCAATTTGCCTACGTCGAACAGCCCGAACCCAAAGGCCTTGCCCAGGCCTTCCTCCTCGACCAGGCCTTCATCAACCGTGAGCCCTGCTGCCTCTGCCTCGGCGACAACATCTTCCACGGCAGCGGCCTCCGCCAACAGGTCAAAGACGCCGCCCAGGTCACCGACGGCGCTACCGTCTTCGGCTACCCCGTCCGCGACCCCGAGCGCTACGGCGTCGTCGAGTTCGACGCCGACGGCAAGGTCATCAGCCTCGAAGAAAAACCCCAGAAACCCAAGAGCCACTTCGCCGTCCCCGGCCTCTACTTCTACGACCAGCACGTCACCGACATCGCCCAGAACCTCGAGCCCTCGCCCCGCGGCGAGCTCGAAATCACCGACCTCAACCGCGTTTACATGGAACGCGGCAAACTCAACGTCAAGCTCTGGTCCCGCGGCACCGCTTGGCTCGACGCCGGCACCCACGAATCGCTCCTCCAGGCCGGCACTTTCGTGGAAGCCATCGAACAACGCCAGGGCATGATGATCGGCTGCCCCGAGGAGATCGCCTGGCGTCAGCAGTTCATCGACGACGCCCAGTTCCAGAAGCTCGCCGACACCATGAAAACCAACGGCTACGGCCAGTACCTCCACGCCCTCCTCGCCGACGACCACATCGAACCCTGGCTCTAAATCTCTACACCACGCCCCCCGCCGACACCCCGCGTGTCCACCCGCCATGCAAATCACCCCCCTCGCCATCCCCGCCGTCAAGCTCCTCCAGCCCCAGCGCTTCGGCGACCACCGCGGGTACTTCGCCGAAACCTTCAGTCTCCCCAAGCTCGCCGACCACGGCATCGACCTTGCTTTCGTCCAGGACAACGAATCGCTCTCCGCGCAGCCCGCCACGGTCCGCGGCCTCCACTTCCAGTCCCCCCCCCACGCCCAGGACAAACTCGTCCGCTGCGTCCGCGGTTCGTTCCTGGATGTCGCGGTCGATATCCGGGCCGGGTCGCCCACCTTCGGCCGCCACGTCTCCGCCGTCCTCTCGGCGGACAACGGCGACCAGCTCCTCGTGCCCCGCGGCTTCGCCCACGGGTTCGCCACCCTCGAGCCCGACACCGTCATCCTTTACAAAGTCACCGACGTCTACGCCCCCCAGTGCGACGCCGGGGTCCTCTGGAACGACCCCGACCTCGCCATCGACTGGCAGCTCCCCGCCGACGCCGCCGAGCCCGTGCTCTCCGAAAAAGACGCCGCCCTCCCTCGGCTCAAAGACCTCGACTCGCCTTTCACCTACGACCCCGACGACGACACCCCGCCGACCCCCGGAGCCCGCCCGTGACCGGACCCGAAGACCGCCCCGTCCCCGAGTTCGCCCTCGTCGGGGCCCACGGCATGCTCGGCCGGGCCTGGCGCGAACGCCTCGAAGCCCAACGCCGCGACTACATCGCCTACGGCCGGCACCAGCTCGACATCACCGACCCCGCGGCCGTCGACGCCAAGCTCCCCGCCGGCCTCCGCTTCGTGGTCAACTGCGCCGCGTACACCGACGTCGACGCCTGTGAAACCCACGAAGCCGACGCGACGCGGCTCAACGCCCTGGGGCCCGGCCACCTCGCCCGGCGGTGCGCCGCGATCCACGCCACGCTCCTCCACTACTCCACCGACTACGTCTTCGCCGGCGACGCCGACACCCCCTACCCCGTCGACGCCCCGATCGCCCCCCGCAGCGCCTACGGCCGGACCAAAGCCGCCGGCGAACAAGCCGTCCGCGACGCCGCCGGGCCCCACCTGATCCTCCGCACCAGCTGGCTCTACGCCCCTTGGGGACAGAACTTCGTCCGCACCATGCTCCGACTCACGGCCGAAAAAGACCGACTCCGTGTGGTCCACGATCAGCGCGGCCGACCCACCAGCGCGCCCCGCCTCGCCGACGTCTCGCTCCAACTGGCCGACCTTCACGACCCCAGCGACCCCGGCCAAACCCTCCACGTCACCGACGCCGGCGAGTGCACCTGGTTCGAGTTCACTCAGGAAATCGCCCGCCGGGCCGGCCCCCCCGCAAGCGCCTGCGACCTCCAGCCCTGCACCACCGCCGAATTCCCCCGCCCCGCCCCACGCCCCGCCTACAGCGTCCTGGACCTCGCCCCCACCCAGGCCCTCGTCGGCCCCCTGACCGACTGGCGCGACAACCTCGCCGACGTCTTGGCCACGCTCCGCGAATCCCCGCCCGCCTGACGACAAGCTTAAGCCGTCCCGGCCGCCCCTTGCGGGTCCCTGCCTGCTCCTGCGGGCGAAAGCTTCACGGATCGACAAATCAGTCGGCACCCCCCCATCGATTACCCCCGCTTTTCGTCACGCTATAGTCATCGGAAGTAATCGCGCGGCGGCGATGTGCCCCTCGCAGCTTCCGAGTGGTATCCGTTCGACCACTAAACCTGCTTCTATCGTGAGACTTTTCCTGGGAACCACAACCCGCCTTGCTCGTCCCCTACGTTTTCGCTATCGGGACAGCTTAATTTTCAGCGATCGCTCACGACATAGCGACGAACCCGAGACGCTGCCGCGTCGTTCAAACCACACCTACGTTTGTATTTAACCGCTCATCCTCGCCTTGCCCGCCTCGATCCGGAGACCGCCCATGCCTGTCACCCCGCCCCGTTTGCTCCGAACGCCTCTTTTGGCCTTGCTCGTTCTGAGCTTCACCGCCGCCGTCGGGCCCACCGTCGCCGCCGCCGAGGCTGAAGCCGAGAGCGCCGCGGCCGCCGCCCCCCCGCTGCTCTGGGTCAGCGACATCCCGGGGATCCCGAAGAAGAAGAACATGGTCTCCAGCGGCATCATCAACCCCGCCGACGGATCCGTGGTCGCCGTCCACATCCCCGATAACACCACCCCCGTCTTGGGGACGGACAACCGACTGCTGGAGATATCCTCTAACCGCAGAACCTTTGAAGTCCCCAGCTTCAACGGCATCCTGAGCGGCCAGAACACCCCCGCCCTGTATACCTACAACGACGACGGCACGTACACCCGCACCGGCTACGGGATCCAAGACCGCCAAGGCATCACCGCCAACTGGGTCCACGAAGACCTCCGCCGAGTCCTCTACGTGAAAAACGGCGACTTCTATCGCGCGACCATCAATTGGGAAAGCGGTGCCATCGAAGCCTCCGAACAGCTCACCGAACTCGGCGTCTTCGACCGGCCCCAGGCTCTCGCGTGGAGCGGAGACCACGTCTTCTTCTACGTCGGCTTCGACGTCGAAAAGCCCGTCCTCCGCCTCAACGCCAAGACCGGCGAATACGAAGAAATCGACTGGTTCAACAACACCGGCGTCGCCCCCGCCCTCTACAAACCCGGAAGATCGGTCGGCTTTACGCTCTCCCCCGACGGCACCACCGCCCTGTTTGCTTCGACCCAGATTGTGACTTTTGTCGACCTACAAAACGGCGAAAAAACCGTCATGCCGCCGCCCAAGACCAACGAAAATCTCGCCCGGGTCACCCCCGGTATCGGGAACATCGAAGGCTTCCAATGGCTCGACTCAAGCCGGGTCCTCGTCCAAACCGCGTCGTGGGGACATTGCTACCTCATCGACCTCGCCGGCCCTACCGCCCACTACATCGACCTGCCGATCGACGCCCGCCGTTCCCCTCGAGAATCGATAAGAATCGAAAGCGGCGTTCTATCCGACCAACACGTGATCTTCCAGGTCGATTACTCGGCGGCCGGGCTCTCTCCGAAAACCTCGTTCTTTGTCTGGGACTTAGACACCCTTGACGTTTCGCCGCTCGAGGGCGAAGCCCCTTTCAACACCCGACTGACTAGGGGAGGCCAGTCGGACGCCTATTGGGTCGACGACCGCTGGTTTGTCTTCGTCCGCGATGACGGCGGCCTGAGCGGCATCGGGACCTGGCTCTACGATCGGCAGGACGGCAGCATCCGCCGCCTGACCGCGAAGCGAGACCTGGGCGATTTTTCCCTCTCACCGACCGGCGACGCGTTCCTCTACATCGACGGCGGCACGATCCACACCATGTCCTTCGAAGGAAAATCCGCTGAGTTGATCAAATCCCACTCCTTCGCCCCGTACCAGCCCCAGCCGTTCGACCTCGGCTGGGGCGAGCCGCTCGCGCAAGCCTGGAACAACCCGCCCGTAACCCCCGTCCTCGGCAGCCGGCCCGAGCTGGCGCTCGACCAGGGGGAAGACACCGCAATCTTCCGGCTGGTCAAAGCCATGGAGGGTAAGCCGTCCGACCAGATCGTCACCGGCTACACCATGCTCCGCGCGATCTCAGAAAACTTCGCCCTTTCGCGCTACTACGACCCCTTCGGCATGACGCTTTTGGCGATCCAAATCCGCGAAGAAAATAAAAACACCGAAGAGATCCCCGCTGATCGTCCCGGTAGACTGCTCCAACTACTTACCCAAGACGATCGGGTTTCTGAACACCTGGACCGCGCACGCATCGAGTCTCTCTATCAAGCCCGGGCTTTAAGCATTATTCACGACCGTCAAAACCTGACGCCCGCCCAGATACAGCTCGTGACCCGCGTCGTCGGCAAACGGGTAGCCGATTCGTTGTTCGCACGCACCGGCAAACTCCCCAGCGCCGGCGGCATCGATCATATCTTCAGCAACCATTTGTACAGCACGATTGACGAAGTCCAATCGGGTCAACTGACCGCCGCCGACGCCGCGACCGCCGACGCCTCCGAAGAAGCCGAGTCATCCAAAGATAAAAAGAAAAAAGATATGGAAGATATTGGCAAAGGCCTTAAAAAGCTCCGGGACCTTTTCAACTAAGGCCTCACCCGAAAATCCGACGGCTGCTCTCGGGCCGTGAGGCCACCGCTCATCCGGTCCGCAGAGGTCGCGTAAACCTCATAACGCCTGGCGCTTGCCTTGGCTCATTAGCCAGCCCGTCAGTGACTCCTGCGGATTTTTCAATCTCTGCTGCTAAAACGCCGAAGTAAACGGTGAAGTGGTGGTCTGCGCTTGAGGTGACCCTACCTCTTCGGCATCCAAGGGTCGCCGAGGCTTTTAAGGCGGAATCATCTACCATGACCTCTCCTGACCGCCCCGGCACCGGCCGCTGACGCCACGACCTTTCACCCCCCCTCATACCACACTATGAAAATCCTCCTCACCGGCGGCTCCGGCTTCATCGGCTCCAACTTCGTCCGCGTCGTCCTCCGCGACCACCCCGAGCATTCCATCGTCAACCTCGACGCGCTGACCTACTCCGGCAACCCCGAGAACCTCGCCGACCTCGAGAACCACCCCGGCTTCCGGGGGCGGTACCGCTTTGTCCACGGCAACATCCTCGACCTGGCGCTCGTCTCCGAGCTGATGCCCCAGGTCGACGCCGTCGTCCACATGGCCGCCGAGTCCCATGTCGATCGCTCGCTGATCGACGCCCGCCCCTTTGTCGAATCCAACGTGCTCGGCACCCAGACCCTGCTCGACGCCCTGCGCAAGTCCGACCCCGAGAACCGCAAGCCCTTTGTCCACGTCAGCACCGACGAAGTCTTCGGCGACCTGCCCCTCGACCAGCCCGACCTCAAGTTCCACGAAGAGACTCCCTACGCCCCCAGTTCGCCCTACTCGTCCAGCAAGGCGGCCAGCGACATGATCGCCCTGGCCTACCACCACAGCTTCGGCATGGACATCCGCGTCACCAACTGCTCCAACAACTTCGGCCCCTACCAGTTCCCCGAAAAAGTCATCCCGCTGTTCGTCACCAACCTCCTCGAAGGCAAAAAAGTTCCGCTCTACGGCGACGGCAGGAATGTCCGCGACTGGCTCCACGTCGAAGACCACAACGAGGCCGTCCTCGCCGTCCTCGAGCGCGGCCGGGCCGGCCAGCGCTACTGCATCGGCGGCAACAACGAACGCTCCAACCTCGAGCTCACTCACGCCATCCTCGACCTCATGGGCAAGTCCCACGACATGATCCAGCCCGTCACCGACCGCCTCGGCCACGACCGCCGCTACGCGATCGACCCCCGGAAATTGGAGCAGGAACTCGGCTGGCGTCCCACCCGCTCCGCCTGGCCCCAAGCCCTCGAACAGACCGTCCAGTGGTACGTCGATCACCAGGCCTGGTGGAAAAACGTCAAGAGCGGAGCCTACCGCCACGATCAACCGGGCGGCTAGCGCATCCCACCCCCGGGCGTAGTCTTTATCGCGCCCGAGCCCACCGGTGATCTGCACGCTTCCGTTCAGCCAGGTGTGGTAGAGGTGTTGATGCGTGCTAAACCTCGGCAAGTCTGCGGGTCCCTCGGGGCAATCAAAAAATCACTGTCTTTGTCCCTTAACCACCCCGGATTCTCGGCTGCGAGGGTCGCTGTCGCGGCGCGCTGGCGGGGACTGTTCTTCAGGGCGGCCGTGCCCGAAGCGACAGGACAAAAGCCATACCGAGTGGGTCAGTCATCAAGATATCGTTTCCGCTTTGTGACCCTGCGCACGGATAATTTAAAACATCAGGCTATCGCTCGAAGCAACCCATCGATCAGTCCCGATGGCGTGTTATCGCGTAGTACTGTTCTCCGCCAATACCCGAGGAGACAAGTTCAAAGACGTAGACCTGAGGCATGGCAACGCCATGAAACCCGATCCGAATACGGGAAAACGCATCGCGCCGCGGAAGCCAACGCAAGCAGAGCGCACGCGAAAAAGCGTGCCGAGGAGGGCACGCTTTCGCATCGCTTGAGAGTGATCCATCAGGATCTCTGACAAGTGAACAGTTGGGTAAATAGCCTTCGCGACGCCTTGCGACGCCACTATCTCGTCGCCTGCCGAGGCAGACGGTGAGGCGAGGGTGTGTTGACATTCGTGGTGCGGTTCTCACCGCGTCCGGGGTTGATGAAACATCGGAGTGATGCTTCGGTTTCCGGAAGTCCACGTCTAAGGAAATCCCTTAGAAAGGAGGTGATCCAGCCGCAGGTTCCCCTACGGCTACCTTGTTACGACTTCGTCCCAGTCACCGAGCTTGCCGTAGGCACCCCTGAGTTGAGGCGACTTCGGGCACTCCCGGCTCCCATGACGTGACGGGCGGTGTGTACAAGACTCAGGAACTTATTCACCGCGTCGTTGATGATACGCGATTACTAGCGATTCCAACTTCATGTGGTCGAGTTGCAGACCACAA
>JBCDDZ010000049.1:0-21988 GCA_039180025.1 Planctomycetota bacterium
CCGGGGGCGAGGGTTCCGGGGGCGGGGGTGGGGGGGATTGGGTGGCGGAGTTGCAGGCGGCGGCCGGGGTGGTGGGGCGGCTGCCTCGGGATGCGGAGGGGTGGCGGTGGCTGAGGGCGCTGCGGCGGGACCGCGGGGCGTGGGCGGGTTACGCGGCGGCGGCGGGGGAGCTGAAGGCACGCGACGAGGCGGCGTGGCGGTCGGTGGGGCTGCGGCATCTGGTGATGCTGACCCGACTGGGGCCGGCCCGGCGGGCGATGGGGGGCGAGGCGGTACGCCGGGCGGTGCGGGCGTGGCAGGCCCAAGCGGTGCAGGTGGAGCGGGAGCGGCCGGTGGGTCGAAGGCTGGGGGAAGCAGGCCCGGCCGAGGCGGCGGGTCCGGGGGCGGCGGGGGCGGCGGCCCTTTCGGGGGCTAAGGCCATTCCGGGTTCGGAGGCTATTTCGGGGGCGGGGACCCTTCCGGGGGCGGAAGGCGGACTGGACTGGGCGGACGGGATGACCGCGCTGCTGGTGGCCGAGGCGATGGGGCAGCCGAGCGTGGTGTCGGCCTGGTTTGCGCAGGCGGATGCGGACCGCCTCGACGAACGGACGGAGCACGGCGGGGTGCTGACGTGGTCGCCGTCGGGATCGAGGGAGGGTGCGGCCCGGTGGATCGCGGTGGGGTACTCGGCGGAGAGGCATCTGGGGGACACGCGTTACGTCTCGCCGGACCGGCTGATCGAAGCGGTGTACACGGGGCTGGCGCATTACCATTTCCACGCCCAGACGCACGACCACGCGGCGTACGCGGGCCCGGGGCGGGGCGACCTGGCGTTTACGGAGGCGCTGGACGCGGCGACGCTGGTGCTGACGTTCGTGGATCGGGACACGCTGAATGTCGATCTCGTGCTGCCGGGGGGCGGGGTGTTGGACTTGGGATGCGTGGAGCGGGGCGGCGGCGGGAGACGTTGACGACGTGCCGGACCGAGAGGCCGTGGGTCGGGCCCCCGTGGAGGCGACAGAGCCCCGGAGACGCGGCCCGAGGCGTTACTGCCAAGGGTTGAAAAACCAAGGGTCGCAACAGGCCGGCGAAAACCAGCCGGTGTATCGGCGGACACGCAAGCTCGATCGCCCAGCGGCCAGCCGACCCATGGCTTACGTTGCTTAATTTATATGCAACCATTTTTCTGCTGATCGACAAGACCGCATTACGCCGCGCTGGCTGCGGCCGAATTACGCAACGCTTTGATTGTAAGTCTATTTATTTCAGTAAGATAAATAGAAAAAAGAAGAGAAAACGATTTGATTTATCCGGATTTCTGCTAAGATGATGGTTGGTAGGACGTGTGTTTTTGCTTGAAAACTGAATCGCCCCCACCCGCATGGCCTGCAATGGGCCGTGCACCCCTCTCTAGCGGTCAGGTTTCCCCACCTGGCCGCTTTTTTTTGCGCTGATCAATAAAGAGAGAAGTCCGGTCACGCTGGATCACGGACGACTCGACTCGAAGTGAATCGTAAGGATTCATGGTGGTGCAATGGGGTAAGCCACGGTCGGGGTTGCAGCTCCCGATGCCTCTGATGCTCCCGATTCGCTCGATGAACCCGATGCGGACGGGGCGGTGTCGATAAGGTTGAGTGAGAGGGGGAAAGCGGGAGCGTCTGGTTCGTACTGGCGGTGGATTCCCGAAGCGAGCGTTGGGCGGCGGATGACGCAGGGTGAGGCCGTGGTGGTGGGTCTTCTGGGTAAGTGGAAGTCTTATCGGCGGAGCCGGGCCGGGGGTCACTCGGGGTGGGGCGGCTTGACATCGGGGGGTAGGGGCAAAGGGTTGCCGGCTTCGTTGAGGGGGGTGGGCCCGGTGTGGTGGTAGGTCTGCGGGCCGGGCTTTTGGTCCTGCCAGGGCTGGTCGGCGGTGATCTGCTGGGCGGCGCGGATGCCGGACACCATGGAACGGCGGTCGGTCGTGGCGGTGGGCGGTGGGTGGCGCGGGGTGGCGTGGGCGTCGGCGTGTTCTTCGCGGTAGAGGTGGACGGTCTGCGTAGGGAACGCGAACTGGACGCCGAGCGTGTCGGCGAGGCGGACGATGTCGATGAACAGCCGTTCGCGTTCGCGCAGTTCGGTGTTCCAATCGGGGACCTCGAAGAACACGTAGAGCAGCACGTCCATGCTGCTGGCCGACCACTGGTGCATCCAGACCTGGTAGTAGTCTTTGCGGGTGTAGGGGTGGGTGCGGACCAGTTCGCGGATGCCTTCGGTAAAGGCGATGAGCTTGTGGGGCGGGGTGTCGTACTGGACGCCGAGGTGGGTTTTCCAGCGGCGGTACTGGCGTCGGCCGTAGTTGTCGACGACGGCGCGGACGAGGCTGGCGTTGGGCACGGTGATCTGGGAGTTGTAGAACGTGCGGATACGGGTGCTGCGGAAGCCGAGCTCTTCGACCGTGCCTTCGACCCCGTCGCCGGCGTCGGGGATCAGGATCCAGTCGCCGACGGAGAACGGGCGGTCGAGCAGGACGGCGACGCTGCCGAAGAAGTTTTCGATCGTGTCCTTGGCCGCGAACGCGAACGCGAGCCCGCCGATACCGAGCGACGCCAGCAGCGGGGCGAGCTCGATCGAGAGGGCCTCGGCCGCGTACACCACGCCGAACACCACCACGAAGATCTTGGCGGCTTTGCGGATCAGTGGGATCAGGACGTCGTCGATCCGCGTATCGGTCTGGTCTGCCTTGCCCAGCGCCAAGTCCCCGGCCAGGTCCACCAGCCGCCACGCGGCCCACCCCCCGGCGAGGACCACGAAGACCTCGGCGGCGCCCGCCAGGATCGCCTCGGGCAGCTCCGGCAGCGCGAGCGCCTGGATCAGCACCCGCCAGACCAGCCCCATCGCGAGTAGGCCCCACGGCCGGACCGCCCGCGCGACCGCGTCTTGGTCCTCGGCCGTCCGGGTGCCCGCCGCCGCCGGGGCCCGCTTGACGAGCCGGCCGAGCGCCAGCCCCAGCCCCAGCCGAGCCATCAGGTCTACGCCCAGCCCGACCAGCACGGCGGCGAACAGCCCGATCCACTGCCAATGCTCCACCCCCAGGACCGCCTGGTCCGGGCCGTGGAGCCCGTCGGGCAAGAGCCCGGCCAGCCAGTCGGGGGCCCGGGCCGCCACCACACGCCAGGGGGGATCCGCTCCAAACGCTTCATCAAGGGGGGGCAAACAGGTCATGGCCGCGGATTTTACCGTCGGGCCGTGCCGCTGCTCTGCGCGGCTATGGCCGGTTGTCCGGGTCCGCGGTGGTGTTGGGTCGCTGACCCCGTGGCTCGGGTGCCCCGAGGGCACGCCGGGCTAGGGCCGCCGCACCACCCGCACGTTTTCACGCATCGCGGCGTCGTCCCCGCTCGGGCGGGTGTTGACGGTTTGCCCGGTCCACCGCGCGATCGCCGTGCCGGCGGTGTAGACCGCGACCCCCACCACCACGCCGACCAACGCACCCAACAGCGCGAGCACCACCGGGACCGCCGCGACCAGCCCGCCGCAGAGCAGCGCCGCCCGCATCGGCCAACTCGGTCGGCCGGCCACGCGCTGGTACATCCCGCCGAACCGCGGGTCGTTTTGGAGGAGCAGCTTCCAATCCATTATCCCATCTTAGACCGCCGGCCGCCGGGCCTCTACCGCCGGGGCCGGGCGGGGCGATCTGCCCGGCAGGCTGGGGGGCGGAAGACAGAAAAAGAGAGGGGGGAAGCGCAGACGAGGTCCGGCTACCTGCCGCGGCGGGTCCGCCTGCGCGGGTTATGACGGTCAGGCGTAGCGTCGCGGGCCGACGCGCTCCGGGGACCGGGGGGTGGCGTCAAGTGCGGGGCGGGGTCGGCCGATCCTCTTTGGTAACAGGAGGCCCGAGTTTCATGTCCCAAGCAACCCCCACCGCCGACCCCTCGCCCGCCCCCGACGCCTCGGCGTCGCCTTCCGCGGCCGAGATCCAGGAAAACGTCCAGTCCGCGATCAAGGAAATCTCCCACATCGCCACCCTCCCCGAGGTGACGATGAAGATTATCAAGCTCGTCGAGAACCCGGACTCGACCGCGCAGGACCTTAACAAAGTCATCAGCAACGACCCGGCGCTCGGGGCCCGGATCCTCAAAGTCGTCAACTCCGCGTTCTACGGGCTCCCCGGTCAGATCGGCAGCATCAATCGCGCCATCGTCCTGCTGGGCCTCAACGCGGTGAAGAACATCGCCATCGCCGCCAGCCTCGCCAAGCTGTTCCGCGGCGGGAAGATCAGCGCGAACTTCGACGCCCGCGACCTCTGGACCCACGCCATCGCCACCGCGACCGCGACCCGCCTGCTGAGCAACAAGTGCGGGCTGGGGCTCCCCGACGAGGCGTTCCTCGCCGGGCTGATCCACGACATCGGCATCATGGTCGAGATCCAGGCCCGCCGGGCCAAGTTTGTCGAAGCCTTGGCGAAAGTTGAAAACGAGGGCGTCACCCTCCGCGAAGCCGAGTTCGCCTGCATCGGGGCGACCCACGAGATGTTCGGGGCCGGCATCTGCAAGCTCTGGAAATTCCCCGTGTCGTTCCAATACGTCACCGGGTTCCACCACCACCCGATGGACCTGGCCGAGAAGAACCGCACCCTGGCCTGCCTCGTCTACGTCGCCGACTACGTCGCGGCCCGGCTGGAGCAGGGCTTCAGCCATGACGTCCACGTCGATCAGCCGGTCAACAGCGACGTCTGCAAGCACTTGAACCTCAGCGCGGACGACATCCAAGCGGTCTGCGACCAGCTCCCCGAAGCCATGGAAGAAGCCAAAGGCATCTTCCAGTCCACCGGCATGTAACCCCCTCCGGAAGTTTTCACCCCGCTCTCGCGAGTCCTCGACTTGCCCGACAAGCGGCGTCCCACCCCGACATCCCGGCCGTGTCCCCCGCGACCCCGGCCACCCCGTATCTCTCTTTTCCCTCCGGGCGACGGTACTGCAAAGTGCCGTCGTCTTTTTTTTTTGCCCGGCCGCGACGCGGCCTGTCGAAAACCGGTTGTCAAAAATGAGCCGATCCGGTATTTTCTTTATACATATATCGCAACCGAATCAATTTTCACTTCTTGGGAGAAACGACGAATGAAATTACGGGGATTTCTAGCTGCCGGTGTGTTCATCGTGGCCGCCGCCGAGTCTTCGGCCGCCACCATTGTTAACGACAATGGAAGCGTGCAGGTGGGCGTCTCGGCGGCCGTCGCTTTCCTCACCGATTCGGACAACGTCGATCCCGCCACGGGTCAGGCGTTCGTCACGCTCGGCAGCACCCCCTCGCCGAGCTATTCGGTGAACGCCATCGCTCAGAGCGGGCTCGACCTGCTGCCGGATGCGACCGGGCTGAGGCTCGACGCGACGGCCTACGTCACACTCAGCCGTTCCGCCTCCGAGCCTCCGGCCAATGGTTTCGCCGCCACCGAGCCCGGCCGTGAGATCGACTTCACCCTCGAGGCCGGCCGGTACCGCGTGACCTACACCCTGATCGGCACGGCGGTCGTTAGCGGTGAGTTGCCGGGCAACAACAGCTTCGCCCGGGGGAGTGTTTCCCTCCGAAATCAGGCCGAAGGCTCGTTGCTGCTCGATATCCGGGAGTTCGGCCCCGACATAGCCGGCTACAGCGTTTCCGAATCGATCTTCATCGACGTCGAGAACGACGATATCCTGACGTTGAACCTCGACAACGCTGCCGAGGGATTCATCGGCGGCACCGAAACCGATGCGGTGGTCGACGCGTTCGCGTCGGTTGAGATCGTGCTCGTCCCCGAGCCGGCGTCGCTGCTGGGGGTGCTGCTCGGCGGGGTGGCGGTGTTGGTGCCTCGCCGGGGAAGCCGACGAGTCTGACCACGTGAACTGCGCGGCGGAGCGGAGCGGCCCAGCCGAGTGGGTTCGTTGTAAACTCCCGTCTATGTCCCACGACCAAGCCCCCCCAAATCCCAAAAAGATCGTCCTCGCCTACTCCGGCGGCCTCGACACGTCCGTCATCCTGCCCTGGCTCAAAGACCGCTACCCCGGCGTGAAGCTCGTGGCGTTTGCGGCCGAACTCGGCCAGGGCGACGAGCTCGACGGCATCGAGAAGAAGGCCTACGCCAGCGGGGCCGACGAGGTCGTCGTCAAAGACCTGCGTAAGGAGTTCGCCGAGCAGTACTGCTTCCCGATGATCCGGGCCCACGCGGTCTACGAGTCGGACTATCTGCTGGGGACGTCGATTGCCCGGCCGCTGATCGCCAAGCACCAGGTGCTCGTCGCCAAACAGACCAAGGCCGACGCCGTGGGCCACGGCGCGACGGGCAAGGGCAACGACCAGGTCCGCTTCGAGCTCACCGCCCGGGCGCTCAACCCCAAGCTCAAGATCGTCAGCCCCTGGAAGGACCCCGCCTTCATCGCCGACGGCCTGACCGACCGCGAAACCGCGATCGACTACGCCAAGAAACACAAGATCCCGATCGATCAGACCACCAAAAAAATCTACTCCCGCGACCGCAACCTCTGGCACATCAGCCACGAAGGCGCCGAGATCGAAGACCCCGGCACCGAACCCAACTGGAAGAACTGCCTGGTCATGTCGGTCCCCGTCGAGAAGGCCCCGGCCAAGGCGCAGTACGTCACCGTCGCCTTTGAGAAAGGCAACCCCGTTGCCGTCGACGGCAAGGACTTCAAAGGGGCCGGCCACGAACTCATCGCCCGGCTGAACAACCTCGGCGGCCAGCACGCCGTGGGCACCACGGTGCTTACCGAAAACCGCTTGGTCGGCATGAAGTCGCGCGGCGTCTACGAGACCCCCGGCGGCACCATCCTCTACGAAGCCCACAAGGCCCTCGAACAGCTCTGCCTCGAACGCGATCTTTGGCACGAAAAAATCCGCCTCGCCACCCGCTACGCCGAGCTGACTTACAACGGCCAGTGGTTCCACCCGCTCCGTGAAGCGCTCCAGTCCTTCATGGACGAGGCGAACAAGGTCATCACCGGCCAGGTCAAGGTCAAGCTGTACAAGGGCACCGCCATGGCCGTCGAAGCCACCAGCCCCCAGAGCCTCTACGACCCCGAACTCGCCAGCTTCGCGATGGACGGCTACGACATCACCGCCGCCCGCGGCTTCATCGACCTCTACGGCCTGCCGATGCAGGTCCGCGGCATGCGGCAGAAGGTCCGGGGCTAAACCCCGACAACCCCAAAGATTATTTAATTCGCTTGTGGTACGTCGGCCGATCCCCTAAAGTTATGTGCTGAAGGCTCGGTGCGGCTGCGCTTTGAGGCGTCAAACCGGTTTTGCTTTGAATTTGTTTGATGATCTTGTGGCCGCCTCTGTTTTTGCGGTTAGAACCCTGTTTCGCGTTTCAGGAGGACATGGAAATTGAATTTTTTGCGTAAACCTTCGGTGCTCTGGGCGGTGGCGGTCGGCGGGGCCTCGGTCGCCGGGGCGAGTGTGAGCGAGGCCTCCGTGGTGGGCCCGGTCACGCTGGATTTTTCGGACCCGTCGGCCTCGGTGTTCACCACGTTTGACCCCGCCACCGATTCGGGGCCGGTCACCACGGTGCAGCCCGTCGGCGTCCCGCCCGTGGCCAACATTACGTTGACGGGCTCGGCGACGAACACCGACGCGGGTCAACTCGTGGTCGACGGCGGCGCGCTGGGGATCCAATCCAATGTCACCGGCAACCCCGACGACAACTTCAATGCAGGCGATGAACTGGTCTTTAGTTTCGACCAGGCGGGCACGCTGCTGGGGCTTGATTTCGACTCGCTCGGTGCCGAGAGCACGTCCAGCTCTTCGTTTGGGGCTCCCGACAGCCTCGAGGGGTTCGAATTTACGGACAACAACGGCAACGTGACGCTTTTTATCAGCGACTTTTTCGGTGCCGCCGGCCCGCAAAATATCTTCGGGTCGCCGGTCTTCACGCCGACCGACGGAAACGACGCGATCTCCCTGGATATCGATTTCGAAGCGGGCGACGAGTTCCGGCTGTCGGGATTCTCGACCGGATCGGGCTTTCCCACGGTGGATCTCAGCGTCGAACTCGAAGCGATCACCTTCGTCATTCCCGAGCCGGGCGTCGGCGGGTTGCTGGGGGTGTTGGGGGCGATGGTTCTCTCGCGTCGCCGCCGGGCAGCCCACCACTAAAGCCGAGCTTGGGGTCCGTGTTTTTCCGGCAGCGGCTTGCTCGCCGGCGATCCGACTCCCGTAAAGCCTAATCATTTGCATGGACAGGCTCGGCCCGCCGGAGGGGCTGATGCTTGCTCGATCCGTGGCGCACCGTGGCGTAAGCCCGCAGCAGTGGGGTTCCGCTTCTGTTGGCTTCCCCGATCCGTGCCCGGGGGCTCGGGACGGATGCAGCGTGTGGCGGAGCGGAGCCGAGGGGGCGGTACCGCGTGTCGCGTGTGGTCTCGAGCCCGGGTGGCGGCGGGGCTTAAGTGAATCAGGCTGGTGGTGCCCTTCCCGGCCAGGTGGAGGATGGGGCTCGACAACGTTCTAACGTTTTCTTTATCTAACGAAAACAAAACCTTTACCGCGTGGCCGTAGCTTTCGTCTTCTGAAATAGGTTTTATACCAAGGAGGACGAGTGAAAAGTTTACGCCATCTGGTTTTCGTGGGGGCCGCCGCAGCCGTGTTGGGCCTGACCGGGCGGGCGACGGCTCAGATCGCCCTGACGCCGATCGGCAGCTACGGCGCCGGCGTGTTCGATGAGTCCGCGGCGGAGATTGCGGCGTTCGACCCCGGCACGGCCCAGCTCTTCGTGGTCAACGGGGCCGCGAGCGTGATCGACGTGCTGGACATCAGCGACCCCACGCTGCCGACACTGGTCGATTCGATCGGCCTGCCGTTCGGGGCGGACTTCGGGGGGATCAACTCCGTGGCCGTCCGCAACGGCGTGATCGCCGTGGCCATCGAGAACACCGTGGTGACGGACAACGGCTTCGTCGGGCTCTACGACCTGAGCACCTTCGACCTGATCAACACCGTGACCGTGGGGGCCCTGCCCGACGCCGTGACTTTCACGCCCGACGGCAGCAAATTGATCGTCGCCAACGAGGGCGAGGCCGCCAGCGACGTGGTCAACCCCGAAGGCACGATCAGCATCATCGACCTCTCGGGCGGGCCCGCCGCCGCGGCCGCGACCCAACTCGATTTCTCGGCCTTCACGGCCCAACTCGACGAGGCCAACTCCCCGCTCACCAGCGTCCGGATCAACCCCGTGGCCCAGGCCAACACCGGGGTCCTGAGCGACCTCGAGCCCGAGTTCGCCACCGTCACCGCCGACGGCAGCACCGCCTTCGTCTCGCTCCAGGAAAACAACGCGATCGCGGTCGTCGACCTGACCAGCAATACCATCACCGACCTGATCGCCCTGGGGGCCAAGGACCACAGCCTCCCGGGCAACGGCCTGGACGCCAACGACGAAGACGAGACCGCTTCGATCGAAACCCAGCCGGTCTTCGGCCTGTACATGCCCGACGCGATCGCCACCTACAACGTCGGCGGGCAGGACTTCATCGTCACCGCGAACGAGGGCGACGGACGCGACGACGAAGACTTCGGCGGCTTCTTCGAGGACTTCGACGACCTGGATAACCTCACCGTCGACCCGGGCTTCAACGGCTTCTCGCCCGGCGAACTCGACGATTTTCTGGACAACGACGACGGCATCGGCGACCTGGAGATCTCCTCGATCGACGGCGACCTCGACGGCGACGGCGACCTCGACCAGCTCTTCGCCTTCGGGGCCCGCTCGTTCTCGATCTTCGACGACTCCGGTACGTTGGTCTTCGACTCCGGCGACGACTTCGAGTCCGTGATCGCCCAACTGATCGGCGACGGCGAGTTGAGCCCCAACGCGTTCAACGCCGACAACGACTCCAACGACAGCCTCGACTCCCGCAGCGACGACTCGGGCCCCGAGCCCGAAGGCATCGTCCTGGGGCAGGTCGGCGACCAGACGCTCGCGTTTATCGGGATCGAGCGGGTCGGCGGCGTGTTCGTCTACGACGTGACCGACCCCGAAGACGTTCGGTTTCTCGAATACGTGAACCCCCGCGACTTCACCATCCCCGACCAGGACGCCGACGACGACGACGGCGACCTCGACGACAACGGCTTCGAAGACACCGACGACGGCGTGCTCGAACTCAACGAGGCGGTCACGCTCGCCGTCGGGCTCCAGGTCGACGACCTGGGCGCGCTCGACCTGGGGCCCGAGGGGCTGGTCTTCATTAGCGCCGCCGACAGCCCGACCGGGGCCGCGCTGCTGGTGGTGACCAACGAGGTGAGTGGCACGACGACGATCTATTCGATCCCCGAACCCGGGACGGCGACAGCCCTGCTGGCCTTTGCGGCGCTCACGGCCCTGCGTCGTCGACGGGCCCACCCGGTCTCGGATTGAGATCCCCAAACTTCGCCTTTCGTCACCCCCGGAAGGTTCGCCCCCGGAAGGTTCGCCCAAATTGAGCGAATAGGTTGCTGTACCCGGTTCCCCCCCGGATCTCCTCGGCTCCCTCCAGCTCTCCCCGGCTCGCTCAAAACGTAGACAAAAGAAAAGCCGATCTGGAGCGGGACGGGCGTCCCCCCGCAGAGGCCATGCGTACCCGCTCTTGAGCGGGTTTTTGCCCCCGGTGGCTGCCCGACGCCCTATACTCCCGCCATGACGCCACCCCCCGCCGTTGCCGGCCGCCGCTTTGTTCCGCAGGACCTCGACCCCGCCGAGTGGGGCCAGCTCGAACCCCTGTACCAGGCCCTCCTCGAACGCGACCTCGCGACCCCCGAGGCGGTCGAGCGGTGGCTCGCCGACTACTCCGAGCTTTCCGCCGCGGTCGGCGAGTTCGGCAGCCGACGCAACATCGACTACGCCTGCCACACCGACGACCCGGCCATCGAAAAGGCCTACATGCACTGGGTCGAAAACATCTCGCCCAAGCTCCAGCCGTTCAACAACACGCTGCACGAAAAATACGTCGTTGCGCCGGGGCTCGCGGGGCTGGACCCGGGCCGCTACGACATCCTGACCCGCGAGTGGAAGGCCGCCACCGAGCTGTTCCGCGAAGCCAACGTCCCGCTCAATACCCAGATCACCAAGCTCAACAGCACCTACGACAAGACCGTCGGCCAGATGCTGGTCGACTACGACGGGAAGACCCAGACGCTCCAGCAGCTCGCCCGGTACCAGGAAGAAACCGACCGTACGGTCCGTCAGGAAACATGGGAACTCAGCAGCCGTCGCCGCCTCGAAGACCGCGAGGCGATCGACGGGGTCTTCCAGGAGATGTTTGAGCTGCGCGGCCAGATCGCCCGCAACGCGGACTGCGAGAACTACCTCGATTATTCTTGGAAGTCGTGGCAGCGGTTCGACTACACGCCGCAGGACTGCCGCGACTTCGCCGACGCGATCGAGTCGGCGGTGATGCCGCGGGTGACCGAGCTCGACCGGCAGCGGCGGGCCGCGCTGGGCGTCGAGACGCTGCGTCCCTGGGACGGCGCGGTGGACGTGCAGGGTCGGCCGCCCCTGCGCCCTTTCCCGGCCGATGACGTTAAACGGATGGTCACCGGCGCGACCGAGGTGTTCCGGCAGATCGACCCGTCGCTGGCCGACGACTTTGCCACGCTCGAGTTCGGCCCGAACCTGGACCTGGACAGCCGCAAGGGCAAGCGGGCCGGCGGGTTCCAGGCGTCGCTGCCCGAGAGCAAGCAGCCGTTTATTTTCATGAACGCGGCGGGGCTTCAGCGCGACGTGGATACGCTGCTGCACGAGGGCGGCCACGCGTTTCATTACATGTGGGCCAGCCGGGCCGAGCCGCTGGTCTTTATGCAGCACGCGCCGATCGAATTCTGCGAGGTCGCGTCGATGTCGATGGAGCTGATGGGCTGCGACCACTACGGTCAGTTCTACGACGACCCGGATCAGGCCGCACGGGCCAAGCGTCAACAGCTCGAAGGCATCATCCGGTTCTTCCCCTGGATGGCCACGATCGACATGTTTCAGCACTGGCTCTACACCCACCCCGGGCACGGGATCGAGGCCCGCACCGAGGCGTGGCGTGACCTCGCCGGGCGGTTCACCAGCCCCGTCGTCGACCACACCGGCTACGAAGACGTGTTCGACGCCCGCTGGCACGCACAGCTGCACCTGTTCCACATCCCGTTCTATTACGTGGAGTACGGGATCGCCCAGCTCGGGGCGCTCCAGCTCTGGCAGAAGTACCGGCAGGACCCCGCGGCGGCGCTGGCCGGCTACCGCGCTGCGCTGAGTCTGGGCGGCACCCGTCCGCTGCCCGAGCTCTTTGCCGCGGCGGGCATCGTATTCGACTTTACGGCGGCGACGCTCGAACCGCTGATCGCGGCCGTGGCCGACGAGCTCGATCAGCTCCCCGCGTAGTCGCCCGGCTCCGTGCCTACGAAAAGCGACCAGGCCGCGTCTTCGTGTTCGACGAACTCGGTCGTCAGCCCGGCGGTGCGCATCATCGCCAGCCACTCGCCTCCGCCGAAGAGTCCGCAGGTGTGGCGGTCTTCGATTACCTGAGCGCGTCCGGGCGTCCCGTCGGCGGCGCGGGGCCGGATGAGATAGAGCAGGATCATCTCGAAGGTGTCGTCCCCCGGGTCCGGGTCGTGGACGTAGCTGAAGTACGTCACCTCGGCGGCGTCCGTGGCGGCGGTGTCGTCCGCGACCTCGCTGTCGGTGAACGCCTCGGCGGTATAAGTTGGCGCGATCATCGCGATCCCCCCGGGTACGAGGTGTTCGCGCACGGTGGCCAGCGTCTCGCGGATGTCCCGGGGCGTGGTGAGGTAGTCCACCGCGTCGTGGAGGAGCACGACGTCGAACCGCTGGCCGAGTCGGACGCTGCGCATGTCGCCGGCCACCGCCTGGATCCCGGGGATCAGCGTCCGGCAGTGGGCGAGCATCGGTTCGGAGCGGTCGACCGCGACGCAGGCATGGCCCGGCCCGTCGGCCGCGGCGAGGTGGACCAGGGTGTGGCCGCCGCCGGCCCCCAGTTCGAGCACGCGCTTCGGGCCCGGGCCCAGCCGGGTCCGGATCAGCTCGTCGAGCCTGGCGGCTTCCGCGGCGTAGTCTTCGGGGGGCGAGAGCACCGGCCAGAGCCAGGCCAGGTCGTCGTACAGCCGCGGCAGCCCGGCCGCGTCGGGGTGGTCGTCCGTGGGGTCCATCGCGAAACTCTACCGCGCCGACGGGCTCTACCGGGGACCTTCGGCGGTGAGGTACTCGGCCAGCGCGAGGCCGCTGAGCCACGCCCGCTCGATATTGGTGTGGCTCCCCGCGGTGCAGGCGTCGCCGCAGACGCCCAGGCTCCGCGCGTCGTCGCAGAGCCACCGCTCGTTCAACGGCTCGACGACGTTCGCGTACCGCCACCGGTGGGTCGCGACGTAGGTCGGGCTCGGCAGCGTGCGCCCGAGCGCACGGCTGAACGCGGCGGTCAGCGTCGCCGCCACCGCCTCGGCGGAGTCTTCGACGTGGGCCTCGGACCAGGCCGATTCGGCGTGGAGGGTCCAGCATTCGCCTACGTCTTCCACGCTCGGCCGGCCGGGCTTGGCCGAGTTGTTCACCGCGATCGACAGCTCGTTGTCGGGGTCTTCGACAAACGCGCCGACGAAGGGCTGCCACAATTCCAGGGGCCGGGCGAACGCGAGCATCAGCGTCCAGGTCGCCGCGACTTGCGCTTCCGCGAGCTGCTCGGCCAGGTCGGGCGCGGGCTCGGCGAGGAGCTGGTGCGCCTGCGGGGCGGGGATGGCCAAGACGACCTGTCCGAACGGGCCGTGGTCCTGCCCGGCCTGGTCGCGTGCGGTCCAGCCCTGGGGCCCGTGGCGCAGCTCGACGATCCGGGTCGCGAAGTGGGGCCCGTCGATCCCGGCGTGGACGCCGGAGGTTTCGCTGAGGTGGGTGACGATCGCGCCCATCCCCGGCAGGCCGACGATCCGCTGGGCTGCCCGCCGCGTCGGGGTCGGGGCGTCGCCCTCGGCGTGGAGGTCCACGAAGGGTCCGTCCCACCGGGCGGCGACGCCGGCGTTACACCAGGCGTCGGTCTGCTGCTGGAACGTCACGCTCTTGGCGGTGAAGTACTGGGCCCCCTGATCAAAGACGGGGCCTTGACGCGAGACCCGGGTCGATAGCCGACCGCCGGGCCGACGCCCCTTGTCGAGGACCGTGACGCGGACGCCGGCCTCGCTGAGTTTGTGCGCGCAGGTCATGCCCGCGATCCCCGCTCCGACGACCAAGGTGTGTGGGGTGGTGCTCATCCTCTGAGCATACCCGCGCCGCGCACCGCGACAATGCCGACCGGATCGGTACGCATTGCGCGCTTCGGTGGTGTCGCGTGAACGGGCCGCGTGGTGGGGCGGGGCGACGGGGTGGCGGCGGGGGGTGGCCCGAGCGGGTTAGCCGTTGACCCGGCTGAGGTAGTCGCGGGTTTCGGTATTGATTTTTACGACTTCGCCTTCTTTGATGAAAGGGGGGACGCGGACTTTGAGACCGGTCTCGCAGATCGCTTCTTTCATGACGTTGGTCGCGGTGGCGTTTTTGATGCCGGGCTCGGTTTCTTTGATTTCGAGTTCGACCGAAGCGGGCAGTTCGACGGTGATGCAGTTGCCGTCGAGGAAGAGGCCTTTGATGGTTTCGTTGGGCTTGGTGAACAGGAGGGTGTCGCCGAGGATGTCTTCGGGGATGGTGAACTGGTCGTAGGTTTCGTTGTCCATGAAGATCGCGCCGCTGCCGTCCTGATAGAGGAATTCGACGTCGCGGCGGTCGAGGTTGGTCGAATCGACTTCGTCGACGCTGCGGAAGCGTTTTTCGACGACGTTGCCGTGCTTGACGGACTTGAGTTTGGTCTGCACGAACGCGCCGCCCTTGCCGGGCTTGACGGTTTCGGTTTTGGTCACGAGGTAGGCGGTGCCGTCGAGGTTGAGGATCTGTCCGGGCTTGATGTCGTTGGCTTTCATGGAGGGGCTCCTGCGGGTCGAGGGGACCGGGTATTGTGGCGTAATTTTGCTTGGGGTCAATGGCCGAGGGGTATACCGCGTCTTGAGAAGGCGAGGCGGTCGGGCTTTTGTGGCCCGGAACGACGGCGCGGGGTTGTGGAAACGGTGACTTGGGACGCGGAGCGCGGGGCTCGGGGTGTCGTCACGGGGGGCGGGTCAGGATTTGGTGACCTCGCGGACCACCATGGTGGCGAAGGCGCCGCGGCGGAGGGTGAAGGCGAGTTTGAGGTAGGGGCCGTGTTCGTCGACGCCGCCGGAGTATTCGGGGTCGTGCAGCCGTTCGCGGAGCGGGCGGCGCGTGCCGTCGGTGCTGAGGTGGCGCTGGTTTTCGAAGTCGGATTCGTCGAGCCCGGCGTCGAGCAGGGCCTGGCGTTCGGCGTCGAGCACCGGCCCGGCGGCCTGGGTCATGCCCGGGCCCCAGAACGGCCCGGAGGGCGAGACCGCCTGCGCCGCGACCCGCCCGCCCGGCGCGTTCTCCTCTGCGGCGGTCGCGGCGTCGACGGCGAAACAGGCCCGGCGGTCGTGCTTCCAGGCCAGGTCGCCGGGCAGCAGCGTGGCGAGCGTGCCGTCGCGCAGCCGGCGGTCGACCACGGCGTTGAAGACTGCGGACTGCGCGGCGGACACCAGGAAGTCGCGCTGGGTGCGGTCGATGCTGGCCACGGCCTGCTCGGGTGTTTTGTGTTGGCGCAGCGCGTCGAGCGCCTGCCGGTCGGCCCGGAGGGATTTGGGCATGTGCTCGAGGGCCCGGTCGTAGTCGCCGGCCTCGTAGGCGGCGCGGGCGTCCTGAACCGCGGGGCTTTCGGAGGGGCGGGGCCGGCCGAGCATCTCGTCGAGGAAGGGCTGCCACTCGCCGCGGAGCATGAGCTTGCCGAGGGTGTGCGAGTTTTGCCGGTAGCCGAACCGCTGCTCGCCGAGGTAGTTGGGGAAGCCATCGTTAGCGAGGCGTTCGAGGATGGGCCTGGCTTGGAGAACGGCGGTGGGTGGGACGTCGCGGAGGCGGATCACGAAGCGGTTGCCGCCGTGGTGCCCGCGGCGGAGTTTGTTGGTGTGGCGGTCGGCCCAGAGGACCTGGGCGTAGGGGTATTCTGCGAAGCGTTGCAGCGCGTCGTGGTCTTCCTGGGGCGTGGCGCCGGGGCGGTACACCGAGAGGTGCTGGCGGGTCACGGCGTGTTTGTCTTTCATGCCGGCGTAGCTGACGTCGGACCGCTTGATGCGGAACGCCTTGGCGACCCGCCGGACGAGGTCCTGGGTGGTGGCCTGTTTTTTCTCGATAAAGAGGTAGAGGTGCTCCCCCTCGCCGCAGGGTTCGTAGAGCGGCTGCTCGTCGACGAGGAAATCCTCGGGGCGGTTTTTGAGCGTACCGCCGGTGCCGGGGAACTCGGCGGTGAGGTAAGTGAGTTGCGGGACGTCGGGCATAAGACATTACGCCAAGACGCCGAGACGCCAAGACGCCGAGGAAGGCATCAGCCTTGGGGGGTGTGAACGAGGCGGTGCAGGCCGTCTTTGAGCAGGGCTTCGTGGAAATTGATAAGCAGTCCTAGGCGGCAACTCGTGGCGGCGAGATACGCTCGGAGCTGTGCGGGGTGTTTGGGGTGGAGCTGTTCTACCGCTTTGAGTTCGACCACCCGCCGGCGGTCGATCCGCAGGTCCATCTGGCCCTGGCCCACCAACCTTTCACGGTAAAATACGTTGACCTTGGCTTGCCGCTCGTAAGGGATCCTGCGTTCGGTGAGTTCGATCGCCAGGGCTTGTTCATACACCGACTCGGGCAGCCCCGCGTGCAGCGTGCGGTGCACCGCGATCGCCGCCCCGATGATCTGGTGCGTCAACCGATCCAGATGTTCGTCTGGCTCTTCTCGGCGTATTGGCGTCTCGGCGTTTTGGCGTAATCCATCAGCCATGGAAACTTTAGTCTTCCGGCGGGTCTTTGACCATCTCGCGGAAGGCGACGATGAGGGCTTGGGTGGTGGGGCCGGGCCGGCCGGTGTCGCCGATGGTGCGCTGGTCGAGGTCGACGACGGGGATCACTTCGGCCCCGGTGCCGGTGAGAAACATTTCGTGGGCGGTGTAGAGGTCGTGGCGGGTGAGGTTTTCCTGGGCGGTGTCGAAGCCCGCGTCGTGGGCGAGGTCCAGCACGAGGTTGCGGGTGACGCCTTCGAGGCAGCCGGCGGAGAGGGGCGGGGTGATGACCTTCACGGCCTTGCCGGTGTGGCGGACGATGAAGAGGTTGTCGGCGGTGGCTTCGGCGACGTAGCCCTGGTCGTTGTACATCACGGCTTCGAACACGCCGGCCTCGAGGGCTTCGGTCTTGGCGAGGATGTTGTTGAGGTAGTTTAAGCTTTTAATGCGCGGGCTCAGGGCCTGGGGGTTGGTGCGGATGAACGAGGAGCTGATCAGCTTGAGCCCCTGCTCGTAGTACTGCGGGGGGTAGAGCTGGATCGGGGCGACGATGATGAAGACGCAGGGGCGGGGGCAGGGCACGGGGTCGATCCCGAGGGTGCCCGGGCCGCGGGTGACGACCAGCCGGATGTAGCCGTGGTCTATCTGGTTGGCGGCGACGGTGTCTTTCACCGCGTCGAAGAGCGCTTCGCCGGAGTAGGGCATATTTAGGCGGATGGACTTGGCCGACTCGGCGAGGCGTTTGAGGTGGGTGGCCAGCTTGAGGACTTTGCCGTGGTAGATGCGGATGCCCTCGAAGATGCCGTCGCCGTAGAGCACGCCGTGGTCGAAGACCGAGACGGTGGCCTCGGCGGCGGGGGTGAGCTGGCCGTTGACCCAGACCTGGCGGCCAACGTAGGCGGCGAGGGGGTCGGCAGCGGGGGGGGGAGCGGGTTGGGGGGGCGGCGTCGCGGTCACAACGGGTCCTTTCGTGCGGTGGTACAAGTCTACCGCATCCGCCAGACCGTCGGCCTGACCGCAGGTCAGAAACAGACGGGCGGCGGAGTGACCCCTGGTCGTTTGCAAAGTTTCGCGTTTTTCGTGGAGGCGGTCTCTCGGCGAAGCAGCTCTTTCAAGGCTCAACACCATCATCCGACCATGAGTAAGCCTCTAACATAAGCACCTTGAGGCCATGACGGATTCCGGCCGACAGGACCGTTATATCCGACGCCTGGGCCGTAACCCACTTGGCCCTTGAGGGCGTTTTGAGGGCAATTGAGTCTGCAAAGTTAGCAACCGTACCGTCGTCAGCGGCGGTCCAGCGTCGCCCAAGCGCCCTGCGGTGGGCCGGCGACGTCTTTGAGGAAAACGTCGTTGAAAGCCGGGTCGAAGCTGGCTTCGGGGACGTCGGCCCAGCGGCGGCCGTCGACTTCGACGGCTTCCAACACCTCGCGCTGAATGAAGCTGGCCGAGCCCTCGCCGCGGGCGACGTTGAGGCCGTCGACGTGGCGTTCGTCGACCTGGCTGGGTTTATGGAACAGATCGGCGAGGACGGCGTCGTTGCTGTGGTCGAGCAGGCGGGGCATGCGGACGGCGGGCATGCCGGTGGTGGGGTCGGCGTTGGCGTCGGCGGGCTCGGGCCAGTCGATGACGGGGCGGGTGCCGTAGCCCAGGCGGGTGCGGAACGAGCCGTCAGCGGTGCCGGGCGGCCAGGGGTTTCGGCCCGGCAGGTCGTGCTGGATCAGCGGGTCGGTTTCTTCGGGGCAGTACCAGGCTTCGCCGGCGTCCATCAGGCCGGCGGCGTAGAGCTGCCCGAGCCAGCGCAGCCGGGCCGGTTCGGGCACGGCGGCGCTGTTCTGGCTGGCGGCGTAGTTGAACTGCTTCCAGCCCTTGGTGTAGCCGAGCGGGATCTGATCTTTTGCATCGTTGGCGTAGACGATCAGGCTGGTGGTGTTCTGCCGGAGGTTGCTGAGGCAGACCGCCCGCCGCGCCGCCGAGCGGGCGCCGGCGAGGCTGGGTAGCAGGATGCCGATCAGCAGCGCGATGACGCTGATGACCACGAGCATTTCGATGAGTGTGAACGCTCGATCCGCGGCCGCGGAAAAGGTGGCTGGTCGGTTCATGGGCTGCTTTCCTCACCAGGATACGTTACCCGCCAGACGGTGCCGCCGGTGTCGTCGACGACGGACAGCGCGCCGTCGGGCGCGACGGTCACGTCGCAGGGTCGGCCCCAGACTTCGGCACGGTCCGTGCCGCCGACCCAGAACCCGGTCGCGAAGTTTTCGTATCCGCCCGCGGGTTCCCCGTTCTCGAAAGGCACGAACACGACTTTGTACCCCGTCGGGGTCGAGCGGTTCTAACTTTCTTTCATGGCGACGAACGCGCCGTCGCGGTACTTCTCGGGGAACAGGGTGTGGCCGTTGTAGAACGCGAGGTCCATCGTCGCCGAGTGCGACTCGAAGAGCAGGTCGGGCACGAGGACCGATTCGACTTTGTCCGGAGCCATCTCGGCGAAGCCCGGCGGCGGGTTGCTTCCGATGTAGCGTTAGGGGGAGCCGTAGAAGCCGCCTTGTTTCACTTTGGTCAGGGAGTCGGTCGGGCGGAACTCGATCTCGGGCTCAACGCCCATCAGGTTGCCCGGGCCGATGGGCGTGATCGTGCCGAAAACCTGACCGGTCGTCGCCAGCGGCCGGATCGTGTGGTACTCGATCGGCCCGCGTTCGATCAAGACGTTGGCTTCGTGCAGCGAGTCGAAGATCTCACGCTCGAGAAGTTCATCGGCCCGCTTGCGGTTGAAACGCTCGAGGTACCCGTTCTCTCACGGGCGGCCGGGGGGGATGGACCGCGTCTTCATTCAAGCCGTGTGAGCCCATCACGCCCCGCGTGAGCCGTGAACTCGCGGCCGTGATCACGGCGGAGGGGTTCGGGCACGCCCCGCGTCGCCAAGTGCGTGCGCGGTAGGTAGTACGTCTGGTCGGTGATCTCCAGGCGTTTACCCACGACCGCGACGGTCAACCCTCTGCCCCTGCCGCACGTCCGCTTCCCGGAGCTTGCTGACGATCGGTTCAGCGCGAAAACGTCGACGAGCCATTCGACGCCCGCCTTTCCTCGATCCAGAAGCCCCGAGCTACGGAACCGAAAACTGGATCAGTTTGCAGGGGGCATTTCAGAAGCGGTGGGGGTGGGATTCGAACCCACGGTGACCCGGAGGCCACGCCGGTTTTCAAAACCGGTCCATTCGACCACTCTGGCACCCCACCGGGGTGTGCGTCCCGGCGGGGCGGGGCGGATCGGCACGCGATTGTAGCGGAGTGGATTATTTGTGGAATCTTTCCCCGAGAGGTTGACAAGGGAAAAAAGGGGGCGCATAATGCTCGGCCGCTTACGGGGCACCCGCCCCTAAGACTTCGAAAGGACCGAACGATTCGGACACGCCCTATTCAACATTAACCCACGGGCCGAATCGTCGACCCGCCTCCCGGGTCGAATCAGGGACTGTTTGACAGCTACGTTTGGATCGCTACATTGTCCCGCCCGCATCAAGCGGCGAGGTCGATTCGACCTCACCGCCTGCCGCGAGCAGGGACGCCGACACCACCGTGTGTTGGAGTCGGGTTCTTTGACAAGTGGATAGTTCAGGTGTTGCATACGACGCCACGCGGCGCATCCCCGCGGCGCGTGGCCGAGTTATTGTGTGACACCGAGTTCAATCGATAGTGCTGATTGAGGTGCTTGCCCGCGTAGGCCTTTCGCAAAGAGGCTTGGCATCCGTGGACCTGCCTAAGGGTTCATGGGGTCAGCGGGTTGCGGTGTGTTTAATCGTGCACCGCAGATGACCCGGTTTGGTATTGATCGGCACGCGGTTTGGAGACAAACGGTGTGTGGTTCGGGATCAGGTCGGAGTGATTAAGTTACTAAGAGCATGTGATGGATGTCTTGGCGTTGAGAGGCGATGAAAGACGTTGTAGCCTGCGATATGCCTCGGGGAGCTGGCAAACAAGCTTCGATCCGAGGATCTCTGAATGGGGAAACCCGGCCATTTTTGTGGCCACTCATATCTGAATGCATAGGGTATGGGAGCGAACCTGGCGAACTGAAACATCTAAGTAACCAGAGGAAAAGAAATCAACCGAGATTCCGTAAGTAGCGGCGAGCGAAAGCGGATAAACCCATAGCGTCGTGAGCGGTCTGGAAAGGCCGACCACAGAAGGTGATAGTCCTGTAACGGCGTAGTGGGGTAGCCCTAGAGTAGCGTAGAGCCCGTGAAACTCTGCGTGAATATGGGGGGTCCACCCTCCAAGGCTAAATACTACTCAACGACCGATAGTCAACCAGTAGGGCGACTGAAAGATGAAAAGTTCCCCGACAAGGGAAGTGAAATAGTTTCTGAAATCACATGCTTACAAGCGGTCGGAGCCGTTCTTCGGAACGGTGACGGCGTGCCTTTTGCATAATGAGCCGGCGAGTTGTTCTCTGTGGCAAGCTTAAGTCGTACCCCGACGTAGGCGTAGTGAAAGCGAGGGTTAACTGCCCGTCAAGTCGCAGGGAGCAGACGCGAAACCAGGTGATCTACCCATGGCCAGGTTGAAGGAGCGGTAACACGCTCTGGAGGACCGAACCCGTAGTCGTTGAAAAGACTTGGGATGAGCTGTGGGGAGGAGTCAAAGTCTAATCATACCTGGATATATCTCGTTCTCCTCGAAATAGTTTTTGGGCTAGCCTCACGTTACGGCGTACAGGGGTAGAGCTACTGATTGGGGCTGGGGGGCTTACCGCCTACCCACCCCAACCAAACTCCGAATACTGTACGTTTTTGTCGTGGGAGTCAGACCGTGGGGGATAATCTTCATGGTCGAAAGGGAAACAACCCAGACCGCCAGCTAAGGTCCCTAATTGAATCTCAGTTCTTAAGGAAGTCATGGTCCCGTGACAGCCAGTATGTTGGCTTAGAAGCAGCCACCATTTAAAGAGTGCGTAATAGCTCACTGGTCGAGGATCGTGGCGCCGATAATGATCGGGAATAAGACGCAAACCGAAGCTGCGGAATTCGAAAGAATTGGTAGAGGAGCGTTCCTGTCAGCGTTGAAGCAGAACGGACAACGTTCTGTGGAGCGGCAGGAAGTGATTATGCCGGCTTGAGTAACGATAAAAC
>JBCDDZ010000050.1:0-21724 GCA_039180025.1 Planctomycetota bacterium
GGGGGCGGGGGCACGTACGATGCGGCGGTCGAGCCCACCGAGTTGCTGCGAGAGCAGCGGAACTGAAGGCGTGACCGATCCAGCCGCCGCCGTCCCCCCCGTCCGCCCCGCCACAGGCCTCGTTACCCTTGATGCCGATGGCCTGATCGCCGCCGACCTTTCCTGCCTCGGCTGCGGCTACCTGCTCCGGAAGCAACCGCCCCACGGCAGGTGCCCCGAATGCCACACCCCCGTCGCCCGCACGCTCCACGCCAGCAACGTTCGGTTAGCCGATCGGCAATGGCTCCGCCAGATCCAGACGGCCGCGGTCTGCCTCGCGGTCGCGATCCCCACCGTCCCGTTCTTCGGCTTCGGCTTGTTGTTCTGGCTCCTCGGCGTCATGGTGCTCCACCTGGCCGTACCCAATAACAAACCCCGCTTCCGCCGACTCCGCAATTGGAGCGTTCTCTCTCCTGTCGCCGCGGGGTTGGTTCTGGTCGGCGTCTCGGGCATGTTCCATCGAGGGATCATCAATGACGCGGGGTTGACCCACTCGCTCAGGGGTTTGGCTGGCGCGCTCGGGGTGCACTTCGGCTTTATGCTGTTCTTCGGCGGGGCATTCGCTCGTGAGGCCGGATGGGCCAGCGTCAAGTGGTTCGGCTATGCGCTGGCCTGGTCCGCCTGGCTCTGGTCGCTGTGCCTCGGGGTGGCCGTCGCCGTCTCGGTCGGCTGGTTCGACCCTGTCTCGGGCGGAAGCGGGGTGCTGCCCGCGTGGCTCGATACCGTGTTCGAACCGTTCCGGGGCATCATGTGGTTTGGGCCGCCCGCCCATGCTTTAGCCCAGTTTGTTTTTTGGGTGCTCCTGGCCGTCCGCATGCGGCGGATCATCCGCGAAGCGGACCGGCTCGCCGAAGCCGGGCCCGCGCTTGTCTCGCCCCCGGCCGGGGTATAATGTCTTCCGGCAAGTAAAGACGCTTCGGAAATTTTCCCGTAAGATTTTGTGGTTTTTCGTGTCGCATCACGAAGACTACAAGGGAAACGTTCGCCGACTTCAAGCCACGCGGTGAAAGTTTCCGCCTGCCGGGGGATGGGAGGTGCGAGGCCGAGCTCAGGCAAGCATGCGCTCGGGCCTTTCGAGCCTCAAAGGGAGCAGGACAGGACGCGACGGCCAGGCCGCCCACGAGCGGAAGGCCAGGATGATCCCGCGACGCACCCACCTGAATTTGAGGTTCGAGTTCATCCGCCTGCGGCCCCGCACCCCCCACCCCCCTTCTCCTTCGCCCCGCGTCCGTCTCCGCTTTCTCCGCCCAAAGCGGAGCGCTCGCTTCGCGGACCTGCCCACCGCGATACACCGCCCCAGAGCCCTTCTTCCCAGACCACCGGCCTGTCTAGCCGTGGGTCGGTCTGAAATTCTGGCGATGAATCGCACGGGCGCCCCGCCTGTGGGCAAGCCTTTACCGGCGGGAAGCCTGCGCCATTTTTTCAAACTCACCCACGACCGCTCGTGTCGCACGGCGTGAAGAAGGGCTTGCCTGTGGCCGTTCGCGGCTACCATAGAGCCATGGCTAACTCTCCCGAACCGCCCGCCGGGGCCACCGACCCGCCCGCCGCCCCTTCGCGGTCCGCCGACCCCCGTCGGCCCGAGCCCGCGCTGCTGTCGGGGCTGGTGGACACGCTGGTCACGTCGTACCTCGAGGACGACCGGCTGCAGCACATCGACGCGATCTTCCTGCCCAGCCGCAACCGCTGCATCGAGGTGGTCGAGCTGCTGCGAAAACTGACGTTCCCCGGCTTCTTCGACGACTGCCGGCTGACCACCGCCAACGCCGCGGCGCACGCGGCCAGGCTGCTCGAGCGGGTCGACGCGCTACTCTACGAACAGATCCGCCAGACCGAGCGGTATCTTCTGCACCGGGCCGGCGGGGCCGCGGCCGGCGACGACTGCCCCGAATGCGACGCCCGGGCCCGCGAGAAAACCGACGCGTTTCTGGGCGCCATCCCTGAGGTCCGCCGCAAGCTCACCCTCGACGTGCAGGCGGCGTTCGACGGCGACCCCGCGGCCACCTCCACCGACGAGGCCATCTTCTGCTACCCCGGCGTCGACGCGATCTTCATCCACCGCTACGCCCACGAGCTCTATAAGCTCCACCTGAACCTGCTCGCCCGGATCTTCTCCGAGTACGCGCACAACGAGACGGGCATCGAGATCCACCCCGGGGCCGAGATCGGCGAATCCTTCTTCATCGACCACGGCACGGGTATCGTCATCGGTGAAACGGTCAACATCGGCCGCGGGGTCAAGGTCTACCAGGGCGTCACCCTCGGCGCCCTCTCGACCAAGGGCGGCCAGGACTGGCGCGGCATGAAACGCCACCCGACCCTCGAAGACGACGTCACCATCTACGGCAACGCGATCATCCTCGGCGGGCAGACCGTCATCGGCCGGGGCGCGACCATCAACGGCAGCCTGTTCGTGACCCAGTCCGTCCCCGCCGGCCACACCGCCAGCGTCGACCAGCTCGAGGTCAAGCTCCGCCCGCCCCGCCCCCGCAAGCCCCGCCCCGCCCGCCTCCGCGACGCCGCCCCACCCCCGCAAGCCACCCCCCCTCAAGCCCCCGGGTGATCTTTTCGATCATCCGAGGGCTCGGCCACGTTAAACGCGACACCCCGAGTGGGGATGCACGAACCAACCTGCGCCCGCGTGACCCGCCCCTGCCAACGCCGGGCGCGGCGAACTCGGACGGCACACCGCGTCGGTCGTTGACCGTGCCAAGGGCTGCGTCGGCGGCGGCTGGCCGCGGGGTCTAAACCCGCTACACTCGCCGGATGGCTGAGCCCGACCCGCTGCTCGATGGATTGACCCCGCCCCAGGCCCAGGCGGCGGCGCACGTAGACGGGCCGCTGTTGGTCCTCGCGGGTCCCGGGTCGGGGAAGACGCGGGTGATCACCCGGCGGATCGCGTACCTGGTGCGGGCGGTGGGCATCCCGCCCTGGAACGTGCTGGCGATCACCTTCACCAACAAGGCGGCGGGCGAGATGCGCGACCGGGTCGGCCGGCTGCTCACCGAGCGGCAGGCGCGGGCCACGACGGTGGCGACGTTCCACTCGCTGTGCGCCCGCCTGCTGCGGCAGTACGCGGACCGGCTGGGCCTCCCGCCGGGCTACTCGATCTACGACACGTCGGACCAGAAACGGGCGATCAAACAGGCGCTCGAAGACCTGGAAATCAACACGAAAAACTTCCCGCCCGCCTCCATGCTCGGGTCCATCAGCCAGGCCAAGAACGACCTCCTGGACGCCGCGGGGTACGCCCGGCAGGCCGACAACTTCTACGACCGGACCGTCGCGAAGGTCTACACGAAATACGAAGCGATCCTCGAACGCAACGCCGCGCTCGACTTCGACGACCTCTTGCTCAAAACGGTCAAACTTTTCCGGGGGCATCCTGATGTGCTCGCGGAGCTGCGCGACCGCTACCGCTACGTCATGATCGACGAGTACCAGGACACGAACCACGCGCAGTTCGTGATCGCCAACGCGCTCGCGGCCGAGCACCAGTGCATCATGTGTACCGGCGACCCGGACCAGTCGATCTACGGCTGGCGCGGCGCGGACATCCAGAACATCCTCGAGTTCGAGCGGCACTACCCGGCGGCCCAGGTCGTGCGGCTGGAACAGAACTACCGGAGCACGAAGACGATCCTGGCGGCGGCGGACGCGCTGATCGTGAACAACCGCGGCCGACGACACAAAGCCCTCTGGACCGAAAACCCCCAGGGCGATCCGGTCAAAGTCGTGAGCTGCCTGGACGAGAAGCAGGAGGCGACGTGGGTCGCCGAGGAATTCCAGCGGCTGCGCGACGAAGCCGACGTCGCATGGGGCGAGATGGCGGTGTTTTACCGGATCAACTCGCTGTCGCGGGTGATGGAGGAGACGCTGCGCCGCGCGGGCGTGCCGTACCAGATCGCGCGGGGGACGGCGTTCTACGACCGCAAGGAGATCAAGGACGCGATCGCGTACCTCCGGGTCGTGGCGAACCCGGCGGACGAGGTGAACCTGCTGCGGGTGATCAACACCCCGGCCCGGGGGATCAGCGCCGCGTCGGTCAAGGCGCTCCAGGCGTTCGGGCTGGCCCACGGCCAGCCGATCGACACGCTGCTGGGCGACCCGATGCGGGTGACGGCCCTGAACCCGCGGGCGCAGTCGAGCGTGGCGAAGTTCGGCCAGACGGTCGACCGGTGGCGGGCCACGGCGGGCATCGACGGCGGCGCCCCGGCCGCGGCCGAGCCGTCGCTCCGCGGGTTCGTCGAGGACGTGCTGCGGGACTCGGGGCTCGAAACGTTTTACCGCAACGACAAGTCGGACCCCGACCGGGAGCGGCTGGCCAACCTGGGCGAGCTGGTGTCTTCCGCGCAGCAGTTCGAAGAGGAGTACCTCTTCGAGGCCGAGCAGGACGGCGAGGGCGACGCGGTCGGGCTGCGCGAGAAGCTGCTGGCGTTCCTGGAACGGGTCGCGCTGGTCAGCGACGCGGACGCGGTGGACTCGGACCAGGGGATGGTGACCCTGATGACGCTGCACGCGGCCAAGGGGCTCGAGTACCCCGTCGTGGCGATGATCGGGGTCGAAGACGGGCTCCTGCCCCACGACCGGGCGAACGCCGACGAGAAGGAACTGGAAGAGGAGCGGCGGCTGGCGTTCGTGGGGATCACCCGGGCCGAGCGCCAGCTCTACCTCTGCCACGGCAAGATGCGAACGGTCTTCGGCCAGACCACGCCGACGATCCGCAGCCGCTTTATCGGGGAGCTACCCGAGGAAACCGTCGAAGCAATCGATCCCTCGTCGGACCCCGGGGCGTACGAGGAGGCGGGGTACGCCGGCGGCGGCGGGGCCCAGCGGTCGCTGGCGGCGCGGCAGGCGGGGCAGTACCCGCCCGGGACGCTGGTGAAGCACCCGCAGTTCGGGCTCGGCCGGGTGGTCAACGTCTCGCCGATGGGGGCGCACACCCGGGCGAAGGTGGATTTCACCACGGCGGGTCCCAAGACACTGATCCTCCAGTACGCCCGGCTCGAGGTCGTGGAACTCTGACGATGACGCCGCCCCCCCCCGACCCTTCCGCAGAGCCGCCGCCCGCCGCGCCGTCGCGGACCCGGATCAAAATCTGTGGCGTGAAGGATGCCCCGACCGCCCGGGTGGTCGCCGAGTCCGGGGCCGACCTGATCGGCTTCGTGTTTATCGAACGCTCGCCCCGGTTTCTCCCCTATGCGGCGGCACGGGCGATCGCCGCAGACTTACCCGACACGGTCACCCCGGTGGCGCTGGTCAACCATTTGTCTGAGCCCCGCCAATTCGATGAGCTGCATCGGGAAAGCGGGATCCGGTGGGTGCAGCTCCACGGCGACGAACCCCCGGAGCTGGCCGGGCGCGTGCCCGATTGCCCGCTGCTGCGGTCGCTGCCGGCCCCGAAGGCCGACGACGCGGACCTGGTCGCCGCCTGGGCCACGCATCAAAATGTCGAGGCGTTTCTGTGGGACGCCCCCGCCTCGCCGGGCAACCCGCTGGGGGGCGGGAGCGGGCAGACCAGCGACTGGGCGTGGCTGCGCGGCCGGCTCCCCGCCGCGCCGCCCTCGATCCTCGCCGGCGGCCTCACGCCGGACAACGTCGGCCGGGCGATCCGCACGGTCCGGCCGTGGGGCGTGGATGTCTCCAGCGGCGTGGAGTCGTCGCGCGGCGTGAAAGACCACGGCCTGATCCGCGCGTTCTGCGCCGCCGTGCGCGAAGCCGACGCGTCGTTGGCATTGGATTAAACTCTCGGCCATGAAACGTGTTCTCTCGGGCCTCCAACCCTCCGGGCAACTACACCTGGGCAACTACGCCGGCGCGGTTCAACAGCTGCTTGAGCTCCAGCGCGACAACGAGATGTTCGTCTTCGTGGCTTCGTATCACGCGCTGACCACGGTGAAAGACCCCGACGTCTTGCGTGACAACGTCCGCCAGATCGTGGTCGACTACCTCGCGTTTGGGCTCGACGCCGATTCGCCGCGGGTCAACATCTACCTGCAGCACGACGTGCCGTCGGTCTGCGAACTGACGTGGCTGCTGGCCTGCGTGTGCCCGAAGTCGCAGATGGACAAGGCGACCACCTATAAAGACAAGGTCGCCAAGGGCATCCCCGCGAGCATGGGGCTGTACAACTACCCGATCCTGATGGCCGCCGACATCCTCGGCGTCGATCCCGACGTCGTGCCGGTCGGCGAAGACCAGCGGCAGCACGTCGAGATCACCCGCGATTTGGCCCAGCGGTTCAACCACGCCTACCCGGCCGCGGACGGCGAGCCGGCGGTGTTCCGCCTGCCTGAGCTGCAGGTCCACGCCGAGGCCGGCGTGCTGCCGGGCATCGACGGGCAGAAGATGTCCAAGTCCTACGGCAACACGATCGACCCGCTGCTGCCGGAGAAAAAACTCCGCAAAGCCGTCATGAAAATCATCAGCGACTCGACGCCGGTCGAGGAACCCAAAGACCCAGAGAACGACAACACGTTCCAGATCTTCCGGGCGATCGCCGGCGCCGACGACGAGCGGACCGTCGACCTGGCGACGAAGTACCGGGCCGGCAACTTCGGCTACGGCCACGCGAAGCAAGCGCTCTTCGAGATGCTGCTCGACCGCTTCGCCGAGGCCCGGCGGCGGCGGGCGGAGCTTCAAGACGACCCGGGGTACATCGACCAAGTTCTGCGGTCCGGAGCCGAGGTGGCCGACTCGCGCATGACGGGGGTCATGACGCGGGTTCGCCAGGCCGTCGGGCTGTGACGCAGCGACCGCGGCAGGGCCGGAGCGTCCGGGGAACGGATCGTTTTCAGGCCGCGTCTAAAATTCGCCGAGCAGTTGGAACTGACCGGTGGGCTGGGGCGAGCCGCCTTCCGGCTCGTTGGTGACCGCGGCGAGTTGCACCGGGCCGGGGTCGCGTGGCAGCTCAAACCGGGCGGCGACGTTGCCCTGGGCGTCGGGCACGAACGTACCGACCGAGACCGTGCGGCCGTCTTCGGTGACGACCCACAGCTGGTAGGTCTGTCCCGCCGGCGGCGGGCCGACGTCGTGGGCGAAGATGAGGGCCTGGTTTTGGGGCGGGTCGTAAATCAGCCGCGCTCCGGCGCGGGGCTGGTCTTCGGTCCCCGGCAAGATCACCGCGCGGCCGGTCGGGGTCGCGAGGGCGGCGAGGGTCTGGCGTGCCTGTTCGAGCTGGTTCGCGAGGAGGCCGCGGCCGGTCTCGGCTTCGGCGAGACGACCAGCGCGCTGCTCGGCGGTCTGGGCCAACGTGCGGTTTTCTTCGCTGAGCGAGGCGATCCGGCGGGCCCGGTCGTCGGCTTCACGCCGGGCCGCTTCGAGGATCTGGCGGGCCGCGGCGGCCTGTTGCTCGGCCACCCGGAGGTCGGTGTCCAACTCCAGGATCTGGCGTTCGAGCGCGGCGAGTTCCCGGTCGTGCCGTTGGGCTTGAGCCGACAGCAAGCCCCAAGCCACCCCCACGGCCAGGGCGAGGACGGCCGCGGCGGCCATCCACCCCGCAAGGCGGAGCCCCCACGGTGGCGGTTGAGCATCGGGCCGGGAGACGCCCGTGGTTTGGTCGGCGATGCGCTCGTTCAGACGCGCTTGGATCGAAGCGGGGGCTAGCCGCGGCGGCAGCGCTTCGGGCAGTTGAGCCAAGATCTCCCGGGCCCGGTCCAGCGCGGCGACCGCGTCGGGATCGCCCGCGTCCAACGCCGCGCGCACCGCCTGTGTTTCCTCGGGGTCGAGGGCGCCCGCGGCGTAGAGCAACATCAGATCCAGGCGGTCTTCGCGGTTCATCCGGGTGGGTGGTCGGGTCGCGGTGTCGGGGCAGGGGGCGGACGGTCGGCCGGGGTCGAACTTAAATCGTGGGGCTCGGGCGACGCGGGCGGTTCGGCCGACGCGACAGGATCGGCGTAGACGCGTTCCACGCCGGCTTTGAGCTTTTGAAGCGCACGCCGCACCCAGGTCTTGACCGTGCCCAGCGGGGCGTCCATGTCGGCCGCCAGCTGCCGATGGGTCAACCCGTCGTAGTACACGCGCTCGAGGGCCAGCCGTTCGGTTTCGGGCAGGGCGTCGAGGACATCGCGGACGATCCCGGCGCAACCAGCGCGGCCTTGACCAGTGCACTCAACGGCTCGGCGTTCGGCTTCGATTTTAACCCGACCATCGACCGCATCCGCAACGTCTCCGACGCGAACCAGAACCTCGTTCTCAACCCGAACGACGGGTCTTCCACCCGCGTGACCGACCTGTTCTACGCCGCCGGCGACCCCAACGAAGGCGCCGATCCCAACGTGGTCCACTCGGCGTATACCAATAGCTTCGCCGGCGCGACTTCGACCCAGCTCTTCGGCATCGACGTCGGGCTCGACACCCTGGTGACGCAGGCCAACAGCGCCGGCACCCTCGAGACCGTGGGAACCATCGGCCTCGACGTGCTGTCCACCGGAGGATTCGATATCTCCGGGACCACCGGCACCGCGTTTCTCGCGGTCGAAGGGACCGGGCTCGATGCCGGATTCACCATGTTCTGGGAAATCGACCTGGCGACCGGTCTCGGCTCGTCTTCGACCGGCAGCCCGCTGGTGAGCAATCAGGTCGGCGGCGGTGAACTTCTGACCGCCATCGCCGTGGTCCCCGAGCCCGGCACCGCGACCGCCCTGCTCGCCGCCGTGGGCCTCTTCGGCCTGCGTCGCCGCGCGACCCACCCGCGGGGCTGAGGCCTCATCTCTCGCCTTACCCCATGGCGCGTCTCGGCTTCCCCGACGAGACGCGTTTTTACATAACGATACGCTGGGATGTACTCGGCCCCAGGCGGGTCCGATTCAGGCGGATCGGGACAGGCTGCTGAGGGCGGTCTGTTGCGGGCCCGGCACGGCGGGGGCGGCCCCGGGTTGGCCGAGCATCTCGGCGCTGCGCTGCATGTACAGCTGCCAGGTCTGGCGTTCGTAACCGAGCAGCTCCAGGGCCTCGTCGACCTTGGCCGGGTCGCGCTCCATGTTGGCGTCGACCAGCAGGCGGTAGATGTAGGTGTACAACGCGCTGAGTTTTTCGCAGAGCTCGGGGGCGACCTGGTGGTTGAGGCTGGTCGAGAGCTCGAGCACGATCTTCTGGGCCCGCATGAAGTTCTCGTAGACCGCCTCGAAATCCGGCTTGTCCTGCGTCAGCTCATGTTTGGCCTGCCGGCTGAACTTCAGGCAGCCGTCGTAGAGCAGCAGCCGCAGCTCCTCGGCGTTGGCGGTCATGATCTTGGTACGCAGGTACGGGTTGGGGGCGGGCTTGCTCATGTCAAGAAGAGCTATCGACGGGCAGACGGGCCGGAGGTGAGCGGGGTGAACGGGTCCCCGTTATCGGCCGCGGGAGAAGGGGACGGGGGAGGCGAGAAAAAGGGGCTACCCGCCGTTGTTGACCGGGACGGCGAGCTGGCTCAAGTTGCCCAGCGCGGCCTGCTGATCCTGGAGCCCGGCGAGGGTGAACTCGAGGTTGTTGAACTCGCGTTCGAGCCGGGCCCGGCGGTCCTCGATGGTTTCGTTGAGCCCTTCGATGCGGCGGTCGTTGGCGTCGATCTGGTCCTGGAGGATCTGGACCTGGTTTTCGAGCACGCCGTTGGACGAATCGGTCAGGGTCTTAAGGAGTTCGTTGATCTCGACCCCAACCCCCTGCGCAACCAGCACGTCGGTTTCTTCACCGGTTTCCGGATCGACTTCGAACTGCTGGAACGTAAAGAGGTCGCGGACGGCGTCGGGGTCGGCGGCGAGCGCGGCCTGGAAGCGGTCGTTGTCGATCTGGAGGCGGGCCCCCGAGCCCACGCTGATGCCCACCTGGGCCAGGGAGGTGAACTGGCCGGTGAGGTCGGGGTTGCGGCCGATCACGGCGTTGTAGATCGAGCTGCGCAGCCGGGCGATCGCGGAATCGCCCAGCAGGAGCCCGCGTTCTTCGGTTTCGGCGTTGTACGAGTCGAACTCGTTGATCGAATCGACCAGGCCGTTGAAGCTGGTGACAAACGCCTGCGCCGCGGAGGTGACCGACGCGGGGTCGTCGCTGATGGTCACCTGGACCGGCTGGTCCGAGGTGGCCAGGAGGCTGATGGACGCGCCGGGGATGAGCGTGTCGAGGGTGTTGCTGCCCGAGGTGACCACCAAGGCGTCGGCCGGGTCGTCGCCGCCGAAGAACACCACCGCGTCCTGCGCCTTCGCGAGGTCCGAGAGGTCCAGCCCCAGCCCCGCGTCGTCGAGCGTAAACGCGCCGCCGACCCCCGCACGGTCCGACGAGAGCGACAACCGGAACGGCGCGTTGGGCGAGCCGTCGTTGATGACCGCGGCGTTGACGCCCAGGTCGGCGCTGTTGATTTTCTGGGCCAGGCTGTCGAGCGTGTCCGTCGCCGAGACGGTAAGGGTGCGGCGGAACGAGCCGTCGATCACGCTGCCGCCGGCGAACTCGCCCTGGATGCCCAGATCGGTGGCGGTGGTCGAGCCGTCGTTCTCAATCAAGAGACTCACCGCTCCGCTGCCGGTATCTTCGAGGAGGATGCCGTCGCCGGTGTCGTTGACTCGGGCGTTGATCGCCAGGCCGCGGGAATTGATCTCTGCCAGGACGTCGGCGATGGTCTGCTCGTTGCCCTGTGTGAGGTCCACGGTGCCGGTCCGGCCGTCGGAATCGCGGAGGGTAAACCGCCCGCGGGCGATCCCGAGGTTGTCGAGCCGCGACCCCTCGTTGACGAACTGGAACCCCAGCGGCCCGCCGTTGACCACGCCGTCGTCGAACGTCCCCACCAACCCGAGCTGCGAAGCCAGGACGCTGTCCGTGCCGTCGGCGACGGTCAGTTCGCCCAGGCCGCCGGCGGTGTCGGTCAGCTCCAGCCCCGTGCCCGCGTCGTTGAGGCGGGCGCGGACCCCGGCGTTCGCGCTGTTGATCGCCGAGATCAGTTCGTCAACCGACTGGGCTCCGGCCAGATCGACCGTGGTGGTGACGCCGGCCGAATTGGTGAAGTCGATCAGGGCGTCGGTCCCCGACACGCCGGCGGGGTCCAGATCGCGGCTGGTGACCGCGGCGACCGCGGCGTTGACGCCGAGCCCGAGCTGGCCGACCACGGTGGAATTCCCCGCGTTCTGCACGATAAAGCTGCCCGCGCCCGCGGTGTTGTCGGTGATGACCAGCGACTGGCCGTCGAGAGTGACCGTGGCGTCGCCGCCGGTGGCGGTGTCGACGGCGTCGATGAAGTCCTGCACCGTGGTGAGCCCGTCGAGGTCGACGCCGTAGGCGGTCTCCGGGTCGGCGCGGGTGATGATCTCCAAGTCGTCGCCGGCGGAGGTGATGAGGCCCGCCCCCTGGAAGAGGTCAGCGAGGTTGGTCGCGGGGTCGAGGGTGGCGAACGGCTGCCCACCGAAGGCCAGCAGGCCCCGCCCGCCGCGGAGGTTGCCCAGGAGTTTGGAGTTGATCGAGGAGACGACGCGTCCGCCGACGAGGGTGCCGTCGCCGTCGTCGTCGCCGCCGGCGAGCCCGAGGTCGGTCGCGGCGAGCGAGCCGTTGAGGTTGGTGACCGTGAACCCGGGGCCCGCGCCGGTGTTGTCGGTCAGTTGAAGCCCGTTGCGGTCGGCATTGAAGCTCACGGTGACGTCGCCGGCGGTGGCGGTTTCGATGGTGTCGATGACGTCTTCGAGGGTCAGGGCGGCGCTGAGGTTCAGGTCGAACGAGCCGCCGCCGTTGGTGGTGATGTTCAGGTCGTCGAGCCCCGACGCGAGGCGTAGGCCGTTGCCGTCGTTGAGGGCGGAGACGAAGGTTTCTGCGCCGACGGTGTTGATGTTCGTGCCGGTCAGCGTGCCGGTGCCCGACGCCCCGGCGAGGCCGAGGCTCGTCGCCGTGCCCGCCCCGGTCAGGGCCGAGCTGCCGACGTCCTGGACGATCAGGTCGTTGACGGCCTGCCCGGTGGCGTCGGACAGGACCAGCCGGTCGCCGTCGATCTGCGCGATCACGTTGACGCCGGTGGCGCGGTTGAACTGGTCGACCACGTCGTTGACGGTGACCACCGACGAGAGGTCGATCACCGAGGTGGCGCCCGAGCGGTCGGTGACGCGGACGAAGCCGCGGTCGACGCCCTGGCCGCCGTTGAGTTCGTCGAGGCGGGTCTCGCGGTCGAGCCGGGCCTCGCCGCGGTTGAAGGTGAGCTGCCCGCCCTCGGGGGCCAGGAAGGTGCTCCCCGCGTCGGTGAAGCCGCGGGTGATGGTCTGCTGGCTGCCGACGAGTCGGGCCACGCTGAGGCTGTAGTTGCCCACCGCCGCACCGGTCGAGGACGACACGGTGGCGACCGCCTCGTTGCTGCTGGTGGCGGTGGTGGCTTCAAACGAAGAGTCCGCGACCAGGCCGGCGGAGGCGTTACTCAGCGACAGGAGCTGCGCGTTGACCGTCTGGTACGCGGTCTGCTGGGCGGTGAGGACGGCGTTACGCTCTTCGATCACCGCCACGGGGCGCGACTCGACCGCGATCAACTGGCGGATGATGTCGGCGGTATCGAGGCCACTGATCAGGCCGACGCTGGAGGTAATCTGTCCCATGGATTGGTCTTTCGCTAACGCAGACGCCCGGCCCGGTGCAGGGCACAAAACCACACGCCTAGGACTAGTTATCGACCCCCCGCGGCAACGGGCTTGAGGAAACGGAATGGATATAACCACCATCGACAAAGCCGATTAAACCCGGCGATGCGGGGTTATCGGCCGGCCCCGAGCCAGCCTAACCCCCGCCACGCCCACCGGCGCCGCTTCGGACCCCGTCGCGATCACGAGCATGCCCGCCGCGGGTTGTCGATCGTTGACGGGTTATCGGCCCCACCTTTATCCGCCGCCGACCGCCCGGAACCTGCACGAACCCGCCGGGCAGGCGACCTTTGTCGCCACCTTCCGTCTTACACGCCCTGCATTTTCCGTGCCGTGGTCCCCGGCCCGTGTCCTCTGCTCCCCGGCCTCCGCTCCCGGTGACGTTATTTTTCCCCAAGCATCTTCTTACGCCGCAGGATGTGGTGGTAGTGCTGTGCGAACCGGTGCGCCTCGTCCCGCGCCGCCTGGCAGAGCTTGAGGCCCAGGTTCTGCCGGCTCAGCCGGATCGGCTCCTCTTTCGCCTGCACGTAGAGCAGTTCCTGTTTCTTGGCCAGCGACACGACCATCGGGGGTTTGACGTCGAGTTCCTCGAACGCTTCCTGCGCCGCGTGCAGTTGGCCCAGGCCGCCGTCGATCAGGATCACGTCGGGGTACAGCTCCTGGCCCTGGCCGGCGTCGCGGTACCGCCGGCGGACCACTTCCCGGATCGAGGCGTAGTCGTCGTTGCCCTGCCCGGGGGCCGCGCCGACCGTCTTGATCTTGTAGCGGCGGTACTCGTTCTTGAGCGGCCGACCGTCCACGAAACAGACCTTGCTGCCCACCGTCTCGCCGCCCTGGAGGTGGGCGATGTCGATGCACTCGAGACAGCGGATCGGCTCGTCGAGGCCCAGCGTCTTGCGCAGCGACTCGAGCCCCTTCTCCGGGTCCACGTAGAAGCTCTCGGACTCGGGCTGCCAGTTCTGCTTCCGCGTCCCCCGCTCGTCGAGCTTTTCGATGGCCCGCACCTGGTCCCGCAGCGTCGCGGCCTCTTCGTACCGCTGGTCCTCGCTGGCCCGCTCCATCTCCCGCCGCAGGTCCCGCAACATGACCGACCGCTTGGACTCGAGGAAACGCACGAACCGGTCCACGTCGGCCCGGTACGCCGCCCGGCCGATCTTCGCGCCGCAGGGCGCGCTGCACTGCTTGATGGGGTACAGCAGGCAGGGCCGGAACCGCGAACGCTTCTCGTCCGCCTCCCGGATATCCAAATGACAGGTCCGGAACTTGAACACCTGCTGCAGGATCTGCACCGACTCCCGCAGCGCGTAGACACTCGTAAACGGCCCGAACACCTTCGCCCCGCGGAACTCCTCGCCCTGCGGGTTCCGCGTGATAAACACCCCCGGGAAGTCGTCCTTCACCGTCACCACCAGGTAGGGAAACGTCTTGTCGTCCACCAGCCGGGCGTTGAACCGGGGGTGGATGTCCTTGATCAGCCGGTTCTCGGTCAGCAGCGCCTCCCACTCGCCCTCACACTCGATGACGTCGAAGTCGTCGATCACGTCGAGCATCGGCCGCTTCTTCGGACCCAGCCCGCCGGACCGCGCCGCCGAGGGCACGAAATAGGACGACACCCGGTCCGGCAGCCGCGACGCCTTGCCGACGTAGACCACCACCCCGGCCCGGTCTTTCATCAGGTAGACCCCGGGGACCTTGGGCAGCGCCCGCGCTTTCTTCAGGAGTTCATCGAGCTTGCTGCGGTTGGCCGACATGGTCCCGATTGTATGCCGCCCGGGATGCCGCGAGCACCGCAAGAAAAAGCCCGGAGCCCGTGCGTGACGGGTTCCGGGCAAAGATCAAAGGGCGGGTGAGGCAGCCGGGTAATGTAATCAAGAAGTCGATTCAGAAGTAGTTTTAGGCTGCATCAGTTCACCCAGTGAAGGGCCGTTGAGGTAACCCTCTTCGAGGGTCGAACGCATTTTTTTCAGGGCGTGGATCTGGATCTGGCGGACCCGTTCTTTGGTCAGGCCGACCAGCTTGCCGACTTCCTGGAGGGTCATGCCCTTGCCGCTGTCGGGGTTGTCGAAAGCGAAGCGTTTTTCAATGATGCTCAACTCCAGCGCCGAGAGGTCGGAGCGGTTTTCGTGGAAGATGTTGGCGATCTGCTCCACGCAGCCCTGCTCGTCCTCGTGGGCTTTCTCTGCGGCGTAGTTGGATTTCTCGAGGTCGGGCTCGAAGCCAACGGGGAACAACGAGCGGTAACGCGTGGTCTTCATCCCCAGCCGGCTGAACCCCTTGAGGATCGCCCGGCAGGCGTAGGTGGAAAACTTGAACCCTTTGGAAACGTTGAACTTATCGATGCCGCGCAGCAGCGCCATATTGCCCTCGCTGATCATCTCGGGGAAGTCGACGCTGCCCGTCGGCAGCCGCTTGGCCATCGCCAGCACCAGGGCCAGGTTGTACTCCGCGATCTTTTCCCGCAGCTCGTGGGCCAACCGGTGCCATTTCAGCAGCTCCCGCGCTTTGACCGCTCCCACCCGCGAGGGGGTGATCGAATCCCGCGCTTTTTCCGCCCGGTAGCGGGCGTAATTGAATTGAAGGAAAATGGCCCGCTCCTGGGGTGCGGTCAGCAGCGGCAGCGACGACGTCTTGATCCGTGGGTCGTTCGCCCGGTCGTGGGCCAGACGGGTATACCAGCCCACGCTCGGCCGAGGCACGTCCAGCTCGGGGGCAAATATCTTTTTCTCCGCCTGCGGTTCGTAAAAACGTTCATCGTCGATGAAGTCGATCGGGTCGAACAGGAGGGGCTTCAGAGCCCTCCGCTCCGCAGCCGTGAGGGCCTTGGACCAACCAACCGTCTGCTCCGGGGCGTCTATGGCAGCGTCATGAGTCGTTAAGGCAGTCATCAGAGTATCCCTCAATTTAGGTGGTCTGCGGGTGACCGTTTGGCGAAAGTAAACGTTCAAATCGTTCATTTAAATATATCGTCTTACCTGTTGATCTGTCAATAAATTCTATTTATCGCCGAAAACACCGCTTTATCTGATCTTTTTACTGTAAAACAAAGCCAATCCGGAATTTTGCGGTCGCGCCAGACCATTAAATTCATCCAAAACGTTCATACGATTGCCTTCACCTCGACTCTTTACGGGCTTTCGCACCGCTTCCCGGCTACGCCAAGTATGTTCTGCCCCCGTCTTCGTCCAGTCGTCGGCTGGGGGCTGGGGGCTGGAGGCCAATCGGATGCCAGGCACCCCTCACCCCAGGTAAATCGCCGGACTGGATCGATTCTGCGGATCTTTCCCGGTGCGCCGCACGCCGCTCAGACACCCGTGCGACGCCCACGCAACACCCGTGCGGCGAATCAGCCAACGCCTCCCCGGCAGACCCGCCCTAAGCGGCGGGCCCGCCCGGCTCATCCCAGCCTTTCGAACCGTCCCGCCGCCCCACCGCCGCACCGCGGCCGCAGCATCACCGCCTAACCCCCGGCGTCACCCCCACATATCCCCCAAAATCACCGGATCGGTCCCGCCCCGCCCACTCCCGCCCCATCCGCCTCATCGCCGTCTTCACCCACCTCGGGCAGCGCGCTCAGCCGCGGCCCGGGCAGCGTCGGCCGGACCTGCGACCGCCACTTCTGACGGTCGAACCGCCCCACCACATGCTCCATCGCTTCGTCCAGCGAGTCGGTCACCTTCAGCAGGTCCAGGTCCCCCGGGCTGATCGTCTCGTGCTTCTCCAGCATCGTCCCCTTGATCCAATCCACCAGCCCGCCCCAATAGCCCGACCCCACCAGCGCGACCGGGAACGTGTCGATCTTCTCGGTCTGGATCAGCGTCAACGACTCGAACAGCTCGTCCATCGTCCCGAACCCGCCCGGGAAGATGATAAAACCCGCCGCGTACTTCACGAACATCACCTTGCGGATAAAGAAGTAGCGGAACACCAGCTCGTGGGTCTGGTACGCGTTGGGCTTCTGCTCGAACGGCAGGTCGATGTTCAGGCCCACCGATTTCGCGCCCGCGACCCCCGACTCGAACGCCCCCTTGTTCGCCGCCTCCATGATCCCCGGCCCGCCGCCGGTGATCACCGCCAGGTCCCGCTCCACGATCCGTCGGCCGCAATCGACCGCCTGCCGGTAGTACGGATCATCGGGCGGGGTCCGCGCCGACCCGAACACGCTGACCGCCGGCCCCACGGTCGCCATCACCTCGAACCCGTCCACAAATTCCGACAGGATCCGGAACAGCCGCCAACTCTCACGCGACAACGCCATGTCCTGTGTTTCACGATCCGACATCAGTAACCCTTTCTACACTCAGCCCCCACCAACCAAAAAAACAGAAACGCGGCCGACAAAACTTTTACCCCGCCCTCCCACGCCCCCCGCTCCGCCCCATCACCTTTAACCAGGCGGCGCCCGGAAATGTTCCGCGTGCCACGCTTACCCAAAAAACAAGGGCCGATACGCGATCGGCCCTTGCGACTAAAATTCTCGGTTTGCTGCGCCTCGCCCGTCATCGACCCGCTAGGCCGCGGCGGCGGGGGCGACCAGGGCGGCCTTGGCCTGCTCCACGAGCGTATCGAACGCCGCGGGGTCGTGGATGGCGATCTCGCTGAGCATCTTGCGGTTGAGCCCGATGTTCGCGGCCTTGAGCCCCGCGACGAATCGGCTGTAATTGAGGTCGCGCTGCTTACACGCGGCGCTGATCCGGGTGATCCACAACGCCCGGTACTCGCGCTTCACCAGCCGGCGGTGTTCGTACTGATACACCCCGGCACGGATGACCGCCTCCTGCACGCGACGCCACTGCGTCCGGCGTGCGCCGCGGTTGCCCTTGGCTTTCTTGAACCAACGATTCTTGGCTTGACGCCGAGCGGCGCCTTTCTGTGCACGTGGCATGGGGCCACTCCTTTATTCGCAACGGCGGGGAGCCGGCGGAAACGTTCCGCCCGCTGCTTGGGTAAGCCCGACTCGCAGAAATCAGTTGTTGGATCAGCACATTGCCGCCCACCGAACCGCGGGGCTCGGACGTTGGCGGCTGGCCGCGGAGGTCACTCGGCGGCGTTCGCGGGGGTCTCGGCCGGGCCGACGTCCGACGGCGTGATCCGGACGTGGAGCATCTTTTCCAGCAGCCTGCGGTCGCCCTTCTTCACCACCAGCTTGTTGCGCTTGTCGCGCAGGGTCGCCCCGTCCATGTGGCTGTTGATGTGGTTTTTGCCCGGGCGGGCGAACTTCACCTTGTTCTTGCCGGTGAGCTTCATACGCTTGGCCAGGCCCTTATGGCCCTTCATTGTGCTGGAGTTTGACATCGCGGGTCCTCTTCAAATATCGAGCCCCACAGTGTACCGTCCCCCGCCCCGGACGCAACTCCGCGCGGGTCGGGCCCGCGGCGTCGGCCCCGTTTCCGCCGCCGACGCGTCGATCTCTCATTCTATATAAGTCCGCTCCCCGTTCCCCATCCCCCCCGCCGCAGCCCCGACCCCGCCGAACACCCCCGCCCCACTTGCCGGCCCGTCCCCCCGGGGGTACCTTAGCCCGCTCTCCCGAAAGCTAACTCAAGGCAGCGAAACGATGAAAGTAATCTGTGACCGCGGTGCGTTGGTTGAGTCGCTCGGGCTGGTCGCCGGGGTCGTCGTCGCCCGCACCCCCAAGCCCGTACTCACCTGCGTCAAGCTCACCGCCGGCGACGATTCCGCCGCCGAGGGGCTCGTCCTCGAAGCCACCGACGCCGAGGTTTCCGTCCGCCTCTCCACCCCCCGCGTCGAAGTCTCCGAGCCCGGCTCGGCCCTGATCCCCGCGGACAAACTCCAGCAGATTGTCCGCGAATCCATCGACCCCACCCTCACCGTCTCGACCGAGCAGGACGTCGCCCACATCACCGGCCAGGACTCCAAGTTCAAGATCTTCGGCCACCCCCCCACCGACTTCCCCGCCACCACCGCCTTTGCCGGCGACCCCGACTTCACCCTCGCTGCCGGCGACCTTCACCGCCTTATCGCCCAGACCCTCTTCGCCACCGCCCGCGAAAACTCCCGCTACGCCATCAACGGCGTCCTGGTCGAACGCACCGCCAATAAGCTCGCCGTCGTCGCCACCGACGGCCACCGCCTCGCCCTGGCCAAAGGCGCCTGCAAAGCTACCAACGAAGAAACCCGCTCGGCCATCGTGCCCACCAAAGCCCTCAACCTCTTGCTCCGCCTCTTCGACGACGCCGAGCAGACCGTGGCCGTCAAAATCGAAGACAACCAGATCCTCTTCAAAACCGACACCGCGGTCCTCGTTTCCAACCTCGTCGAAGGCAACTTCCCCCCCTACGCCGACGTCATCCCTAAGGACGGCGACAAAAAAGCCACCCTCGCCACCGACTTGTTTATCTCCGCGGTCCGCCGCGCCGCCCTCCTGACCAACGAAGAATCCAAGGGCGTCCGCATGGCCTTCAGCCCCGACGGGCTCACCCTCTCCAGCCGCGCCCCCGAGATGGGCGAGGCCGAGATCCACGTCCCCATGCCCGAATACGCCGGCGACCCCGTCGAGATCGGCTTCAACCCCGCCTACCTCCTCGACGCCCTCAAGGTCGTCGACGAAAGCCAGCTCCACCTCGAGCTCAAAGCCTCCAACAAGCCCGGCGTCCTCCGTACCGGCCCGAACTTCCTCTACGTGGTCATGCCGGTGAACCTCCAATGAACTTCGGGTGGACCGACATCGACGACATCGCCGTGGAACTCGAAACCCATCACCCCGGCGTCGACCCCCTGACCGTGGCCTTCCCCGCCCTCCGCGGCCTGGTCGAAGACCTCCCCGATTTCACCCCCGACCCCGAGCACCCCGTCAACGAACAGATCCTCGAGGCCATCCAATCCGCCTGGATCGAAGAACGCCACGACCCACAAGGCGACGACGACCGCCCCGCCCCCGCCCCCCACAACCCCTTCCGCTAAACCTCCGCTCCTTCCCCGCCGGCCCGCGACCACCGAGTCTATAATCTCCGTGACACCGTATCCCTCCGAATCCGCCCCCGGAACCACCCCCGGAAAACCCCCTGGCACCGACCCGGAAACCGACCCCGGAACCGACCCCGAGCTTCAGCAGAAACCCCGACCCACCGGCGAAGCCTCTGCCACCCCCGACCCCGGCCACTCGACCCACGAAAATACCACGACCCCGCCCTCTACCCCCGATTCCGATTCTGCCATGTCCGACGCCCTCTCCCCCGATCCCGCCACGCCCCCCGCCCGCCCGGTCTTCGACGACCCCAAGGTCGGCCTCTGGGGCCGGATGATGATCTGGGGGGAAAACAAATTCTCCGACCTCTCGGTCAAGAACAACTTCTGGCACCGCCTCTGCTCCTATCTGTTCCTCCCGGTCGCTTACCGCTCGGGCATCAAGTTCCGCCACGCCAAGGCGAACACCCTTGACGACGGGCCGTTCGAGTGCGTCGTCCCCTTTAGCCGGTTCAACAAGAACTGGTACAACGCCATGGCCGGCGCCGCCCTCCTGGCCAACAGCGAGGTCGCCGGGGGCATGTACATCTTCCAGCGCTGCGGCAGCGACTACACCGTGGTCTGCAAACATCTCGAATACAAGTTCCGCCGCCCCTGCGTCGGCCCCGCCATCTACCGCGTCGATCCCCGCGAGGACATCGAGCCCCTTGTGGCCACCGGCGACGAGTTCAATATCACCGTCGACCTCACCATCCTCCAGGCCGTGGTCAAAAAAGACGAAAAAGAACGCAAGGTCGGCAGCTCCGTCGCCACCTTCCACGTCACGCCCAAAGCCAAGTACCGCGCCCGCAAAGCCAAGCAGGCCGAGCGCGCCGCCGCGATCAAATAAACCTTCCCCCATCTAACCACCTCGGGCGGTACTCCCTTCCCGCCTGACCACCCGCCACGACACCCGCTCCGACCCCACAACCGGCTTGCTTGATGCCCTACGCCCCACGGCCCGCCGCCGCTGGCCCTGCGGTTCGGCCTCCCTCGGCCACTCGCTAAACTTGTGGCATGTCCGCTCATGACTCGGCCGCCCCTGCCCCCCTTGCCGCCTCACTCACCCCCCCCGCCCCCCGCCGGGGGCTCGGCCAGGCCCTGCTCTGGGCCTGCTTCCTGGGCTGCTCGTGGACCTGGGTCATCGGCATGTTCCTGCCGGTCATGATGCTCCGCGACTTCGGCGTCATGGGCTGGGTCGCCTTCGCCGTGCCCAACGTCCTGGGTGCCGCCGCCATGGGTTTTGTCCTCGCCCGCCCCGAGACGAGCTGGGCCCTCACCCGGAAACACCCCGGCGCCCTCCGCGCGTTCGCCAGCGTCACCATCGCCTACCAGATCTACGTCGTCTTCTGGCTCTTCAGCGGCCTCTGGTTGGCCCTGATCTGGGTCATCCCCTGGCTGGTCCTGGACCGGGTCCGCCGCGAAAAACTCGGCCGCTGGCTCCCGCCCCTCGCCGTCGCCGTCGCCGTCCTCTCTTGGGGCGCGTTTTCCATGGCCGGCCGCCTCGACGGGGCCTGGCTCGACGTCGGGTTCTCCCCCGCCCGCGACGTCCTGCCCGACCGCCTCGCCCCCACGGACCTCTGGTTCCTCGCCCCCGGCTACCTCGCCGGGTTCCTCCTCTGCCCCTACCTCGACCCCACCTTCCACCGCGCCCGCTACTCCACCACCCCCCGCACCGGCCAGGCCGCCTTCGCCCTGGGCTTCGTCGTGGTCTTCGGCAGCATGATCCTCTTCAGCCTCATGTACGCCGGCCTCCTGCGCCCCCTCATCAACCAGTCCCCCGGCTTCACCCTCGCCCCCCCGTGGAAAGTCCTGCTCGCCCTCCACATCGGCGCCCAGGTCGCCTTCACCCTCATGGCCCACAGCCGCGAACGCTTCGCCGTCGTCGATCCCAAAGACCGCGCCCCGCTCGTCTGGTTCGCCCTGCTCATCGTCGCGGCCCTCGCCTGGGCCACCGTCAGCCGGCTCAGCCCCGCCACCCTCGGCAGCCTCACCCTCGGCGAAGTCGGCTACCGCGCATTCCTCCTCATCTACGGCGTCTTCTTCCCCGGCTACGCCCTGATCTGTATGCTCCCGCCCCTCAAGCAGCTCCTCCAAAAACCCCTCGACCCCGCCCCTCACCCCCACCCCGCCAACCCACCCGCACC
>JBCDDZ010000051.1:0-21624 GCA_039180025.1 Planctomycetota bacterium
CGAACGACAGGAGAGAACGTGATTTCGGCCGCATGCATTTCTTGTGACACCAAACCCACTCCCGAGGGCTCGGGGTCGAGGGGTTCGGGAGGGTCGTCTGGGCCGGGATGGGGTGGGGCCGAGGCGGGGTCGGGGTCGGGATCCCGGGGGTCGGTCTGGCCGTCGGGGGCGGGCGGGAGGCCGAGGGGGGTGTTCGCCGCGGCGCCCCGCGGGTCGCGGACGCTGCCGAAGAGCGGGTCGTTGTCGTCGTAGGGCTGGCGGCCGATGCTGACCGAGGGGACCGGCTCGGGCGGGGGGTCGAGCGGGAGCTGGACCTCCGGGGTGTCGGCGAACCCGATGCGTCCGCCCGGGCGGTCGGCCCCGTGGTCGTCGGCGAGCAGCGGCGGGGGGGCGGGGGCGTCGTCCCCGTCCGGATCGACGTCGGCGGACTGGTTGTTGCTGCTGAGGATCAGCGAGGCGATCACCACCAAGAGCAGCGAGGCCCCGGCGGCGAGGGCGATCTTGTACACGGCGGACATGGGCGGGCTCCGGTGGCGCGGGTGGGCGACGCGGCGGGCAGGCCGGGCCGCCCCGCAGACGATGAACCAGTTTAACCCGGACGGCAGGACCCGGCGAGGCGGAAGCCCGGGCGCGATGGGATTACACTGCGTCGATGGCCAAGGTTTCTGTGGTGATCTGTTGTGCGGACGCAGCGGCGACGCTGCCCGCGGCGCTCGCCTCGGCGCGGTGGGCCGACGAGGTGCTGGTGGTGGATTCGGGGTCGCGGGACGAGACCGCCAGGATCGCGCAGGAAGGGGCCGACCGCTACGTCGTCGAGCCCTGGCGGGGGTACACGGCCCAGAAGCAGTTCGCGGTCGAGCTGGCCCGCAACGACTGGATCTTCATTCTCGACGGGGACGAGGAGGTGTCGCCGGTACTGGCCCGGCAGCTCGCGTCGCTGCGTGAGGACCAGTGGGAGGGGCTGGACGTGGTGGCGGTCCGGCGGCAGAACTGGGTGATGGGCCGGCGGGTGCGGGCGTGGTTCCCGGACTGGCAGGCCCGGCTGATCCACCGCCGGCGGGCGGTGTGGGAGGACGACGCGTTGCACGACACCTGCCACCCCGGGCACCCGTCGCGGGGGCTGAAGCTGTCGGGTCATCTGGAGCATAAACGGGTGGGCGCGACGGACTGGTCGGACTATTTCAGCGGCCGGCGTCTGGACGAACGGCTGCGCCCGGTCGCCGAGCAGATGTACGACCGAGGCAAGCGGGCGAGCGCGTGGTCGCTGGTGCTGCGGCCCTGGGGGGCGTTCTGGAAGTTCTATTTGATCAAGCGGGGTTTTCTCGACGGCACGTTCGGGCTGCTGATCGCACAGAAGGCGGCGGTGAGCGTGCAGCTCAAATACGCGGCGCTCTGGGCGGTACAGCAGGAGCGGGCCGCCGCGGAGGCCGCTCCGTCCGGGGCCGCGGCGGAGCGGCCGCTTTAAGCCATTGCCCCCCGAAGTGCCGATGTTCAAACATTGACACTGCCAGACGCCGGGGATACGTTTCGTATCTCCGCTCTGCCGGTCCCCCGGTGCTATGCTTTAGCTTATTCTTCCCTCCCCCCCGGAGACGGTCCATGACCACCAAAGACTCACGCCTGGTCGTAAGCCAGATCGAAGACAAGGACATCACCCAGGTCGGTTTCGTCGACCGCAACATCCTCGAAGAAGCCAACATCCAGCAGATCGGCGAAGAGATCGCCGCGCTCATCGACGCCAGCGCAAACCCCAAGCTGCTGCTGAACTTCGACAACGTCGAGCACCTGTCGTCGGCCGCGCTCGGGACGCTGATCACGGTGAACACCAAGGTCAAGCAGAAGGGCGGCCAGCTCCGCCTGGCCAACATCGACAAGCAGATCTACGAAGTCTTCGTGATTACCAAGCTCAACAAGCTGTTCCAGATCTTCGAGACCAACGAAAAAGCGGTCAAAAGTTTCAAATAGGCAGCGCCGCGGCCCGCCCCGGCTCTACCGCCCCCCGCACTGACGCCGAGGGGAACCCACGTCCCGCGTCGAAATCCAGGCCGATCGGCCGACCAGAGGGGTGATCCGCGAATGGCTAAGCCCAAGAGCACCCGCATCCAGTTTCCGAGCAAGCTCGGCGAAGTCCCCGCGGCGCAGCGCATGATCCTGGACGCCGCCGAGGCCGCCGGTTTCCCCGAATCCTGCCTCTTTGCCGTCCGCCTGGCCCTCGATGAAGCGCTCACCAACGCCGTCCGCCACGGCAACCAGAGCGACCCCGAAAAAAACGTGACCGTCGATTTTTCCGTCGATGACGAGCAGCTTACCGTCCATATCGAAGACGAGGGCCCGGGCTTCGATCCGCACGACGTGCCCGACCCCACCGCCGAGGAAAACCTCAACCGGCCCCACGGCCGGGGCGTCATGCTCATGAAAGCCTACATGACCGACGTGCGCTACAACGCCGCCGGCAACCGCGTCACCCTGACCAAGCTCCGCGACTGCGCCCTGCCCCGCAACGACTAAACCGCCGCCGTCTGCCCGATGCCCGGCAGACCCACACCCTATTATTCCGGCCGATCGCCCGCCCCCACGTCCCCGCCCGGGCGTGGTGGTTGCCTTTTGCACCCGCGGACTTGTACTATAAGACAAGCTTTTCCCGACCCGAGACCCTCCGTGCCCGACCCCCCGACAACCCCGCCCCCGGCCGCCGCGGACGACCCCGAGCCTAGCCCGGGTGAGTCCCCCTCCGACTCACCCCGCCTCCACCCCGGCCCGCCCCCGCCCCCGGAAGCGCTCTCCCCCCCGGAAGTGCCTGTGGACCCGGCCCTGCCCCCGGACCCCGCTGCGGCCGTCCGGTTCCACCTCGATACCCACGACGCCGACCCGCCTGCGGCCGGGTGGATCGAGTCCTACCTCGAGCGCGCGCTGCGCCGGGTCGGCATCACCACCGGCGGGCTCGAACTCACCCTCGTCGACGACGCCACGATGGCGGCGCTGCACGCCGAGCACTGCGGCGACCCGAGCACCACCGACGTCCTGACCTTCGACCTCGCCCCTCCGGACGCGCCGGACCACCACCTCGAGGGCGACCTCGTGCTCTGCCGCCCCGAGGCCGACCGTCAGGCCCGGGCCCGCGGCCACGACACCCGGACCGAGCTTTTGCTCTACGCGGTCCACGGCCTCATGCACCTGCTCGGCGAAGACGATCACGACCCCGACGGCTACCGGCGCATGCATCAGCGTGAGGATCGGCTGCTGACCGACCTGGGCCTTGGGGCCGTCTTCGCCCGCCCCGAACGGCCCGCGGTGTCGTCTCCCTCCCTGGGGGCGCCGCGTTGATTTACTCCGTCCTCCTTGCGGCCGTCGCCTGCGTGTTGGCCTGCTACTTCGCTGCCGCGCATACGGTCCTCAAGACGTTCTCCCGCAAACGCCTGGTCGACCTGGTCGAACAGCGGGGCCAACCCGAGCGCGGCACTTACGTCACCCGGCACCTCTCGGACCTGCTCCTGATGACCGGGCTGGTCCGGGCCTGCCTGGGGCTGGTGGTCGTGCTGGCCACGGTCTACGCGGTGGAGTACCAGCTCGGGCAAGCGCACCTGCCCGGCACGCCCGCCGCGATCCTGCCTTTTATCATCGCGTTTTCGATCTCGGCCGGGCTCCTGAGTATCTTCACCGTAGCGATCCCCGTGAGCTGGGCCGAGCACCGCGGCGAGCGTCTGTTGGCTTGGTCCACGCCGATCCTCCGGGTGACGCTGCTGCTTTCAACACCGTTGACCAAAGCCTTGTCACTTTTCGACCCGGTCGTCCGCCGCCTCTCGGGTGTGGACCTGCGTGACGATGATGCTGATTTGTCCGATCAGGTCCTGGCCGCGGTGGAAGACCATGAAGAGGGCGCCGCCGTTGCCGACGAGCAGAAGCAGATGATCGAAGCGGTCTTCGACCTCGACCACACCGACGCCGGCGAGATCATGACCCCGCGTACCGAGATCCAGGGCATCGAGCTGCCCGCCACGCTGGACGAAGTCAAGACGGCGGTGCTGGAGCACGGCCACTCCCGGCTGCCGGTCTACCGCGACAACCTCGACCGGATCGCGGGCATCCTGTACGCCAAGGACCTGCTGCAACTGCTCGACGACCCCGAGCGGGAAGCGGTGGCGAACCCGAGCGAGCCGTTTGATCTGGAGGCGTTGCTGCGGGAGCCGTTCGTCGTGCCGGAGTCGAAGACGGTGCTGGAACTACTGCACGAGTTCCGGGCGACGAAGATCCATCTCGCGATCGTGGTCGATGAGTATGGCGGCACCGCGGGGCTGGTGACGATCGAGGACATCCTTGAAGAGATCGTCGGCGATATCCAAGACGAGTACGAGCCGGAGGACGACGCGCCCGAGGTGACGGCCGTGGACGAGACGACGGTGCGGGTCGACGCCCGGCTGCGGATCGACGACCTCAACGACCAGTTCGACGTCGACCTGCCGGAGGACGAGGACTACGACACGGTCGGCGGCTTCGTCTTCGCGACGCTGGGGCACATTCCCGACGAGGGCGAGACGTTCGAGGCGAGCGGGGTGAAGGTCACGGTGGACGAGACGGAGCGGACGCGGGTGGTGGCGGTGACCGTGGAGAAGCTGGACTTGACCACGGAGAACTCTGTGGTCTAGCGGGCCGTGGTGGCCCCGCCGCGTACGCCGGCGGGCCGAAGACGCCACGCATGATGTCTATCCGACGCCCGCTGCTTTTGTGGGTCGTGTTGCCGATCGTGCTGATCTACGGCGGGGTGCTGCTGGTCGAGCGGACCCCTCTGGGGTCGCGGTCGTTCACCCAGGTGGATGCGCAGTCCCGAGAGGCGTTGGCGCGGAAAGCCGAGCGGCTGGCGTCCGAGGCGCTGCGGGCCGAATGGGTCGCGCGGGGAAGGCCACCGGTGAATGTTCGGCGAACAAGGGCTCCTCGCGACCCTCGCCGAGGTCAACACCGACCCGGACCCCTGGCCCGCCCCGGGGGTGACGGCGCACGTGGTGGACACGATAGTGCGTGACGAGGGCGAGCAGCGCTCCGACGACCTGACCATGTGCGTGCGGGAGCGGATCCCCTTGGCCTAATTCGTGCGGGCTCCGCCGGTCCGCTGGGGCCGGCGACGGATCCAGCTATCATCTGCCCTATGATTCAGCCGCGGTTCTACAACTCCCTGACCCACCAAATCGAACCCTTCTCGCCGATCGAGGGGGGGCACGCGGGGGCGGTGGTGTCGATGTACAACTGCGGACCCACGGTGTACGACTTCGCGCATATCGGGAACTTCAAGACGTTCCTGTTCGCCGACGTGCTCCGGCGGTTTCTCGAGCTGATCGGGTACGAGGTGCATCAGGTGATGAACCTCACCGATGTCGGGCACATGACCCAGGACCAGCTCGCCGACGGCGGGGGGGAAGACAAGATGCAGGTCGCGGCCCAGCGGCTCACCGCGGCGAAAAAGTCCGGCGACGCGCACGCCGCGGCGATCGACGACCCCGACGACCCCTATCAGGTCGCACAATTTTACATCGACGCGTTTCTCGACGACGCGAGGCGGCTGGGCATGAAGGTGGCCGACGAATACCCGGAGAACATGCCGCGGGCCACCGACCACGTGCCGCATATGATCGCGATGATCGACCGGCTGGTCGACCGGAACCATGCCTACGTCGCCGACGACGGGGCGGTCTACTTCTGGGTCGAGAGTTTCGAACGCTACGGGCGTTTGTCGGGCAACAGCATCCACGAACTCAAGGGCGGCGCCGGCGGCCGCGTCGTCGCCGAGAACCAGGCGGGCAAGCGTCACCCTGCCGACTTCCTGCTCTGGAAACCCGACCCGTCGCACCTGATGAAGTGGGACCCCCGGGAGTGGAACTCCGACCTCGGGGAAGGCTACCCCGGCTGGCACATCGAGTGCAGCGCGATGGCCAGGGCGGTGCTGGGCCGCGACGTCATCGACATCCACACCGGCGGCGAGGACAACATCTTCCCCCACCACGAATGCGAGATCGCCCAGTCCTGCTGCGCGACCGGTGAGGCGTCGTTCGCCCGGCTGTGGATGCACAGCCGTCACCTCATGGTCGAGGGCACGAAGATGTCCAAGAGCAAGGGCAACTTCTTCACCGTCCGCCAGATCCTTTCGGGCGACTTCACCGGCCGCGCGGTCGACCCCGCGGTGCTGCGTTACGAGATGATCAAGGCCAACTACCGCAGCCAGATGAACTTCACCCGGCGCGGCCTGGCCGACTCGGCGGCGAACGTACGCAAGCTCCGCGCGTTCGCCGCGTCGCTCGAAGCCCGGGCCCCCGCCCCCGCCGAGGTCGACCCCGGCCACCCCGCGTTGGCCCGGTTTGCCGACGCCCTGGCCGACGACCTGAACATCGCCGGCGCGTTGGCCGAGGTCTTCGCGTTCGTGAGCGACCCGCCCGCCGACTCCGCCGAGGCGCTGGGGGTCGTGCGGCAGTTCGACCGCGTGCTGGGGGTGCTCCCCGCCGCGTCCGCGGACGACGCCCCCGGGTCCGACCGGGACGACTGGGTCCAGGAGCGGTGTGCCGCGCTCGACCAGGCCCGGGCGGAGAAAGACTACGCCGCCGCCGACGCCCTGCGGGATGAACTCCAGGCCGCGGGCTACGAGGTCAAGACGACCCCCGCCGGCACCACCGCGACTCCGTCGCTGGCTTGAGAGGGGGTTGATCGCCGCCGCGACCGGCCACGGATGGAGGAACACCGCCGCTGCGCGGCGGCCAGTGGGATACGCGAACCCGAGACCACTCAGGCCGCCTCGCCCTCGACCTCCACGCCTTCGTAGCGGTACTGCTCGGCGATGTACTGTTCCAGCGGTCGGATGTCCGCCACCACCAGCCGGAACGGCACGGACAGGGTGTTCAGCAGCCGGGCGATCGCCGTCGGCAGCGTTTCGACCGTGGTGCAGCAGAGCAGGTGGCCGTCGGGTTCGACCGCCAGCGGCAGGATCAGGTAGTCCCACGCGTCCCGGGCCCCGACGTAGCCCAGCGCCGCGGGGTCGTGGGGCACGCGGTGGAGTTGCACCCGCGCCGCTTCGCGTCGCCAGTAGCCGCTGAGTGAATGCAGGGCGGCCGCTTCATCGACCCCCCAGGCCGCCGCGGCCGCCGTCCACGTTTCGCCGCCCACTTGCGGGCCCGGCCCGCCGGTTTGCAGCAGCCCGTCTTCCCGCAGCACCGCGGCCAGTTTGTCGAAGGTCATCACGCAGCTCCGGTCGAGAAAGCAATACCTTTTTCATCGACCGCCGCCGTGCGCCGCTCCAGCTTTGGGCACAAAAAAACCGCCCGCATCAAGCGGCGGCCGCACCCCTCGCCCTTTTATTCCGCCCCACCCCACCTCGCCCCACCCCGCCCCGCGGCGCGAAGTCTGACTTCAGCCCCCGCCCGCGTCGGGCCCGGCTTCTCCACCGGCCTTTTTGCGAAAGGCCTCCGCCGACGCCCTGACGTAGGGCCACCCCGACAGCACCGTTACCGCCACCGTCGCGTACACCAGCCCGTCACGGATCCACCCCAGCCACGGCTGCTCACGCGGGTCGATCATCACGATCACCAGCACCACCGGCACCACCACCGACTGCAGGACCATCTTCAGCTTCCCCACCCGGTTCGCCCCGAACTCGATCCCCATCTTCTCGACCTCCCCCCGGATCCCCGTGACCAGCAGCTCCCGCGCCAGCACCAACACCACCATCCACGGGTACACCCCGCTCGCCATCGTCCGCCAGTCGCCCGCCGCGACGGCCGCCGGGTCCAGGAACCGCGGGCTGCCCAGGTAGATCACCGCGCCCAGCACGAGGATCTTGTCGCAGAACGGGTCCATGATCCGCCCGAACTTCGAGACCACGTCCCACCGCCGGGCGAGGTGCCCGTCGAGCGCATCGGTCGCCGCCGCGAGGATAAACAGCACGACCGCCACCGGCAGGATCCACGCCGGCGACGCCGGGTCCCCGTCGTAGCGGTACCCCTGGAGCACCGCAAAAAACGCCCCGGCCAAGACCAGCCGCAGCATCGTGAGCCGGTTCGGGATGTCCTTACGCTGCATAGTGCAGATGGTAGACGATGCGGGCCAATCACGAAGACGCGGAAGCGCGAAGGCACGAAGAAAACTAGACCCGATCGAAGGCATGCCCCACACGGGCGTTTGAATCTTGGCCGAAAACAAAACTCACCCAGGCCCCACTTCGTGCCTTCGCGTCTTCGAGCCTTCGTGATTCTTTCAGCCCGGCCCCGCCGCGCGCCCCGCCAGCCGGCCGGTACACCACGCCCACTGGAAGTTGTACCCCCCGATCCGGCCGTCCACGTCCAGCAGCTCCCCCGCCAGGTAGAGCCCCGGGCACACCCGCGACGCCATCGTCGAAAGATTGACCTCCGACAACGGCACCCCGCCGGCCGTCACCTCGGCGTAGGCGTAACCCCGGTCCGCCGTCACCGGCAGCGGCAGGGCGGTGAGGGTTTGGACCAGCGTCCGGCGATCTTCTTTTCGCAGCTGGGCGAGCGGCAGCGACGGATCAAGGAAGGCTCCGTGCAACAGCAGAGCTTTCGACAACCGGTCGGGGAAATGAGGTTGGATCAATTGCAAGACCGAACGGCGCGGATGCGTCCGGGTCTGTTCGATCACGTGCTGTTCAAATGATTCACCGGTGTGGCGGGGTAGCAGGTTGGCAAAAAGTTTTTTGGCTTCGAGCTTTTCGTAATGGCCGGCGAAGTAACGGCTGATATCCATCGCCGCCGGACCGGAGAGGCCGAAATGCGTGAGGAGCATCGCCCCGGCCTGCCGCTTGATGACTTTCCGGTTGGGCTCGGTGATCTTGAGCTCCGCATCGATCGCGATGCCTTTGAGCGCGGTTAACCAATGCTGTTGCGGCAGCACCAGAGGCACGAGGGCGGGCCAGGTCGGGGTCACGGTGTGGCCCAGCGACCGAGCGAGGTGGTAGCCGAACCCGTCGCTGCCGGTCTTCGGGAGCGCGAGGCCGCCGGTGCTTAGGACCACGCGGCGGGCCGTGGTCTCGCCCCGGGTGGTGGCGATCTGGAAATCGTTGTGCGCCTCTCGGCGCTTGATCGCGGTGACGCGGTGCTCGGTCCGCAGTTCCGCCCCCGCCTCGTAGCAGGCCTCGAGCAGCGCGTTGAGCACCGTCCGGGCCCGGTCGGTCGTCGGGAACAGCTTGCCCGTGTCCTCACGCTTGAGTTCGACCCCCCGCCCCCGGAAGAAGTCGATTGTTTCTTCGACCGTGAACGACCGGAGCACCTTCTTCACCGCGTTCCGCGAGCTGCCCGGCCCCGCCGCGTAATCGTCGGGCCGAACCACGTCATGCGTCACGTTGCACCGCCCGCCCCCCGCAATCAAGATCTTCGCCCCCAACCGCTTCGCCCCGTCAAACGCGACGACACGCGTGCCCGCGGACGCTGCCCGGCCCGTAAAGATCGCGGCGAACAGCCCCGCGGCACCCGCGCCCACTACCGCGACGTCTATCTCGGGTTCACTCATCTTGAGTTTGACGCCGCCTGCGTGGGAGGAGGTACAGAAACAATATGCTCAGCAACAGTGTCGCCCAAGCCGCGTATAGCGGCCAAGGCCAACGGGGATGCTGTGCCGAGCGGAAGGCGGAAAGAACGGCCGGATTGGTCACTTGCGGTGCCGTGCCATCACCAAAGGTAAACGAATCCGGTTCGGGGGGGCGGTACTGGTTCGACTCGGGATGGGGGTCCACGATGATCGCCGTGAGCTGCCGCCGCGGGTCTTCGACGACGATCTCCGAAAGGTTGACGTCGTCCCAGTCGTAAAAAATGTCGAGCGACGCCCCGGCTTCCACCACGAAGCCGCCCCGCTGACGAGAAAGTCGGAGCGGCACCTCATTGTCCGTAAAGATGGGCAGCGGGATACGGTCGGCCGCCGGCCCGATCGCGCCGATCGGTGTTACCTTAATCTTTTCTGAAGTCGTGTTGTGGATTTGGATGCGGGTGATAAACGCCGCCTGCATCGGGTTGAAGCCGTTCATCCACACGGCCGACAAAATGCACATCGACAAGGTCATCACCCACACGTTGAGGGAAATGACCGTGATGACCAGCGGTTTACGCATGATGGCCGGCGGATACGGAGGAAAGCAACTAACGGCTCATTTAAAGTCGTCCAGCGACAGCCCGCCCAGCCCCTGGCCGCCGATGTTGCCCAGCCCCGACTTGAGGTTTTCTTTGGGGATCTTCTTCCGGGCCGGGCCCTTGACCACCGGGGTCTCGCCGCGTCCGCCCCGTCCCCCGCCGCCTTCGTTTCCGGGGCTTCCGGGGGGGCGGAGCGACAGGCTGATCTTGCGTTTGTCTTCGTCGATCTCTTTTACCCGAAACTCTTTGGTGTCCCCGACCTTGACCACGTCGGTCACCTGGCCCACCCGTTTGTTATCGAGTTCGGAGATATGGACCAGCCCCTCGACGCCCTGTTCGAGCTCGACGAACGCCCCGAAGTCGGTCGTACCCGTGACCGTGCCGGTGACCATCGAGTCCTTCGCGTATTTGTGCGACGCCCCGACCCACGGGTCGCCCTTGGCGGCCTTGAGGCTCAGCGTCAGGCGGTGTTTCTGGGGCTCGACGTTGAGGATCGCGACCTGCACCACGTCGCCGACGTTGACGACTTCCTCGGCCTTGTGGATCCGCTTCCAGCTCATCTCGCTCATCGGGAGCAGCCCCTCGACGCCCGGCTCGACCTCGATAAACGCGCCGAAGTTCGCCGTCCGCGTCACCCGGGCGCTGATCTGCTCGCCGGGGCGGTACTTCTCGGCGATCCCCTCCCACGGGTCCGGCTGCACCTGCTTCATCCCCAGCGCGATCCGGTGCTTCTCCGGGTCGATCTTGAGCACCTTCACCTTGACCTTGTCCCCGGCCTTGACCAGGTCCGACGGCTTGTTCACGTGGCCGTGCGCCAGGTCCGTGACGTGCACCAGCCCGTCGACCCCGCCCAGGTCGACGAAGCAGCCGAAGTCGACCACGCTGCTCACCGTGCCCTCGCGCTCCTGGCCGACCTCGAGCTCGGCCAGGACCTTCTCCCGGTTCTTGACCTTGACGTTTTCCAAGTGGGTCCGCCGCGACAGGAGCACCTTCTTGGCCTTGCGGTCGATCTCCTGGACCACCGCTTCGAGCTTCTGGCCGACGAACTGCTCCAGGTCGTCGACGTGGTACAGGTCGATCTGCGACGCGGGCATGAACGCCCGGATGCTGCCGACCATCTCCAGCTCCAGCCCACCCTTGTTCGACTTGGTCACCCGCGCCTCGACCACGCTGCCCCGGACCAGTTGGTCCCAGGTCGCCAGGCTGATCGCGCCTTCGCGCGACAGGAACACCAGGCCCTGCGCCTGGTCCACGGTGTCGACGACGAAGTCCATGATCGACCCGAGCCGGGGCGAACGCTCGAACTGCACCAGCGGGAGCACGCCCTGGAGCTTGGCCCCTTCGGTCGAGAGCCCGCCGGTGATATCGATGAATACGTCTTCGCCGCGGATCGCCGAGATGCGGCCGCGCACCACCTGGTGGTGGAATTCCTTTGGCTGGCCGCCCTCCGCCACGCCGCCGTCGCCCGTGTCCGATGTGGCGGACGCCTGGATCGACTGCTCCATCATCTGGTCGAGCCCGCCTTGGGCGTCCGCCGCGTCGAGTTCCCGCTGCACCATCGCGTCCACGTCGTCCGCCGCCTTGGAGACGCCTTCGCCCACCGCCGCCGCCGCGTCCACCGCGGCGGTGCCCACCGCGTCCACGATCGGCGACTCGGCCGCCTCCGCCGTGGCGTCGATCACCGCGTCCCCGGCCGCTTCGACCGCCGAGGGATCCGCCGCCTGCGCCGCGGTGTCGACCGCCTGATCGATCACCTTCTCTGCGGCGTCCAACGCCCCGGAGACGACCTGCTGGCCCAGGTCCAGCAGCGACGGCGGGGAGGCCGCTTCGGTGGTGTCGGGCCCGGCCGCGTCGCCGGTCACCGGAGCCACCGGGGTTTCCGTGGTTTCCGGGGTCTGCGTTTCCGGGGGCGGCGCGTCCGCGGAGGGTTCGGGGGGCGGGGTCGACGGGGCGCTCTCGTTCATAATGCTCTCGGGACAACAATTAACTCACCAACCAATTCAGCCAACCCCCTAGCTTATCCGCCGGACTCCCCCGACGCTAGACCCCGCTGCGCCGCTTCACCGCACGCTCACGTGCGGGTTCGCGCGCAGATAAAACCGCAGCGGCGCCGCCGCCCATTCCCCGGCGTAGTCCACCCCGATCCGCGTGGTCGTCACGATCTTCCGGTCCGCCACCGCCCGCTGCCGGCAGCGCTCCACGAACAGCGACCCGTTGGCCGCCAGGTCCACGCCGTTGTGCCCGCGGTCGATCCCGAACGCCGCCCCCAGTTTCCCCGGCCCCGAGCACAAGTCGGTATCCCGCTTGGCCTTGGGTCGGCGGGCGTACATCACCTCCAGCCCCTCGGTCGGCTCCACCGCCCGGAGCAGCACCGCCTGCGGCTCGTCCACCCCCGCCACCACGATGTTAAGCAGGTGATGGATCCCGTAATTCAGAAACACGTACGCCGTGCCCCCGTCCGCGAACATCGTCTGGGTCCGCTCCGTCCGTCGCCAGCCGTACGAATGTGCCGCCTTGTCTTCGTACCCCAGGTACGCCTCGGTCTCCACGATCATCCCCGCCACCCGCGTGCCCCCGCCGCGGTGCACCAGCCGCTGGCCCAGCAGCCCCCGCGCCACCCGCACCGGGTCTTGCCGGTAGAACGTCCGCCCCAGCCTCGGCCGATCGGCATCGCTCACCGCACCCGTCCGATCTCCGCCGCCCGATCACGCATACGCGTGCAGCCCTGGCAGCAGCAGGTTCACCCCTTTATAGGTCCACAGCATCACGATGAACCCCACCACGCTCAGCCACGCCGTCACCTTCCCCCGGTCCCGCACCCCGAACCGCACGTGGATCACGATCAGGTACACGATCCACGTGATCAGCGCCCACGTCTCTTTCGGATCCCACGCCCACCACCGCCCCCACGAATGGTCCGCCCAGTACGCCCCGAGCAGGATCCCCACCCCCAGCAGCCAGAACGCCAACTGCATCAGCGTCAACTGCGCCCGGTCGAGGTCGGCCAGGAGCTTCTTCCGCCCCGGCAGCGCCCCGTCCCCGCCCGCCGCGTCCAGGTGCCCCACCCCCGCCGCCACGAACGTGTCCGCCTCCCGGCCCTTGAAATAGTGCGCGAACAGGTACGTCAGGCTCACGAAAAACGCCAACGCGATCAGCCCGTAGCTCACCAGCACCATGTTCACGTGGACGTATAAAATCCGGCTGGTCGCCAGGATCCCCGCGACCTGCCCGACCTCGTTCGACGGGATCGCCCACAGGTTCGCCGTCAAGAGCGCCACCGTGCCCAGCGCCGCCGACGCCGCGCCGAACACCCACAGCTTCTTCAGAAACATCAGCACCGTCCCCGCCACCACCGCGAACAGCGAGATCGCGATAAACGACTCGAACTGGTTGTGGATCGCCCACCGCCCCGACAGCACCGCCCGGATCGCGAAGCTCCCCGTGTGCGCCCCCAGCCCGGCCAGCAGCAGCGTCACCCCGACCACCAGCAGCGTCTTCCGCCCCGTCGCCAACGCCAGGATCATCGCCACGGTCGAGAAGGCGTACAGCCAATACCCGATCGTGAACTTCCCCGTCGCGTTATAGAATCGTTCGAGGCTTAATCGGTAGGCGGGGGGGTAGCTCGCCGGGTTCTCCGCCGGCAGCCGCGCCGCGAGGACTCCGAGCAGCCCGTTCACCGCCGGGGCGTCCCCCTGGCTCCACGCCACGGCCAACTGCCCCCATATATCTTCCAGTTCCGCCACCCGCCGGCCGCACCGCCGCGCCGCCGGTCGCTTCCTCGCCCACCCGCGTCCACTGCGTTTCTCCGGGTAACGGGCTCACCAGCCGTAGCCGTTCCCCGGCGTTGAGAAACGCATTGGCCGACGCGAACAACTGGTCCCGCCCCTTCATCTCCACCCGGCTGCTGTCCGGTTCGTGGAACACCGCCTGCACCTGCGGGCTCGCGAACATGACCCACGAGATCCGTCCCAGCTTCTTCCACGCCTCCCGCGGCTGCTCGGGCAGGTGCTCCAGCAGCCGCTCGCGGAACGGCAGAACCTCTACGTGGAGAATCGCCTTGTCCGCGTAATACGATTTATTGAAAACCAGGTCCAGGTAAGTAAACACCGGGTCGTAGCGATACTTCTTCCGCTCCTTGGGCTCCGCGTCCACCGTGTCCCACGTCCAGTCCTGCCACCTCGGCTTCCCGTACACCACCCGCACCCGCTCCCGGGCCAGCGTGTCGAGGATCTTCACCCGCCCGTCGTCAAACACCGCTAGCTTGCGGAACGCGCCCAGGTCCACCGCGTCCGCGAACGCCTGGTGCGACCGGCGATCCATCGGCGTGTGCCCGTGACTCGCGTGCTCGTCGAACCCCGCCACCACCGCCGGGTCCACCTCGCCGGCCGCTTCTTTGGGCAGCGTGTTCCCGTCCGGCCCCACCGCCGCCCACGCCGGCCACACCAGCACCAGCGCCGCCAACCCCGGTCCACCCCGCCGCAGAAAACCACGGAGTACCGCCAGACACCAATCCAGGCCTAATCCCCGGGTGCGCATCGGGATTGCTTGACAACGTTCTAAACCTATTTGCGTATTTCTCATGGCTTTTCTATCCGCGTTTACCCGCGTTCTTCCGTGGCCAACACCAAATCATCCTTCACCAGGGCCGGGTCCTTACGCGGCGTTTGGGCGTCGGGTTCTTTTTCAACCTTTGCTCGGGATTCTAAGGAAGCGTTGAACCGCCGGGCTCGGCGTTGGACCAGCCAGGGCTTGACGTAGAATGCCCAAGGGATCCCCACCGCCATCATCACCGCCCCCGCCGCGATCACCCGGATCGCCACGTTGTTGCCCACGCCCAGGATCGTGAACCGCTGCTGATTGATCAGCCGGCCCTGCGCGTCCCGCTCCTGCTTCGCGGCCTCGGGCGTGGTCGGGTCTCCCGGGTCCCAGCCCGCCTGGCTGAGCTTGATCTTCCGCAGGGCCAGCGGCGCGTCGTCCACCTCCACGATCGCCGGGTTGTTCAGGCGCGGGGAGAACCGCTCAGGCGTGCCGTTGGCCTGCCCCGTCTCGTCCACCGGGTAGACCAGGAGGTCCGACCGGAAGTCCCGCGGGATCTGCGAACCTTCATAAGGCGTCATCTCGAAGTCCGTCATCGCCACCGCGAACGGCAGCGCCTGCCGCCGCCGACCGAAACTGATCTCCAGACGCCCGACGCCCGGCAGCTCGACGGTCTGCGGCACCATCTCGCCGCCGCGCTGCTCGAGGTACGGCATCTGCCGCAGCCACACCGTCTGCGTGAACGTCTCGCCCGTCGGCCGGTTGTCCGCGTCTACCCGGTCCAGTTCAACACGGACCGGCACGAGGGCCTTTTCATAGGTCCCTTCGATTTTTGGGTCCCGCAGCGCCCGCGGCGTCGCGACGGGCCGCTGCACCTGCACCGCCCGCGCCAGTCGATCGACCACGTGCAGCCACGCGCCGGCCCGGTCCGGATCGACCACCGGCAGCTTCCCCTCGGCCAGCGGGCTGAATACCGGCTGGATTCCCGCCACCCGCAGCAAGACCCACAGCCCCTCGGCCCCCTCCGCCACCTCCCCGACCTCCAGCCCCGCTTCCGCGTGCCCCGTGACCAGATGCACCTGCACCTTGCTCTGGTCGAGGTAAACCACCCGGATCGCGGGGTCCGGATCCCCCCGCTGGCCGTCCACGAAGTCCTGGCTCCGCTCCGGGTAGCGGTGGAGCACGATCCGCCGGATCGTTTGGGCTTCGTTTGCCGCGTCCGCCGCGTCGCCCGTTTCCGCGGAGGCGTCGGGTTCGCGGGGCGGGGTGATCTGCAGCGTCGCCTGCGTGTCCGCCGCGCCCTGGTACCCCTCGGTCACGAACGGCAGGGCGTACGGCCCGATCTCCTCGACCGTGATCCGGTACCCCGTGTCCCCCACCTCGAACGCCTCGCCCACGCGGACCGCTCGGACTTCCCGGTGCCCCTGCCCGGGCACCTCGATCAGCAACGCGTGCCGCGTCCCGGGCGGCAGCGGCGTGGCCAGGTCCCGCAGCCGCGCCGCCCCGGGGGCGTGCAGGTACTCCACCGCCCACGACGTGTCCTCCAGCACCCGCGCCGCCGGCCGCGCCGCGGGCAGGGTCACCCGCTCCGCATCCCCGCTCGCCCCGCCGCGGTCGCCCCGCGCGACCACCAGCGCCGGCCCCGCTTCGCCGGCCCCCGCCGAGGCCGCCCCGCCGGCCCCCGTCACCGAATCGATCCAAGACGACCCGTACTCCGCGTACGCCAGGAACCCGGGGATCGTGATCCGCAGGTGTTCCCCGAACTTGTCCGCGTAGCCCGGCCGTTCGTGCAGCGCGATGTCCAGTTCGCCCACGGGGTAATCGTTGAACCGGGGCAGCTCGGGTAACTCGAACTGGACCGCCGGCGTCGCGTTGAACGACACGAACAGCGCCGGCATCTTCCGGTCATAAAAATGACTGACCGGCCGCCCGCCCGGCAGGTCCGATCGCACGATGAACATGTCCCCCTCGAGCTTCATCTGGCTGTAGAACACCGACCCCAGGCCGATCGTGATGATCCCCGCGTGCACCGTCAGCACGCCCAGGTTCACGAACTTGAACTCGATCCGCCGCACCGTCGCCCAGAACATATTGATGACAAACAGCAGCAGGATCATCTGCAGCGGCCACCAGCCGAAAAACTCCGTCTCGTTCATCTCGAGCATCGGCAGCCGGTACACCACCGCCGCCTTGCTTTCGGAAAACATCGCCAGCCCGTCCACCACCCGGTACGACCCGACCCACAGCGCCGCGGTCACCCCCAGCCCCAGGAGCATCAGCCCCGCCCCGGCGAGCAGCTTCCGCCGTCCCCCCCAGTCCGCCCGCCGCGCCAGCCGCACGCTCAGCCACCCCGCCAGCCCCAGCGCCCCGCCCGCCGTCGCCACCCACGCCGCCCCGATCAGCATGAAGTACACCGGCAGCGACCCCATCACCCCGTACACCACCACCAGGCACAGCAGCACCACCGCCAGCGTGATCGAACTAAACGCCCGGGTCAGCCACCGCAGCGGGGCTGGCAACGCCTCGTCCGCCTGTTTCACTCGTTTGTACTTCGCGCTCATGGTGAGTCCGGGAGTGGAGTATAGAACCCTCCGCCCCCGCGTGACGGCCGCGCCGCCTCGGCTCCGCCGACCGGGGCCCGCCCCCCGGTCCTCCGATCGTCCGGGGCCCCCGCCCGCTTCCGGGGCGGTGTTTGCTTATGAAGAAATAAGACCCGTGGCCGGCCCCACGTGAGGCGGCAGCGTCGTACCGTCGACCGGCCCCTCGGCGTGACGTCGTCTTTCTTTTGGAGCCCCGAAAACGCAGGCCGCGGACGACTCGGGCCGAGCCGCGGGCCGGGGCGTACTCCGGGCGCGATACACTCCGGCCATGGCCAAGCTCATGCCCGTCTTGCTCCTCGCCGTCGGCGGGGCCGCCGGCACCCTGGCCCGGGTCGGGCTCGCGGCGCTGGTGCAAAAAGCCCACGGCGGGCCGTGGCCCTGGGGCACGCTGGTGGTCAACGCCCTGGGCTGTCTGCTCTTCGGGACGCTGTGGGGGGTGTTCAACCTCCGCCTGCCCCACGTCTCGCCGCTCTGGTCGCTGGCCCTGCTCGGCGGGTTCTGCGGCGCGTTCACCACGTTCTCTACTTTTGCCTTCGAGACCCACCGGCTCTCGGGCGACGCCCCGGCGGCCCACGCCCTGGGTTATCTCCTGCTGAGCAACGTCGCCGGACTGGCGTTGGTTTGGGTCGGGGCCGAGCACCTGGCCCGCCTCTGGCTGCCACGCTGACGCCCCGTTGTCGGGCCTCGCGCACCGGCTACAATGCCGGATTCCCCAGAATTCCCGCTAATTTTCCCGCCCGAGCGCTCCGCCCATGCCCGACACCCCCGCCACGATCGACCCCCCTGCCCCCGGAACCCCCGGAACCCCCGGAAGCCGCTCCGCGGCAGACGGCGGCCGCCAGGAACGCATCAACGCCGTCATCCGCTTCGCCGGCGACTCGGGCGACGGCATGCAACTCGCCGGCACCCAGTTCACCGACACCTCCGCCGTCGCCGGCAACGACGTCGCGACCCTCCCCGACTACCCCGCCGAGATCCGCGCCCCCGCCGGCACCGTCGCCGGCGTGTCGGGTTTCCAGATCAACTTCGCTTCCGAAAACATCTACACCCCCGGCGACATCGTCCACGCGCTGATCGCCATGAACCCTGCCGCACTCAAGGCCCACATCCACGACGTCGAGCCCGGCGGCCTCGTGATCGTCAACGAAACCGAGTTCACTAAAACCAACCTCAAAAAAGCCGGTTACCCCCTGATCGAAGGCACCCGCGACCACGAAAACCCGCTCGACGACGAACACCTCAACCAGCAATACAAAATCGTCCGCGTCCCGATCACCAAACTCAATCAGGAAGTCCTCAAAGAGTCCGGCCTCAACCCCAAGGGCGTCAACCGCTGCCGCAACATGTGGGCGCTCGGCCTCGTCTACTGGCTCTTCGAGCGCCCCCTCGACACCACCATCAACAACCTCAAGCAGACCTTCGAGGTCCGCAAGAAGATGCCCGAGGTCGCCGCGGCGAACGTCCGCGCCCTCCGCGCCGGGTACGACTTCGGCGAGACCGCCGAGCTGTTCCCCGTCACCTACCGCGTCCCGCAGGCCGACATCGCCCCCGGAAAATACCGCAAGATCACGGGCAACGAAGCGCTGGCGATGGGGCTGATCACCGCCTCGAAGCTGGCCGAGAAGAACCTGATCTACTGCAGCTACCCGATCACCCCGGCCTCCGACATCCTGCACTACCTCGCCCCGCAGAAGCACTACGGCGTCAAGACCTTTCAAGCCGAGGACGAGATCGCCGCCTGCTGCGCCGCCATCGGCGCGTCCTTCGCCGGGCAGCTCGCCGTCACCGGCACGTCCGGCCCGGGCCTCGCGCTCAAGGGCGAAGCCATGGGCCTCGCCGTGATGACCGAGCTCCCCCTGGTCGTCGTTAATGTCCAGCGCGGTGGCCCGTCCACCGGCCTGCCCACCAAGACCGAGCAGTCTGATTTGCTACAGGCCATGTTCGGCCGCAACGGCGACTGCCCCATGGTCGTCCTCGCCCCGCAAAGCCCCGCCGACTGCTTTACCACCGCCATCGAAGCCTGCACCATCGCCATGCAGCACATGGTCCCCGTGCTCCTGCTCACCGACGGCTACCTCGCCAACGGCAGCGAGCCGTGGCTCGTCCCCGAAGCCTCCGACTTCGATCCCATTGAGATCCACCACCCACCCTCCCCTGCGGCGGCAACTCCTGAGTCTGATAGTGGCACAGGCTTCCAGCCTGTGAATCGCCGGAACGGCGATACCCCCCCAGAACAACCCCCCGGCTCCGACGACAAACACCTCAACAGCGCCGCCGAAAACTTCCAACCCTACGCCCGCAACGACAACCACGCCCGCCCCTGGATGCTCCCCGGCACCCCCGGCGGCGAACACCGTCTCGGCGGCCTCGAAAAACAAAACATCACCGGCAACGTCTCCTACGACCCCCAAAACCACCAGGACATGGTCCGACTCCGCGCCGAAAAAGTCGCCAAGGTCGCCGACCACCTGCCCGACCTCGAAGTCCACGGCCCCCCGGAAGGTGACCTCTTGGTGCTCGGCTGGGGTGGCCCCTACGGCAGCATCACCACCGCCGTCAACAAAGCCCGTGACGCCGGAAAATCCGTCAGCAGCGCCCAACTCCGCTACCTCAACCCCATGCCCAAAAACCTCGCCGACGTGCTGAGCAAATTTAAAAAAATCCTCATCCCCGAACTCAACGACGGCCAACTCCGCCTGCTCATCCGCGGCAAATACCTCGCCGACGCCCGCGGCCTTAACAAAGTCCAAGGCAAACCCTTCCTCGTCGAAGAAGTCGAGCAGGCGATTGAGTTGATGCTGAGCGATGAGTGGGGCGATGCCGAGGCGCTGTGGCCGGAGAGCGGGAAAATACCTTTATGATGTAAATCTGGGGAATACGGTATGAATGATTTTTATGTAATGAATTTACTCGGGGTAGGCAATCAGATGAATCATTACTTATGGTTGACGCTTTCGGGTTTGGTTGTCGCCGCTGTTTCTGGGTTGGTTGGTTATTTAATCAAATGGAAATTTTGAGATCAATTTCTTCCTCAGTCAACGAGTCGAGATCGAAGAAAGCACTACGGTCATCTTGAAGGCAGATGGTATGAATATCATATTTCTAGAATTCCGCGAAGTGAAAATCCCTACCAAATTATTCAAAACGAAGTAAGTTTGGAAATCAATCGACGTTTAATCTGCGAAGGAAAAACGATCTCGCGATCGCCCGACACAAATGGTGAAGATATTGATCGAGAGTATTCAGTTCGTGGAGAGATACGAGGCGGGCATCTGATTTTGACGCAAGTCTGTTTGGCCGATCCGGGCGATGTGATATGTTCAATTTATGACAATTTGTATAGCGAAAGTCAGATGGTTGGCGTTTCTTCCTCTTTAGATTGGGGCAAGCAGCTATACACCTCAATATCGATACTATCGAAAAGAAGAATTGACTTGTGTGGTGATCTGGAAGAGATATGCGATTTACTAAATAATCCTCAGCATCAAAATTACACTGTTGAATTATTGAATATTTATGATAAATCAAAAGGTTGAATATGTCCTCCAAACTCTCCGTACTGAAAGCCAAAGACTTCGCCTCCGATCAGGATGTGCGTTGGTGTCCGGGCTGTGGTGATTACGCGATCCTCAACGCGGTACTATCTGACAACCAATGATCCATAATTGGAGCCATCCATGAATCCTGTAGAGATGCGTAAGTTAATGTCGGCCGATCCGTTTCGACCTTTTTGTATGCATTTTCCGAGCCGTACGTCGTACACCGTTTCTAGTAAAGACCAGGCTATCCTGATGAAAGACGGGCGAACGATCGTCGTTCCTGATTTGTCCGAAGGGTCTTCGGATATCCTTGACGTCTTGATGGTTGAGCGGGTCGAAACCCTGGACGAAGCTCCTAAAGAACCGATGTGGTGGGTGAAGGTTGAAACCAATGGCTATTAACTCGCTCCCCGTACTGAAAGCTAAAGACTTCGCCTCCGATCAGGATGTGCGTTGGTGCCCGGGCTGTGGTGATTACGCGATCCTCAACGCGGTGCAGCGCGTCGTGGCCCAGACCGGGCACAGCCGTCAGAACACCGTGTTTATCTCCGGCATCGGCTGCTCGTCGCGGTTCCCGTACTACATGAGCACCTACGGGTTCCACTCGATCCACGGCCGGGCCCCCGGGTTTGTGACCGGGCTGAAGGTGGCGAACCCGGAACTCGACGTGTGGATGGTCACCGGCGACGGGGACGGGTTTTCCATCGGCGGCAACCACATGATGCACCTGCTGCGGCGGAACGTGGACGTCAACGTGCTGCTGTTCAACAACCGGATTTACGGGCTGACCAAGGGGCAGTACTCGCCGACGTCGGAGCGGGGGAAGAAGACCAAGTC
>JBCDDZ010000052.1:0-21602 GCA_039180025.1 Planctomycetota bacterium
GCGGACGTTGCCGACGGGGCCCTGGAACGGTGCGTCGCTGAGGTGCAGCGCGGCGGAGGCGGCGATGCCGGCGAGGACATCGGGCTCGTTCTGGCCGTCGGCGGCCATCACCCAGCACTGGATCTGGACCTCATCGAAGTAGTTCTGCGGGAACAGCGGCCGGATGGGCCGGTCGATGTTCCGCATGGTCAGGATTTCTTTTTGGTTCGGTGCGCCTTCGCGCTTGCGGAAGCCGCCGGGGAACTTGCCCGCGGCGGAGAGTTTTTCGCGGTAGTCGACGGTGAGCGGGAAGAAGTCGAGGCCGGGCCGGGGGTTGCTGCGGACCGCGGTGCCGAGGACGACGGTTTCGCCGTACTGAACCATGACGGCCCCGCCGGCCTGCTTGGCGATGACGCCGGTTTCGATGCTGAGGGTACGGCCGGCGAGTTCGAGTTCGACGCGGGTCTGTCCGGTGATGGGCATGGGGGTGGTTTCCTGGCGCGGGTCGCGCGGTAAGGGGAATACGAGCCCGCGGTCGAGGAAACTCAGGGGAGCAGGAGAGCGAGCAATCCGGGGGAGAGGCCAAGGGGATCCGGGAGAAGCCCGGGTGGAAAACCGGGGGGTTTCCGGAAAGATTTCCCGGGGGAAACTTCCGGGGGGGGCACCCTTGGTCGGGGATGGCTGGCTCTCTTGCTCTGAGGTTTCCGGGGGCGGGCTGCGGGGAAGCAAAACAGGACGCCGACCCCGAACGCGGGACCGGCTGACAAAAACACGCCGCGGCGGAGAAGCCACGGCGTGTACGGGAATGTTATTTACGCAGACCGAGCTTCTTAATGAGGTCGAGGTAGCGTTGGCGGTCGATGCGGGCCAGGTAGCGGAGCAGGCGTGAGCGGGTGGAAACCATCTGGAGCAGGCCGCGCTGCGAAGCGTAGTCGTGCTTGTGCGTCTTGAGGTGCTCGGTCAGCTCACGGACCCGGTGGGTGAGGATGGCGACCTGGACTTCGGGGCTGCCCGAGTCGTTTTCGTCGCGTTGGTACTCTTTGATGACTTCGGCTTTGCGCTGGGCGGTAATACTCATCGGGATCGAGGCTTTCAAAAAAGGGAGGGGTCACCCGTGGCCGAGCGTCCGGAGCGGGTCCGGAGAGAGCCTGGCGGAGGGTCGGAGGCGGACGTCGACCCGCCAAAACTGAATCGATGAGTATATCACCGCCCCGACGCCACGGCAAAAACGCGCGAGGCCCGCGGCCACGTTACGCGGGCCAAACAAAAAGGACCCCTTGCCCGGCAAACACGGGCGGCGGAGAACGCTCGGACCGCGAGGCGGGCGGGCTCGGGCAGGGACACGCGGTAGCGGAGAGACCACCCCGGGTCAGCCGCCCACCGGCAGCGTCAACAGCGGCCCCGAGGTCCGGACGTTGCCCGCCTGGATGGCGAAGAGTTGGCCGACCAAGGCGAACGTCGTCTTGCTGCTCAGGTCGCTGTCGTCGATGTAGAACCAGCGGCCGCGGTACTTGACGGAGGTGTAAGCGTTACTCGGGGCGATCCGGGCGGTGTGGATGCGGAACAGGCCGCGGGTGGCGGTCTGCCAGTCGATCTTTTCGCCGTTGGAGTATTCAGCGGTGAAGGCCCGGCCGGCCTCGAGGTCGGCCGGCGGGATATCGACGCCCTGAGACAGGTAGAACATCGCGGACACCAGCGAACGTGGGACGATGGCGATGGCGTTGTCGTTTTCGGAGTCGGCGGCCTGGGCGAGGTTGTAGGTCGGGTTCTCGGTGTCCAGGCTCAGCGACGACTGGATCAGATCCACCTGCTCCGCCACCGCCGGGCCCGGCTCGATCCGGAGCTGTGCCTGGTTATCGTCGCGGCCGACGGTGAGCCGACCGGCCCGCTGGAGGTCGCCCAGCGCGTGGATCACCCGCTGGAAACGCAAGAACTCGGGGTTTAGGGCGGGCGCGGGGCCCGAGATCCCCGGGGCGTTTTGTACGCCGTTGATCGACTGGACCGTGAGGCTGAACAGCGTATCGATCGGCCAGCCGGCATTGTAAAGCAGCGTGAGTTTTTCTTCGTCGATCGGCTCGAGCATCTGCTTGATGTAGGCCTCGCCGACGATCGGGCGGTAGCTGATGGTCGGGCGCTCGAAGTAGCTGATGTCGCCGCTGAGTCCGAAGCTCTCGGCACTGGAGGGGACGATCGAGGTGCTCGCCCGCCCGCCACCGCCGAGGTTGTACTGGGTGGTGATGTTGGAGACCTGAAGAAACGCGGGGTTGTCGCGGTAACGGAGGCGGACGATGTTGAGCAGCAGCTCCTGATCGGAGGTGACCTGAACCGCTTCGTTGTAGTACAGCCGGCCCCGCTCGATCGTCGATGGGCCCACGATCGCGCAGCCGCCGGCCCACGCGACGTAGAGGAGGAGCATGGCCGAGAAGATTCGGTTGGGGCGGAAACTTGGCATGAGGAGGGATCTGGATTCTCGCACAGTGTAGCCCCCGGTTCAGGCGTGTGGCCAAACCGGCGACAGTTTCTTCTCGATCCGGGGATTAACGTACCCCGTCGGCCGAGGCCCCCGTGGCGCGTTCGGCAGAACGTTTAAGCTCCGGAGGGCCGCTACGCATCGGCCGGGGGAATCGCCGTCCTGACGCGGAGGCTGCCCCGGCGGGGCACGGAGCGGGGGCCGACCGGCAGGCCGATACCCGGCGGACCGTGGGGGCCGCCCGTGTCGGCGCTGATAAACTCCCCAGCCATGAATCCGACCGCCCCGCCCGCCGACCGCACCCCCCGCTCCACCGCCGCCCACGCCCGGGCCCGCCGGGTGATGCCCGGCGGGGTCAACTCGCCGGTGCGGGCCTACCGCGCGGTCGGCCGAGAACCGCTCACCGTGGTGTCCGGGAAGGGGGCGATCGTCACCGACCTCGACGGGCACGACTATGTGGATTACGTCTGCTCGTACGGCCCGCTGATCCTGGGCCACGCCCCCCCGGAAGTGACCACGGCCCTGGCGAAGGCCGCGAAGAAAGGCACGAGCTTCGGCATGCCGACCCAGGCCGAGACGGTCCTGGCCGAAAGGGTGGTCGAGGCGGTTCCCAGCGTGGAAGTCGTGCGGTTCGTAAACTCCGGGACCGAGGCCGCGATGTCCGCCATCCGGCTGGCCCGCGCCGCTTCGGGCAAAAACAAGATCATCAAATGCACCGGCTGCTACCACGGCCACACCGACGCCCTGCTCGTTTCCGCCGGCAGCGCCGCGACGACCCTGGGCGTGCCCAGCAGCCCGGGCGTGCCGGCGGGGGTGACCGCGAACACGCTACTCGTGCCCTTCAACGACCTCGGCGCGGTGCGGGAGGTGATGCAGCAGCAGGCCGACGAGATCGCCTGCATGGCCGTCGAACCGATCGCCGGGAACATGGGCTGCATCCCCCCCGCTCCGGGCTACCTCCAGGGGCTCCGCGACCTCTGCGACGAGTTCGGCGTGTTCCTGCTCTTCGACGAAGTGATGACCGGGTTCCGCGTGGCCTACGGCGGGGCCCAGGCGCTTTACGGCGTGACGCCGGACCTGACCTGCCTGGGCAAAGTCGTCGGCGGCGGGCTGCCCTGCGCCGCTTACGGGGGTAAGCAAGAGGTCATGCGGCAGGTCGCGCCCGACGGCCCGATGTATCAGGCCGGCACCCTGAGCGGGAACCCCCTGGCGATGGCCGCGGGGATCGCGACGCTCGACGCGCTCGCGGAAGACGGCCACGCCGCCTACGCCACGCTCGAAACCATCTCGGCCAACCTCGAGGCCGGCCTCCGCGCCGCGGCCGAAAAAGCCAACTGCCCGATCTACCTGACCCGCGTCGGCTCGATGCTCTGCCCCTTCTTCGTGAACGCCCACGGCCAAGAAGTCCACCACTACGAACACGCGACCGCCACCCGCACCGACCGCTACGCCGCCTTCTTCCGCACCATGCTCGACGAGGGCGTCGTGCTCGCGCCGGCCGCGTTCGAGGCCTGGTTTGTCTCGACACAGCACGATGAATCGTGTATCACCCGCACCCTCGACGCCGCCGAAAAAGCCTTTGCGGCGGCCGCCGCGGTCGGTTAAATCCAATCACGAAGGCGCAAAGGCCCAAAGGCACGAAGAAAAACTACTCTAAATTCCTCTTTGAGCCTTCGCGTCTTCGAGCCTTCGTGATTCCAAATCACTCCACCCTAGAACACCGCCATGCCCGCCAACTTCACGCTCCTCGCTGCTGACAAACTCGCCGACGAAGGCCTCGACTTCGTCCGCGGTCAAGCCGACGCCGCCCTGCTCGACCGCTCCGACCTCGTTGATCTCAAGAAAGACCGGGGCCAGGACGCCGTCGACGAAGAAGTCGGCAAGCTCCTCGCCGCCGGCGGGGTCCACGCCATGGTCGTCCGGTCGGGTATTAAAGTCACCGCCGCGATGCTCGAGAACCCCGGCGACCTGCGCGTCATCGCCCGGGCCGGCGTCGGCGTCGACAACATCGACCTCGCCGCGGCGACCGACAAGGGCATCCTCGTGGTCAACACCGCCGAAGCGTCGACCATCACCACCGCCGAGCACGCCTTCGCGCTGATGATCGCGATCCTGCGTAACGTCGGCCCCGCCTACCTCCGCATGACTCCGGCCGGGGGCAGCGGCTGGGACCGCAACAAGTTCAAGGGCCGGCAGCTCCACGGCATGACCCTCGGCGTCGTCGGGCTCGGCCGGATCGGGCGCACCCTCGCCGAGCGCGCGATCGCCTTCGGTATGAACGTCGTCGGCTACGACCCGTTCGTGAACACCGACCTCGAACTCGCCGGCCAGACCGTCAAGACCACCCGCGACTTCGCCGACCTCCTGCCCCACGCCGACGTGCTCTCGTTCCACGTCCCCAAGACCCCCGAGACCACCGGCATGCTCAACGCCGAGACCTTCGCCAAGTGCCGCGACGGCGTCTACGTCGTCAACGCCAGCCGCGGCGGGATCATCGACGAAGACGCCGTGATCGAAGCCTGCCAATCCGGCCGGTGCGCCGGCGCGGCGCTCGACGTCTTCACGTCCGAGCCGCCCCCGGAAGACTCGCCGCTGCGATCGCAGCCCAACCTCCTCGTGACCCCCCACCTCGGCGCGAGCACCGTCGAGGCCCAAACCGCCGTGTCCGTCGACGCCGCCAAGGCCTGCCTCGCCTACCTCCGCGGCGAGGGCATCACCGGGGCGGTCAACGCCGGCGGCGTCCGCGTCGACCTCACCGACCAGCAGGCCGCCTACGTCGACCTCGCCGACCGCATGGCCCGGCTCATCAGCCCGATGGTCACCCGCGGCATCGCCGAACTGGAGATCGAGATCTGCGGCAGCGTCCTCGGCCCCGCCGCCGGCACGCTCGAACGCACCGCCCTCGTCGGCCTGCTCCAGCGGCACTTCGACACCCCCCTGAACGTCATCAACGTCGCCGCCGTCGCCGACCAACGCGGCATCGAAACCCGCGTGACCCAGCGCGACCACGCCAAGACCGCCCCGACCCAACTCGCCCTCACCATCCACGGCCCCCGGAAACAGGTCGACGAACAACCCGCCCACGACGCCGACAAAGTCCGCCGCATCGTCGGCCGGGTCTACGACGACCTCCGGCCCCGCGTCGTCGAGATCAACGGCTACGCCATGGACATGGTCCCCTCCGGCCCGATGGCCATCATCCAAAACGACGACCGCCCCGGCATGATCGGCCTCGTCGGTACCGAGTTCGGCGCCCACGGCGTCAACATCGCCGACATGACCATCAGCCGCCGCACCATCCCCGGAAGTACGCAGGCCACGGCGCTGATGCTCCTGAAGCTCGACGCCCCCGCGCCCGACTCGCTCCACGACAGCCTCACCCAGCGCGAAGGCATCCTCAAGCTCGCCGCGGTCCACCTCCCCAAAAGCTGACCCGCCCGCGTCTCAGGCCGAGGCGCCCACCGGCAGCACGCCGCGGAGCAGCTCCTCTAACGCCCCCCGCGGTCCGTCTTCCAGCGGGGTCAGCGGCAGGCGGAGCTCCCCGCGGTCCCGGCCGGCCAGCTGCAGCGCCGCCTTGATGGGGATCGGATTGGTCGCCAGGGTGAGGCAGCCTTTGCAAAGAGCAAAGAGTTCGAGGTGGCGGGTCTTGGCCAGCGCAAAATCCCCGGCGGCCGCCGCGTCCACCAGCGCCTTGACCCGGGCCGGCAGCAGGTTGGACAGCACGCTGATCACCCCCACCCCGCCGACCGACATCAGCGGCAGGGTCAGCGAATCGTCGCCGGAGATAATGGTGATGTCGCAGGACGAAGCGATCTCCGACGCCAGGTCCAGCGACCCGGTCGCCTCCTTGATCGCCACGATGTTCGGGTGCTCGTTGAGCCGGGCCACCGTGGCGGCGGACATCGTGACGTTGGTTCGGCCGGGGATGTTGTACAGACAGATCGGCAGTTCCACCGCGTCGGCGACCGACATGAAGTGGCGGTACAGCCCCTGCTGCGTCGGCTTGTTGTAGTACGGGTTGACCATCAGCGCCAGGTCCGCGCCCGCCGCCGCCGCGTGCCGGGTCAGCGATAGCGCCTCGGCGGTCGCGTTCGAGCCCGTGCCCGCGATCACCTGGCAGCGCCCGGCCGCCGCCTCGACCGTTTTCTCGATCACCTTGGCGTGCTCGGCGTGGGTCAGCGTCGGCGACTCGCCGGTCGTGCCGCAGGGGACGACGCCGTGGATCCCGTGCTCGATCTGGAACGCTACGTTCTGCGCGAGCCGTTCGTAATCGACCTCGCCGTCGGCGAACGGGGTGACCAATGCGGTGTACGTACCATCAAGCATGATGCGGGCTCGGGAAGGTGAAACAAAATTCGGGTCGGCGGGTGGCGGGTGGCGGCCCGCTTCGTCCGCGGACGGAGTGCGACATTTTACCGTATTTCTCCGGGCACCCGCCGGCCCACCGCAACGCTATTTCCCGGGCCGCAGCGCGAGGATCAGCTCGACCTTGCCCTGATGCTCGCCCAGCCGGTGCGCGATCTCCGCGGGGGCCAGCCCCTGGTCCGCCAGACCGTGTATCCGCCGGGCGATGGCGTCGCCAGGGTCCGCGTCCTTTCCGGGCGTCGGAGCGGAACCCCCCGCGGCGGCCTGAGCGGCAGCGGCTTCGGGGTGCGACCGCGATGTCGATGGGGAAGAGGCCGAGGAACCGTTTGGCGGAAGCTCCGACGGAATTTTCTGGGAGGCTTCCGGGGGCGATTCCGGGGGAGATTCTGGGGGGGTGGCGTGCTGCTGGTGCATGTCGCGTTGGAGCTGGGCGATGCGGAGGTCTGCGTCGTCGATCAGGCGTTCGAGGCGGATCGACTTGGCGTCGAGCTGGGCCCCGACGCGCTTGGCGAGCTGTTCGATTTCGACCATCAAGCCCTCGAGATCGTTCTTGACCCCGTCCTGCTGCTTGTAGCGTTCGAGGTGTTCGCGGGCGGTGGGGTGGCCCGGGCCGCGGAGGCTGCGCTTGCGGATGCGCATCAGCAGCCATGCGGAGATGAAGACGATCCCGACGATCAGCAGGCCGAACGACAGGAGCTGATCCGTGCCCACCGCATCGAGTTGGGCCAGCATCGGCGGGAACGATACGGTCACGGCCGCGTCCTCCCCGGGCCGTCCCGCCAGGCCTCGGCGGCGGCCCGCGCGGCGTCCATCACCCGGCGGGGGTCGGCCCCCGAAGCCTGCGCCGCGGCCCGCACCGAAGAAAACTCGGGCGCGGCGACCACCACCTCCCCCTCGAGCCGGCCGACCTTCACCGCGACCGCGCCGTAGCGGGTGGGCAGCTCGACGTGCCCGCGTTCGAGCACCAGCCGATCCCAATCCCGGTACCGCAGGCCGAAACTCCCCGTCAGCTCCAGCACCCGGCGGGCGGTGGCCGCCCTCGCCTCGGGCGTGGTGAGCACGGACAGCGTCACCCCGGGCCGCTGCTTCTTCATGCCGATCGCGGTGGTCCAGACATCGAGCGCCCCGGCTTCGAGCAGCCGCTGCGCCGCGTCGCCCACCAGTTCCGGCGACAGGTCGTCGAGGTTCACCGCCAGCTCCACCACCTGGGCGGGCGCGGGGTCGGGCTGGGCGGACGGCGGGTCGGTCATCGGAGCCCCGAGTTTAACCGAACCCCCGGGCGGTAGAATCCGGGCATGGCCCAGAACCCCCGCGCCCCGAGCTACCTCCCGCTGGTCCGGGCGGTGGCGTACGGCCTGCGTCACCGCGCGGCCGTCCCCGAGGGCGGGCACCTCCTGGTCGCCTGCTCGGGCGGGGCGGACTCGGTCGCGCTCTTGCGGGCGCTTGGCCTCCTGCACCGCCGACGCAAGTGGAACCTCACCCTGAGCGTGGCCCACGTCCAGCACCACCTCCGGCCGCCGGACGCCGCGGAGGGCGACGCGGCGTCCGTCGAGCACCTGGCCGAGCAACTCGGGCTCGCGTACCACCGCCGCGACATCGCCCCGGGGGACACGCCGGGGAACACCGAGGCGAACGCGCGCGAGCAGCGCTACGCCGCCCTCCACCAGATCGCCCGGGACATCCACGCCCCTTTCGTCGCGACCGCCCACCACGCGGACGACCAGCTCGAAACACTATTGATGGCGATCCTGCGCGGCACCACCGCCAAGGGGCTCCGCGGCATCGCGTGGACCCGGCCGCTGGGCCCGCGCGTGCAGCTCATCCGCCCGATGCTCGGCGCGACCCGCGCCGAGGCCGTCGAATTGCTCGAGCACCTCGGCCAGTCCTGGCGGGAGGACGCCACGAACCGCGACCCGTCGCGGACCCGGGCACGGCTGAGACACGAAGTCCTGCCCGTGCTCCGCGAGCTGCGGCCGAGTGTGGCCCGCAAGGCCCTGGAACTCAGCGAAGCGCTGCGAAAAGACTATTGAAACAAGGTCAATCGTCGCCCGTGAACACCACGAGCGGCGGGCGGAGTCGATATTGAGAGACTGGAAAGACCGCCGCGAACTCACGAACTTACCGCGTCAGCGTGGATGAATCACGCGCGGCGCCACGGCACCTTGGGGGCGTCGCCCCAGAGCATCTCGAGGTCGTAATGCCCGCGGGTGGCGGGCTCAAAAAGGTGGACCATGACTTCGACCAGATCGACCACGACCCAGGTTGAGGCGCTGTCGCGGTCCGTGCCGTAGCGCGGGAACCCGTGCTCCACGCCGAGGTCGGCTACGTCGCCGCCGACCGATTTGATCTGCCGGTCGCTGGTGCCGGTGGCGATCACGATGAAGTGCGTGACCTGGCTCAGGCCGCGTACGTCAAAAACCACCACGTCCTCGCAGCGCAGGTCGTGGACCAGCCGGGCGGCTTCGACCGCGAACTGCTGGGCGAGTTCGTAGCCCTTGCTCGGGGAATCGGGCGCGTCGGACCGGGTGACGAATGAGTCGGGCGAAGAGGTCATAGATGCATTCTAGGGCGAAGCGTCCGCCCGCCGCAGCGCCGATCGGGGAAGACCCGGCGGGGTGCGGGCGGCGCGTCGTGTGACGCGGCCGGGACGATCGGGGGCGGGTCGTCGAAACCTCAGCCGAGCCCGAGGAACCCGGCGACGAAGGGCGAGAGCTTGACCACGACCCCGGCGAAGACGACCGAGACGATCGAGACGAGCTTGATGAGGATGTTCAGCGACGGGCCGGAGGTGTCTTTGAACGGGTCGCCCACGGTGTCGCCGACGACGGTGGCTTTGTGGTTGTCCGAGCCCTTGCCGCCGTGCTCGCCGGATTCGATGTATTTCTTGGCGTTGTCCCACGCCCCGCCGGCGTTGGCCATGAAGATCGCCACGGCGAAGCCGCACACCAGCGTGCCCGCCAGGAGGCCCATGACCCCCGGGACCCCGAGCAGCAGCCCGACGGCCAGGGGCACGAAGATCGCCAAGAGCGACGGGACGACCATCTCCTTGAGCGCCCCGGCGGTGGAGATGGCCACGCAGTTCGCGTAATCCGGGTAGCGGTGCCCGTCGACCGTGGTTTCGTAGGGCCAGTCGAGCGGGTTTTCGAGCTCGGCCTCGGTCTTGCCGTCCGCGAGGAAGCCTTTTTTCATGATCACGAATTGCCGGCGGCATTCGTTCATCATGGCGTACGCGGCCCGGCCGACCGCGTTCATCGTCATCGCGCAGAAGACGAACACGAGCATGACCCCGAGGAACAACCCGCCGAGCACCTTGGGGTTGATCAGCGTCACGTCGTAATAGGTCATCAGCTTGGGGAGGGTCACGAGCGACGCGGGCACAACCTTGACTTCGAAATCGCCGCGGTCGTCGGTGAGGGCCGCCACGACGAACGACCGGTCCGCGGACCAGCGGCTCTCCACGAACCGTGCCTCCGCGGGCACGGCCGAGAGCAAGCCTTCGGCTCGGGCCCGTAGGTCTTCGTCCGCCACGATCACGCCCGCGCGGTACTGCTCGGCGGAGGAGTTGATCGTGAACAGGCCGTCGCCGTGGTACCAGACGCTCTCCTCGCTGCCCTGGGTGAACTGGGCCGATGCGAGGCCGGGGGTTTCGAACGGGTTATCGACCTGCCGGTCGAGCGCGGCCTGGACGGTGATGACGTAGGCGGCGAGCAAGGCGAGCGCGGTGAGCGCCGCCGAGCCGATGGCGAAGCCCTTGCCGGTGGCGGCGGTGGTGTTGCCCAGGCTGTCGAGCATGTCCGTGCGTTCCCGCACTTGCGGGGGCTGGTGGGTCATCTCGGCGTTGCCGCCGGCGTTGTCGGCGATCGGGCCGTAGGCGTCGGTGGCCAGTGTGATCCCGAGGGTCGAGAGCATCCCGACCGCGGCGATGCCGACGCCCAGGACCCCGAGGAGGAACGTCTCGTTGCCCCCGGCCAGGGTGAAGCTGGCGATGATCGCCGCGACGACGGTCAAGAGCGGCACCCAGGTCGAGATCATGCCCTCGGCGATGCCGGCGATGATCACGGTGGCGGCCCCGGTTTCGGACTGCCGGGCGATCCGCTGCGTGGGCTTGTGCTCATAAGAAGTGTAGATTTCGGTGCCGAACGCGATCACCAGTCCCGCGACCAGGCCCGCGACGATCGCCCCCCAGAGGCCGAGCCACGACACCCCCTCGATCCCACCCAGGAGCCAGTAGAGCAGGCCCGCCGAGCCCGCGACGATCAGGGCCGAGCTGAGCCAGACCCCCGCGTGGAGGCTTTTAAGCAGTTGAGCGAAGCTCGCGTTTTCCTTGGCTTTGACCGAGAAAATCGAGAGGACCGAGCACACGATGCCCAGCCCCGCCAGGGCCGGCGGGGCGCAGACCAGCGCGACCGACTCGGCCGCGCCCAGGCCCAGCCGCACGGCCGCGGCGGCGGCGAGCGCCATCGCCGCCAGGATCGAGCCGTAATACGATTCGTACAGGTCGGCCCCCATGCCCGCGACGTCGCCGACGTTGTCCCCGACGTTGTCCGCGATCGTGGCCGGGTTCCGGGCGTCGTCCTCGGGGATCCCCGCTTCGACCTTCCCGACCAGGTCCGCGCCGACGTCGGCGGCCTTGGTGTAGATCCCCCCGCCGACCCGCGCGAAGAGCGCCTGGAGCGACGCCCCCATCGCAAAGCTCAGCGTGATCGTCGTGATGTCCGTCAGCGAATAGCCGTCGAAGACCTGCGTGAGCACGAAGAACCACACCGAGACGTCCAGCAGCGCGAAGCCGGTGACGCACAACCCCATCACCGCCCCGGCGCGGAACGCGACCCGGAGCCCGTCGTTGAGCGACTGCTTGGCCGCCTCGGTGGTCCGGGCCGACGCGTTGGTGGCGGTCTTCATCCCCAAATACCCGCAGGCCCCCGAGAAGATCCCCGCGATCGCGACCCCCAGCGGGGTGAGCTTTTCCTGCAACCCCAGGCCGAACGCCAGCACGGCCAGCAGCACGAGCAGGAGCACGAAAACCACCGCGACCACGTTCCGCTGCTTGCCGAGGTAGGCGTACGCTCCGTCGCGCACCGCTTGGGCGATCCGGACCATTTCCGGCGTGCCCTCGCTCTGCTTCATGAACCCTTTGTAGAAAAACAGCGCGAAGCCCAGGGCGAGCGCCGCCCCGACCGGGGCGATGAAATACGCCGCGGGCAGCGACTGGGCCACGGTCAGGTTCAGGTCGATCATCGGTCGGATTCTCCGAGCGCGGCCGGGGATCGGCCGCTAAGGGGGTTTGGTGATACGCGGTCCGCGGGGGGACCCGAAGAAAGGGCGAGCCAGAAGGTGCGGCCGGACACGGCAGACGCCGGGGCCCACAAAGAATAACGCCGACGCGGAGGCCGCGGCGGCGCTGAAGTCGGCGGGTAATCTAGCGGGTCGATCCGGGGTGGCTCATGACACGTTTCCGAGAGCCGCCCAAGCAATCCGGCGGGCTCTGTTGCGTCTGTTGGCGGTACCGTGACGCCACGGCCGGCGAGACTCAGGAGCTGTTGCGGGGACGGCCCGAGCCGCCGGGGGCGACGCGCTTGACGCTCTTGCGGGCGGCGCGCTGCTTGCGTTCCGAAGGCTTTTCGTAGTAGGCCCGCTTCTTGATGTCTTTGGTCAGGCCTTCTTTTTCGCAGAGCTTTTTGAACCGACGCATCATCTGCTCGGCCGACTCGCCGCTGCGTGCTTTAATCCGGATTGCCATGGGTTGCCTTTCGCGGGTGCTGAGCGCGGCGTAGGCCGACGCTGAAGAGGTTTACAATTGAGCCCCATAGCTTACCGATCCTCAACGGGGATGCAACCTCGGTAGGCCCCCGGGTTCCGCATACAAGTCCGGGGAGACGCACCACGCGGGCTTCTCCTGGGCTCGGCTCCGCGAGTGAGAAAGCCCGGGGGTGAGACTTGTGACCAAGTCGTTTGGGCGGCGGGTCACGCCTCAGGCGACTCGGGGCCGGCCGGGGCACACCCGCGAATCGGACTTCGAGCTAGCAGGCTGGAGCTTTGGCCATCGGTGACCCGCGGAGGTCCGCCTCGTGTACGCCCGTGATCGGATGTTGTCGAGCGTCCCGGCGACGGCGCTGCGGGGTATCCCGATCCCGTTTTACTGGGGCTTCATGCCGATGTGTTTAAATTTAAGACCGTTGTTCGATCTTATCTAATCTGTACCGAAGGGACCCCTTATGCCCGCTTCAGCCGACCTGAGTTCTGATGTCGAGACTCTGAAATCCGACCTCGCGCAGATCCGCGACGACCTTAAGGTGCTCGCGAGCAACGCGGTGGAGAGCGGCAAAGACAAAGCCGAGGCCGCGAAAGACGTCGCCAAAGACAAGTACAACGACGCCCTGGATTCGGTGGAAACCTTTGTCAAAGACAAGCCGGTCACCTCCCTGGGGATCGCCTTCGCGGCGGGCCTGCTAGCCTCGCTGTATCTGAAGAAACGGTAACCCCGCGGTGAGCCCCGATGCTTGAACAGATCAGCCGACTGGCGGTGGGTTTAGCCGACTTGGCGGAAGCCGAGGGGCGGGTGCTGCGTGAGCACCTCGACCGGCTGCTCCAACGTGTCGTGTTGGTATTAGTCGCGGCGTTCGTCGCCTTTGCGGGGCTTACGGTCCTCTTGATCGGGGTCTACGTGCGGCTGGCCGAGGAGATGGGCCGGGCGTGGGCCGCGATCCTCCTGGGGCTGGCGATGATCCTGCTGGGCGGGGTGTTGTTTTCGATCGCTGCGGCGTTCCGAGGCAGCCTGCCTACGAAAAAGAAATAGCCGGGGCGGTGGCCCTGTGTTTTGTTTGCCGATCCCGTTATCGACCCGCCCCAGGCGGTGAATCCCCTCGCTGGCCCCTGCTCATGATTGACCCCGCCTCGCCCCCTCCGTCCGCCCCGGCCCACCCCTCCGGTGAGCCGTCGGATCGGCTCCTCGACGCCAAGAGGTCGCTTCTCCACGGTTTCCGGGCCCCGTCGTCCCGCTCGAGCCCCGGTTCGGACGGCCGGGCTTGGGCGGATCCGCTCAAGGACACGATCCGCGACAAACCCGTCGTCGCGCTGGGCGCGGCAGCGCTGCTGGGCTTCTTTCTGGTCCGACGCGATTTCTTCTTTAAAAAAGTGCTGTCCGCCCTGTTCGCCCGTCTCGGGATGACGGCAATCAAGAAGGTGCTCAAATAAGACGCCGCGGCACCCCGGCCGTGCCCTTTTCCGGCCGTACCCAACCCACGCATCCGACCGCGTCGCCGACCCTCCGCGCATTAGATCGCCGATGGCTTTGGCTTTATTGAATCAACGGCCAATCGATCACCCGCGGGCGTGCGGGTTCGGGCTTACGACATGCCCCAGGATTTGAGGTTTTCGAGGCTGATCTTCAGGCTCTCGAATGGGTCGAGGTCGCCTTCGTCGCGTTCCACGATGTACCACTCGACGCCCGCGTCCCTGGCGGCGTCGAGGATCGCCGGCCAGTTGAGGTTGCCCGCCCCGACCTCACACATCTTGTGTTCCCGCTTGCCGTTGATGGTGAGGTCTTTCATGTGGATCGCCGGCACCCGGCCGGACAGCCGCCGGAGCCACGCCGCGGGGTCGGCCCCGGCGTGGGCGACCCAATACGTGTCAACTTCAAAGAACGCGGCCGGGCCCAGCTTGGTTTCCAATACGGTGTAGGGCGTTGACGCGGGGCTGATGTTTTCCGGCGCGTCGGCCCAGCCGAAGGGGGCAAACTCGTGGCTGTGGTTGTGGTAGCCGATCTTCAGCGAAGACCCTTCGTAGGCCGAGGCCAGCTTGCTGAACCGATCGATAAACTCAACCCACTGTTCCTGGGTTTCGTCTCCGGACCAGCCCCACCCGCCCAGCGCGGTATAGCGGCTGCCGATCGCCTCGTGGAAGGCGATCTCCGCATCCACGTCTTCGAGTTGGTCCAGCGACCGATGGGTTGCGCAGCACGCCAGGCCGTGGTCGTCGAGGATCTTTTTCAGCGTCTCCGCATCGATCGTCGCGAAGCCCGCGGCCGAGGCCTGGATCGCTTCGTAGCCGATCGCCTTGAGTTTGGCACACGTCTGGGCGATCTCGGCCGGGGTCTTGCAGTGGTCCCGGAGCGTGTACATCTGTGCCGCGATCTGAGTAGCCATGAGAGAAGCGTCTTTCTGGGATCGGCGACAAAAGAAAACCGGGTACGGAGAGCGGCCCGCCCCTGCCGACATCGGGCGGGCCGCCGGTGTAGGCTTGAACATAGCACCCTCGGTCCACGTTTCAACTTCCCCGTCCGTCCGGCACCGGTAACATAGAACCTGAGCCGATCCGGTTTTTCCCGAGGCATGGCCCCCGCCGCCGCCTCGCCGCCGTGATCCCACGCAACCCTCGGTCAAGGAAACCGCGATGCCCCCTACCCCCCTGCCGCCCGCCGCCCGCCGTGCCCGCTCCCGTGCCCGTTCCCGTTCCGAAGGCGCGATACGCCCGCCACGGCGTCGCGGCCTTATCCACGGGCTTGCTTTGGGCCTGCTGGCGGCAGTCCCGCTCGCGGCCGGGTGCACCAAGGCCATCCCGCAGCCCGACCTGGGCGATCGCTACAACCGCTCGGCCCAGTACCACGGGCCCGAGCGCAACCCCGTCATCGTGATCCCCGGCATCCTCGGGTCGAAGCTGGTCGACAACGACACCGGCCAACGCGTCTGGGGCGCGTTCGACCGAGAAGCCGCCGACCCCGGCACCGCCGCGGGGGCCCGGCTCATCGGCCTGCCCATGGCGCAGGGTACACCCCTCTACCAGCTCACCGACAACGTCGGGGCCGACGGCGCGCTCGATTCGGTCCGCCTCTCGCTCTTCGGCCTGCCGATCCAGGTCGACGCCTACGCCCAGATCCTCGGCACGCTCGGGGTCGGCGGCTACCTCGACAACCAGCTCGCCGAGGCCGGCGCGATCGACTACGGCACGGACCACTACACCTGCTTCCAGTTCGACTACGACTGGCGGCGCGACAACGTCGAGAACGCGCAGAGGCTCTACGCCTTCATCGAGGAACAGCGGGTCACCGTCCAGGAAAACCTCGCCGAGGACTTCGGCGGCGAGCCCGGGGACTACGACGTGAAGTTCGACATCGTCGCCCACTCGATGGGCGGGCTTCTGACCCGCTACATGCTGCGCTACGGCGACGCCGACCTGGCCCCCGCCGGCGAAGCCCCGCGGGTCACCTGGGCCGGGGCCGAGCACGTGGACCGGGTCATCCTCGTCGCCACGCCCTCCGCCGGCTCGGTCGATGCGCTGATCCAACTGGTCAAAGGGACCAAGTTCCTGCCGATCCTCTCGGCCTACGACGCGGCGACCCTCGGCACGATGCCCTCGATCTACCAGTTGCTCCCCCGCGAACGCCACCGCCGCGTGGTCTACGAAGCCTCGGCCGAAAGCGGCAGGCCCGGCGGCCAGCCGGTGGACCTGTACAACCCCGAGACGTGGGACACGTTCGAGTGGGGCCTGGCCGACCCCGATCAGGACCGCGTCCTCAGGCGGCTGCTGCCCGGGCTCGAAACCGCCGCCCAGCGCCGGGCGGTGGCGCGGGACCACCTCGCGAAATGCCTCGAACGGGCCGAGCGTTTCCACGCCGCTCTCGACGTCCCCGCCCGCCGGCCCGACAACCTGTACCTCGCGCTCTACGCCGGCGACGCGATCCCCACCCACGACCGCGCCATCGTCGAACCCCGCGGCCGCATCGCTCGGCTCACCCGCACCCCCGGCGACGGCACCGTCACCCGCGCCTCGGCCATGATGGACGAACGCGTCGGCGGGCAGTGGTCCCCCTTTATGCCCAGCCCCATCGAATGGAGCGACATCAACCTCCTCTTCGTCAACCACCTGGGGCTCACCGCCAGCCCCATCTTCGCCGACAATGTCCTCTACCTCCTGCTCGAGTCGCCCAAACGCGAGGCCAGCCCCGCCGTCGATACCCACACCCCCGCCGCCGGTGCGTCCTGACCCGGCCCGGCTACCACACCACCAGCTCACGCTCCAACGCTACACCGAACTTCTCCCTCACCACCGCCTCGACGTGCCCGATGACCGCGAGCACGTCCGCCGAGGTCGCCCGCCCCGGCTGCGCCACCACGAAGTTGGCGTGGACCTCGGAAACCCCTGCCCCCCCGACCGAAAAGCCCTTGAGCCCCGCCCGATCGATCAACTGCCCCGCCGTGGCTCCCACCTCCGCCGGCGGGTTCTTGAAGCAGCACCCCGCGGACTTGTCGCCCATCGGCTGGCTGTTTTTCTTATACAGATAGATCTCTTTGTAGCGCTTCATGAGCGCGGCCGGGTCCTCCGGCACCAGCGCGAACTCGGCTTCCAAAATAAACGGCGCCGCGATGTTCGTGGAGCGGTAACCAAACTCCAGGTCGTCCCGATCCCGAGTGTAGACCTCCCCGGTATCTGACATCACCGTGACCCGCCGCACCGACGCCCCGAGGTCGCCGAACGCTCCGCCCGCGTTCATCCGCACCGCCCCGCCCACCGTCGCCGGGATCCCCGCGACGTGCACCAGCCCATCGAGCCCCGTCCGCGCCGACGCCGGGACCAGCTTAAACAGATCCACCCCCGCGCCCGCGGTCACGGTGTGCGCTTCCTGATCGATCGCGATGGTTTTGAACCTCGGGGCGTCGAGCCGGACCACCACGCCGTCGACCCCCGCATCCGATACCAAAAGGTTCGCCCCCGCGCCCAGCACCGACACCCCCACCCCCCGCTCCCGGCAGCGGCGGACCACCGCCCCCAGCTCCGCCGGGTCCCGCGGCGAGGCCAGCACCGCCGTCCGACCCCCGGTCCGGTACCACGTCAGCGCCCCCAGCGGCGCGTCCCGCCGGTGCGGCACGTCCAACCCGTCGAACACGTCCGTCGGCACCGTAAACAAGCTCGCCGCCTCAGCCATCGTCGGAGCCCCCCCCGCCCGGCACGGGCCCCGCCGCTTTGTCCACGGTGTCGATCCACCCGCCGCCGACCACCCGGTCTTCGACATAACACACCACCGCCTGCCCCGGCGTGACCGCGCTGACCGGCTCGTCGAACCGCACCTCCAGCCGGTCCGCCCCCGTCGCCCGGACCCGGCCCGGCGTCGGCGGCGAGTTGTAACGCACCTTCACCCCGCAACCGAGCCACTCCGTCGGCACCGCCGCGGGGTCCACCAGCCAATTCGTCTGCGTCGCCGTGCAGCCCTCCGCCAACAGGTCCGCCTTGTCCCCCACCGTGACCGTGTTCGCTTGCGGGTCCTTGTCCACCACGTACACCGGCCGCCCCACCGCGACCCCGATCCCCCGCCGCTGCCCGAGCGTGAAGTGTTGATGCCCCGCGTGCTCCCCCAGACGTCGACCCCCCACGTCCAGGATCGCGCCCTTCTGGAAGTTCCCCGGCGTCCGCCGCTCCACCAGCCGGGCGTAGTCGTTGTCCGGCACGAAACAGATCTCCTGGCTGTCGGGCTTGTCGAACACCGGGAGCCCGAACTCGTCGGCGAGCCGCCGCACCTCCGACTTCTCCATCTCGCCCAGCGGCAGCAGCATCTGGTCCAGCCGGTCCCGCGGGCTCCCGAAGAGCACGTACGACTGGTCCTTTCCCCGGTCCACCCCCCGTCGCAGCGACGCCCGCCCCCCGGCGTCACGCTCGATCCGCGCGTAATGACCCGACGCCACGTAGTCGCAGTCGATCGACCGGGCGTACCCGTGCAGCTTCCCGAACTTCAGCCAGTCGTTGCAGCGGACGCACGGGTTCGGCGTCCGCCCGGCGTTGTACTCGTCCACGAAGTAGTCGATGATCCGCCCGAAATCCTTCTTGAAATTCATCACGTAAAACGGCACACCCAGGATCGCCGCCACGTGCCGCGCATCCCCCGCGTCGTTGACCGAGCAGCAGCCCTGCTTGTGTTTTTTGCCCGCGCCGGCAGCCTGCGGCAGCGCGACGTCGCCCCGGCCCGTCGCCGCGGGGTTGCGGGCTTCTGAGGCGTTGGAGGCTTCCGGGGGGTGACAGGCTTCCGAGGGGGCCATGTTGTCGTACCCATCGGCCGCCTCCAGCGAGTCGTCGCTGCCCAGCCGCATAAAGCAACCCACCACCTCGTACCCCTCGCGCATCAACAGGGCCGCGACCACCGAGGAATCGACCCCGCCGGACATCGCTACCAATACTTTCTTGCCGTTGCTATGCATCGTTCCGTTCCATCGTAACCCGAACCCGGGCCGTCTCCAGACCCCGCCGCGGACCGTGCCGGGGGCCACGGACTACTATATTAGGACTAGGAAAGAGTCCCGGACGCTCGGCCACATCCCGTCCGCTCCGGAACCGTACCGGCTTCTTGCCCCACGGACCCCGGCGGCTTGGCAGCCTCGGCAAGCCCCGCACCCCGCCCGGGCCCGCCGCTTGCCTCGCCCCACCCCCGTTACCCGAAAGGTCCCGGACGCCCTAAAAGTCCCGGCGGCTATGATAGTCCGACCCCGCCGCTCGCCGCGGGCTCTATCTCAAGGAAGGTTTCTCCCATGCACTTACGCCGCCCCACCCCCGTATTCCGGACCGTCCTCTTCGCCGCCGCCTGGTTGACCGCCGCGCCGCCGGCGCTGGCCCAGGACGCCCCCCCCGTCCCGGCGGTGACCGCGGCCTTCGACCAGGCCGCCGCCGGGGCCGAGGTGATCGTCATCGTCCCCCAGCTCAGCGAGCTGGGCGAAAAATCTGCCGCCTTCGCCGAGCAGACCCAGCTCGACACCGCCGCGCTCGCGGGCGTGTTCTCGAACCCGCTGAACCCCGTGGCCGGGCCCGGGGGGATGCAGGCCACCCCGCTGGACTTCGCCAACGGGCTCGACGCGTTCAAACGCAAGATGGGCTGGCTCGAAGGGGTGGACGACGACGGCTCAGGCATCCTCGTCCTCTACGGCGTGGCCGACTACTTCCGCGCCGTCGCCGGCGGGGCCGGCGGCCAGGCCCCGCGGCCCACCGCCGTGCTCCTGGTCCCCACCACCGACTACCCCGCCTTCGTCACCCAGCTCGGCGGCGATCCCCAGGCCGACGCCACCGCCATCGACTTCAACACGCCCGACGGCCGGAAAGAATCCGGCTTCGCCAAATCGCTCAACGGCTATGCCGCCCTCAGCGAGAAGCTCGAAACCCTCCAAAACTACCAGCCCGCCAACCAGGCCAAGGCGCTCACCGACGCCATGAGCCCTTTGCTAAAAACCTATCTCAACACCGGCCAATCGCTCGTCTACATCGATGTCGCCGCACTCGCTGAGTCGCTAAACCTCGTCCTGGACGACAAAGAAAAACAAGCCCGCGCGTTCGCCCCGGCGATGCTCGAGGCCGCCGGCCCGGCGCTCGAGCTCTACTTCGACCAGCTCCGCAGCGTCATCAACGGCACCGACCGCGCCCTCTTGAGCCTCGACTTCAACGACGCGGGCCTGGGGCTCACCGCCTCGCTCCAAGCCAAAGCAGGTTCGGACCTCGCCGACTACCTCAAACCCGCCGACGCCGACGCCCCCGCCAACTCCGGCCGTCTGCTCGCCGCCCTGCCCGACCAGCCCTACCTCTACGCCAGCAGCGTCGACCCCCGCGGCATCGCGGTCGACCGGATCATCGAACAGATCGAAGCCGCCCTCGGCCCGGCCGACGCCGACGCCGCGGGCGCATCACTGCTCTTGCGCGACGCCCTGCTCCGGACCAAAAACACCCGCGGCCTGGCCAGTGCTTTCTACCGCCCCGACCCCCGCACCATGCTCGCCGGCGGGATCACCAGTGTGCTCACGCTCTACGACGTCGAAGACCCCGACGCCTTCGTCGCCCAGCACCGCGCCGCCATCGAAAAACTCGCCCAGACGAAATTCACCCTCCCCGCCGCGCAGCAAGGCCAGCCCGACACCGTCGTGTCCTTCAACACCCAGTACATCGAGAACGCCCTCAACATCGAGGGGACCGGCATCCACCAGTTCCAGGTCAACACGGTCCTGCCGCCCGAGGCGCTCCAGCAGTTCGGCCCCCTCGCGATGGTCATGGGCAACGCCGGCAGCGGCGGGTACCTCGCCGTGAAAGACGGCAAGGTGCTGGTCACCAACGTCGTGGACGCCCAGCTCATCACCCAGTCTCTCCGGGCCATCGACCAAAACACCGGCATCGGCGCCGCGGGCCCGCTCGCCGAGCTGCGCAGCGCCGCGTTCCCCGTCGAGCCCTCGATGGAGCTCTACATCAGCCTGGGCAACATCATCGACTCGACCGGCTTCTTCCTGCCGTTTCTGCTTCCGGGCCTCGAACCCGTCAACGTCCCCGCCGACCTGCCGCCCCTCGCCCTGGGCGGCGTGTCTGACGAACAGTCGATCGCGCTGCGTATCTTCCTGCCCCACCCGCTCGTCGAGTTCGCGTCCAACCTCAACCAGCAGCTCGCCCCCGCGATCCAACAACGGCAACGGCAACGCGGCAACCGCGCTCCTCGGACTTTCTAGTTCGGCCGACCACTCAGCCCGACCGCCCCCCTTTTTCCAGCTCTTTCTGCCCCGGCCCACGGCCGGGGCTTTTTTTGCTTTCCTATATAGCCCTTACCCCTCACGCCGCGCCGTCCGAGAACCCGCTCACGGCTGAACCCCGCCGCCCAACCCACCGATGGTTCAGCGTCGGCGGTCCCCGCGCCGACGGAGGTTCCCGCATGCCCGTCGCCCCGTACCGGCTCTGCCGGCTCATCCTGTTCTGGCTCGCCCTGCTCCCCACGGGCGTCGCGCTCGCCCCGCCCGCCGAACCCATCCTGCACTACGGCCCCCCCGCCCCGCCCGCCGCC
>JBCDDZ010000053.1:0-21185 GCA_039180025.1 Planctomycetota bacterium
CCCCCCGGCGACTCCCCGCCCGAGCCCCTCTCCGCCCCCGCCGAGGCGGCCGCGCCCCAAGACCCCAACGATTTCTACACCCTCGAACTCGAGCCCCCCACCTTCGAAGCCACCCTCGACGCCGCCCTCCCCGCCGCGCTGGCCGACCCCACCCCGACCACCCCCATCGTCTCCGCCGCCGAGCCCACCGGCGACCACGCCCTGGGCGACACCGACCTGGTCGACCTCGTCCTCCGCGGACAGGGCGGGCTCTCCGGCCTCGCCCTCCGTATGATCCGCGCCCAGGCCAACCTCCCCGAGCTCACCCTCGCCCCCCTCGACCAGAGCTTCCCCGACCACCACGCTGCCGCCCCCGTCGTCCAGGACGACCACCACTTCGGCCACCTCCACACCCCGATCCCCGCCCCGTACCACGGAGCCACCGAGGCCCGGCTTCAGACCTGGGCCGACTGGCTCGTCCGCTGGCTGCGCTTAGAAGCCCAGTTCTCCCGGCTCCGCGACCTGGCCATGCGCGACGAACTCACCGGTGCCTGGAACCGCCGGTACTTCAACCATTTCCTCAAAAAGATCGTCGACCGCGCCGCCGAGGACCGCCAGCAAGTTACCCTCATGGTCTTCGACATCGACGACTTCAAAAGCTACAACGATGCCTACGGTCACGCCGCCGGCGACGAAATCCTCCGCGGCGTCGCCCAGCTCATGCGCGACTGCGTCCGCGCCCACGACGTCGTTGCCCGCATCGGCGGCGACGAGTTCGCCGTCATCTTCTGGGACGCCGGTCAGCGACGTAAACCCGACTCCAAACACCCCAACGACGTCCTCAACGCCGCCAAACGCTTCCAACGCGCCGTCATCGACCACCGCTTCCCCAAACTCCTCGACAAAGCCGCCGGCAACCTCACCATCTCCGGTGGGCTCGCCGGCTTCCCCTGGGACGGACGCTCCCCCCACGAACTGCTCGAGTTCGCCGACGCCCTGGCCATGCGCTCCAAACAGCCAGGCAAAAACGCCATCACCTTCGGCCCCGGCGTTGCCCCCCCCGCCCCCGCAACTCCCCCCGGAACCCCCCCCCGCAAGGGACTCTAAAAACACCTCCGGCCACCCCGCCGGCCCCGAGGAGCCTGCCACCCCCTGACCCCGATATCCTCCGTCGCCCACGCTCCGCCGCGCACGCCGGCCCAACGCCCCAGACCCGACCCCGCTCACCCCCGCGCCGCTCCCGCTTCTTGACCCTACCCCGTCGCGACCCCTTCCTGCATTTCTGTCTCCCGCCGCCGGCCAAACCCCGGACGACTCTTCCACGTCCCACGGCATTTCAATAACCTATTCTCATCATGCCGACTCCGCTGCTTTTCACCGTCTACTGCGTCTTGATCGTCCTCGCCTCGGTCGGCGGCGGACTCATCCCGCTGCTGGTCCGGCTGACCCACACCCGCCTCCAGATCGCCATCAGCCTCACCGCCGGGTTCATGCTCGGGGTCGCGCTGCTCCACATGATCCCCCACGCCCTCTTCGACGCCCCGGCCTCCGTCGTCATGCTCTGGGTGCTCGCCGGCTTCCTCTTCATGTTCTTCCTCGAACGCTTCTTCAGCTTCCACTCCCACGAGGCCCCGGCATCCAGTCTCCACGCCGAGCCGCACGCCCCGCCCGAGCCGCACCACCACGGCCACCCCCACCCACCCCCCAACGCCCGGCTCTCCTGGACCGGTGCCGCCATCGGGCTCACGCTCCACAGCCTCATCGCCGGCATCGCCCTCGCCGCCGCCGTCCTCGCCGATACCGCTTCCGACTCCCACCACCCCCGCTTCGCCGGCCTCGCCGTCTTTCTGGTGATCTTCCTCCACAAGCCCCTCGACGCCCTGACCGTCATCACCCTCACCGCGTCCGCCGGCCTCGCCCGCCCCAAACGCCACCTCATCAACGCCCTCTTCGCCCTCGCCGTCCCCCTCGGCGTCGTCCTGGTCCTGCTCAGACTCGCCCCCGCCCACGCCAGCCACGCCCACGACGCCTCCGCCGCCTGGGTCGCCGGGGCCCTGGCCTTCTCCGCCGGAACCTTCCTCTGCGTCGCCCTCTCCGACCTGCTCCCCGAACTGCATTTCCACACCCACGACCGCGGCAAGCTTTCGGTCGCCCTCCTCCTGGGAGTCGCCTTCGCCGTCGCCGTCGCCCAGGCCGAGCATTCCCTCCACGACCACCCCGGCCACGGCCACCAGACCGACCACGCCGATCACCTCGACATCCCGGCCCCCGGCCCCGATCAATCCACCTCCCCCGCAGCCCCACACCCCCATCCACACGACCACCATGATCACGACCATTAAGCCCCCCCTCGCCGCTCACGTCAGCCCGGTCTAAAAAATGGCCGTGCGCGAAACCGTATTCATCCAGCCTTACTTGCTGCTTGAAAAATGGACTGGTTATCAATAATATTCGATCGGCCAATCTAGTTAGCGCATCCCAACCCCACCCCTAGCGCTTCGGTCCGCGATCAGGTATGACATGGTTCAGACAAGGAGGTCTGGCTATGAAGGCGTATTCGATGGATCTACGGCCGCGGGTGATTGGCGACTGCGACGCGGGGCTGCCCACCAAACAAGTGGCGTTGAAGTACTCGGTCAGCCCGGCGTGGGTGCGGCGGCTCAAGCAGCACCGCCGGGAGCGTGGTGGGTGAATGTCCATAGCACCTCGCGGGTCAGTGAGCAACCGAAAGTTTTGTGAACTTAGGGTGGGGCAACCCTTGACCTGATCTGTACCGGCGGCGACACTGTGTTTTCTTCCGATTGATTCAGGGGCCAACATGGCGCGATCCGCCGGCATATCTAAGCGTTCAACTAAGCCGAAGGGTTCTGACCGGGCTTCCAAGGCGATTATTACGTCTACTCCAGGCAAGGGACGACGCAAGCTGGTTCTTCAACTCGGCCTGCTCTCGATCTGCGTCGCGGCTGTCGGCCTCGCCGTCTACACAACGATACCTCAGCAAAACCGATCCATCACCGGGCGGCTCGACTCGACGGCGAATGCCGGGCAAACTCAGGCCGTCTCATACGGCCAGTCACCTCAGACCTTCAACGAGTTACTGGCCCTAACGCCAGAGCAACTGGCCAAGGTCGATATTGCCCGGATGAACTTGCTCTGTGCTACCGGCCTGCCGGGGTCCGACGATCTGACGAGCGATACCATCGAGTCGATGCTCGGCCGCATCGATAAGTGGGCCGAGCGGGTACGGTTCGAGACCGAACGGCACCGTCATTGGCTGACCGACCCTCGGCACGCAGACAAGGCCAAGCACTTCGGTCACTCCGAAGCCCGCTTTCGAGCGGAGTTGCTTGTTGACGTGCTCCAGAACGATCTAGGCGTGAAGTATCACGACAGCTTCGTACCCGCCGACCAAGCCGTCCCGCCGTTTAAGACCTCGAAAGAAACATTTCTTCATGGCCTGCTCGACCACGAAGACCCGAAGCAAGCGTTCGGCGGCAACTGTGTATCGCTGCCGGTCATCTACGTCGCCGTCGGCCGACGCCTCGGCTACCCGATCAAGCTGGTGACGAGCAACGAACACGTCTTCTGCCGGTGGATGGGCGAAGGGCATTCCAACGCCGCCTGGAAAGATACCTTCAACTTCGACGGTGCGGGGGCGGGTTTTAGCATTGACCCCGACGAGTTCTATCTCACTTGGCCGAACAAAAGTACGCAAGCCCAAGCCGAGATATTCGATTGGTTCAAGCCGCTGACGCCGAGCCAGGAATTGCCGCTATTCCTTCTGGCACGAGGGCACATCCAACGGCAGGTCGATCAAAACCTTCATACCGCCCAGATTTCTTACACGCTCGCCGCCCACCTCTGGCCGTCGAACCGTAATCCACTTCTGCTGCTCAGCAGCAACGGCAATCAGATATGGGAGCGGGAGTACGCCCAGCACCCCGGCACCCGCCCGCCGTCGCAGGCGGCGGCGGGCGTTACTCCGGCGGCAGAAGTCGCCGAAGCATCCATCACTGATGATCGCCCGTGGTGGGAGACCCGCGAAGGTCGAGCGCGTAATGACCAGTTCGTCCGGCAGATGAACGAAGTGAATCGACTTAACCAGATCGCCCGCGAGAATCAGCTACGGATGATGCAGGCCTACCAGTCGCCGACGGTTTTGGGACACCCCCAGGCGGCGTACTCCGGGCATCCTCCTTCGACCCATCACCCAACGTCCGGTTTCCCGCAACCTTACCCAACACCACAGCCACACTACGGTACACCCGGCGAGCCGTGGCCAGCCCCCCGATGAGGTTTTATATGACGATCCGTACATCATCTACCCAACGCGTCGCTTTATTGCTCGCCGTCTTGGTAACCGTTGCTTTTGCAAGCGATGCTTTTGCTCGCGGCCGCATGTATAACCCGGAGATGGGACGCTTCATGCAGCGTGATCCGTACGGCACCATCATCTCTCCCACGGTAGCAGGTGTCGGACACCGCGACCTGGGTACTTTCATCCCGAGAGAATCTTACAATCCTCACTTACAATACGCCGGCGGGATGAACCTTTACGAATATGTCGGAAGCAGTCCTACTGCCTACGTTGATCCATCGGGAATGATTCAGTGGAAATGGCCGATCCGCGGGCGGGCTATCAATGAGTCTAAAGATCGCTGTGCGATAGTTTGGAGTGACCATGATGGCCCTTGGAAAGGGTTTCAAGTATTGCAGCCTGGAGATGACACCGGCAACTGGAAAGATCAGAACGATCACATTTACTTCAACGGCAACTGGTATAAAAACCGCAGTCGAACGGTCTACATAGGTGGGAGAGATGACCCGTACCGCAAAAGTGCCGCTGGAAACCGGGGAAACAATAAAAACAAGAGCCGTGTTAAGATTCCGCTTGATCCTGTACAGAAAGACGATGATACGAAAGCCCCTGGAAAACCAGGATGGAACTCGCTACCCTCGGAAGAGATATGCCGTCAATACTGCGAATGCAATAACAAAGCTAGAAACCCTACTGATGACTGTGAAGATGTAGAAGATTGCGTCAAAAAATGCCGCGACCCCTGGGGGTAGGGGTTATGGCTAATAGAAAACTGCTTGTATCAGCCGCACTGGTTCTCTCTGTCTTTACAGTTTGGCTCGTCATATATAGCGGGAATAATGAACCGTTCTACGGTAGCGCAAGCAATTTAGAGCTACTGAGTCAAGTCGGCGGAGGTGTTACCCTTGCAGTGCTCTGGCTGCAATGGTCAATTTGGTTGATATGGGGTGTTAACACAAATCGTCTTCTTTTATTATGGCTTTTCTGGTCAGTCGGAGGGCTTCTGCTCTCTATATTCTGCGCGTGGGGATATGCAAACGATATTTACGTCTCTACTAACAACTTAATCCCGTAATGTCGCGTTCGTTTTGAGGGATCGCTCTAGGTGCTACGGACATTCAAGTCGCTCCTACGAGTCCGGCGGCGAGCCAGAGGAAGGCGGCGAAGTTGTCGGGCTTCTTCTCGTAGCGGGTGGCAACCCGGCGGCACTGCTTGATCCGCCGGAAGAAGCGTTCGATGACGTGGCGGTGCCGGTACCGCTGGCGGTCGTAGCGTTTCTTACGTTTGCGCGTGGGGTTCGGCTTGATGCAGGCCTTCGCCTTCATCTTCCGGATCGTCTTGCGGATCGCGTCGCGGTCGTAGGCCGCGTCGGCCAGAACATGATCCGCGTGCTGCCCTTCGAGTAACGCCTCGGCCTGCGGGGCGTCGCCGCGTTGACCGGCAGCGAGCACCGGGCGACGCAGCCGGCCTTCGCCATCGACCGCCGCGTGCCGCTTGGTCGTCCGCCCGCCGCGGGACCGGCCCAGGCACCGGCGGGCGTCGGCGTCATCTTTTTTTCGGCGGGCATCCGTCGCCCGGTCGATGCCGTCGGGTGGGCCTTGATGCTGGTCGAGTCGAGTTGCGATTCCTTGATCGCCTCGGCCAACTCGCCGTCGCCCAACGCCTCGGCGACCCGCTCCCACACGCCCTTAGCGCACCATCGGTCGAACCGCTTCCACACGCGGTTGGGTTTGCCGAAGCGGGCCGGCAGGTCTTCCCAGGCGATGCCGGTTTTGAGCGGGTAGATCACCGCGTGGACGAAGAGGCGGTGGTCGGCGGCGGTCCGGCCCGGGTCGCCCGCCTGGCCCGGCAAGCGGCTCTTGATCCGATCCCCTTGCTCATCCGTGAGTTCGTGGCGTCGTCGCATGATGGCCCTCCTTGGCCCAAATCAATCCCCTCGACGCAACGGCTCATTGTGGGTGAATGTCCGTAGCACCTAGGGCGTGTCGGGGCGCACTGATCTGCTGCGTTTTGCCTCATTTTGCCGCGCCGGGCCGAAACGACAAAACGCTAAATAACATTTAGTTAAAGAATTAGCGGATTTCCCGTCTTTGTCTCATCACCCGGAGGTCAGTGATTCAAATTTGCCCGTTGCAAGAAGTAGCGACCTGAGTGCCCGCCGACGGGGCATGGGCTCGCGTGATGGCGGGGCACGGTGATGGGGCGGAGGATCAAGCGGAAGGGGCTTTGCTTTTCTTGCCCTGCTTGGCGTTTCGTTCGTCGCGGAGTTGGGATTCGGGTTTGACGATGCGGCCGGTGACCCAGGTGCCGCCGAATTCGTAGTGGGGGTTGTCGATGCAGCGGGTGGGCCAGCAGATGTCGCAGATGAACACCCACTGCTTGCGGTAGTCGAGGCGGACGCGGTGGATGGTGGTGCAGGGGGTGAAGCAGTTGACGCACTGCTTGGTGCGGGGCTTGCGGCGTTTTTTGGTTTTGGGCGCGGGGGCCTCGTTTTTGTTGCGCGGCGAGCGTTCGTTCCGGGGGGGATCGCCGCCGCGGCCGGCGGCAGGGGGGTTGCCGGGGCCGCGCTCACGGCCCGAGGAGCGGGGCTTCTCGCTGCGGCGGGGCGGCTTGTCGGCGGGGGGGGCGGACACGGGATCGGCGTGGGCGGAGGCGGCGCTGCGGTAGCCCGAGCCCGTCGCGGGGGGCGAGGATTCGGGGGCGGACGGATGCGCAGGGGCAACGTGGTCCGCGGAGGCTTGATCGGTGGGCGGTGCGGAGGCAGACGGCGCGGCGTCGGGTTTTTTGCCGCGTCGCCGTCGTCGTCGGCGTTTCTTGGGTCCGTCGCCGCCGGCGGGATCGGGGCCGGTGCCGCCCGTGTTGGTTTCGGGGTCCGGCGGGGAAGGCTGGGTCGGGTCGGCGTCGCTCATAACACGTAGATTGTAGCCGAACCACCCCTTGCGCGGCGTCGCGGGGGTTGCGCGGCAGCCGAAGCCTCGTCCCCCGGAAGGGCCGCGAGGAACTCTTTGGGGCAGAAACAAAGCCGGCGGAAGCCGCGCCACCGCGCCCCAAATCATGGACGGCTCCACGCCTCGGGGGAAGCAGGCGAAAGGCTCGAGTACGACATCCCCGGCCGACCGGGTTTGTGGAGCTAACGACCGTTATAGTGCGGGGATGATGTGTTCCGCCCCGACCGCCGCCACGAGTTGTTTTGGTGTTGCGGGGCCCGCCGGCCGCGACGGGGGCGGGCGATGCTGATTTTCGACGGCCACTTGGACCTGGCGTACAACGCGCTGGCTCACGAACGCGACCCGCGGCTGACGGTGGACCAGACCCGCGCCCGGGAGGCCGACCCGCCGTGCGAAGACGGCCGGGGGGACTGCACGACCAGCCTGGCGGAGATGCGGTCGGCGGGCGTGGCGGTGGCGGTGACCACGCTGCTGGCGCGGTGCAAGCCGTGGGTGGAGCCGGGGCGGCCGGCCGCGTCGCGGAGCAGCGACTGGCCGACGCCGGCGATGGCGCACGCGGTGGCGCGGGGGCAGTTGGCGTACTACCGGGAGCTGGAGCGGCAGGGCGAGGTCCGGGTCATCGAAACCCGGCGGGACCTCGCGGCGCACTGGGCGGCGTGGCAAGCGGCGGACGCCGACGCCACTGGCGAGGCCAGGACCGGGCTGCCGGTCGGGCTGATTCTGACGATGGAGTGCGCCGACCCGATCGTCGAGCCGACGTGTCTGCGGGATTGGCATGACTCGGGGCTGCGGACGCTGATGCTGACGCACTTCGGCATGGGGCGTTACGCGGCGGGCAATCCGGCGACCGACCCGCCGAACGGGCACGATGTGGACGGCCCGGTGACGCCGCGGGGCGTGGAGTTGCTGGAGGCGATGGCGCTTGATCGGATGCCGCTGGACCTCACTCACCTCAGCGATACGTCGTTCTGGGACGCGCTGGACCGCTTCGGGGGCCGGGTCTATTCGAGCCACGCCAACTGCCGGGCGTTGTGCGACGAGCAGCGTCAATTAAGCGACGACATGATCCGGGCGGTCGCCGAGCGTGGCGGGGTGCTGGGGTTGGCGACGTACTTCGGGATGATCCGGCCCGGGTGGCGGGAGGCGTATCAGAGCCGGCCGATCCGCCACGGCGTGACGATGGACCACTGGGCGGATCATGTAGACCACATGGCTCAGGTCGCCGGCGGAATCGACCACGTCGCGATCGGGTCGGACCTGGACGGCGGGTATGGGGCGGAGGAGTGCCCCAACGGGCTGAACCGGCATCGTGACCTGCACCGCTTGGCGGAGATCATGCGGGACCGTGGTTACGGCGACGCGGACGTGGGGAGGGTGTTCGGGGGCAACTGGTTGGATTTCTATCTGAAAAACCTGCCGGGTTGAAACGTCTTCATTTTCGAGGCGTCCCGAGTCTTCTTCAATTCTTTACCCCCGACCGAGGCTGATGGGTGATGCGACGAAACCTGTTTTTAGTTTTGGCGACGGCCACGGTCTGGGTGTGGACTTGGCCGACCGCCGCGGCGATCCGGCCGTCGTTCGATCTGGATTCCGCCCTGGCGCGGGCCACGGATATCGCGTGGGTCGATGAGGGGGCGGTCATCGACGGGGACTTCACCGTCCGCCGGGTATGGCGGGGCGAGTTAGAGGTCGGCGAAACGTTGATGCTGCCCGACTTGGCGGAGATGGCCGATCCCGACATGCGGGTGCCACACCGCTGGATTCTGCCCGGCCAAGAGGCGGACCCGCCGATCGCGGGGCGTGAGTTGATCGTGTTTCTTGTCCGGCCGGCTCAAGATGAACCGGACCCAGACACCGGCGCGTGGCGGGGGGCGGGCAGGTATACCGACATCGATCCGCGGTACGGCGGCGTCTGGCTCGAAGGCGGCCGGACGTATTCGTTTGTGCAGGTGATCAACCCCGGCCCGTCGGTGCTGACCGAGGGCGTCTCCCGTCTGCAGATGGAAGCGACGATAGCGGCACACCAGGTGATCCAGGCCGGCCGCGATGCCGCAGTGGCGGAGGGCGACGCGGCGGCGCTGCTCGACGCGGTGTGGACGTTTGATGCGATGGGGTTCCACCTCTCGTCTCTATTGGGCTTCGAGGCGGTGTCGGGAATGGGCGCGGCGGGGGCGGAGCAGCTACGCGGGGTCTTGGCCGACCGGAGCCGGCTGGCCTGGCACGCCCACGGCCTCGAAGCCCTGGTCCGGACCGGTCAGCCCGGCGTCGAAGACGATCTCTGGGCGGCGGTGGACGAGGGCTACGAATATTTCCGCGAGACGCTGCCCAGCCTTCAAGCGGGTTGGTGGAACCACTTGGAAGACCCACGTACGAGCGGGCACCGCGAACAGTACGGGCGTTTGATCCGGGCACTCGGGCTCCTGCGTGAGGTCCATCCCGTACCGCGTGATCACCCCCGCCTCGTGCAACTGGTCGATCTGTGGACGCATCACCAATCGGCCACCCGGGGCCTGGAGCAGATGGTAGAGGCGTGCGTCGCGCTGGATCCCGGGCTGAATCGCGAGTCGCCGTAGCGGGAGGGCGGGTTGGTTCAGGCCAGCTTCGAGTTCTCGGCCTGCGGGAAGCTGACTTCGAGCCACTGGGCGTTGGAGGTGACGGCGACTTGGCCGTCGGTCATGCCCGGCGGGAGCAGGATCGTGTCCCCGGGGCCGAAGGTCGTAGGCTCGTGGCCGTCGCAGGTCAGTTCGCCCTCGCCGTCGAGCACCATCCAGACGGTCGGCTGGTCCTCGCCGGCCCCGTCGTCGTAGCCCGCGTCGGCGGTGACCTTGTCGATACGAAAGAACTCGCAGGCCACCAGCCGCTCGACCGTCGCGCCGCCTCCGGAACCACCGTTCTTGCTCGGCAGCGTCGTGAACAGCTCGTATTCGCTGACGTCGGGCGGGCCGAAGTGGATGCAGTCGATCGCCTGATCGACGTGGAGTTCGCGTCCGGTGCGGCCCCAGTCGTAGACGCGGTAGGTGGTGTCGCTGGGCGTCTGCACCTCGGCCACCAGGATCCCCGCCCCCAATGCGTGGCAGGTGCCCGACGGGACGTAGTGGCAGTCGCCCGGCTTGACCGGCACCTCGATCATCAGGGGCACCACCGCCTCGTCGGTGTTGGTCTGGATCGCCGCCCGCAGCTCTTCGGGGGTCACGCCCTCTTTGATCCCTTTGTAGATCACGCTCCCCGGCTCGGCCGCGACGATGTACCACGCTTCGCTCTTGAGAAACGCGTCCGTGTGGGCGGCGGCGTAGTCCGGCGAAGGGTGGACCTGGACCGAGAGGTGCTGGTTCGCGTCGAGGTATTTCAGCAGCACCGGGAACCCGCCGTCGTCGGACAGCGGCAGGTCGCCCATGACGGCGCGGCCGTGGGCTTCGATGAGCTGGGCCAGGGTTTGCCCGGCGAACCGGCCGTGAGTTACCACGGAGCGCTCGGCCCCGCCGCCCCCGCCCGAGGCCGAGGTCGTCGCGAGGTCGACCAGTTCCCAGGATTCGCCGATCAGCGTCTGCTCATCGCCCGGCAGGCCGCGGCCCAACCGCTGCTGCAGGGTCCGCCCCCCCCAGACCTTTTCTTTGTACACGGGGCCGAATTTCAGTGGATACAATAGTATGCTCATAGCCAAGCCTATCCTGTCGATTAAATAATACGCCGCCTATGTTAGCGGCTCGGGGGCAGAAGCTATCGGAGCCGTGGTCATGAAGTGTGTGATGGTGATGTTCGATTCGCTGAACCGGCACATGCTCGAGCCATACGCTGCGCAGACTTGGGTCAAGACCCCCAACTTCACTCGGCTGGCGGAGCGGGCGGTGACGTTCGATTCCAGCTACGTCAGCTCCATGCCCTGCATGCCCGCCCGCCGCGAGCTGCACACCGGCCGGCCCAACTTCCTGCACAACAGCTGGGGGCCCCTCGAACCCTTCGACGATTCGATGCCCGCGATGCTCTCGGCCGCCGGCGTGTACACCCACCTGGTCACCGACCACTACCACTATTTCGAGAACGGCGGCGCGACCTACCACACCCGTTACGACTCCTGGGAGTTCTTCCGCGGCCAGGAGGGCGACCCCTGGATCGGGCAGGTCGCCGAGCCCGACATCCCGCCCCACGAAAACGGGAAAGGCAACCGCCAGGACTGGGTCAACCGCCAGCACCTCCGTGACGATCGAGACTACCCCCAGTCCCGCACCTTCGCCGCCGGCCTCGACTTTATCGATCGCAACCACGAACAAGACGACTGGTTTCTCCAGATCGAATGCTTCGACCCCCACGAGCCCTTCACCACCGCCGCCCGATGGCGTGACCTCTATCCGTCGCCCGACCGGGACCAGCCGCTCTTCGACTGGCCGCCCTACGGCCGGGTCGAACACGCCCCCGAACAGATCGACGCCGCCCGCCGCAACTACGCCGCGCTGGTCAGCAAATGCGACGATTCGCTCGGCCAGGTCCTCGACCGCTTCGACCACCACCACCTCTGGGAAGACACCCTGCTCATCGTCTGGACCGACCACGGCTTCCTCCTGGGCGAGCACGGCTGGTGGGCCAAAAACGTCCCGCCCCTGTACGACCAGGTCGCCCACACCCCCATGTTTATCCATGACCCCCGGAACCCCCGCCCCCGGAAGTTTGGGAACCCCGGCCCCCGGAAGTCTCAAAACCCCGGCTTCCCGGAATCTCAGAACCTCGGGCTCCGAGAGTCTTCGCCGTCCGCAGACGCGTCGGGCCGACGCAAGGCCCTCGTGCAGCCCGCGATCGACCTGGCCCCGACACTCCTGAATTACTTCGGCCTTGAGCCCACCCAAGACATGCGGGGCCACGACCTGGCCCCCGTGATTGCCGACGACACCCCCGTCCGCCGCGGCGGGATTTTCGGCTACCACGGCCGAGGCATCAACTACGTCGACGACGACCACGTCTACCTCCGGGGCAGCCGGCCCGGCCAGTCCACCGAACTCTACCGCTACACCCTCATGCCCACCATCATGCGCGGATTCGCCCAGCTCGAAGACGCGCAGCTCGTCGAGCCGCTGCCGTTTTCTAAAAACATGCCGCTGCTTCGGCTCCCCGAACCTTTGCCCCCGCCCCCCGGCGACGACCTGCTCTTTAACCGCATCGACGACTTCGACCAGGCCCGCCCGCTGGACGACGCCCCGCTCGCCGCGGAACTCGACCGGCAGATCGCGACGCTCATGGCCGACTACGACGCCCCCGCGGAGCAGTACGCCCGGCTCGCCCTCACACCGCCCGCCCCCAAGCCCCGTCCCGAACCGCTGAGTCATTGACTTCGCCGCCCCCGCCGATCCCCGTCATCCTGCGGGCTGAAACACGCCGCCGCAGGTTTCGGAACCGCCGGCGGGCTTGATGCCTTCCCCGTGTCGGCCGATCCGTGAGGAACCGGCCCCGCCACGCTCTATACTGATTTCCATGATCCCACGCCGCCCAACCCGCCAGGTCTCCGTCGGCGACCCCCGTGTCGGCATCGTCAAGATCGGCGGCGACGCGCCCGTCTCGGTCCAGACCATGACCGCCGGCTATACCTACGAGGTCGACGCCTGCGTCGCGGAGATCAACCGCCTCGCCGCCGCCGGGGCGGACCTCGTCCGGGTCGCGGTGCCCAACAAAAAAGACACCGAAGCGCTACGCGAGATCCTGCCCCGGGTGACCGTGCCGATCGTCGCGGATGTCCACTTCCACTTCGGCCGCGCCCTCGAAGCCGTCGACGCGGGCGTCCACAAGATCCGCCTGAACCCCGGCAACATCAGCGATCGCAAACAAGTCGAAGAGGTCATCGCCGCCTGCAAAGAAAAAGCCCTGCCCATCCGCATCGGCGTCAACGAAGGCTCGATCGTCGAACGCAAGGACAAGCAGAAACGCCTCAAAGAACTCGGCGGCGTCTTCTCCGACCACAAGCACGGCCACTTCCTGGCCATCATGCTCACCAAGCTCGAGGAATACCTCGATATCTTCTACGACAACGATTTCTACGACGTCACCATCAGCGCCAAGTCGCCCGACCCCGCGCTGGTCATCGCCGCCTATACCGAAATCTCCAAACGTTTCGACCACCCGCTGCACCTGGGCGTCACCCACGCCGGCCCCAAAGAAACCGGCACGATCCGCAGCGTCGTCCCCTTGGGGCATTTGCTGGCTTCCGGGATCGGCGACACCGTCCGTATCAGCTACGCCAACGACCCGGTCTACGAGGTCCAGGACGCGCTCGAGATGCTCTACTGCCTCGGCCTGCGTGAGCGCAAAGGCGTCGACCTGATCGCCTGCCCGACCTGCGGCCGGATCGAGGTCGACCTGTTTACCCTCGTGCAGGAGGTCCGCAAGACTTTGGCCGACCAGATCGAACTGCCCATCAAGGTCGCCGTCATGGGCTGTATCGTCAACGGACCCGGCGAGGCCGAGGGCGCCGACGTCGCGGTGTTCGCCGGGAAGCAACGCGGCATCATCTACGTCCAAGGCGAAAAAGTCGCTACCGTCCCCGAGGCCGAGATCCTCGCGGCTCTGTTAGCCGAGTGTAAAAAATTCGAGACGCGGGTCCGTGCCGGCGACGCCAAACTCGGCGAAAAAGTCGTCGATATCGTCCCCCCCGATCCGATCGGCGAGCTGGGCAGCGGCACGTCCAAAATCGCCGCCGGCGACGTGACGCAGGTCACCGTCGGCGGCCGCTGACACCCGCTTGACGGTCCACCCCGCCGACGGCCGCTCCGACCATGCCCGACCCAACTCTATGCCCGCCCTGTTTCCGCCCGCCGAACGTTAAAAAGCCGCGAATCTTGCCGCGGTTTCGGACTCGGTCTCGGCCCGGGGGATATGGTTAGTTTATGACTCACCCCACCCTCTCCCGCCGCCGTTTCATGCAGTCCGCCGCCGCCGTTTCCGCCGGGTTCGTCGGCCTCAGCCGGCTCTCCGAGGCCGCCGCCGAGGCCGGGTCCCTCGCCGCCGCCGCCGACGCCGCCCCCGGGTTCGGTTACGGCCCGCTCGTCGCCGACCCCCAGCGCGTCCTCGACCTCCCCGCCGGGTTCTCCTACCGCGTCATCGCCCAGCTCGGCCAGGAAATGGACGACGGCCTGTTCGTCCCCGGCAAGCACGACGGCTCCGCCGCCTTCCCCGTCCCCTGCGGCAAGCCCGAGGAAACCATCCTCATCGTGAACCACGAAGTCGATCCCCGTCGCTACCGCCTCGGGCCCTTCGGCTGGTCCCTCGAACGCCTCGGCCGCGTCGATCCCGCCAAAATCTACGACCTCGGCCACGGCGAAAACCCCGGCCTCGGCGGCACCACCACCCACGTCTACAACACCCGCACCGGCCACGTCACCCGGCGTTACATGTCCCTCTTGGGCACCGAACGCAACTGCGCCGGCGGCCCCACGCCCTGGAATTCCTGGATCTCTTGCGAAGAAACCGTCACCCGCGCCGGCGACGCGGCCGAAAAAGACCACGGCTACAACTTCGAAGTCCCCGCGTCCGTCGAGGTCGCCCCCGCGGACCCGGTGCCGTTGACCGACATGGGCCGGATGAACCACGAGGCTGTCGCCGTCGACCCCGCCACCGGCATCATCTACCAGACCGAAGACCGCCAGGACGGCGCGTTCTATCGCTTCATCCCCCACGTCCCGGGCCAGCTCCAGAAAGGGGGCCGGCTCCAGGCCCTGGTCGTCCGCGACCAGCCCAGCCTCGACACCCGCAACTGGCTCCGGCCCATCGGTGAAGAAGAAGCCGCCGCCTACGCGGCGATGGGCAGCCACGCCGCCATGGACGCCAGCGACTTTAGCCCCTCGGAAACCCCGCTCCACACCCCCATGGACGTCAACTGGATCGACGTCGAAGACGTCACCGCCCCTCGCGACGACCTCCGCCACCAGGTCTTTGCCAACGGCGGGGCAAAATTCGCCCGCGGCGAGGGCATGTGGTGGGGCCGGCAATCCGTCTTCTTCGCCTGCACCACCGGCGGCCTTAACCGCAAGGGGCAGCTCTGGCGCTACGTCCCCAGCCGCATCGAAGGCCAGCCCGACGAAGCCCGTTTCCCCGGCCGCCTCGAGCTCTACCTCGAACCCAACGACCACGAACTGGTCGAAAACTGCGACAACCTCACCGTCGCCCCCTGGGGCGATCTGGTCCTCTGCGAAGACTCCAAAAACAAGAACGACCTCGTCGGCGTCACCCCCGAGGGCGGGCTCTACAAGCTCGGACGCAACGCGCTCTCGGGCAGCGAGTTCGCCGGCAGTTGCTTCAGCCCCGACGGCACCACCCTGTTCACCAATATCCAGGCGGACGGCATCACCGTCGCCATCACCGGCCCCTGGCACGGCTGACCCCCGCCCCCTCGGGTCCAAGCCGCTGGGCCACCTCCACGCCGACGACGCACGGCGGATGCGTGACTTACGCGGCGGGGCTCGTCACGCCGTCCGGCGGCACCCTACGCCGCCTGTGCCCGTGTGGCCGACCACCCGGGCCGGGGAAAGTTCAGGTCCGCCGTCCGACCGTACACCCGCTCGCACCCCACCACGGTGATCCGGTGGTCCCCCGACTGCACCCGCACCACCTCGTAGCTCAGCGGGTCCGACGCCGGCCGCAGCCGGACCCCCAGCACCTCACCGACTTCTGGCAATTGGTCCTGCTCGATCATCAGGCCGATCCCCGACTTGGAGATGTCCATGACCCACCCCTTTTGGCGGGGCCCGACGTACCCCAGCCGTGACCAGGACATTTTTTGCCCGGTCAGCGACCGGTAACGGTTTTCTCGACGACGATCCAATTCCGAAGCGGCCAACGACATACACGATCTCCTGAACAGGAAAAAAAAGGAAGCCCCGTATCTGTATTTCGTGCCCGCCGTCTCGGCGATCCAGCTCACGCCAGTGAATCCTTTGTTTTTAGCTCGATTTCATTTTGCCCGTCCCGCACAACCGCACCCATCCGAGGGAACACGGGGCCTCTGGTCTTTTTTAAAGCCGAGACGATCAATCACAAACATGAGTGGTATACTCATCAGCACTCCCCAATCCGGCTCGAAGCTCCCGGCCGAGCGCGGTAGACTCTGCATCCGCTCATACGATTCTGATTCAACGCATCGAGGAATAACGTGCCGAAAACAACGCCCCCCGTCCCTGCTGTACGGCCGAACGCCCTGCGACGCCTCCCGCTCGTCTGGTCGCTGATGCTCTTGGCCTGCGTGGCGGCCCCCACCGACTCCGCTCACGGTCAGGCCCTCGTGGTCCGGGACGGCCAGTTCACTCAAAACGGCCAGGAATACCGTGGCCTGGGCGTCAACTACTACAGCGCCTTTCTCCGCACGCTCCGCGACGACGGCGACGGCAACCCCAACACCTTCGACCGCTCCTTCGACGCCGGCTTCGCCGACCTGGGCGCGAGCGGGATCCCTTTCGCCCGCATCAACGCCGGCGGCTTCTGGCCCGACGACTGGGCCCTTTACCAGAACGACAAGACCGAATACTTCCGCCGGTTCGACGCCGTCGTCGACTCCGCCCAGGCCCACGGCGTGCAGCTCGTCCCCACCCTCTTCTGGAACCACTACAGCATCCCCGACCTCTTCCCCGATGAAGCCGTCAGCGCCTGGGGCGACCCCAACAGCCAGACCCGCCAGTTCGCCGACCAGTACGCCGCCGACGTCGTCTCCCGCTACGCCGACCGCGACACCATCCTCATGTGGGAATTCGCTAACGAGTTCAACCTCGGGCAGGACTTCGCGACCCAGCCCACCGACGCCCGCATCAACGTAAACGCCGGCACCCCCGCGCAGCGCACCGACGCCGACCTCGTCTCCAGCGACGCCGTCCGCGACGCCCTGGCCGACTTCGCGCAGACCGTCGCCGACCTCGACCCCACCGGCCGCGCCGTCTCGTCGGGCCATTCCGTCGAGCGCACCAACGCCTTCTTCCGCCGCAACCGCGACACCCCCGGCACCAACCCCGACACCGCCGCCGAGTTCATCACGATGACCGCCGACGACCACGCCGCGGTCGACACCCTCAGCGTCCACGCCTACTACCACTCGCTCCTGGGCATCAGCAACCAAGCCCAGACCGACCCGACCCGCCGCTTCACCCCCGACCTCGACGCCGACTACGGCGATGTCCTCGACGTCCTGCTCACCGCCAGCGACCAGACCGGCAAGCCCCTCTTCCTCGGCGAGTTCGGCGTCTCCGACGGCGACAACTTCAACTACGACGTCCCCGGCGACCCCACCCCCGAAACCACCACCACCCAGGAACGCCTCGAATACCTCCTGTCTCTGCTCTCGGAGAAAGAGATCCCCCTCGCCGCGATCTGGGTCTACGACGACATCAATGCCGACCGTGCGGAATTTAACATTCCCATCGATCCCCCCGGCGCCGCGCTGCCCGACGACCCCTTCGGCCGCCGCATCCAGCTCGAACGGATCGCCGAGGTCAACGCCGACTGGGTCGCCTCCATCCCCGAGCCCGGCAGCCTCGCCACCCTGACCCTGTTCCTTGGCCTCGCCGCCGCCCGCCGCCGGTCCGCCTGACGCTTCGGACCACCCACGGCCGCCGCCGACCTACCGTACCGCCACGTCCAGCCGCTCGCCCCCGGCCAGGACTTTGTACGGCTGCCCCCACGCTTCGCACGCTTCCACGAACGCCGCGGGTGTCTGCGTGTTGAATGTGAACATGTCGTAGTGGCACGGCACCACGCACCCCGCCCCCACGGTCTTCGCCAGCGCCGCCGCCTCCTGACCCCACAGGTTCCCCGACACCCGCCGCGTCGGCAGGTTCCCGTTGATCGGTAGCATCGCCAGCGACAGCGTGAACCCCGACAACGCCTCGACCAGCGACCCGTGCCACAGCGTGTCCCCGCTGTGGTACACCGCCGTCTTCCGCCCGCCGCCGACCTCGAACTCGATGACGTAGCCCAGGTATCGGCAGCGCCCCGCGTCGTCCCGGTCCACCGTGTTGTGCGCCGCCGCGATTCCGTGCACCGTGAACGGCCCGACCTCGGCCGACGCCCCGTCGTCCAACCCCACCGGCACCTCCGCCCCGATCCCCAGCCGCTCGGCCACGAACCCCCGGTTGGCTTCCGGCACCACCAGCGCGGCCTCCGGGTTGGCCGCCCGCAGCGGCCCCAGCGTCTCCGCGTCCAGGTGGTCCGTGTGGTTGTGCGACGACGTCACCAGCCCCAGCCCCGTCAGCCGGGCCGGGTCCACCACCCGCTCGCTCATCCTCACGTGCGGCTTGTCCGTGGCCGCGTACTTCACCGTCAGACTGTCCGACAGGTACGGGTCCAGCAGCAGCATCCCGTCCACCGACTTGAGCAGGAAGCCGCTCTGCCCCAGCCACCAGCAGCAGAACCCGCCCGCCGCCGCGGGGTCCGCCGCCGCCACGTCCGCGAGCAGCGCGTCGTCTTTCGTATGGGCCGGGATTAAGCTCATCGCCCCAGCTCCTCCCGCACCCGCCGCGCCCCCTCGCACAGGCTGGCCAGCTTCTCCCGGGCCGCCCAGCGCGCGGTCTGCGACAGCCCGCAGTCCGGCGCGAACACCAGCCGGTCCGCCGGGGCGTATCTCAGACACGCCTTGATCCGCTCCACAATATCCTCCGGCGTCTCGATGTAATAACTCTTCACGTCCACGACGCCCACCGCCGCGTCGATCCCCTTCGCCGTCACCTGCTCGATCAGCGCCAACGGCTTGAAGTTCAGCGTCGCCATCTCCAGGTGCATTTCGTCCACGGTCATGTCTAGAAACGCCGGGAACATCAACTCCGGCTGCTTCTTCCCGACGCTCCGCCCCTTGTAATTCCCGAAGCACATGTGCATGCACACCCGCGCCCGGCCCACCGCCGGCTCCACCGTCCGGTTAAACAGATCGACAAACCGCTCCGGGTCCGCCTTGTACGCGTAGCAGCTCATCGAAGGCTCGTCCACGCAGATCTCCCGGCAACCCGCTTCCACCAGCGCCGCAATCTCGTCCCGCACCAGCGGCAGCAGCGCCTCGGTCAACGCGTACCGGTCCGGGTACTGATCGTTCGGCAGCAGCCGGCCCGAAAGAGTGAACGGCCCCGGGATCGACATCTTCAGCGTCGTCTCGCCCGGCACCATCGGCCCCGCCACCTTGAGCAGCCGCTGAAACTCTTCCACCGCCCCCAGCCCCCGCGGCGCGCTCAGTTCTCCCGTCACCATGTGCTTGCCCCGCTGGTCGTGGGCCGGCGGCCCGAACCGCCGTGGCGGATGCGATTCCAGGTCGATCCCCTCCAGGTAACCATAAAAAGAAAGGTTGAAGTCCAGCCGTGTCTGCTCCCCGTCGGTCACCACGTCCAGCCCCGCGGACACCTGGTCGTGTACCGCTGCGATCACCGCATCCTCCTGCAGTTCTTCGAGGTCCTTGGGCCCGAACCGGTCGAGATGCGCCGCCCCGAACTCCAGCCAGCCGGGGAAGGGGTAGCTGCCGATCACGGACGTACGCAGGGGGCGGTCTTTCATAAAACTATTGACTCAGAAAGGGAAAAAAGATCCATCAACAAAACGACGAGCCCGAAACCCACGCCGGACACCCTACCCGCTACCCCACTCCGCCGCCCGCTTCTTTTGCGTCAACGATGGCCGCAGCGCGGCCGTGCCCTACCTGCCGTCGCCGCGGTTCTCCGCCCACGCCGCCGCCGCCGTGGCCGCCACCGTGTCGGGGCGTTCGAGCACCGCGCCCCGGCGGTGCAGCGTCTCCCGCAACTTCCCCACGTCCACGCCCCCCGCCCCGGTATCGTCCCGCAGCGACTGCGCCGCGGCGAACCCCGCCGCCTGCCCCATACTCATGGTCTGCCCCATGCTGCGACAGCTCGCGTGCGCATCGTGGGTCGCGCTGAAGCATCGGCCCACCACCCAGAGCTCGTCCCGGCCCCGGGGCACCAGCGTGCCGTAGGGCACACCGTAGACCCCCTGGCCGCCCACGTACGCCCAGACCGTCTCGGGCTCACCCGCCGCGGCAGCGGGGCGGTGGTCCTCGATCGGGGCCCCGCACAACGCGACCGCATCCGCCGTCACCGCCGCGCCCAGGCACTGCGCCCGCGTCAGCCGCGCGTTTCCGTACACCCGCCGTGTTTCCCGCACCCCGATGTGGTGCGCCAGCCCGATGATCTTCGCGTTTTCGTAGCCCGGCACGCAGTCCCGCAGAAACGCCTCGTAAACAAACGCCTGCCGACGCCCCTCCCGCTCCGCCTCGCCCAGCTGCCGGAAGTCCGTCGCGTCCAGCCCCGCCACCCGCACCGCCACCGTCGCGATACAGCCTTCCTGCACCATCCGGTGCGCGCTGCCGTGCTTCCGCGGCAGCGGGTGTGTCCCCGCGTCGACCGCCTCGGCCATCTTCGCCGCGAGCATCTGCTTACCCCCCGCCGCCTCGTACCGCGCGTCGTCCACGTTGCTCATCCGGAACGTCGTGGTCAGCGTCTGGGCCGGGTCCTGCTCCCCCGCCTGCTCGTAATCCACCCCCGCCAGGTGGCAAAGGTCCGCGTCCCCGCTCGCGTCGATCAGCCGCTGCGCGTAGATCCGAAAGAACCCCGTCTTGGTCCAGACCACCACCCCCGCGATCCGCCCGCCCTCGACGATCACATCGACCAGCACCGCGTGCAGCCACGCCTGCACCCCGGCCTCGGCCAGCAGCTCGTCCCAGACCAGCTTCAGCCGCTCGGGGTTGTACGTCACCCCCGTCCCCGCGCCGTACGTGTTGGCCCGCAGGAACACGTCCCCCGTCCGGTCCAGCCGATCCACGACCGCGTCGGGCACGCCCCCGACCACCTTCCTCGGCTCGTCGCCGGGGGTAAAAAACCCGTAAAACGTGTCCAGAATCTGTGTGCTCGTCCCGCCCGCGAACCCGTACCGCTCCACCAACCCCACCCCGCCCCCGGAACCACCCCCGGAACCGCCCCCGGAAC
>JBCDDZ010000054.1:0-20670 GCA_039180025.1 Planctomycetota bacterium
AATTCGGCGTATAGCCCAGCACATCGATGGCCTTTTCGATCTTGTCGCGCGTGGGCTTGGCAACCTTGTCGGGATCGTTGAGCGCGCGGGAAATGCTTGCGGTGGAAACACCCGCCATGCGCGCCACGTCTTCCAGGGTGGGAGCAGTGGTTCTGGTCATCCGCGATCTATAACCTTCTTTGCGGTCAAAGGCTTGAAGTTTTTTGCCGCGCCCCCGGAACCGCGTGGGCCCCCGTAATCCCATCCGGCACCCCCCTGCGCCTCAGCCCCCTCCGGCCCCCCGGCCTCGCGTTGACCCCGAGCGCCCGCTTCGCCCGCGGATCCCTCGGGAATCCCCGCGGCTTGCACCGCCGTACCGCTCCCCGCCTCGTCCGCTTTGCCGTGCTGCTCTCTGCCCCGCTCCGCCCGCCGCGCCCAGACGACCCAACAAGTCCACGCCGCCGCCGCGCCCAGGCACAGGCCCACCGCGTCCGCCGCCAGGTCCGCCCACGACGCGGTTCGGCCGAACCACGGCTGCGTCCACTCTTCGAGCGCCCCGTAAATCAGCCCTACCCCCACCGCCAGCCCCGCGTTCCCCCGCGCCCCGCCACCCCGCCAGAACCGCGACCCGGCCAGCAGCACCGCCAGCCCCGCGAACGCCACTCCGTGTGCAACCTTGTCGAACGGCAGCCCCCCCAACCCCGGCACGTCGTCCTGCGTCAGCCCCGGCCAATGCGTCGCCACCACCAACGCCGCCCAGTACACCCCCAGCCCCCACCGGATCGCTCGCCCCCCCCGCGCCCGGACCCGAGTTCCCGCCGCCACATTCCTCATCGGGGTCACGCTCGACACGCCGGCCATCTTAGCGCAATCCCGTGCCCGCGTGTTTGTTTCTTCCCCCCGCCCAGCCTCCCCCCCGGAACCCTAAGCTCCGGAACCCCTGGCTCCCCGGCGTCCCGGTCCCCGCTCAACGCCCCGCCGCGTCCGCGACCTCCGCCGCGCCCGCCGGGTTCTCCGCCGCGGCCGCCTCGGCTGCGTCGAGTCGGCCGTCCGTTTCCCGTTCGTGCAGATGAATCCCTTTGCCCAGCAGCAGCGCCCCGCCCCCCAGCGCATAGATCAGTGAGAACAGCCGCCACGCCATCAGCATCGCGATGATCTGGTTCTTGCTCGCCCCCTGGTCCGTCGCCAGCAGCGCGAACGCCGTCGGCTCCATCACCCCCAGCCCCATGAACGTCAGCGGCAGCGCCCCGACCAGAAACACGATCGGCAGCGCCCCGACCATCGCCAGCCAGGGCGTTGTCACCCCGATCGCGTACCCCGCCATCGCCGTCGACACCGCGATCGCCAGGTGTACCGGCAGGCTCACCGCCACCGCCCGCGCCAGCACGCCCCCGTGGTGCCGATACCCCGTCACGGCCGCGTCGAGCTTCTCCACCACGCTCAGCTTCGTCGCCAGGTCCACCCCCAGCCACTTCCGCGTCACCGGCCACAGGTACACCCCGCCCCCCACCAGCACGGCCACCAGCCCCGACCACGCGATCAGCGTCACCTTCTGCCCCACCGGCGAGCCCCACAGCATCGGCCCCAAAATCGCCGCCAGCAGCACCAGCCCCAGCAGCCCCGTCACCCGGTCCAGCAGCACGCTCACCACCGCGGTCGCCCGCGACCCCGGCGTCTTCACCCCTCTCGCCGCCCCGTACGCCTTCGCCACGTCGCCCCCGTTGGAACCCACCGGCACGCAGAAATTGAAAAACAGGCCCACCATCACCAGCCGCAACACGCTCCGCCGCGACACGTCCAGCCCCCGGCAGGCCAGCAGCCCGTGCCACCGCCACGCCTGCAGCGGGAAGATCACCGACAGCACCAAAAACCCCCCCAGCAGCCAGCCCGGGTCCGCCGCCCGCACCAAGCTCGTCATCCCCAATCGGCCCGTCTCCGGGTCGTCCGACCACTGGATCGACCAGAGGATGTACCCCAGCCCCGCCAGGATCACCCCCACCCGCAGCCCCGTCCACACCGTTTTTTTCAGCGTCGCGTTCACTGCATCCCTATCGGCCAACCCCGCCCGTTTTCCCAACGCATCCCCCACCCCGCCCACCCACACTCCCCACCGCACCCCCGGCTCCGCGCCGACCTCTGGCCGAGGACCCGTCTGCAATACCGTCACCAACGTCCCAAAGCCGACCCCAATCTCGCCCGGTCCGCCGCCTCTCCCCTCTCTTCCCTCAAAAAAAGCGTACCGCCTCTCCCGCGACCGCCTCCGCTTTTCACGGAAAAAATCGACACCCCGCTCGCCCCCCGGCCGCCGTCTCCCCGGCCCGGCCCCAGCCCTCGGCGGCACCCGCCCCGGCTACCGGCCTCGAGCCCAACCCCTGCCCCCCTTCTTCTCCTCGCGCCGGTCGCACGATCGCGATCCGCCTACGAAAAACCGGCGTGCCGATCACGAGGATCAACACGCCGGTGGAGGTTAGTCAATGTCAAGCCGCGGCCGGTGACTCGCCGCGCCTCCCCGCAAGCGGGCGGACGCAGCGTGCCGCGGCCCGGGGCCGTCTTACAGCGCGTCGTTGTCCGACTCGCCGGTACGGATCCGCACGACCTTGGACAGCTCGTAGACGAACAGCTTGCCGTCGCCGACGTTGCCCGTGCGGGCGGCGCTGGTGATGGCTTCGAGCGCCTTGTCCAGGTCCTCGCTCTTCACCGCGACCTTGAGGGTGACCTTGGGCACGAAGCCCACGTCCATCCGCCCGCCGCGGTAGCGTTCGGTGTGTCCCTTTTGTTTACCAAAGCCCTTGCATTCCAGGGCGGTCATGCCCAGAACGCCGACCTGGGCGAGTTTCGACTTGACCGCGTCGATCGACGACGGCTTCACGATGGCCTCAATCATATGCATGACGAGTTCTCCTAATTTCTTTCGTTGCGGGCGGGCCTACGGGCGGCCGGCCGGGGGTGTCTAGTTACCAGTTAATCAAAACGCGAATCGGGGTCCAATCTGTACCAGCATTTCCCTCCCGGGTCCCGGCCGGCGGGGGCACGGCTCGTCGAAGCGATCCGCACCCGCCGCCCGGCCGCGGCCGAGGGTGGGGGGGGTTAGATCTCGCGAGCGTGGTAGCTCTTGATGAACGTCTGCTGGAAGTCGGGGTAAGCCGACATGTCGTGCTCGCCCAGGTCGAGCCCTTCGATCTCTTCTTCTTCGCTGACCCGGATCCCCAGGACAACCTTCAGGACACCGAAGATGATCAGTGCCGCGACGAACGCGAACCCGAAGATCGAGAAGGTCCCGATCGCCTGGATCGTCAACTGGCTCGCATCGAAGCCGCCCGAGAAGGCCACCGCGAGCGTGCCGTAGATCCCGCACACGCCGTGGACCGAGATGGCCCCGACCGGGTCGTCGATCTTGAGCTTGTCGAAGAACAGCACCGAGAAGTACACCAGCACGCCGGGGACCGCGCCACAGATCAGCAGGGCGCCGATCCAGCTGGGTACGTCCGGGCCGGCGGTGACGCCGACGAGGCCGGCGAGGATGCCGTTGAGCGCCATGGTCAGGTCCGGCTTACCGCCGAAGATCCACGAGGTGATCGCCGCGGCGATGCCGCCGCCGCAGGCCGCCATGGTCGTCGTGGTCAGGACCCACGAGACGCCTTCAGGGTTAGCGCTCAGCTCCGAGCCGCCGTTAAACCCGAACCAGCCGAACCAGAGCAGGAACACGCCGATGGCCACCAACGGCATGCTGTGGCCGGGGATCGGCTGCACCGAGCCGTCCGCCGCGTATTTGCCCAGGCGTGGGCCCAGCAGCAACGCACCCGCGAGGGCACCCGCACCGCCGACGCCGTGCACCAGCGACGAGCCGGCGAAGTCCGCGAAGCCCGCCTCGGCCAGCCAGCCCCCACCCCACTGCCACGAGCCGCTGATCGCGTAGACCACGCCCGCGAACGGGATGCAGAACAACAGGAAAGGCAGCAGCTTCACCCGGCCGCACACCGCACCCGACACGATGGTGCAGCAGGTCGCCGCGAACATCGCCTGGAAGAAGAAGTCGGTCCACACCGTGTACGCTTCGTAGTACAGCGGGGTGTTGTTGACCAGGTTGCTCGCCCAGTCGGCCGAGCCCTTGGCCCCGCCGCCGATGCCCACGCCCAGTGAGAGGACGCCCGGCACCAGATTGAAGTCGCCGGGATACATAATGATCCAGCCGCACACGCCGTACATCACGATCCCGATCATCACGATCATCACGTTCTTGAACAGGATGTTCACCGTGTTCTTGGCCCGGGTCAGCCCCGATTCCACGCAGGCAAAGCCCAGGTGCATGATGAACACCAGGCAGCCCGCGAGCATGATCCACAGGTTGCTGGTCACGAAGAACGAGGGCAGGTCCATATCGACCCGCGACTCGATCTCGCCGTCGTCCGTCTTCTCGGCGGACACGGTGTAGTCGTAGCCCTCGGCCGAGCCCTGGCCGACCGCGACCAGCCCGCCGTCTTCAACGCTCACCACCACCAACGGGATCTCCGAGACACTGCCGTCCTCGGCTTCGACCTCTTCGGTCGGCGCCTCGGCGTTGAGCTTCGCCGCGGTCGCGGTCAACTCCTCGTCCGTCATGTCCTGCGCCCAGGCGCCCGGGGACAGGCTTACTCCCGCCGCCAGCACGGCCAGCATCAACAACCATCGACCTCTCAACATTGACATCATTTCGCTCCTGTCTAGGTATGTCCAGAATGGGACGTGCTCCATCGACCCACGGCACAGACAGCGCACCGCGGCCGAACCATTAGTTGAACGGCATGCTAACGATCAAATGCACGAAATGCAATCGCAATTTCATTTTTCTGCACAGTCCGTAGGCGTAATAGTTCAACAACGCTCATTATTAGCTCGTTTGATAGCCATTCCTAAAGAATTACCCCTTCAATCTGAACCGGATTCGCGATTATTATCGGCCGCTCGCGCGAACCACGCTCGCAGCCTCGCCACGCCCGATGGCTTCCCGCCCCGTCCATTTCCCGAGAAATCCTTCGAACCCGCCATGCCTACGCCCCGGGTTCGGGTCCTGCCCCGCCGCACCTCGCCTCGCTTTTTCATTCGAATCCATCTTGCGTTGGTCCGCCGGTCTGCCAACCCGCTGGCCCCTCGATCCGCTGGCCCGCCGCCCCGCCCAAAGCAACCGACCCGAGGCCACGGATCTCCCGCCTCATCCGCACGCATGCCCCGCCAACCAAGCGCCGGGGTAAGCGGGTGTCGGACAAAAAAGCGGGCACCCGCAAAGGTGCCCGCTTATCGCCCCCCACGACCGTCGCGGGGGTGGCCTGCTTCAAGTTATCCCGCCGGAGATTCCCGAATCTTTTCGGGGTCCCCGGGGAGGCGTTCGGTTCCGAATGCTGGAACCGTCATGCCATCTATTCAGTGTTACTTACTACAAACGCTGTGCCAGTTGCTGAGCCCCGACCCTGGACCGACCCTTGACCGACCCTTCTACCGCGGCAATCTTGCACGCCGCGCACCCGATCCGATGCGTTTAAGACAAATAAAGGCCGTTATTCACGAGATCCAACACGAAAAGGGGGGTAACGCCCCAGCCGAAAGCAAATCATCCGCTGGCGACCCCACCCCTCCACGCTTGCTTAGCAAATGAGCACCACCCCCCGCGTTGCATCTCCCCTCAGCACTCCGTGCCTGAGGCATCGCCGCGCGGCCGATTCAAGCCCCCAGCGCCGCCGGGTATGATGTAGCCTCGCGGCCCCGGGGCCATGAGGCTGTCAAAAGCCTCCTCCTTCTGTCCGCCGGCTTCGGCGCGGAGTCCTGCATCATGTCGATCGGCACGCCGTCTCTCCCCACTTTTCTCGGCCCCTTTGCCCGAACCCGTTCGGTGGGGCGGTGGTCCCGCGCGTCCGGCGGCCACGGGGCAGTCGTCGCGGCCCTGTTCGCCGGAGCCTTGGCGACCAGCGGTCAACCCGCCCCGGTCGATCCCGCGTCCTCGCCGGCCACGGCTCAGGTCCGGCTCGACTGGCTCCTCGCCGCCGATCGCGTGACCAGCGGCACGCTCGACGGCCCGGTCTGGACCATCACCCCCGCCTCGGGCCGCCGCCTCGTCCAACTGCCGATGACCCTGACCCCGGGCTCGGCCTCGTCCGTGCTCGCCGAGCCCGCGGTCGACTTCGCCGGCGGCCGGTTCGTCGCCTGGTCTCTCCCCACCGGCGCGGCCCGCGAAGTCCCCGTCCCCGGCCCCACCGACGCACAACTCGAAAACCTCACCGCCCTGATCCTCTCGCTGGACCAGCCCCCCAGGCCCGCCGCCGCGCCCGCCGCGGCGCCCGCCGCGGCGCCCACCACCCTCGTCAACTCTGCAGTCCCTCCCGGCGCTCCGCGACTCGCCCGAGAGCTGACCCTCACCCCCGCCGCGGGCCCCGGCCCGGCCCGCGTCGCTTGGGAAACCACCCGCAGTATCGCCAACGGCCAGGTCAAAGGCGGCAACGAGCCCTACCTCCTGAAGCTCGACCCCGAACGCCTCCGCGCCCTTGAGCCGCCGCGCAGCGCCCGCCTCGCCCGCAACCCCGGCGAAAGCTCGCGGGATTTCAGCCTCCGCCGCCGCGAGCACCTGATCCAGCAGCGCGAACTCGCCAATGCCTACCGCGAAACGCAGCAGCTCGTCCGGGGTCTGCCCGACCGTTTCGAGCGTGACCTGCCCGACACGGTCTGGGCTTTATATGAAGTCAATACCTTCGGCGACGGCTGGACCCTCCGCGGCCTCGACGACGGGCCATGGTCCATCAGCTTCGGCGACTGGAACCGGCTCACCCGGCTCGCCCGCGGGGCCGGACGCGGCGCGGCGGCCACCGGCGATGGCCGCTTCGAGTCCGCCGAGAGCGAAGACCTCAGCCGCCCGCTCGCCATTGCCCGCGACCCCCACCCCTGGTCCCAGCGGCTGCTGGCCAGGGCGGTGGCCGGCTCGGGCTACCTCGGCCGCGCCGCGCTCGACGGCCCCGCCTACCAGCTCGCCGACCAGATGCTCCGCAGCCCGGACACGCTCGCCCGGCACCGCACGGTCTACGCCCTGGCTACCGTCCAGCCCGCCACCCCCGCCGCCGCGCAGCTCCTCGAGCGCGAGGCCGCCCGCAGCGGGGACCCGGCCGTCCAGCTCGCCGCCGTCCGCAAACGCTTCGAACTGCTGCTGACCGCCCCGCAGGCCGGCGGTCCGGCCGTCGCCGCGGCGGCCGCCTCCACGCTGATCGCCGACGAAGACGCCCTCGATGCGGGGCAGGTGGTCCGCCAGTTCCTCGCGCTGTTGCCCGAAACGCCCGAGGCGGTCGCCGCTGCGGTCAGCGGCCTGCGCTTCACCGGGGTCACCGACCAGCGGTTCGCCGCCGCGGTGGGCGCTGCGCTCGAACAAGCCGGGCAACGCCCCGGGGTGGTCGGGGGGTGGCTCAACCTCCAGTGGCTCGGCTCGCCCGACCCCGAGGTGGTTGACCGCACCCTCGAACTGCTGGTCCGGGCGGACGAGCCGGCGCCCGCGGCGTCGCGGTTGGCCCGCGGCCTGATCCGCCTGGTGTTCGGCGGGGCCGACCCCACGCCCGCGCCCGCCGCCCGCCCGATCATGCTGACCGCCGGGCTCCCGCTGGATTCCGCCAACCACGCGCTGTTCCGCCTGCTCAACTCCGGCGACCCGAAACGGCGGGCCCGCGGTTGGCTGGCCCTGCGCCATTTCGAGCTCGTCGGGGCCGCGGCCCGTCCCGCCGCCGACGGGCCCGATCCCCTGCAACTGGTGCTCAGCGCCGGGCTCAGTCGGCCGGCCACCCCCGGTTCGCTCGTCCCGTTCCTCCTCCGCCAGTCCGACCAGCCCCGCGCCACCGCAGCCCTGGTCACCGTGGTCCGCCGCGGCGACATCGCCGCGTCGCGTCGCGCGGCCCGGGCCCTGCGCGGGTCCCAGCGTGCGTTCGACACGGTTTTGACCGAGCTCAGCGCCGACGACCGCCAGCGATTCGTGGACCGGGTCTACGATCGGTTGGGGTCGGGCCCCGAGCCGGTGTCGGGGCTGGCCCGGCAGGACGGCGGCGCGACCGCCCGGTGGTTCGCCCAGACCTTGTCCGCCGGCGAGTTGCCTCACCCCGACCAGTGGGCTACGGCCGCGGGCGGGGAAGACCGCCTGATCCCGCTCGTGCTCCACAGCGACGAGGCCCTCGCCCACGGGGCGATCGCTGCGTTGGCCGCCAGCGCCGGCGCGGACCGCCGGGTGCAGCGAGACATGATCGATCGGCTCAAGGACCGCCGGACCACGCTCGACACGCCCGAGGTCGCGGAGGCCTGGGCCGACATGAAACGCGATATCTACCTGTCCCGCCTCGCCGGGGCCGCGGGCGAGTACCGCCTGGTCATGATCGTCACCGGCAACGCCCCGGAGGGCGCCGGCGAGGGGATCGCCCGCGACGCGGTGCTCGGCAGCGACCCGGCCGTGGTCCAGTCGCAGCAGCAGACCGGCTCCGCCGACCAGACCCGCGAGACCGTCCTGGGCCTGACCACCCTCGACGCCGACGGCCGCAGCGTCGCGTTCCGCTCGGGGGTGCCGGCCCTGACGGTGGCCTCGGACCGGCTGGCCATCCGCATCCCCGAACTGGGACAACTCAAGCAGTTCGGGATCCCCGAACTCGCAGACCTGCCGCTCGAAAAGACCGAGGGCGGCATCGACCTGGTCCCGCAGCCCGGCGGGGTGTGGCGCGGCGAGGTCACCCTCAGCGACCAGCGCGGCTTCGAACTCCTGATGGAACCCACCGGCAACGCGGCCGGCCAGACCAAAGCCGGCGGACCGCCCTCTACCCCCGCCCCGGATCAGGGCGGCACGCTCAAACGCGACCCGTTCCGGTGAGCAAAACGGCAAAGCTCAGAAACCACGGGCAGCCCCGGTCGTTCGCGCACATCAACTCCACCGGTAGCGTCCTGCCGAACAGAAGCCACCAGATACTCTTCGATTGCCCGGCGGTTTGACCGAGGTAAACGCTACCCCGGAGTTGGGATGCGCTAAGCCCCTTTCCCTCGTACAGTGGGTTCGGTTCTTGAACGGGCGCGCTCCGCCCCTCCCCGGCCTGGCGCGAACCCTACGCCTCCGACGCGAGGCTGCGCAGCTTCGGCAGCAGCATCTCTCGCGCGAGGATTTTGACGCACGCTGCCAGCGGGATCGCCAGCAGCATGCCCAGCAGTCCCGCCACCGCCCCGCCCCCCAGGACCACCAGCATCACCGTCAGCGGGTCCAGGTTCGTCGCCTGCCCCTGGACCACCGGTTCGACCACCCACCCGTCGAGCCCCTGCGCGGCGAAGTACGCCACCGTCGGCCAGAGGATCAGCCCGAGCGCGAAGTCCCCGCCGTTCGCCAGTGTCGCCATCACCGTGAGCACCACCGCCACGATCCACCCCACCGCCGGCAGAAACGGCACCAGATTCAGTACTCCCGTCAACACCCCTAGTAAGAACCAGTAAGGCACCCCCGCCAGCCACCAGCCGATCACCAGTACCACCGTCATCACCAAGCTCTGGATCACTCGGCCGCGCACGAACGACGACACCGCCGAGTCCATATTCCGCAGCATCCCGACGATCTGATCGTGCGACCGTGCCGGGATGAACGGCTCGAACCAGCGCAGGATGTCGTCAAGCTTCCACGAAAAAAAGAAGAAGCAGAACGCCACTACCACCCCCGACAGCACCAGGTAGCTGGTGAAGCTGACCGCCGAGCCCACCAGCCCCACCCCCACGTCCAGCGACTGCAACGCCCAACCCATGATCATGCGGCCGTCGAGCTGCCGCAGCCGCTCGACGCTCAGTTCCAACAGTTGCCGATTCCGGTCCGGATTGATAATCCGCTCCACCAACGACCCCTCCGCTGCCGGCTCCGTCGCCCGGTCGATTGCCTCGGCCACCGCTTCGTCCACCGCTTTATCCATCGCGGTCTGGCCCGCCGCGTGGTCTGCCTCTCCGCCGTTTTCTTTCGAGGCTTCTCCCGTGGATGCGTCGTCCTCACGGTCCGCCGGGGTGCCGGCCTCCTCCGCCGTATCCGCGTCCGTCTGCGGGGCGGTCGCCCCCGTCGTGTCCGCCGTGGCGTCTGGCTCCGCCTCCGTTTCGACTCTGCCTGACGCGGTGGTGGCATCCGCCCGGGTTTCTGCCTCCGCTTCCGCCGTGTCTTGCTCGGCCTGCAGCTCCGAGCCGACCTCCTCCGCCGTGTTCTCGATCTGCGCGAGCAGCTTATCGACGTAGCGCGGGTACGCCTCCTGCACGGTTTGGACCAGGCTCCGCCCCTGGCTGATCATCAGCGGCACCGCCGTCACGAACATCACCGCCACCAGCACCAGCGCGATCAGCATCAGCGAGATCGTCCCCGCCAACCGACCGATCCGCAGCCGACGCTGCGCGAACCGCAGCACCGGGTTCACGATGTACGCCAGCGCCAGCCCGATCAGCACCGGCACCAGCACCGACCGCACCGCGTACAGCAGCCCCAGCACCCCCGGCACCACGTACGACAGCACCAGAAACACCACCAGCGCCGCCAGCATCATCTGGAACCACCGCCGCTGCCAGACGTGTTGCCCCTTAAACAGCGGCGCCTCGTCGTCCGGGTTCTGCTCGTTCGCCGTCGGCGCCTTTTCCGCTGCCGGTGGGGGCTCCGGGCCCGGCTGGGGTTCCGCTTCGTGCTTCGGCGTCGCGTCTTGGCTCATCCCGGACTCCTCGTGGATCGAATCCCGCTTCGCCATAGCCTACCGCCTCGCCGCCCCCATCGCCGCCCCGGGAGGACCGGCCGGAAACGCTACGCCACCACGCTACCGCGCTAAGCGATCGAGAGGCCTTCGCCGTCGCTCACCCGAACGCGAAACACCGCCCGCCAGACAGCGCTCCGGCCTCCGTCCCCGGTTAGCAAAAACGAGCCCGCCACCCCCGCTAACGTCCGCCCGCGTCGCCCCCCGCTGCGTGTCGTCAGCTCAGCGCCAACGAGCCGGCCCCGAACGCCTCGCGGAACGAGAAGACGTTGTGGAAGTCGTCGAGCGTGTCGTCCTCGGTCTTGTGCATCATCCCCGACTGCACCATCGCGAACACGATGTGGCCGAAGTCTTCGCATTCCGTGATCCGCCACCGCCGCAGCACCGTCCCCGCGAGCAGGCCGTACTGCTGAAGCGCAAAATCACGCAGCCCCTCGCAGAGCATCTGCCCGGTGACGTGCCGGCTGGGCTGGTCCGGATCGTCCGGGTCGTAGTCTTCCTCGAGTTCGCCGTGGGCCCGGCGCACCGTAAAATCCAGCCCCCGTTGGACAAACACGAAGGCGTCCAACGGGTAGCGGGTGGAGTTCACAGCCTCGGCGAGCGCGGTGTCTTTCATCCGTGAAATAAGTATAGCTTCCCCCGTCCGAACGAGCGCGGCCAATCGCCGACTTTAGCTCCCGAAACCGGGCCCCGCCCTGCGCAACCCGAAAGCCCCCCGGCCGCCAGCCCCCCCGGCCCCCCGGCTCAATACCCCCCGTCCCGCATCTTCTCGACCGAATCCGGAAAAGGGTACCGCGCGTATAACGCCGTCGGCTGGCTGTCCCACATCCACGGCGCGGGATACACGTCTCCCGCAAACCCCGCGTCGCTCATGGTATGCAGCACCGCCTCGAAGCTCGGCTCCGCCCCCGTCTTCGTCTCGATCAGCCGGTTCGCCCGCGCCCCCAGAAACGACACCGCCGCCGTCGGCAGCCGCTCGGTCTTGCGACGCAGCATCTCCGCCACCACCTCGAACCCGTGCCCCAGGTCCCCCAGCGTCAGCTCCGCCCGCGCCCCCGGCCGCAGCAGCGCCAGCACCTCCACCAGGTCCATGTCGTATTTCACCACCACCGTCTGGTCGCCCCCCGCGAACTGCTGCGCATATTCAGTCACCGTCTTGGGCGTCCACATCGACGTCGGCAGCAGGCTCGCCAGCTGCGACACGATCCCGTGGCTGTTGTCGTGCGCGTTGACCGCACACACCAGCGTCCGGTACCGGCCCGCCAGCACGTCGTCGAGCAGGTGCTGACCCCACATGATCCGCACCCGGTGCGTCATGTCCGGACGGCTCGACGGCTTACCGTCGGGGATGATCGTCAGCTTCTCGCTGAACTGCGAATCCACAATCAAGGCGTCCCCCTGACCATCGTAGATTCGGGCGGTCGACGCGGACGCGGCAGCGGGCTTGGCCATGGCGAAAATCCCAGAACAGGAATAGAGACAAGAACCCCGGGACCGGCTCCACCCATTGTAACACCCGCGGACCGCGCTTAGCATCTTCTAACCCGTCTCCGTTCAGACCCCCAGAGCCCGCCCGCCCCTTTTTGTTCCCCCAGCGAAAGTCCCCGCCTTGCCCACCCCCGACCCCGCCGTGCTCCACCAACGCCGCGAACGCGTGTTCCTTGTGATGGCCGGCCTGTTCCTGGGCACCCTCGCGATGCTCAACATCCTGGGCATCAGCCGCTTCCTCGTCCTCGCCACCCACAGCGACACCGACGGCTGGCGGCTCGGGCAATGGCTCCCCGAAGGGGACACCGGCCTGACCTTCGCCCTCGCCGTCGGCGTCCTGCCCTACCCCGTCACCTTCCTCTGCACCGACCTGATCTCCGAGTTCTACGGCCAGAAACGCGCCAACTTCCTCGTCCTCGTCGGCCTCTTGCTCAACGCCTGGGTCATCTTCATCCTCTGGCTCGGCGGCGTGCTGCCCGGCTCCGACGCGCCCGCCTTCTTCACCATCCGCGAACTCGCCTTCGGGGCCGTCACCGCCTCGATGATCGCCTACCTCGCCGCCCAGTTCATCGACGTCCAGGTCTTCCACTTCTGGAAACGCCTGACCCGGGGCAAAGCCCTCTGGCTCCGCAACAACGGCTCGACCGTCGTCAGCCAGCTCGTCGACACCACCGCGGTCATCTTCATCACCTACTTCTACGCCAACGCCCTGCCCGTCAACCAAGACGCCCCGCTCTGGCCCCAGCTCTGGCTCTTCATCGCCACCGGCTTCGCCTTCAAATTCCTCGTCGCGCTCCTCGACACCCCCCTGATTTATCTGGCCGTCGCCGTCCTCAAACGCTACCTTCAAATCGACCCCACCACCGAGCACCACGCCCGCCGCCCGCAAACCGGGCTCTTCAACCCGCCCCCGGACACCCCGGACAACCCGGACACCCCGGACACCCCGGACACCCCGGACAACCATTCCGCGTAAACCAGCCTCTCTGTTTCCCGCCCGCCCCGGCCCCCGATCGTCCCGGCCCTCATCCGAACCCATTGAGCCATTCCGCGTCGCACCCCCCCGTTTCTCGTTCCCTTCCGCCGCCGTCCCGCATGACCCACGCCGCGCCGCCCGACAAAGCCGAACTCCGCCGCCGCGTCCGCGCCGCCCGCGGCCGCCTCGCCCCCGACCGGGTCGCCGCCGACTCGGACCGCCTCCGGGCCCGCGTCCTCACCCTCCCCGAACTCGCCGCCGCCCGCTGCGTCTTCGTCTACGCCTCCCACGGCACCGAGCCCCACACCTACACCCTTATCGAAGACCTCTTGGCTCTGGGCAAAACCGTCTCCGTCCCCCGCGTCACCGACGCCGCCCACGGCCGCATGGAGGCCATCCCCCTCACCTCGCTCAAAGACCTCGCCCCCGCCGCCTTCGGCGTCCTCGCCCCCCGTCACGGCCGCCCCCTCGACCAGCCCCCCGACCTCGCCCTGGTCCCCGGCCTCGCCTTCGACCCCCGCACCGGCCACCGCCTCGGCCAGGGCGCCGGCTTCTACGACCGCTACCTCGCCGACCACCCTCAAACCCTCCCCATCGGCCTCGTCTTCGAATCCCAACTCCTCAGCCCCCTCCCCCTCGACCCCCACGACCGCCGCGTCCGCATCATCGTCACCGAAACCAGCATCCACCGCCCCCCCGCCCCCTCCGAAGCTTGACTCCCTCCGCCCACCACGCCCCACCCCACTTCTCATCGCTCCGCCCCCTGGCCCAGATTCTCTAGCCCTCAAGCCCCCCGGCCTGTTGACCGTCTACGCACCGCTTGTGTGTTCCCCTTACGCGACGCTCTGGTGCGCACACCAACCCCGCCCGTCGGCGTACCTGAAGCCGTTGCGGCCCGCTTTTTGTATCGCTCGTCTCCGTCAAGCCTTGACGGCCAGCCGCGTCTCCCGACGACCCGGTGGGTGCGCACCGCGGTGTCGCCCCGCCCCCTGGCAGCCGGACCCCGGCCCGAGACCGTGTCGTGCCAGGCAAGGACGACGCGATCTCTCCCCGGGCGAACGGGGCTGACGACGAGCCCGGACGTGGCGATGCCCGAGACACCACCTTGCCGGGGACTCTCGGGGTCGGAGCCGGGCACCGTCGGCCGTGGGCGGGCGATCCGAACCGTTTGGTTTTTGACCCTCCACCTCGCGACGCACGCCACCGCGTCGCCGTGGACCGATCGCTGGGCCCCCTCTTTGACAACCCCATCCCCTCCCGCTCACGCTGCCGGCGGAACCCCGTTTTAAGGTCCAACGCCGGCGTGAAGCCCGTCTCGGTGAAATCGGGGAATCCCTACGGACCCGGTCAATGGCTCCCGGTCAGGTCGCGGGACGATTCGACCGTTTGGTTCTTCTTGAACTGAGAATCGGCTTTGAGCTGGGTGAGCAGCCCATCGAAAGCTTCGCGGTCGGTCGGGATCGTCGCGGGTTCTTGCTTGAGCCCGGCCATGAGCATGGCGTTGCCCAACTCCAGGCCGTGGATCATCTCCGTGCCCGGGGCGATCAGGTCCGCCTGCGTCCCTTGCTTCTGGACCACGTCGATGAAGTTGCGGGTGATCGTTTCGTGCTCACCGTGCGACGCCTTGGCCGGGGTGATCTCAAACCGCGTCGCCGGGACGCTCCCGAAACGCACCGGGCTGGTTTTGCAGAACTCCGAGACCGGCTCGTCGGCCCGCTCATACGTCAGGGTGTTCCCGTCCGACACGATCGTCCCGTGTTCCCCGGCGATCTCCAAACGGTTGATGCCCGGCGACTGCCCCGTGGACGTCACGAACGTGCCCACCGCGCCGTTGTCGAACTCCAGGAGGGCGGTCACGTCGTCTTCGACTTCGATGTGGTGGTACTTCCCGAGCGCGACGTGGGCGGTCACCTTCTTGGGCAGGCCGACGAACCACTGGAACAGGTCCAGGTTGTGCGGGCACTGGTTGATCAGCACGCCGCCGCCTTCGCCGGACCAGGTCGCCCGCCACCCGCCCGAGTCGTAGTAGGTCTGGGTCCGGAACCAGGTCGTGATCGTCCACGACACCCGCATCAGCTCGCCGAGGCTTCCGTCCTCACACAGACGTTTGATCTCTTTCCAGACGGGGTTGGTCCGCTGGTTAAACATGCCCGCGAAGATCAGCCCCGGGTACTTGGCCTGGGCCTTGGCGTAGGCGTCGTTGACTTCCTGGGCCGCCAGCGCCGTGACCGCGATGGGCTTTTCGCACAGGACATGGACCCCCGCGTCGAACGCCTCCATCGCATAACGCGGGTGGTCGTAGTGTGGGCAGGCGATCAGGATCGCGTCGACTTCCCCCGACGCGATCATCGCCGAGGCGTCGTCGAAAGGCTTGACCTTGCGTTCCTCGGCGACCTTGGCCAGCGCCTCGGGTACCACGTCGGACGCCGCGACGAACGACAGCGCCTCGATCTGGTCGAAGTACCCCATGTGCAGCGACGCGATGGTCCCGCCGGCCCCGATGACGCCTATCTTGATTTTGTCCACGTGGTTGAACCTTTCGAGAAAATAACTAACCCGTCGGCAGGATATCGGTTGGACGAACCGGTCACAAACCGGCCGGCGCCGGCAGCGCGGGCTCGGCCGGGCAGAGCCGGGCGGGCAACACACCAGACGCCTGGCGGGCCGATCGGGTTGAGGCAAGCGTCGCCCCGGCCCCCGGCGACGCGGAGGAGCGTTGCCCGGGGCGGGGGGCAGTGCTACGCTGGGCGATTGGCCGGCCGTGTCTGCGCGGGCCCGGCCCCAGCGCCTCCACTCGGACCCCCACCATGCTCCACCGTGTAGCCCCGGCCGCGCCGGACCCGATCCTCGGGCTGACCGAGGCGTACCTCGCCGACCCCCACCCGGACAAGATCAACCTCGCGGTCGGGGTGTTCAAGGACGCCGACGGCCAGACCCCCGTGCTCGCCGCCGTGAAGGAGGCCGAGCGCCGGCTGATCGAAGGCGAAACCACCAAAGGCTACCTCCCGATCGGCGGCGCCCCGGCGTACGGCCGGGCGGTGCGGGCGATGCTCCTGAGCACGGACGACCCCCGGATCAACGACCCCCGGATCAACGACCCCCGGATCGACGACGGCCGGGCCTGGACGGCGGACACGCCCGGCGGGACCGGCGCGCTGCGGGTCGCCGGGGACTACTTCAAGCAGAACCACCCGGACGCCACGGTCTGGCTCAGCGACCCGACGTGGGCCAACCACGCGGGGATCTTTAGCGCCGCGGGCGTCGCGACGCGGACGTATGCGTACCTGGACGACGCGGGGCTTGCCCTGGGCCTGGACGCGATGCTCGCGGCGATCCGGAAGATGGCTGCGGGAGACGTGGTGCTGCTGCACGGCTGCTGCCACAACCCCACGGGCGTGGACCCGACGGCGGCGCAGTGGGAAGCGATTGCGGCGGCGATCGCGGCGGCGGGCGTGCTGCCGCTGGTCGATTTTGCCTACCAGGGTTTTGGCGACGGGCTCGACGCGGACGCGGCCGGGCTCCGGGCGGTGGCGTCGGCGTGCGAAGAGTGGCTGGTGTGCTCGAGCTACTCGAAGAACTTCGGGCTCTACCGGGACCGGGTCGGCGCACTGACGATCGCGACCGGGTCGGCGGCGGCGACCTCGGCGGTGGCGAGCCAGGTCAAGGCGGTGGTCCGGCGGAGCTACTCGAACCCGCCGGCGCACGGGGCGCAGGTGGTGCTGACGATCTTGTCGGACCCGGAGCTTCGGGGCCAATGGGAGGCGGAGCTGTCGGCGATGCGGGAGCGGATCCACGGCATGCGGGGGGCGTTCGCCGCGGGTCTGGACGAGCGGGGGGTGTCGCTGGGGGCGAAGGGCAACGGGTTCGTAACGGCGCAGAAGGGGATGTTCACGATGTCGGGCCTCAGTCGGCCGGAGGTCGACGCGCTGCGGGAGCGGTTCAGTATCTACGTGGTGGGTTCGGGCCGGATTAATGTGGCGGGGATGACCGAACAGAACCTGCCGGTCCTTTGCGACGCGATCGCGGCGGTGCGGGCGGGTTAGCGCGTAGCTCTCGCAGGTGTAGCGGACGGCGTCGGCGGCCGCGTTGACCGGGCGGATCGCACGCAGGCGTCGATTTTTTCGATCCGTTATCGCCGCGGCTGAAAGGGGGTTAGCCGTGATCGGTGGAGGGGATGTGCTCGGCGGGCGAGGCGGGGGCTTGGCCGTTGGTCGGGGGGGCGGGGGCAGGCATGGCGTGTGAGGTTTCGGGGGCGGGCGGAGCGGGGGCGCGGAAGTCGCAGCCGGGCCGGGGTTTTTCGAGCAGCAGGTAGAGGACGTTGTTGACGAAGGTGGGGTGGCGGGTCAGGGCCATGTGGTCGGTGGCGATGAAGGTGACGTTGTCCCAGCGGATGGGGGTGAGCAGGCGGGGGTACCACTCGTTGCCGATGCGTTCGTCCATGAGGGCGGAGCTGCGGAGGACGGTGCCGTCGCCGGGTGCGGTGTCGACAACGGTGAATGGGTCGTGGGCGCGGCCGACCTCGGCGACGCTGGGGGTGGCCACGCCGTCGCCGGCGTAGAGCTGGAGGATGACGCCGCGGGGCGCGTCGGCGGGGGCGTCGATGGCGCGGTGGAAGCGGCGTGCTTCGTCGAGGCATTTGCGCAGGTGGTCGAGGGCGATGCGGCGCCGGTCCGGGGCGTCGGCGACGTCGGGCAGGAGGGAGGCGAGCATCGGGTCGGCGTCGGGGTCGGCGAGGCCCCACCGGCGCTGGATCCAGAGATCGGGATTGAAGAGGTCTTCGAGGGGTTGGTGGGTCTGGGCGTCGTGGATCGCGGCGTGGCGGGTGCGGGGCAGGAGCTGGTAGACGGCGGGCATGGTGCCGAGGATGGCGGCGTGGTAGGCGGGCAGGAGGGCGTTGGCTTTGAGGCCGTGGACGAGTTTCTGGACCGCGTTGAGCGAGCCGGCGCTGGGGCTGCCGACGACGGTGACGTGTTCGATGCGGGCGGCGCCTTCCCAGGTGATTTCGGGTTCGCTGCCGTCGTCGGGGAGCAGGTTCTTGCCGTAGCGGAGGTAGTAGCGGAGCAGGAGCCCGCCCATGGAGTGGGCGACGACGTCGACTTTCATGCCTTGGGGGCAGCCCGAGTCGTACTCGGCGAAGCGGAGGACGGCTTCGACAAATTCGCCGAAGAGGATGGCGTTTTCGGGGAGGCTGCGTCTCCAGTCGTAGTCGAATTCGAAGCATTTGGACAGGACGTCGTGGCCGTAGTCCAGGAACTTGCGGTGGGCGCGTTTGGCGGGGTTGAGGTTGTAGCCCCCGACGCCGAGGGTGCGCATGATGTTTTCGTAGGCCTGGATCTGGAGCGAGAGCCCGAAGCGGCTGGCGCGGAGGTGGCTGACGCTGCCGTCGGCCTGGAGCTCGTCCTTGAGCTGGTGGAGGGGGGTGCCCAGGCCCATGGGGTGGGCGACGAGGCGGGCCTGTTCGGGGTCGTTCTGGTCGGCGAAGCCGCGGCGGCCGGCGCCGCCCCAGAGGGTCTGCTCGGTGGCGGGGTTGACGAGTCGGCTGCCGAGGATGCCGGGGATGACGATGACGGGGTTGCGGGTTTTGGAGCCCTGCTGGGCCGAGCGGCCGTAGAGTTTCCGCATGTCGGGGGTGATGGCGGAATTGAGGATGGCGGCGAGCCTGCGTGATCCCGAGGCGTAGGTTTTTTTGAGTCGATCGAGAGCCATGGAATAGATTGTATGCCGACCACCCGGGATCGGAAGGCTTGGCGGGGCTTGGCGGCCGGCCGGCGGAGGATGGGGTGTGGGGGGGGCGGGGTTGTGCTAGATTGCGGGTTCCTCTTTTTTCGATAGTTTTATGCAGCACGACAACATCCCTGGGATTTTAGAAGCGTTTACGGCCCGGATCGAGGCGATGAAAGACTCGATGCGGCTGGACGAGAAGGCGGCGCGGCAGGCGGAGCTGGAGGCGATGATGAACGCCGCGGACTTCTGGGACCACCAGGACCAGGCCAACGCGGTGATCGACGAGCTGAAAACGGTCAAGGCGTTGATCGACCCGGTGCGTCAGGCGGCGGGGTCGGTGGAGGACGCGGTGCTGCTGTGGGAGATGGCCGCGGAGGCGGACGACCAGGAGAGCAAGGCGGAGGTGGACGGTCAACTCGGGGCGATCGGCGGGGAGCTGGACCGGCTCGAGACGTCGTCGCTGCTGTCGGGGAAGTACGACCCGCGGAACTGCTACCTGACGATCCAGTCGGGGGCGGGGGGGACCGAGGCGGACGACTGGGCGGAGATGCTGATGCGGATGTATCTGTATCACTGCGAGAAGACGGGGTGGGACGTGAGCGAGGTGTCCAAGACCCACGGGACCGAGGCGGGGATCAAAGAGGTGACGCTGTTTATCAAGGGGCCGATGGCCTACGGGTATCTGTCGGCCGAGGCGGGGACGCACCGGCTGGCGCGGGTGAGCCCTTTTAATGCGGAGGGCAAGCGGCAGACCTCGTTCGCGGCGGTGGAGGTGGTGCCGGAGTTCCCGGACACGGGGAAGGTGGAGCTGGACGAGGAGAAGCTGGAGACGACGCAGTTCGCGCGGTCGTCGGGGCCGGGGGGCCAGAACGTGAACAAGGTGGCGTCGGCGATCCGGCTGGTGTACCGGTACGACGCGCAGCACACGCTGACGGTGGTGTGCAGCGTGGAGCGGAAGGCGGAGCAGAACCGGAAGCTGGCGATGTCGCTGCTCAAGGGGAAGATCGAGCTTTTGGAGGAGCAGAAGCGGCAGGCGGAGATGGATGCGGCGACGGGCGGGGGGGTGGACCGGGGGTGGGGTTCGCAGATCCGCAGCTACGTGTTTTACGACAACCGGGTGAAGGACCACCGGACGAACTTCGAGGTGGGCAACCCCCAGGCGGTGCTGGACGGGAACCTGCAGGGGTTTATTGATGCGGAACTGAAGCGGCGGGCGAAGGCGAAGGCGGGGAGCGAGGGTTAAAGGTCCGCAGGAGCGTGAAGGGGACCGACGTGGGGCGGGGCGGGCGTGGTGGGAGGACAGCGGGGCGGCGAGCGTGGGTTAGAGACGCTGGGTGATGTGGGCGCGGAGGGCGCGGTCCCAGCGGAGGATGAAGAGGGTGTAGGGGGTTTGGCCGGGGCCGCGGAGTTGGGTCTGGAGGGGGTCGGGGTTGACGGCCTTGCCGCGGGTTTTGATTTCGACGAGGCCGGCGTCGTGGTCGCGGAGCCAGGCTTTGAGTTTGCGGGGGTTCTGGGGGTGGAAGGGGAGCTCGGCGAGGAGCCGGAAGGGGGTGAGGAAAGGGTGGTCGAGCGGCTGGGGGCCGGTGAAGAGGCCGAGTTGGGGGTGAACCAGCGGCAGGGGGATCCGGTGGAGCAGGCGGGCGCGTTCGACGGCGGGGTCGACGGTGAAGAGGAACCGGTCGGCGGGGGCGATGGCCGGGGGCGGCGGGGGCGCGTGGTCGGCGAGGGTGTGGGTCTGTCCGCGGCGGAGGACGGTGGCGTGGCGGG
>JBCDDZ010000055.1:0-20545 GCA_039180025.1 Planctomycetota bacterium
GCGGTCGACGCGGGACCAGGTGACGGACCTGATCTTCCGCGCTAGACTCACGCCGAACGTACAGCTCAATAATGCTTACGGCGACGAGCAGCAGGCGCGTCACCCCGACGCCTCGGCCGCGCCGGCGGGCCGAGGCGTCGGGGTGACGCGCCTGCTGCTCGTCGCCGTAAGCATTATTGAGCTGTACGTTCGGCGTGAGTCTAGCGCGGAAGATCAGGTCCGTCACCTGGTCCCGCGTCGACCGCTGCATTTCTACGAATTGCGCCGCCCCCTCCCGCTTGTACTCGATCCGCGGGTCTTTCTCGGCGTAGCCCCGCAGCCCCACCGAGTCCTTGACCTGGTCCATCGCGTAGAGGTGGTCCTTCCAGGCCTTATCCAGAATCTGCAGCAGCACGAAACGCTCCAGCCGCGTCAACTCCCCGACAAACGCCGCCCGCCCTTTTTCGTAGACAAACGCCTCGAGCCCGTCCTCGGGTACCGCGGCGACTTCGCCCTCCTCCAGCCCGGCGTTGAACCGCTCCCGCAGCTTCGCCTCCAGCCCCGGGCGATCGCTGCGGTACCGCGCCGCCAGCTCCGCCGCTTCCTTTTCCAGCTTGCCGCCCTCGGCCAGCCACGCCTCCTGCTCCTTCAGGATCATCTCGAAGATCTCCTGGCCGTTCTTCTCTTTGATCGCCTCGTCTTCGAGCGTGACCCCGTACCGCGACGCCATCAGCCCCTTGAGTTGGCCGACCGCCCAGTCCTGGTCCTGCTGCGCCCCCTGCATGATCACCTCCATCGCGAACTCGACGGGGTACGTCACCTCCCGCCGCTGGTACGTCGCCCGCGCCTTGGCCAGGATCTTCTCCGCCGCCGCCTCGGGCTGGACGTCCCGCAGCTCGTCGATGTCCAATTCGAGCCCGAACTTCTGCTGCGCCCACTCGCTGATCTCCCGCTCGGGGATGTCCGGCTCGAGGAACTTCGCCAGCCCGCTCAGGTCTTTCTTGTCGATCTGCTGCTGCGCGGCCTGCGTCAGCTCGTCCGCGACCGCCTTGGGGTTCATCGTCCGCAGCCGGCTCGCCGGCAGGTTCACCCCGAACCGCGACATCGCCCAGCCCGACAGCCCCTTGAGGTCCCAGTCGTCGGGCGGGATGTCGTCGGACATGTACTCGCCCAGCGTCACGTCGATGATCTGCACCACCTCGCCCCGGGCCGACTTGCGCACGATCTCCTGCAGCTCCGCCAGGTCGTCCAGCCGCAGCCGCGCCGGGTCCACCGACACGTCCAGCGTCGATCGGCACCACTCGGCCGCCTGCGATTGCACGTACCCCGGCGCGAGATACGTCTGCACCGCGTCCGCCACCGCGTCGCCGATGTATTCGAAGATCAGCTCGCCGACCTGCTTGCCCTCGAGCACGTCCTGCCGGATCCCGTAAAACGCCGTCCGCTGGTGCTCCATCACCTCGTCGTATTCCAAGAGGTTCTTGCGGATCTCGTAGTTGCGCTCCTCGACCTTCCGCTGCGCCCGGCCGACGGATTTGCTCACCATCCCGTGCTCGATCGCGTCGCCCTCTTTCATGCCCAGCTTCGACAGCAGCACCTTCGTCTTGCCCCCGGCGAACATCTTCATCAGGTCGTCTTCCAGCGACAGGAAGAACCGCGACGACCCCTGGTCGCCCTGCCGCCCCGCCCGGCCGCGCAGCTGGTTGTCGATCCGCCGCGACTCGTGACGCTCGGTCCCGACGATGTGCAGCCCGCCCATCGACTCGACGTGGGGCCAGAGCTGCAGCCGATGCCGTTTGTAGTCCGGCAGCTTGTCCAGCGCCGCCAGGCAATCCTCCATCGACATCCCCGCGAGCTTCTTCTCTTCGATCCAGGCGTCCTCCTGGCACCAGTGCCGCAGCAGCCGCAGCTTCAGCTCGTCGTCGCTCGCGGCCTCGGCCTCCTTCTTCGGGATCCGCAGCTCGGCGGTCGCCTGGTGCCGGTACGACAGCGCGATCAGGGCGTCGTCGCTCATCGACGGGTCCGCCTGCCGCGGCAGCAGGTTCCGGGTCTGCCAGTGCCCGATCAAGGCGTCCCGCGCGATCGGCTGGAGCTTGATGTCCGTGCCCCGCCCGGCCATGTTCGTCGCGATCATCACCGCGCCCAAATGCCCCGCGTCTTCCACGATGTTGCCCTCCCGCTCCGCATTCTCCGCCTTCGCGTTGAGCACGCTGTGCTGGATCCCGTGCTTCTTCGCCAGCATCTGGCTGAGCACCTCCGACCGGTCCACACTCGTCGTCCCCACCAGCACCGGCCGGCCGGTGTCGTGTACCCGCTTGATCTCATCCACGATCGCGTTCCACTTGTCCTTCTCGCCCATGAAGATCAGGTCCTCCCGGTCGATCCGCTGGATCGGCTTGTTCGTCGGAACCGACACCACGTCGAGCTTGTAGATCTCGTTGAACTCGGTCGCCTCGGTGATCGCCGTGCCCGTCATCCCCGCCAGCCGCTTGTAGAGCTTGAAGAAGTTCTGGATCGTCACCGTCGCCAGCGTCTGCGTCTCCTCCTTGATCTTCACCCCCTCCTTCGCCTCGACCGCCTGGTGGAGCCCGTCGGACCACTGCCGCCCGACCATCAGCCGCCCGGTGAACTCATCGACGATCACCACCTCGCCCCCCTGCACCACGTACTGCTGGTCCCGCTTGTACACCGCGTGCGCCCGGATCGCGTTGTTAATCAGGTGCGGCAGGTCCATGTTGTTTCCCACGTAAAACGAGCCGACCCCCGCGAGCTTCTGCGCCTCGGCCGTCCCCTCGTGGGTCAGGTGCGCCGCCTTCTTCTCCGGCTCGACCTCGTAGTACTGCACGTACCGCTCCCGCTCGGCCTCGAGCGTGGGCAGTTCGTCCATCGCCCGCTTCATCTCGTCGCGGAACCCCGTGGCTTTCGCCTTCTCCCGGGCGTTGCGTGCATCGCCCTCCAGGCCTTTGATCCGCAGCTCCGCCGCCTCGACCTTTTTGTTCGCCGCGTCCCAGTCCCGCTGCTTCACCATCAGGTGCTTGGCGATCTTGTCCGCCAGGTCGTACCGCGGCGCGTCGTTGTTCGCCGGCCCGGAAATGATCAGCGGCGTCCGCGCCTCGTCGATCAGGATCGAGTCCACCTCGTCGATAATGCAGAAGTCCCGCGTCCGCTGCACCTGCTGCGCCGGGTCCGTCTTCATGTTGTCCCGCAGGTAGTCGAACCCCAGCTCCGAGTTCGTGCCGTAGAGCACGTCGCAGCGGTACGCCTCGGCCTTGAGCTGCGGCGGCTGCTGGTGCTGCGGGTGGATGCTCCCCACCGTCAGCCCCAGGAAATAATAAAACGGGAACACCCAGTCCCGGTCCCGCTTCACCAGGTAGTCGTTCACCGTCACGACGTGGCACTGCAACGAGTCGCAGCACGCCACGTAGCACGCCAGTGGCGCGACGATCGTCTTGCCTTCCCCCGTCCGCATCTCCGCGATCTTGCCCTCGCCCAGCACCATCCCCCCAATCAACTGCACGTCGAACGGACGGGCGCGGAACGGCGGCTTACTCTCCGGATACAGCTCCCGCACCGCGTCGTAGAACGCGTTGGGCACGTCGATCTGCAGATACCCCGGCGCCGGCTCCCCGCCCGGCACGGGGGCCGGTTCTTTCGCGTCCGCCGCCGCCTTGAGCTCCGCGTAGACCCCCTGCATCTCGTCTGACAACGCCCGCGGATCGAACCCGTGCTCGGGGTTGAACACGCTGCGGATCCCCACCGCCCGGTCCATCGCCTCGCGGGCCACCGCCATGATCTCGATGAGCAGCGTGTCTTTCGACTCGCCCGCCGCCGACCGGTCGCGGAACGCCTGGGTCTTGGCCCGCAGCTCGGCATCCGTCAGCCGACGGGTCTGCTCCTCGAGCGCGTTGATCTGCGCGACCCGCTTGTTGTACGTCTTGATCACGCGCTCGTTGCGCGAACCGAACACTTTGGCAAAGCCTTTGCCGACGGCCTGAACGACCATGGGGACACATCCGTTTCGGATTGAGGATTGAGGATTTCGGGGCCGGCCGGTTACATGAGCGACCGCGGGGTACTGAGCGAAATATCTCGGGCTTCGGGGGTCCGCGGACGGGGTGTCCGGGGATCGAGGGCACGGAGATTCCGGGGGAGATCAAGACCGGGCGGCGGGCGGGGGCAGATTGAGCCGGGAGAGATGCAAACGCGGAGTGACGGTCGGGGCTTGATCACCGGGCCGGGCGATCCGGGTCGGAGCGGCGGGAAGCGAAAAGGCGGTGGGGTGACAGTCGATTACCGCAGCGGGCACGCCCGCCAGGGTTTTGGCTGCGTCGTTGAGACAGGCTATGAGCGACGCGACCGCGGCGTCGGATTCGGCGGCGGCCCGGCGCTCGGCTCCGGCCGCGCTGATCGTCCCGCCCCCCGCTGCACTCAGACACACCGCCGCGACCGCCAGCCAGGCGGCGGAGCGGGCGGCGGGTTGTCGGGGGCAGGTCTGCATAAGGTCGTATGGATTATCGACCGTCCGACCGCGCGAGGTCAAGGCCGGCCAGAATTAGGAGTCGGTGCCGAATCAACCGCTGATCAATTTTATACCCTACACAATAAGCCGGCAGCGGATGTAGCCAGCGACCGCCGGATTTGGTACATACGTTTGTAACCGACGGAAACACGGTCGGCGGTGCCGAGCTGATCGGCTCTGGGAGCAAAACTCGATGGTCGGCCTCTGTAAATCGCCTTTGCTTCTGATCGCCTCGGCTTGCCTGTTTTGCGGGTGCGCCGCCTCGCCACCAACCGCCTCCGAGCCGCCGACGTTTCTTGAGGCTTACCGCTTCCTGCCCACCGCGGTCGAAGCGGTCAAGATCGACACCGACGGCGAGCGTCTGTCGCTGCTGGGCGTCGAGGTGTGGGTGACCCACGCGGACGGCGGAGAACACGTTTTTGACGACCGGCGCATCCTCGGTGCATATTCGCTCCTGGCCGTCGAACGTGTCATAGACGGTCGGGGCAGAGCGATCGAGGCCCGTCCTCAGCGGCCCGAAGACCAACGGATACTCCGACACGTCGAGACCGCGACCCGCCGGCTGCCGCACTGGTGGACGTTTACACTCGCGCACGGCGGGCCGGGGGGCGGCCGCGCGATCGGGCGGGCCGAGGCGGAAGTCGCACTGCCCGCCCCGCTGCGCGACGACGCGGCCGTGCTCGAGGCTCGGCTGAGCCTGGCCGTGGCGGACGTGCTGGAATCGGTCACGCTGCCCGGCCGGCCGTCGTTGTTGCCGTTTAACCTGCCCGGCGGGCGGACGCTGACCCAACTCCGCACCAACGGCCGACACGTCTACCTCGACGTGACGATCGACGCGGATCGGCTGCCCTGGGGCGACGCGTTCGGCGACCTGCCCGGCCTCGTCGGAGTCGACGCCTTCGATCTCGTAGGGGGGCGGCACCCGATGCGCCTCATCGAAGCCCGCCGCTGGTTTCGGCCGAACGACGACGGCACCCGGACCTACACCTATAACTTCACTGCCGACTCGAACATCAAAGCGCAGATCAAGTCGTACCGCCTGTCGATGGCGGCGACGGCGCGTCAGGTCGACGTGCCGTTGCGCCTGCGGTTGAGCCCGGAGAAGCCTGAATGAATGCGCAACGCCCGAACGGTCGCGGGTCGGTTCGGCAACGGTGGGGCCGGCGGGGCCTAAGCGTCGCGGCTTTGCTGCTGGCCGCGGTCCCGGCCCGTGGGGAAGCAATACCTTTGCCGACACACGCCCTGGGCGAGGGGAGAGAACTTGCCTGGACCGGCATCCTCGCCGAGCGTCGCCTTACGGCCGGCGAGGATGAACAGGAACACTCCATCGACTTCGTGGGCCGGCTCCGCCTGCCGGAAGCACCGCGGGTCCTGGCGGTCAGCAACCGCGTCCAGTTCGAGGCGACCCTGTATCAGAGCGACGGAACCCTCGGCCGTTCGCACCCGTACCACCGCAGCATCGAATACCACCTTCCGACCAGCCGCGACATGTCGGTCCACTTCACGCCGAACGACGGATTCGTTGAACAAAAAGTTTTCGGAAACCTCCATTTCCACGGCCAACCCCGGTCGATCCGCAGCATCACCGGCCGCGCCGCATACGTCTATGCCAGCACCGAACCGAGGACGGTAGAGATCGAACTGGACGACGAGAGCGGCTTCCGGGGCGATGTGTTCTCCGGCGCTTCGCTCACCGTCACCCAGAAGCCGATCGGTGGCAAGCGGCTACGGATCGATTTCAAGTTCCGCCAACGTGACGACCACGAAAAAACCGAAGAAGCCGACGCCCTGCCGGGCTCCGGGAGATGGGTCGGCTCGGACGGGTGGCTGCCCTGGGTCCAGGTCATCGAGATCCTCCGCGGCCCCGACGTGCTCGCGGCCCAACGCGGCGTCGAGATGAGTTGGACCCGGTCCGGCCTGATCTCCGAGGAAAACAGCCAGGCGCAAGCCACCGTGATGTTCAAGCACAAGGCGGGCCCGCCCCCCGACCGCATCCGCTTCACGGTCTTTGACCGTTTCGACGTGCACTGGCTGCGGTTCGACGCGTCAGACGCTATTCCCCTGATCGAGCCCTTGGCGACCTCGGGCGTGACCCGGGTGGAGTTGGATCCCCCTGCGCGTCCGGCGTCGGCTCCCCGCTGAGTGTGTTGGGACTTCGATCGCCGGCGACTATACGCCGCCGCGGCCGGGGCGTTATGATCCGGCTATGAAGATCCACGAATACCAGTCCCGCGAACTCCTTGAACAATTCAATGTCCCGGTCCCCGGCGGGATCGTCGTCGATGACGCCGAACAGGCCGCCGAGGCGTTTAAAAAACTCGCCGCCGAAGGCACGACCCTCGCCGTCGTCAAGGCCCAAGTCCACGCCGGCGGCCGCGGCAAGGGCGGTGGGGTCAAGCTTGTGCGCTCGGCCGACGAAGCCAAAGACGCCGCGGCGACCATCCTCAGCAAGCCGCTGGTCACCCCGCAGACTCCACCCGAAGGCGTGCCCGTCTCGAAGCTCCTGATCGCCGCCGGCGTCGATATCGAAAAAGAGTACTACCTCGGCATCGTCGTCGACCGCGCCCGCGGCTGCCCGGTCCTGATGGGCTCGGCCGAGGGCGGCATGGACATCGAAGAGGTCGCCGCCAACACCCCCGACAAGATCATCAAAGAGCCCATCGACCCCGTCGCCGGATTGCAGGGTTACCAGGCCCGCAAGGTCGCCTTCGCCATGGGCTTCAAGGGCAAGCAGATCAGCCAGGCCGTCAAGGTCATGAACGCGCTGACCAAGCTGTTCCTGGGCACCGACGCCAGCCTCGTCGAGATCAACCCCCTCGTCGTCACCCCTGCCAGCGACCAGCACCCCGACGGGCAGGTCCTCGCCATCGACGCCAAGATCGACTTCGACGACAACGCCATGTTCCGCCACAAAGACATCAAGGCCCTCGAAGACCCCGCCGAGGTCGACCCCGCCGAGGCCCGCGCCGCCGAGCACGGACTGTCCTACATCAACCTCGACGGCAACATCGGCTGCCTGGTCAACGGCGCCGGCCTCGCCATGGCGACCATGGACATCATCAAGCTCCACGGCGGCGAGCCCGCCAACTTCCTCGACGTCGGCGGCAGCGCCAGCGAAGAAGCCGTCACCGAGGCCTTCCGCATCATCCTCGCCGACGAAGGCGTCCAGGGCATCCTCGTCAACATTTTCGGCGGCATCGCCAAGTGCGATACCATCGCCAACGCCATCGTCGCCGCCGCCAAGCAAGTCGGCTTCACCGTCCCCCTCGTCGTCCGCCTCGAGGGCACCAACGTCGAACCCGCTCGCAAGATCCTCGAACAGGCCAAGGCCGACATCCCCACCATGACCGTCGGCAGCGACCTCACCGACGCCGCCCAAAAAATCACCACCGCCATCGCCGGCTAACCGCCGGCCCGCCCTCTCCCGGCACCGCCCCCGTGTGGTGTCTTTTTTTTGCTTATTTTTCTCACACGACGTTAACCCGTTTGCCCGCCGCGTCTATATTTTATGACGACTTGATTACTGTCTCTGCCCCCCGGCCTGGCTCCGCCATGCCCGAAAGGAATCGGCTTATGGAACTTGAACTCCGCAGCGCCCTGGTCACCGGTGCCAACCGCGGGATCGGCCTCGCCACCGTGCACGCGCTCCTCGACGCCGGCGTCGTCCGGGTCTACGCCGGTGCCCGCGACCCCGACAAGCTCGAGCCCCTGATCAAACAATACAAAGACCGCGTCGTCCCTCTCGAACTCGACGTCACCAAGACCAAGGACCTCAACGCCGCCGCCAAGCTCGCCAAAGAAACCACCATCCTCATTAACAACGCCGGCGTCGCCGAGATGGGGCCGCTCCTCGACAAGGACGCCCCCAAAAGGCTCAAAAAAGAATGGGACGTCAACGTCCTGGGCATGCTCAACCTCACCCGCAAGCTTGTGCCCCAGATGCTCAAGAACGGCCAGGGCTGTGTGGTCAACCTCAACTCCGTCGCCTCGATCAAATCGTTCCCCTTCTCGCCGACGTATTGCGCGTCGAAAGCCGCCGCCTTCTCGATCACCCAGGGCCTGCGCAACGAACTCGAGCACCAGGGCATCCACGTCGTCAGCGTCTTCCCCGGCCCGATCGACACCGACATGGTCGCGGACCTCGATATGCCCACCACCGACCCCCGCCACGTCGGCGACGAGATCGTCCGGGCCATCCGCGAAGAACTTGCCTTCCTCCTGCCCGACGACTGGGCCCTGGACTTCTGGCACCGCTTCGAACGCGAGCCCGGCACGGTCCTCGCCGAGGTCGTCGACGGGACCTAACCACTCCGTCGCCCCCGCAATACACCGCTCCACTCACCCCTTACCCTCTTTCAGCCGACGGCCCGGCCATCCCCGCTATCCTACGCCCATGAAACCCGAACCCCTGCTCGCCGAACTCAACCGCCTGCGCAAAGACCTGGGCGAAGACCCGACCGACCTCGAATGGCTCACGCTCCACCACGCCTTCGTCTTCATCTCGTACCAGCACACCGCGTTCGAAAAATACGTCAAGGAAGCCAGCGAGCGCGGCGAGTTCCAGGCCTTCGAAAATGAGAACGCCTAGCCCCGCCCGGTGCCTGAACCCACCAAAAGATGGCGCGGCTTAGCGGCTCATCTTGACGACTGATAAGCAGGTCGCGCCGCAGCACCTGACGTCTAGCGCATCCCAACCGCGGCTGTAGCGGATCGAGGGAGCGGGATCCCCCTCCGCCACACTCGGTCAGCGTACGGGCTGCCGCCGCCCGCTAAACCTGCGGTGGGTGTGCGCTAAGCACCGATGGCGTGGCACCGACGGCCCTCTGCCCCTCCACTCCACCCACGGGACCGAGGCCGCCGCCGCCCTAGCTTTCTACGGAAACGGTAGAGGGTGTCGGAGTGGCCGCCGCCTTCCCGCCCTTTTCGTCGCGGTCGATCCGCCCGTCGCGCAGGCGCACCACCCGCTCGCAGTGGACCGCGACCTCTTCGTCGTGGGTGATGACCACCACCGTCTGCCCGTTGCCGTGAAGCTCCTCAAACAGCTCCAGGATCGCGTCCCCGGTCTTGGTGTCCAGCGCCCCGGTCGGCTCGTCGGCTAGCAGGATACTCGGATCGTTCACCAGCGCCCGCGCGATCGCCACCCGCTGCTGCTGCCCCCCCGACAGCTCCGACGGCCGGTGCGTCAGCCGGTCCGCCAGCCCGACCCGTCCCAGCGCCTCGGCCGCTTTGGCCCTCCGCGCGGCCGGCGACGCCCCTTGATAAAAAAGCGGCACCGCCACGTTCTCCTGCACGTCCAGCTGCGGGATCAGGTTAAACGCCTGGAACACAAACCCCAGCCGTTTGCCTCGCACTCGCGACAGCCTCTCGTCGCTCATCGTCGCCACGTCTTCGCCGTCGAGCAGGTACTGCCCCGCCGTCGGCCGATCCAGGCAGCCGATGATGTTCATCATCGTCGACTTCCCGCTGCCCGACGGCCCCATGATCGCGATGTACTGCCCCCGCGGCACCACCAGGTCCACCCCCGCCAACGCATGCACCGGCGGCACCGCCTTGGACTTCTGATACACCTTCGTCACCCCGCGAATCTCGGCCACCGCGTCAACCATCGTCTCATTGTAACCCGGCCCCGATCCCCCAGATACCTTCCCGCACGTGCGCGCTCTCGCAACCGAATACTTCCAGCAGACACCGCCGCGCCCGCCCCCCGCTGCGCCGGCGTACGGGCCGCCGCATTTTATCCTCCCCCCCGCACCTCCGCCCGCCCCCACCCCGCGGGGTCGCCGTCCACGATCTCGACCCGCGACTGCTTGGCCCGGTACCCCTGCCGCGTCACCACCTCGTACACCGCCTCGACCCGCTCGCCCGGGGCGATCTCCCCCCGGTACACCACCGTCGACACGTCGAACCGCTCCGCCCCCAGCCGGCTGATGAACCGCGCGTCCCCCGGCACCGCCTGCCGCGCCTCCACCCGGATCGCCCGCCCCGTATCGTTGCGCACCCGCCGCAGCATTACCCGATGCTCGTCCCACCCCTCTACCGTCGACCGGTCGTCCACTTGTACCCCCCGCGGCGTCGGCTCGCCGACCTTGTAATACACGTTCGGCCGGCGCAGCTTCAGCCAGATGTTGTCCCGGAACACCCGCCGCGTCACCAGCTCGAACCCCACATCCGGGTCCACCCCCAGGTTCAGCTCCATCTCCTCCCCGACCGGGATGTACCGCACCCGCTGCCGCGCGAGAAACGACAGCCCCCGCCCGTCCGCCTTCCGCCGAAGCACCCGCACCTCGCCGTCGGGCAGCGGCGAGGCCCCGAGCGTCGACGCCTTGTCGTTGGTCATCAGGTACAGCCGTGCCAGCCGGTCGCCGTACTCCCGCGGCCGATACCGGTACACCACCTCCACCGGCACCGCGTCCGCCTTGAAACTCGGCAGCCGCTTGCGCAGCCCCGTCGGCACGTCCTGTGTCCCCTCGATCGCAAAGATGAAATACTCCGACAGCCCCTGCTTCACGATCCGCCGCGGCTGCGGCGTCGCCGGGTTCGCCGCCCCCGCCTGCCCCAGCATCCGGTCGCCCAGCGCCATCGACTGGCGCGCCGCGTCCGCCCGGAACCGCCGCCGATCGCTCGGCGCCAGCTCCTCGGGCCGCTGACCCGCCCGCCGCGCCAGGTCCGCGATCTGCTCCACCAGGTTGATCGTCCCCACCACCAGCCGCACCTCCGCGTCGCCATAGTCCTCCCCGCTCTGGTTCGACACCGTGACGTACCCCTCTATGCTCGCCGACGCCTCGTCCGCCGCCGCGATCACCGTGTAATCCGCCGACCACGACACGCCCGACGTGAAGTAGCTGATCTCGATGACCGCCTCCCCCGCGTGCTCGCTGCCCACGTTCCACGTCAGCTCCGCCGGCTTGTCGTGCGGATACGTCGTGTCCAGCACCTCCAGCTTGTCCACCGCGCTCAGAAACCGCAGCCGCACCGACGTCGGGTCGATCAGCGTCCCGGCCCACGAAAACTGCAGCGGGTTGTTCCCCTCCCGAAACACCACCTTCCGCGTCTCCCGCACCAGCGTCAGGTCCGCGCTGTTATAGATCGTCAGTTGCACCGTGTCTCGGCTCGGCACGGTCGACAAATCAATATTCTCCGCCCCCGCTCCGGGGACCCCAACCGCCGCCACGCACCACACCATCCACGCCAGCTTCTTCATCGAAAAACTCCCAATCGATCGACCACGAAACGAATACCGACACCCACCTCATCCCCCCTACAGACCACGCCCTCCCACGCTCCCGCCTCACCACTGATTCTTGAACACGACCTCCAGCCGCCGCGTGATTTTCTCCGCCTCGTCCCCGTCTTCCCCGCCGCTGCGTCGGGGCAAATCCACCGCGAACACCACCCGGTCCTGCGTCGTCTCTTCCGCCACCGGCCCCCCGCCGAACGTGGTCGCCGCGCCCACCTCCCATTCCGCCGCCTGCCCCGTGGCCAGCCCCAGTTCCTGCCGCAGCCGCTCCACCTCCTCCGCCACCCGCAGCGTCACCGCCTCGTCCTTGAAGTTCTCGATCTCGTACTTCAGCGTCACCCGGTGCTCGAACAGGTTCCCCGCGATCCGCGTCGCCTCCCGCCCCTCCACGGTCCGCTTGACCACGATGTCCTGCGCGACCCCGAGGAACAGGTCCGCGTGCTCGCCCCGGGGCGTGTACCCCGCCACGTCTTCGCCCAGAAACGCCACCGTCGCCCCGTCGCCCGGCCCGTCCTTCTGGAAAATCCGCACCTTCCCCGCCGGCAGCGCCTCGCCGCCCAGCCCCCCCGCCCCCGTGTTCTCCAGCCGGTAGTGCACCGGCACCTTCAGCTTGAACTGTGTCGCGTCCAGCCAGCCGAACCGGTGCCGATCCGCCGTGTACACCTTCCGCACCGGCACCCCTGCCACCCGCCGCATCAACATCTGCTTCGTCTCGTTCACCCCGATCGGCTTCAAAAAGCCCTCGCCGTAACCCACATAAATCCCCGTGTCCCCGTACGCCTCGCCCGCGAAATTGCTCACCCGCAAGTACTGGCTCAGCGTCAGCGTCTCTTCGTCATGCCCCACCACCGCCCGGTAGCTGAACCCCTTGGTCAGCCCGCCCAGCAGGTAGCTGATCCGCACCGTGACCGACGCCGACCGGTCCGCCGCGACCTGCCACACCAGCGCGTTCTCCCCCTCGGGATAAGTCACCGAGAGCACGCTCACCCGAGGCGCGTCTCGCCCCTGCCCCAGGGCGTCCGCGTCATCCGCGGCTTGCCCTTCCGGGGCTTGAACTTCGGGGAGTGCTTCCGGGGGTGCTTCCGGGGGTGCTTCCGGGGGTGCTTCCGGGGTGGGGAGGACGCGGAACACGATCGTGCTCGGGTCGATCTGCGTGTTCGCCCACGAAAAATCCACCTGGTTCACCCCCGCGACCAACGGCACGACCCGCTCCTCCTCCACCAATGTCGCCGAGTCGTGATCCAGTTGCACCTCCACCCGCTCCCGCACCGGCAGCGTAATCAGCTTGATCCGCGCCTCCGCATCCACCGCCACCAGCCCCGCCATCAACAAGCCCGTCAGCATCCATCGGTTCATCGCAACACGCTCCCAAAAAAGCCTCAACCTCCGACCCACCCCCAACCGGGGCCCCCCCGACAGAAGCCCCGCCCCGCCCCGAAGGTCCCGGCGCGCGTAAAAAAAAGCGGCACCGCCGCCAGCCCCGTCTATCCAAACAAAACTTCCGCGGCGACTCGCCGACTTCCCCCCCTCAAAAAACCTTTTCACGCAAGCCGCCGCCCCCGACTAAACCCATCTAGCCCCGCGGGATCTCCGACCCGTGCGGGTCCACCGTCGGCCGCCCCAACGTCGCGTCCAGCCGCTCGGTCAGATCGTGCGCATGCTCCAGCCGCTCCGCCTCGCTGTGGACCCGGGCCGGGTCCGCGTTGCCCTCTTCCGCCAGGTACGTCTCCCACAGCCGGTGCGCCCGCACCATCGTCTCGGCGTGCCGCACCCCCGCTTCGCTCAGCACCCACTGCCCCCGCCCCTCGTCCACCAACCCCTCGGCCCGCAGCCGCCGCAGCGCGCTCGCCACCCGCCCCGGCGACATCTGCGTTTCCGCCGAGACCGCCCCCGCCGCGCCCGCTGCATCGACCGGCCCCACCCGGTACAGCGACTTGAGCACATCCTCGTTCTCCACGTGACGCGCCAGCCGCGCCCGCCGGATCCGGTCGAACACCACCCCGTGCCCCGGGCTCAGCAGCACCGCCAACGCGAACAGCCCCACCGCCACCAGCACCATCGCCGGGCCCGTCGGCGAGTTCGTCACAAACGCCGCCGACATCCCCACCCCCGCCGACACCGCCCCGAACACCCCCGACAACAGCAGCATCACCCAGAAGCGGTTCGTCAACTGGTACGCCGCCGACGCCGGCGTGATCACCATCGCCACCACCAGCACCACCCCCGTCGTCTTCAGCCCCGCCACCACCGTCACCGACAGCAGCCCCATGATCAGGTAATGCACCGCCGCCACCGACACCCCCATCGCCGCCGCCACCAGCGGATCGAAACTCACCAGCTTCAGCCGGTAGTACATTGCCCCCACCGTCAGCAGCACCAGCGGGCAGACCACCCCCATCATCCACAAGTCCGACCGCCCGATCGCCAACGGGTCCCCAAACAGAAAACACTTCAAATCAAAATGCGTCGAACGCGGCAGCGCCGAGATCATCACGATCCCCACCGCGAACATCCCCGTGAACACGATCCCGATCGAAGAGTCCTCCTTCGTCCGGCTAAACCGCACCACCAAATTGATCAGCACCGCCGTCAGCAGCCCCGTGAATGTCGCCCCCAGCAGCATCAAAATCGGCTCGGGCACCGCCCCGACCACCGACCCCACCGCCCCGCCGACCGCCCCGTACCCCGACCAGGCCACCCCCGTGAGCAGAAACGCGAACACCACCCCCGGCAACACCGCATGCGACAACGCGTCCCCGATCAGCGCCATCCGACGCAGCACCACGAAACACCCCAGCACCCCGCACGCCACCCCCACCAGCATGCTGCACACCGTCTCGGCGATCCACTGACTGCTCCACGGCACCAGCCACTGGCTGTGGTCCATCTCAAGTAGTCCGAGCGAGGTGGGGATCACGCTGCTGCCTCCTTCGCCTTAGCGTCTCGTCCGCCTCGTCCAGCAGGGACAGCCGACCGCCGTACGTCGCCCGCAGGTTCTCGTCCGTCACCACCGCCTCCGGCGGGCCGAACGCCACCACCCGCTGATTCAACAGCAGCACCCGGTCAAAACGATTCAAAATCGACAGGTCGTGGTTCACCACCAGCATCGCCCGCCCCTCGTCCGCCATCTGGTCGATCAGCCCGAAAATCGCCCGCTCCGTCGCCGCGTCCACCCCCGCGAACGGCTCGTCCAACAGCAGCAAGTCCGCCCCCTGGCACAACGCCCGGGCCAGAAACACCCGCCGCTGCTGCCCCCCCGAGAGTTGCCGGATATGCCGGTCCGCGAACCGCCCCATCCCCACCCGCTCCAGCGCCGCCCCCGCCGCCGCCCGGTCCGCCGCGCCCGGCCGGCCGAACCACCGCTTCCGCCCGTACCGCCCCATCAGCACCACCTCCCCCACCGTCACCGGGAAGTCCCAGTCCACCCCCTCGGTCTGCGGCACGTACGCCAGCCGATGCCGCACCGCGTCCACCGATCGGCCGAACACCGTCACCCCCCCGAAGTCCGGCGTGATCAGCCCCAGCATCGCCTTGAGCAGCGTGCTCTTGCCCGCCCCGTTCGGCCCCACCACGCTCAGCATCTGGCCCGCCTCCATCGTGAACGACACCGACCGCAGCACCGGGCGGGCGTCGTAGGCCACCGTCAAATCACGGACCTCCAACGGGTGAGCAGCGGTCTCCGACATCAAACCAAACCTTCGTAATGGAAAAACCGTTCCGCCCCGGCCCCCGCATCCAACCCCTCGCGCCCCGCGGCCGCGGCCCACCGCCCCTCCTCCCCGGCCCCTCGCTCACCGCAGCGCCTCGACCACCGTCGACACGTTGTGACGCATCATCTCGACGTACGTCTCCGCCCCGCTCCCCGGGCCGCCCAACGAATCGCTGTACAGCGTCCCCCCCACCGATACCCCCGTCCGCTCCGCGATCTTCCGTACCAGGTCGTTGAGCGTCGGCGCCGTCGACGTCTCGACAAACAGCGCCCGCACCCCCCGGTCCCGCACCAACGCCTCGAGCGCCGCGACGTCCTGCGGCCGCGGGGCCTGCTCCGTGCTGATCCCGATCACCCCGTGGACGTCCACCCCGTACGCCTCCCCGAAATAATTAAATGCGTCGTGGCTGGTCACGATCACCCGCTGCGCCTCGGGCACCGCCGCGAACTGTTCCCGCACCCACCGGTCCAGCTCCTCCAACTCCGCTAAATACGCCTGGGCCCGCGCGACATAGTCTGCCTCGTTCGCCGGGTCCACCGCCACCAGCGCGTCCCGCACCGCCCGCGTGTAAACCATATAAAGCGACACATCCATCCAGCAGTGCGGGTCCGGCGCCACCGCATACGTCTCCGAACCCAGCGGCTCGATCTCCGGCCGATCCGCCACGTACACCACCCGACCCCGCGCGTTGTTCGCGATCACGTCGTCCAGCGTGGCCTCCAGATTCAGCCCGTTGGCCACGACCAAATCCGCCCCCGCGATCGCCTGCGCGTCCCGCGGCAGCACGTCATACACGTGCGGGTCCTGCCCCGGCTTCATCAGCCCCACCACCCGGCCGTGATCGCCCACCAAATGGCTCGTCAGGTCCTGCAGCATCGTCGTCGTCGTCACCACCGACAGCCCCGGCTCCCCGCCCGCCGCGTCGTCGTCCGCCCCGCCGCCGCACCCGCTTAGCCCCAGCGCCAGCCCCAACGCCAACACCAGGCCCCTCAGCCCACCCGCCGCTGGGAACCGACCGGTATTTTGATTAGTCAAAGTCATCGTTTTGATGATAAGATATATCGCTTGCCCTGACAACCACCGAGCCCCGCCATGCCCAGCGTCACCGTGGAAAACTACCTCAAGCAGGTCTGCCTCGAACAGGCCCGCCGCCCCCGGCCCGGGCTGGTGCCCATGGGCAAGCTCGCCGAGGCCGTCGGCGTCACCCCCGGCACCGCGACCACCATGGTGAAGTCTCTCGCCGACGCCCGCCTGCTCCGTTACGCCCCCCGCGAGGGCGTCGCGCTCACCCCCGCCGGCCGCCGCCTCGCCCACCGCGTCCTCCGCCGTCACCGCCTGGTCGAGCTCTTCCTCGTCCAGATCCTCCAGATGGACTGGGCCGACGTCCACGCCGAGGCCGAAGAACTCGAACACACCATCTCCGACAAGGTCCTGGACCGCATCGACCGGCTCCTCGGGCACCCCGACACCGACCCCCACGGCTCGCCCATCCCCCGCGCCGACCGCCCGCTCGCCCACCAGGACCTCCCCAGCCTCACCACCGCCCCCCTCGGCCAGCCGCTCACCATCGTCCGCATCGTCGACCACGACCCCGAATTCCTTCGCTTCGCCGAGACCCACGGCCTCATCCCCGGCGCCGCCGTCACCCTCCGCAAACGCACCCCCCACGCCGACGCTTATTCCGTCGCCGCTCAAGGCAAACGGCCCGTCACCCTCGGCACCGCCGCCGCCCAGCGCGTCCTCGTCAACCCCGCCTAGCGCTTCCCAACCCCGGCCGTAGCGGACCGGAAAGGCTGACCTTGGTGTTGGGTTCGCGTGGCCGGCGCGACGGCGGGCGCTGCCGACTAAAGCCGTGGTTGGCACACGCTAAATCGGTCCGTTGTCGCAGGCCGCCCGCAAACCGCGTTGGCCATGCTCCTGCGGCCGCTCACGCTCACCGCTTGCCACCGCCCCCACCCCGTCACACCGGCGACGGCAGCGTCTCCAAAATCTCTTTCAGCACTCGCGGCGCCGCCACCCCGTCCGTCTCGTGCATGTACGTCTTGCTTACGCAGCGGTGCCCGAACACCGGGATCACGTTGGCCGTGATGTCGTCCGGCGTCGCGTAGTCCCGCCCCCGCAGCATCGCCGTCGCCTTCACCGCCCGCACCAGCGCCAGCGAACCCCGCGGGCTCACTCCGATCTCCAACTGGTCGTGCGTCCGCGTCGCGTTCGCCACCGCCACGATGTAGTCGATCAGCGTCGCGTCCACCCGCACCGCTTCCGCCTGCTTCTGGAAATCCACCAGTTCCTGCGACGTCATCACCGGCTTGAGTTCCCCCAGCGCCTTCCGCCGCGGGTCCAGCGTCAGCACCCGCGCCTCGTCCGCCGGGCTCGGGTACCCCAGCGTCACCCGCATCAGGAACCGGTCCAGCTGCGACTCCGGCAGGAAATACGTCCCCTCAAACTCCACCGGGTTCTGCGTCGCGATCACCAGAAACGGGTCCAGCAGCTTCCGCGTCTGCCCGTCCAACGACACCTGCGACTCGTTCATCGCCTCCAACAACGCCGACTGCGTCCGCGGCGTGGTCCGGTTGATCTCGTCGGCCAGCACGAAATTCGAAAATATCGGGCCCGGCTTAAACACAAACTCCGACTGCTGCTGGTCCCAGATTGTCACCCCCAAAATGTCCGCCGGCAGCATGTCCGGCGTCAACTGGATCCGCGACAGGCTCCCGTCCAGCGACTTCGACAACGCGATCGCCAGCGTCGTCTTACCCACCCCCGGCACGTCCTCGATCAAAATATGGCCCCGCGCCAACAGGCACACGATCACCCGGTCGATCGCCTGCTGATTCCCCAGAAAACAGGATTGAATGTTCGCCCGCAGGCGTTCGAGTCGGTGCATACCGCGATCGGCTTCCTAAAGAACACGAAACCAGCCCCCCCAGACTCCCGCCGGGGCCGCCCGGCAGAAAGTATATCACCAGACTGCTCTTTACCTCCGCCGGCCCCCCGCGCTTGTCCCGCCCCACGCCTGCGCGGCGTCGCCTCGATCCGCCGCCCCTGTTCTCCCCGCCCGCGGAACCTCGGCCCCCGGAGATAAGCCGACCCCGGTTTATCAAACGCCCCGCCCTTCGGGTTCCGCCTCGCCCCGACCCTTGGCCGCAACGCTTGACCCCACCCACCCCCTGTTCGATACTGCATCCCCTGTCCTCCTCGGAGTAATCGTCCATGAGCCTATGCCGGTGCCTGTTGTTCTTGACCCTGGCCCTCGCCGCCGTCGGCTGTTCCTCCACCCGGCCCGCCGCCCCGCCCCCGGGGGCCGAGTTCCGTACCGGCCTGCCCCTCGAGCCCGGCTACGCCCAGCAGCTCGGCTACGCCACCCGCTGGGCGTTCGCCATCACCCTCGAATCCAAGCAGTCCATCCACGCCGTTACGCTCCAGGACGACCTGGTCCTCGTCGTCGAACGCCCCCGCAACATCGTCACCGCCATCCGCTACGACGACGGCACCCTCGCCTGGAAGGCCATCCTCGGCCAGCCCCTCGAAAAACTCTACCGCCCCATCGCCAACGACCAGCACGTCTTCGTCAACTCCAGCCGACGCCTCTTCACCCTCAACCGACGCAGCGGCGAACTCCTCAAAACCGCCAACCTCCCCCACCCCGTCGACATGTCCCCCCTCCTCATCGGGGACCAGGCCATCTTCGGCTCGATCACCGGACGCATCTACGCCTTCGACGTCAACGCCAGCATCCCCATCTGGGCCTACGGCCTCCGCGGACGCGTCACCACTACCCCCCTGCTCAACAACCTCCAGATCTTCGCCGTCGATTCCACCGGCCACTACGCCATGCTCCAGGCCAACACCGGCGAGCTCCGCTTCGAGGGCGAAACCTACGGCCCCGTCTCCGCCCCCCCCGCCTTCGACCTGCCCGCCATCCTCTTGGCCAGCGAAGACCAGTCCCTCTACAGCATCCTCACCACCACCGGAACCCTCCGCTGGCCCGCCTTCCGCTCCGAGGTCCCCCTCACCCGTGCCCCCGTCGTCATCGAACGCGAGGTCTACATCCTCGAACCCGGCATCGGCCTCTCCGCCCTTAACGCCGCCACCGGCGAAACCCGCTGGTCCATCCCCGACGACCTCACCCCCCTCCTCCAGCACCGCGAACACCTCCTCGCCCACGACGGAAAATCCCTCCACCGCCTCGACCCCGCCACCGGCCGGTCCACCTTCAGCGTCCCCCTCCAGCCCAGCCACTCCCTCCAGATCACCCCCGAGCAGAACCTCTTAATCGTCGCCAAAAACGGCGAGCTGATGCGCATCACCCCTCAACCCTAACCATGCCACCCCGCCCACTCCTCGTGGCCCCTCCGCCTACCCCATGTCCACCAACATCCCCCTCAACACCGCCCTCCTCTCGGTTTCCGACAAAACCGACCTGATCCCCTTCGCCCGGCGTCTCCACGAACTCGACGTCACCCTCGTCTCCACCGGGGGCACCCACCAAACCCTCGCCGACGCCGGCCTCCCCGTCACCGCCGTCCACGAGGTCACCGGCTTCCCCGAGATGATGGACGGCCGCGTCAAAACCCTCCACCCCAAGATCCACGGCGGGCTCCTCGCCCTCCGCGACAAACCCGACCACGCCCAGGCTCTCCAGACCCACCGGATCGCCCCCATCGACCTGGTCGTCGTCAACCTCTACCCCTTCGAGCGCACCACCGCCGACCCCGACGTCTCCACCCCCGACGCCATCGAACAGATCGACATCGGCGGCCCCGCCATGGTCCGCTCCGCCGCCAAAAACCACCGCTACGTCACCATTGTCACCGACCCCGCCCAGTACGACCGCGTCTCCAACGAGCTCGACGAACACCGCGGCCACACCACCCTCCCCCTCCGCCAGTCCCTCGCCGCCGCCGCCTTCACCCGCACCGCCGCCTACGACACCGCCATATCCCAGTGGCTCACCACCCGATTCAAATAAATTTTCCTCTCCGCGTTTAGCCCTTCAAACCCCGCAAAAACGCCGCCTCACCTCCCCCCACCCCCGCCCCCCCCGGGGCCCCCCGGGGGCCCCCCCCCGCGCCCCCCCCCCCCCCCCCCCGGGAGGAA
>JBCDDZ010000056.1:0-19791 GCA_039180025.1 Planctomycetota bacterium
ACTGCCATTCGTGGTGAGCAGATATTGGATACGGCCTCGGGATCTAACATGGCTCCACAACGGGTTTTGCAAATGCGATGTCGAAACGAATTGATCCGCTTCTACCTGACTTTGGACTGCTTTGGCAAACCAGCCTTTAAACCCGAAAAACGGGATCTGTGAGGCTGCGCACGTTGTTGCGGAACCAATGGTGGTTTCAAAATCAAAAATATATTTGACGTCTTGCGGGCCGAAGCCTGCAGAATCTAGCCGCTGAGTTTCAGTTCCATTTTTGAGGAGAAGTTGATTGATGAAAAATACGAAACCACGATCCAGCCGTCCCGTTGGTCTCGCTGCCTTAACCGCCGCCTCGTTGATGGTTGGCGGTACGGCCTCTGCACAGACGGTGCCGCTGAATACAACGGTCGATTCTTCGAGCTTTATCTTTGAGGCTACGGTGACGGGTTCTTTTGCACAGATCAGCCAAGGCAACGGCGCACTCGGAAGCGTCGGATCAAACACCGGCGATGCGGATGGATTATTCGATGTGAATACTTTCGGTGACGACGAGCCCAGCAGCTTCGGTAGTATCGATATTTTTCCCCGCGAAACCGCCTTTGAGGTTGGCGGGATTTTTCACGCCCCGATCACCGGGACCGGAACCGAAACGGTTGCGATCGAATCGATCGACCTCGGCGGATTCTTCACGCCTGATCCCGCTCGTACCGACACGGTCAACTTCAGCGCACCAACCGTGATTTCTGATATCTCGGATTACGGCTTGGGGCTCTGGTTTTTCAACGGCGCTGGCGGTATTACGTTCGACGACCTCGACGCCGACGATACCGTCACGTTCACGGATGGCGAATTGACGTCGATCGATCTGGAACTGGCTTCGGTATTCAGCATCGACGTTTTTGGCACTTCTGCAAACTTCGATACTACGCTCACGATCGTCGGCAATCAGTTTTCTTACCAATCCGATGCTGTTTCGTCGCCGGATTTCGTCATCGATATCACCGGAACGGTCGACGCCGTCGTCCCCGAGCCGGCTTCAATCTCCCTGCTGATACTTGGTGGCGTGGCGATTTTATCTCGTCGCCGCTGACTCGTTGCAGTCGGGTCCGCTGCCTCGGCCTGCCGGGGGTTGGATTCGATTCTTAGAGCTTTGCTCAATACCCCGGCCGATTTAGGTGATTGTCTGATAAGGGTTCAAGGACCTCAGGCGTTTTAAAAATGAAATCAATAAATTTACATAACTCGGGCTATATGGCTGGCGTTCTCTGTCTCGGTGCCTCGGCCTCGGCCGGGTCGATCAGCCTCAGCGGCGACGACGCCGAAGGCTTCTTTGCGGTCGTCAACCTCAATCAAGAAGGCGGCACCACGCCGGCGCAAATCAACAGCGATCCGACCGCCTCGAATTTCTTCGACTACCCCGTGTTTGTGAATCCGCTGGTTTCTGAGAATGTTTTCGTCGTGGCGGTCGAGCCCTACGTTTTCGGTCTGGAGTTCCCCGACCCGCTGTTCCCCAGCGGCCCCGGGACGTTCGAAAGCGTCGGCCCGCTGCAGCAACGCGACCCCGTCACCGGCTTGCCGCCCGCAGGTGCGACTTTCGTGGACGGCTTCACCGAGGACGACGACTTCAACCTGTTCGACATCGGAACGATCGATTACGACGAAAACAGCCTGACGGGCGTGGGTACGGAAACCATCGGCGTCAACGAAATTACGCTGACACTCGACGGCAGCGAATTCCAATCGCAGAACCGAGACCCGAGTTTTCAGAACGGCGATTTTGCTTCGCCGGACGGCCGGTCGAACAACAATGAGTTTGCCAACATCGTTACGATCACGCCGAGCAACCTCACCGGCGACGGCCTGACGTTCCAGGACGGCGAACTGATTTCAATCGCTTTTGCTGCCGATGTCGCGGTCAACGCCACAGGCGCGGGGTTTGGGTCGCCGAGTACGCTTCTCGGCTTTGACGTCGGCGGCACATTGACGTTCGACGGACTCGGTTTCGCGTTCGATGTTGACGGCATTGATACCACGCCGTTTGCGAGTAACGTCCGGGTCTTACTCAACCGTTCGGGCACGGTCATCCCCGAGCCCACCACGGCCACCGCGATACTAGCGCTGAGCCTGATCACGCTTAATCGACGCAGGCGAGAGAGCAGGGGGCTGATTCGCGAAACCGAGTCGATCAACGCCTGACTTCTGGCTGCAGCTTCATCGCAACCTTTATGGAGCCAGGATGGGTAAGCCGACCTTGGCTCTATTTTTAGAAATCAGCCGTTGAATTGATGACATGCGTGTAAAAAAGCAAAGCGCGTTTACCTTGATCGAGCTACTCGTCGTCATCAGTATCATCGCGCTGCTGATCGGTATCCTGCTCCCGGTACTCGGGTCGGCTCGGGAGGCGGCGCGGTCGGCGGCTTGTCTCTCCAACCTGCGGCAGATCGGCCTCGCCGCGCACACCTACGCCAATGACTACGACGAACAGCTCCCCCCACACAGTTGGCAGGGTCAAACGCCCGGCAGCATCAATCGCAATTGGTGTCGAGCCGAGATTGTCGGTGCCGACTTTGATGAGGTGTTCGCTCAAAGCATGCTCGGCCCATACTTGAGCGACGCCGAGCAAATCGGCGGCTGTCCGACCTGGGATCCGCCCGTGGACTACGTTCAAGATGTCCGGGCGGGGCTACCGTATGAACTGCCCGAGATCGATTACGCCTACAACGGCCGGATGCTCGGGGTGACCACGCCCGACCCGCCATTTGGCGGCATCCGTTGGAACGCGTTTCGGCTAAGCCAAATACGTATGCCGTCGCAAACCATCATGTTCGCCGATGCCGGGAAATTTGATCCGAATTACGCAGGCAACGTGGTTTTTTCGTTTGAATTTGAGATGCAGCCGCCGGTCAACGATACGAATCCACGTCGCAGCGGGTCGAGCCCGGACTCTATGGACCCCACCGTCCACGGTCGACACGCGCAAGAGAGCGCTAATGTCTCGTGGGCCGACGGGCGGGCCAGCAATGAATCGGTCCGATTCGAGCCACACCCCCAAGACGCATTTGTGGACGCCCGATTAGGCGATCTCTACGAGGGTGACACACCCACCAACGAATGGTGGGACGGGGGAGTCCGTTGAGATATCGGTTCCAAGGCCACCCCTTTTCTTTACCGGGCTACGTAGAAAAAATGCATCTTCGCATGGTTTGGCTTGTAGGTGTGTGCGTCGCGTTGCTGGCGATGGAGTCGGTCGCCGACGAGATCAGTCAATCGGCTGCAGACCGCGTCGATGACGCGCTAGTAGGTCTAGACGCAACCGGGGCAGTGCTCGCCATGAAATCGCAAGACCTGGTGTCCAGCCGGGCGTTTGGTTTTACTGGGGACGATGATCAGCAACCGATGCCCGCGGACGCCAAGATGCGGTTGGGTAGTGTGACCAAACTATATCTCGCCGGCGTGGTGCTGCAGTTGGTGGACGAGGGTGTGCTGGACTTGGATGAGCCGATTGGTATATATGTCTCGGGGGTCCCGAATGGAGAGCGGATCACTTTACGGATGCTCGGCCGACACACCAGCGGCTTGGACGATGCGATCCGTCAGATGCCATTCCACGAACGACTGGCCGCGGACCCCTCCAAGCAATGGGATGCCGCGGAATTGTTAGAGGCGGCATTTGAGCCAGGGCCGCGCTTCGAGCCGGGCGAACAGTGGGCCTACAGCAACACGAACTCGATCCTGCTTAGCCTAGCGATCCTGGAAGCGACCGGCCAGACGTGGCGGGAGCATGTCCGCAAGCGATTCCTCGTACCACTCGGCTTAGAGGACACCGGCTTCGACGAGCCACCCACCGTCCGCGGCTACCGCTACGGCAAAACCCAAGATCCCGTGGGCTACGGCGGCGACGACAACCACCGTTGGTTCGATGCCACCGACTGGAGCGCCAGCTGGACCGGTGCCGCCGGTGAGATGACCGGCACCGCGGCGGACACCGCCACCTTTATCCAAGCCATCTTCGGCGGCAATCTGTTGTCAGACCAAGGCCGGGCAGAGCTCACCGACTTCCAAGACACCGGCGACGGCGTTTTTTTTTACGGCTTTCACTGCCACCCCATCGGCCGTGAGTCCGGGATCGAGGCGTGGGGGCACGGCGGCGATGTGCCGGGCTTCAGTAGCAGCGCCGCATGGTTGCCCGAGTCCGAGACGACGGTAGTCGTGCTGGCCAACCTTTCTGCCGAATTAGATAAATGGAGTAGCGCGTCCAAGCTGATAAATTCCGCCCTCGTGGAGTTCGCCGATGACCAGATCGAGCACACGCTGCGGCAAATCACGACCGAGACGCCGATTCATCAGGCGGCGGCGGTGGTGATCCGTGCAGGCCACGCGGGCAGACCACTGGGCGATCCAGAGCGCCTATACCGCGCCGGCTCGGTAAGCAAATTACTCACAGCGTTACTCGTGTTAAGGGCGCAGGAGGCGGGGGTACTTTCGTTGAATGACCCCGTACTCAAACACCTGCCAGGAGTGATCTCGGGTGAAGGGGCGGACGAGGTGACGCTGGCTCATTTGCTGGAACACACAAGCGGTTTGGCGGGAAGTAGTCCGGCCGAGTACGCCGCCAGCACACCTGGACTCGATCCATCCGATTACGTCGTCCAGCGGGAGCCGTTTGCCTTACGCTGGCGACCGGGGCTGCACTACTCGTACTCCAATCCCGGCTACACCCTTGCTGCCGCAATGGTTGAGCAAGCGTGGGATGAGGATTTTGACGCGCTGATGCGCCGTGAAGTGCTCGAACCCCTCGGTATGGCCGACACGACATTTGAGGCCGAATCCCCGCCGAGTTTTCTCGCGGACGGCAAAACCCTGGCCGAGCCATGGCACATGCCCGTTCGACCCGCGGGCAGCGCGCTAACCACTGCACCTGATTTAGCGAAAGTCGTTGAGATGCTATTGGAAGATGGAGGAGATTTCCTCGCTCCATTTAGCGTCGAACGGCTCGAGCGAGGCGAAACCGGTCTGCTGGCCGACGCGGGTGGCGGGCGGGGTAGTTACGGCTTAGGTACTTTTGCTTACGTGGCCAACAACCATGTATTACGCGCTCACTGGGGCAAGACGGAAGGCTTCCGAGCCACCCTCGCGTACGACCCCTCCGGCTCGATGGGGTATGTCTTACTTGTCGACACCGCGGCTGACCGTGTTGTCAATCGCCTGCGAAATGTTTTGAACGATGAGATGAATCGCCACTCCGTTCAACCCGAAGACCCGAAGTCCATCGAACCCGCGCCGCCGGATTTGGCCGGCTTGTATGTCAATTATTCTCACGACGGCGCACAGCGAACTTGGCTGTTTGCTCTCCTACAAGCTCGTCGATTGACGTCGGTATCGCAAGGATTACGTGTCGATCCGCTCTGGTTTGGACCGCCAACCACCTGGAGTCGAGTTGACGAACATCTCTACCGAATGGATGGCCTGCCTGTAGCCAGTGGCGCAACCGCAGAGATCAATGGGACCGTCTACTGGTCCGATGGCGAGAGCTACAAACGTGTTTCTGTATGGTCTTATGGATTGCAACTCACCATACTATTTACGGGCCTTGCCGCTTCCGTGCTTGCATTGATGTTATTTCCGTGCGCACTGTTTTTCCGGTTCTTTCCAAGGCGCAAGGCGACAGAGAGGCTTACGGTTTCGTCTCCTTTGGCCTTAACACCTCTCACATACTTCGCGGTGGCGGGCACGGCGTTTCTCTGCTTGCTTGTCGGCTTCGTATTTTTCCAGCTAGGTGATCTATCGGCCGTTGCCAGTCTCGGCCAGCTGTCGATCCCCTCGCTCACGCTTTTTATTGTAAGTTTCCTCGGCCCGATCTCAACCATTTCAGGACTTGCGATACTCTGGCCCAAACGTCGCAATCTCGTTCCAAAAGTGATTAGCCTCGTGTTGGGACTACCTATGGTTAGTCTTACGGTGTTACTTGTCATCTACGGTGTCGTGCCTTTGGCCGGTTGGATCAATTGATTTTCCTGGTACTTATCCCGGTCCAAAGAATGGGTCGTAAAAACCCGTTCACCACGAAGACCGACCTCCCCGCTACCACATCCAATGTTCCCGACCTGCCCCCTGAAAACCAGTCCATGGCTGATGCAAAATCGCGTGGCCACAGACGCATTCAGGAAAAGTCAGAACGTGGCTCGTAAGCGTTACCCCCCGGAAGAGATTATCAATAAACTCCGCGCGATCGCGGTCCACCTCGCGGCGGGCATGGCTCACGCCCAGGCCGTCAATCGGGAATAGGTCCCGGCCCACAGCGATCGACGTGGGCGGAAGGTGAACGGCGGTCTCAAGGTCGGTCAGGCAAAAATGGCCTTCCCTAAGAATCGTGGGCGCGTCGGGTCGAGTTGAATCGGTTCGTGCTGGCCTCGTAGGACTCGGGGCTGAGGTAGTCGAGAGTGGAGTGGCGTCGTCGATGGGCTGATGAACGGCGGGGTCTTCACGGACTACGCCGGGTCCTGTCGGGCCCCGGTATGGCGGCCGGGCGACGTGGTGGTGATGGACAACCTCGGCAGCCACAAGTCGGCGGCGGTGATCGTCGCGATCGAGCGCGCCGACCCGTCGGTATGGTTCTTACCGCCGTATTCGCCGGACTTGAACCCGATCGAGAAGCTGTGGAGCAAGGTCAAGGCGTGGCTGCGCAAGGGACGTCCCCGCCCTTCGACGCGATCAGCGAGTCGTTGGCCCAGTGGCTATGCACCATCACGCCAAGCGAATACCGCAACGACTTCGACGCTTGCGGATACGGAAAGTGGATACGGAAAACGCTCGAAACGAAAAAACGGTGAAAAGATTTTTATCTTAAACACCCCGCGAGAGATAACGTTCCCACCACAAGTACCGAGGCGTGTGGCGTGCGCACGGAGATGACGCGTGGGCCGCTGTATAGCCGGACCTCGGGGTGCGGACGCGTGGTGCCGGGCAAGGACGATGCGTTCGAGAACCGGGCGAACGGGGCTGCGTAAGCCGTGCGGACGTGGCGATGCCCGAGATACCACCTTGTCGGAAACTCTCGGGGTCGAGCCGTGCGGGTGTGGTCGGGGGTGAGCTTCCAGCAGGGTCCGAAACCGACGCCCGCCATCGCGTCCGGGTCGGAACCGAAGCACGCCCGCTCTTTGACAACCCAGACTTCCCGCGCTGGATGGCGATCGGCTCAACCTGGCAAACCATGCGTCGCCCATCGAGGGGCCACCCCCGCCGGGCCGAACCGTCCGAGGCAAAGGCGGACTCCCGGTCGACGTGGCGTTTCGTTGCCCCGATCCGCCCGCCGCCTTAAAATCGTTGCACCAACGGTGCCGGCCGCCGCCGGACCGACCTTTCTGATGTCGGCGGAAGATTGTTTCGGCATGCTCCCACTGGGCCCCACCCTCCAGATCGACGCCCCGTTCTATCAGGCGGGCCTCGCCGGCTATTCGGACGCGGCCATGCGGATGGTCGCCCGGCAGCACGGCTGTCCGTACTGCATCACCGAGGCCATGCTCGACCGCTTCCTCACTGCGGGCGGGAAGGGTCTCCGCGCCGCCGAGATCCCCGAAGGCGACCACCCCCTCTGCGGCCAGTTGATGGGCAGCCACCCCGACGACATCGCCGCCGGGGCGAAGATCCTCGTCGCGCTCGGCTACGACGTGGTTGACGTCAACCTCGCCTGCCCGGTCAAAAAGATCAAAAAGAAGTGCCGCGGCGGCCATCTGCTCAGCGTCCCCGACGAAGCGATCGCCATCCTCCAGGCCGTTAAAGCCGCCGTGCCCGCCGGCTTCCCCCTGACCACCAAGCTCCGCCGGGCCTACGACGACACCCCCGCCATGGAAGAAAACTTCCACCGCGTGTTCGAGGCCGCGTTCGACCTGGGCTACGCCGGGGCCACCGTCCACTGCCGCACCGTGCAGCAAAAATACGTCGGCCCCGGCCAGTGGGACGCGCTCGAAACCATCGCCCGCCGGTACCGCCTCGGCCGGTTCCGCACGCCGGCCCCCGACCCGGTTTCATCGACCCCCGGACCGTATCTCGAGTCTGGCCTTCCCCCCGCATCAGCGGTCCACGAGGCACCCGCCGGAAACGCCCCGGCCGCCCACCCGCGTTTCGTCCTGGGCGGCTCCGGCGACATCTGGACCGCCGGCGACATCTTCCGCATGATCGAGCAGACCGGCGTCGACTGGGTCAGCGTCGCCCGCGGCTGCATCGGCAACCCTTGGATCTTCGCCCAGGCCCGCGCCCTGATGGCCGGCCGCAGCGCGTCGCCCCCGACCGTCCACCAGCAGCGCGACGTCCTCTTCGAACACTTCGACCTTTCGGTACGCCTCCACGGCGAAGCCGCCGCGTCCCGCATGATGCGGAAGTTCGGCATCAAGTTCTCTCGCCACCACCCCGACGCCGCCGCGATCAAATCCGCGTTTATCAAAGTGAAATCCACCGAAGACTGGCGGGCCGTGCTCCGCGAGTACTATCAGCAGGACCGCCCCGGCGTCGACCACGCCGAGGCGCTACCCGAAGAATCCAAGGCCTACGCCGACTGCGGAGTCTGAATCATGCCCCTCTGCCCTCCACCGTTTAGCCGATCCGCCCTGGCCTTCGCCTGCACGCTGCTCGCTTGTTGGTGGGCTTCTGTTCAGACGCCCGCGGTGGCCCAGGCTCCGCCGCTCCAACCGGCCGAAGGGGCGGCAGGGGCAGCGCCGCCTGTCGACGGGTATACCGACCCCCGCCAATGGTTCGAGACCGACCTCGCGCCGGACGCACTCGACCGCCGGACCGACCGGTTACTGAAAACCCTCGGGGACTGGGAAAACCATCGCGGCGAGCTGTGGCCCCCGATGGGGCCCGTGGTGTTTGACGTGAACCCCGGCACCCAGGCCGAGGCCAAAGGCGTCCGGATCGGCGAAGTGGTGGTGCTTTTGGACAACCAGCCCGTGACCGGTATCGCCGGCCTCCGCGACCTGCGTAGCCCCGGCCCCGGGGGCGAGGCCCCGCCCCGTCAACGCCTCCGGCTGCTCACCCCGGGCCGGGGCACACGCGAAATCAGCGTCTGGCCCGGCCAAATCGGATTCAAGACCCGTGATACGCACTGGACCTACCGTACGCATCTCGCGCAGGGCCCGCGTGATCCCCGCTGGGACCGGTACCTCGTCGCCGCGTCTACCGCGGTCGATCGCCACCAGCCAGCCATCGCCGCCGCCGCCCTCTGCCGGGCGGTCGAACTCGGCTACCGCCCCGACCTGCACTCCGAAGTGTTGACCTTCCGCATCCTCCTTCAGCATCTCCGCTGGCAGGACGCGGCCCAGCTTGTCGGCGGCCTTCCTTACATAAGCATCGATCAGCCCTTGGGGATCCAACCCAGCGAAGCCTGCCTCGCCGCGCTCGCGCTTGGCGATTGGGATCGGCTCCGGGAAGCGCTCGCCCAGCGGCCACACGGCTTGACCACCCTGGGGTTTGACCTTGAGCAAACCCGCGAATGGTTCGCCCTCCACCCCCAACCCTCTCTGGGGCCCATGCCCCGGCCCACCGATCTGCTCAAAGACTTCCGTGCCCAGCGGCCGCTTAACCCCGAGCTGACCCCCCGCCCGGGCTTCCTTAATAAAGGCCGCCGCGCCCCCCGGCTCACCCAACCGGTTCAGGCCAACCGACCCTTCAAAGCGGAATCGCCGCCCGGGCACTTCACCCATACCATCCTCGACGCCGCCGAGCCGGTCCGCGACTTCCTCCTCCACGCCGAGTTTACGATCGAACCCAACGGCAACCCCGACCCCGACTGGCCCCATGCCCTGACCGTCAGCGTCCTGCGCTCACGCGAGAACGGCGAGCACATCAACTACGGCCGCAGTTTCTGGAACGGCCCCTACCACCTGCTCAATTTCTCGATCGCCCGCCTCGCCGAGTCCGATCCGCCCGCGGAACAGGTGAGTGTCCGATCTAGCGGCATCATCAGCGACTTCGACTTCAAGGTTCCCGGCTTCGCCGCCGACGGCGAAACCGTCCACACCCTCCGCATGCTCCGCGTCGGCCGGGTGGGGCAGATCGAACTCGACGGCCAGACGCTGCTGCTCATGCCGATGGACCCGTTCGACACCGGCCTGGGCCTGTTCCTTCACGGTGTCGGCTACCGCCTGAACTTCTCCCGCTTCGAATGGTCTGCGCTCGAAAACGCTCTGCCCCGCGAGGGCTTGGCCCGCGTTTCATTTTGAGCCGGTCCGCCTGCGGGCCCCAAGGGCGTGATCGTAGGAGATGGTCTAACGCCTGGACGCGCGGCGGGTAGCGGGTGCGACGAGAAGATCGCCCCGGTGGTGGCTCGTGTTGCGATCCGCCCTAAACTCTCGCCTATGAAGCTCGTAGTCATCGGCGACGTCCACCTGTTTACCCTCCACGTGCACCCGCGTCGGCTTGTCAGCCGTCGGGCGCTGGCGCATTCCAACCTTTGGCTTAACCGCCGCCACCGCTTCAACCACACGCTGCTGCCCGCGCTGGTCGAGCACGCCCGCTCGCTCGAGCCGGAGCTGGTGCTTTTCTCCGGCGACGTTAGCACGTCTTCGCTCGAAAGCGAGTTCGACGACCTGCGTGAGGTGGTCGCCCCTCTGGTCGAATCGGCCCCCCGGGGCGGGGTGCTGGTCCCCGGCAACCACGACCGGTACACCTTCAAGAGCCGGCGGGTCAAGCGGATCGAGACGCTGCTGGCTTCGGTGATGCCCGCGGCCTTCCCGCACACCCAAACGCTCGCCCCGGGGTGGACGCTCCTGGCCCTGGATTCCGCGGTGCCCAACCGGGTGTTCAGCCGCGGGGCGCTGGGGCGGACGCAGTTCGAAGCCGCGGTCCGCACGATACGGGCGGTGCCCGCGGACGAGGCGTTGGTGGTCCTGTGCCATTACCCCTGCTCGCTGCCGCCGCGGGTCCCGAGTGCGTGGTCGCACGACCTGAAAGAGGCCGAGCCGCTCAAGCGTGAGCTCGCCGTCTGCCGGGGACGGGTGCTTTATGTCCACGGCCATATCCACAAGCCCTGGCACGTGATGCCGTCCGGCGGCGGGTCGGGCTTGGCCGAACCCTCGTTGCCTGATGCGGGCGGGACTCCGCCGCCCGAGTCGGCCAGGCGCGAGCCCCGGGCCGGTTCGGGCAATCACGAGCGGTCGCGCCCGGCGTTCGAGTGTCTCAACGCCGGGTCGCCCTGTATGACCAGCGAGAAATACCCGCTGGGCCAGGGCTTCTGGGAGCTGACCCTGCCCAGCGACCCGCTCGCCCCGGTCGATGCCGTTCACCACGTCCCGGCCCGTCCAGACGGCACAAACGGACTCACCCTCGCCGCCGCGTCGCATCAACCCCGTTGGGAAACGCGCCGCAACCTATAATCGTGGCAAACTTCAGGCGTCGGCCCGTTGGCTTGCCGATCCTCGATCACAGTCTTTTATCGATACCCCGATCCTCTCGCCGCGTCCGCGGTCTTCAGGAGTCCCGCTTATGTGTGGCATCGTCGCTTACGTCGGCAACAAGCAAGCCTCCCCTCTGCTCATCGAAGGCCTTAAACGCCTCGAGTACCGCGGCTACGACTCGGCGGGACTGGCCGTCACCACCCCCCAAGGCGTCCAGACCGCTCGGAGCGTCGGCCGGGTCAGCGTCCTGGAGGACCTCGTGAACGCCGAGCCCGACCGGTACCGCGGCACGCTTGGCATCGCGCACACCCGCTGGGCGACCCACGGCAGCCCGTCCGAAGCCAACGCCCACCCCCACGTCGGCACGACCCGCGGCGGCCACACGATCAGCCTGGTCCACAACGGCATCATCGAGAACTACCGGGCGCTGCGCACCTACCTCGAAGGGAAGGGCCACACCTTCACCAGCGAAACCGATACCGAGGTGCTGGCCAAGCTCATCGCCGAACTCTACGTTTCCGAGTCCGACGCCGACCCCCCGGAAGGGGAAAGCGCTGGCCGGTCTTCTAGGGGCGAAATGTCCGGGGCCACCGCTGACGGACCATCCGTTTCCGGGGGGCTGGAGACGGCGGTGCAGACGGCGCTGCGTGAGGTAACCGGGGCCTACGCCATCGCGGTGACCTGTACCCGCGAGCCGCACACGCTGGTCGCCGCCCGCAAGGGCAGCCCGCTGATGATCGGCGTGGCCGAGAACGCCTACATCGTGGCGTCGGACCCCTCGGCGATCGTCGCCCATACCACGCAGGCCATCACCCTCGACGACTACCAGGTCGCCCGCCTCTGTGCCGGCCCCGTGGACGGCTGGGGTAAGGACGCGGGGATCGATATCGCCGCGGCGCAGGCCACCGGCAAGCCGTGGGCGGTCGACTTCCGCACCACCACGATCGACAACCAGGTCGTCCGCCAGGAGGTCTCGGACCTCGAGATCGACCTGCAGGAGATCGAGCTCGGCGGCTACGAGCACTACATGCTCAAAGAGATCATGGAGCAGCCCGAGTCGATCCGGACCTGCCTCCGCGGCCGGATCGACACCCGCGACGGCAAGATCGTGCTGGGCGGGCTCGCGAGCCTGTCCCGCGAGATGGTCCGTGCCCGCCGCATCATCCTCAGCGCGCAGGGCACCGCGTACCACGCCGGGCTCATCGGCGAGTACCTGTTCGAAGACCTCGCCAAGATGCCCTCGGTCGCCCACTACGCCAGCGAGTTCCGCTACCGCAACCCGATCATCGAAGAGGGCAGCGTGATCATCTCGATCAGCCAGTCCGGCGAGACCGCCGACACCCTCGCCGCCTTGCACGAAGCCAAGGATCGCGGCGCCCTCGCGCTGGGCGCGGTGAACGTCGTGGGCTCGACGATGTCCCGCGACACCGACGCCGGGGTCTACCTCCGGGTCGGGCCCGAGATCGGGGTCGCGTCGACCAAGGCCTTTGTCGGGCAGGTCGCGGTGCTGACGATGATGGCGCTCTACGCCGGGCGCCGCCGGTTCCTTTCTCCCGAAGCCACCGCGGACTACCTGCGTCAGCTCGAACAGGTACCCGACCACATCGCGACGATCGTGAAGCAGTCGGACATGATCCGCGACGCGGTCGCCAAGGTCGTTGATCGCGACAACTGGCTATTTCTGGGCCGCGGCTACTCGTACCCGGTGGCCCTGGAGGGGGCGCTGAAGCTCAAGGAAATCAGCTACATCCACGCCGAGGGCATGCCCGCCGCCGAGATGAAGCACGGCCCGATCGCCCTGATCGACCAGGGCATGCCCGTGGTCTTCGTCGCGACGCAGGGCTCGCAATATGACAAAGTCATTTCCAATATCGAAGAGGTCAAGGCCCGCGGCGGCCGGATCCTCGCCGTCGCGACCGAGGGCGACACGCAGATCGAGAAGTACGCCGACTTTATTTTCCGCGTCCCGCACCTGGCCGAGGCGCTGCAGCCGATGCTCACCGTGGTGCCGCTCCAGCTTCTCGCCTACCACGCCGCGGTCCTGCGCGGCCACGACGTGGACAAGCCCCGCAACCTCGCGAAGTCCGTCACGGTGGAGTGAGCCGGTTCGGGTGACGGGCTGGTGAGTGGGACGCGGCCGTGGTGGGGGGGTACGATCCGCGACCCCCACGCCGAAGGTTAGACTCCGGTGTGTTTCGAATCGCGGCCCGGTCCGTCGCCGCGCGTGATACAATTCGGAAGACTTGGCCTCGCTCGGGTTTCGCTACACGATCAGGGAAGATCAACATGCTTCGACTCCTCGCTGTGCTCATCGTGCCGGGCATCCTTGCCCTCTCAGCCTGTTCTTCGCGGACGTTTCTGCCGACCTATATCAACATCCCCCCGGAAAACGGCGACTGGGCGTTTAACAATCCCAACTCCAAAGACGTGCAGCAGATCCAAGTGGTCGCGATCCAGAAGTCGCTCCGCCACGAACCGCTGGACAGCCCCTATGAACTCCGCCTGCCCGAAAATTCCCGGGCGACCACCTACGCCCTGATCACCCGCGAACTCGGCAGCGACGCGGTGATCCCCCCGGAGGTCCCGGCGGTGGCGTTTAATGAAGACGGCAAGCCGATCCCCCCCGACCCCGACGCGCCGCCGCTGCCCCAGCCCGAACGCCTCGGCGACTTCCCCACCCTCGAAGTCCGGGCCATCCGCATCCGCGCCGGGGACGGGCAGGTCGACCTGGTCCGCCCCAGTACGACCGGCCGCCGGCTCTCGACGGTCTACCTCGACTACCAGCCCGGGTTCGGCTGGTCCGCCGACCGGGTCCGCGCGTGGCGGGTCGATCCCGACGCGACGCCCCGTCCGATCGGCCCTGCGCCCAAGGGTGTTCCTGCCGCCGTCGGTAACTGATTCCGCCCCCCCTCCGGTGCCCCGGCCCGTACGTCCCCGGTGCCCGCCCTCCCCCACGGCCAAGGTCAATCATGAAAAGGTGTGCCCCCGTTTATCCGCGTGTTTTCTGCCTGGTGGTCGCGGCGGCCGCCCTGCGGCTGGCCGTCTCCCCCGTACCCGCCGCCGCGCAGAACGACCTTGAGGAAACGGTGGACGCCGGGGCGTCTTCTCCCCGCGAGATCATCGACGACCTGATCCGCGAGCGTGCGACCGACCCGATCGTCCCCCAGCAGAGCCGGTCCCCGGTGGAAACGATCCCGTCGCGCGTCGGCGTGCCCGCCACGGTGGTCGATCTTGACCCGGCGGTCGTGGGGGTACTGCCCGGCCAGCCGTTGCCTCGGCTGCGCCGGGAAGGCGAATTTATCGTCGAACGCCCCGGCCAACTGCTGCTGGTCGAAGACGCGGGCTACTGGGTTTTCGCCTTCGATACCGTGCCCGGGCAGGCGGACCTGCGCCCGATGATCGTTCAGCTCTGCCAGCGTCTCGCGTCGATGCAGGACACGATGGATCAGCTCCGCCGGGACGATCTGGCCTTTACGCTCACCGGGCAGGTCCATACCTACCGCGGGGTGAACTACCTGCTGCCCACCTCGATCGCGGGCACCCGGACGCTCCCGGCCGAGGCCGCCGCGGCCCAGCAGAACGCCGCCGATGGCCCGGCCGACACTCCCCCGGGCGACCCCTTTGCCGACGCCGGCCTCCCCGGAAACCCCAACTCCCCGGGCGGATTCGAAACCCCCGGCACTTTCGACGCCGCCGGACCGGCCGACCCGATCGACCTGCTCGACGATCTGCTGGAGCAGCGCGAAGCCGCCCCCGCTCGGCCCGACACCAGTCCCGTGATCGCCGCGGCGGACCAGGCCCTTGATGACGCGTTGCAGGGGATCAACCCCGACAACGAGAAGACCCAGAAGCTCCGCCGCGAAGGCGAGTACCTCGTCCACCGGGCCGGTCGTCTGGTCCGCGGCATCACCGCGGGGGGGCTCACCAACGTGCTCTTCGCTTTCGAGGCCGACGGCGAAGACCCCGCCGCCGCCGAGCCCCCCATGCGGATCATGCCCAATAAGCTGCTGGAACTGATGGAAGACACCGTGATTGAGCGCGGGGATCAGGCGGTTTTCATCGTCTCGGGCCGGATCCACGCCTACCGCGGGTCCAACCACCTGCTCGTGACGACCGTCCGCCAGCCGGCCTATTCCGAAAATCTCTCGCCCTGACTCGGCCGAGCCGATCGCGTAACGCCTGTTGACGTATCGGTTTTGGTCATCAGGCGGCCACGCGGCGGGACCGATAATCCGCCTCGTTTTTGTCCGGTCGTTGCGGATTCCACTGCCCGCTCACCGCGGCTGCATAAACACCGCAAGTTAATACTCGGGTGCCCGCGATCTTCACATTCTCAATCATTCAAAAATGCGAGTAAATCCGGTGTTTTCTCCGGTACACCTCTAACAACAAACCCCGCTGCCGCAGAAGCGACAACGGGGCGGAGGGGAGAAAGCATTGGTATATCTACGGTATCGCCGCTTGGAGCGACTATTCATTACTTTTTAGTCTATGCCTCCCGGCAAGGCAAGCCTCGTTACACCCTAAATTAACTTTTTGCTCTGGGGTAAGCCCCGCGGGTCGGCCGGCTCAGAGCGTCTCCGCCGCGAGCATCGCCGCCCCCAGCGGCCCCGCGTCGTCCTCCAACTCGCTCGCGACGACCTTGCACGACCGCAGTTCCGCGGGGAACACGTGCGCATCGAAGGCCTCCCGCACCCATTTCATCCATGTCTTGCCCAGCGCTTCGGTGGCGCCGCCGCCGACCACGACACACGGCAGGCTCAGCAGCGTCACGACGTTCGCGATCGTCACCCCCACGTAGGTCGCCGCCTGTTGCACCACCTCCACCGTGAGCGGGTCCTCTTTTTTGAGGGCCTGGCCGAGGATCTTCGATCGGACCCGGGACAGGTCCCCGTCGACCAGTTCGGTAATGACCGACTTCCGCCCGCCCTCGATCAGGCGGCGGAGCAGGTGGACCATGTTGCTGCGGCTGGCCAGGTCTTCCGCGGTCCGCCCGCCGAGCCCGGCGTCGGCCCGGATCAGCGTGTGTCCCACCTCCCCGGCGGTGTGGTTGACGCCGTGAAAAATCTGGTTATTCAGCACCAGGCCGCCCCCGATCCCGGTCCCCACGAAGATCGCGAACAGGTCCGCGTACCCCTTGCCTGCGCCGGCCTGATGCTCACCCCACGCCCCGACGTTCACATCGTTGTCCACCACGACCGGCAGGTCCAGCGCCTTCTCGAGCACCTTGCCCAGCGGGTAGTCGTCCCAGCCCAGGTTTACCGCGCGTAGGACCACGCCCTTCTTGATATCGACCGCCCCCGGGGCCCCAATCCCCGCCGCGCCCACCTCGCTGCGCTTGACCCCGGCGGCTTTGGCAACGTCGTCGCAAAGCTTCGCGATACGTTCGATGACCGCCTCGGCCCCTTCCGCCGCGCGGGTTTTGGTGCTGTCCCGCTCCACGATCTCTCCGTCCACCATGAGTCCGCACTGGATGTTGGTTCCCCCCAGGTCGATCCCCAGCACCGGTGTATTCTTGCTACTCATCGTTCGCGTTCTCCCTATTGCATTAGCCTTGCGTCTGTTCCGCCCTGATCCATCCGCGCCGGACACCGCCCGTGCGGCGGCTCAGCCCTCGACGGGTTTTTCGTTTACGCCCCGGCCCCGTCGCCCAAAACCCTGGGCACCTGGAAGAAACCGTCGCGCGCCGCCGGCGCGTTAGCCAGCGCCGCTTCGGGGCTCAGCCCCGGCCGCTCGATATCTTCCCGGGTCACGTCTTTCGCGTCCCCGGGCTGATACAGCGGCAGCACACCCTCCAAGTCCAATTCATCGAGTTGGCTCACGTAGCCCACCACGGCCGAGAGTTGTTTCGCGAAATGGGCTACTTCCGTATCGGTCAGCGACAGCCGCCCGAGCTTCGCCACCTGGCGTACTTCCGCTTCCGTGATCTGCTTGGCCATGGCTTTATCATATCAACGCCTGGCGCTTCCGATGGCTGCCGTGTTTTTCGCAGGGGCGACGCCAAGGGGGCCGGCCGAACGGTGCCGGCGAGTTACTCGCGTGCACCGAGCCGAGTGCCGGGTACGCTTCGCATCGACCCGGGGCGTATCCGGTTTCGCCTCCCCCGGCCTCCGGCCGCGTTGCGATAAACTACTATCTATCCCGCCGCCGGTCCGGTGGGAACTGAATCTCTGATCCCGAAACCCGAAACGCCTTTGCTATGCCCGACCCCAAGCTTCTCGAATGTTTCGACAACCCCAACCCGGGGCGGTCGTTCACGATCGAACACGTTTCCGACGAGTTCACCTCTGTCTGCCCCAAGACCGGGCACCCCGACTTCGGCAGCGTGATCCTGCAATACATCCCCGCCGACGCCTGCGTTGAACTCAAGTCGCTCAAGCTCTACTACCAGAGCTTCCGCAGCGAAGGCATTTTCTATGAGGCGGTCACCGGCAAGATCGCCGACGACCTGGCCCGGGCGATGGAACCCGTCTGGATGCAGGTGGTCACCGACTGGAAGGGCCGCGGCGGCATCCGCTCCCGCATCACCGTCGAGTTCGGCGAACACCCGCAAGACGCCCCCCGCGGCGACGACGACGGCTTCGACGACGAGGACGACGACCGCCTCCCGCCGGGGTATTGAATCCCCGCGACGCCCCAAGGCTTCAAGCTTTCGCCTCGACTTTCGGAGAACCGACATGAAGTCCTCAAGACTGTAGACGCTCGGCCGGGTCTGTACGGGGCTGGTCGCGTTCGTGTTTATCGCTTCGGCATCGGTCAAACTGTCGGGTTTGCCCCGCGTCGTTGAGGAACTGCACGGCCGGCTGGGTTTCCCCGAGGCGATGATTCCTTGGCTTGCCGCGATACAATTCGCCTGCCTGGCGGTGTTTATCTTCCCCCGGGCCGCGGTCCTCGGCGGCGTGCTGCTGACCGGCTATCTCGGCGGGGCGGTTGCGGCATTGGTTCGCATCGGGGACCCGCCCGTGGTTCCGGTGGTCGTGGCGTTGCTGATTTGGTCGGCCCTGACCTTACGCGAGCCGACGCTGCGTCGCCTCACGCCTTGGCGTCGCCATCCCCCAGCTTGAAAGACCGACCCAACGCCGCGCACGCCTCGTGCCGCGGGCACCCGACGACGTGGTCGTTCACCATACCCACGGATTGCATATACGCGTACACGATCGTCGAGCCGACGAACTTGAACCCGCGCCGCTTGAGGTCTTTCGACAACGCATCCGAGGCCTCTGTCTTCGCCGGCACTTCTTTCAGCGAGCGGAACTTGTTCTGCACCGGCCGGCCATCGACAAACCCCCACAGGTAATCCGCAAACCGGCCGAACTCTTGCTGAACCGCCAGAAACGCCTTCGCGTTGCCGACCGACGCGGCGACCTTCAGCCGGTTGCGCACGATGCCGGGGTCTTGCAGAAGCCGTTGCTTCCTGGCCGGGGTAAACCGCGCGACTTTTTGCGGGTCGAACCCGGCGTAGACTTTGCGGTAGTGGGCCCGCTTGTTAAGGATCGTCGACCAGCTCAGCCCGGCCTGCGCGCCTTCCAGGATCAGCATCTCGAAGAGGTGCCGTTCGTCGCGTGACGGCACGCCCCATTCCTGGTCGTGGTACGCGGTGTAGCGCACGCCCTGGGCCCATTCGCAGCGTCCGTCCATCTTCATAGTTTATGCCTTCTCGCCGCGGCCCCCGCGTGACGGTCAGAATGTTAAAGTACCTTCCCGCCGACGGCGGCTTGCCCTGACCCGACCTTCCCCCCCTCCGAAGCACTCCATGAGCATCCTCGTCCACGCCGACACCAAAGTCATCTGCCAAGGCATCACCGGCTCGGCCGGCCAGTTCCATACCACCGGCTGCCTCGAATACGGCACCCAAATGGTCGGCGGCGTCACCCCCGGAAAAGGGGGGCAGCAAGACGCTAACGGCTTGCCGGTGTTTAACACCGTCGCCGAGGCCGTGGCCGAAACCGGGGCGACCGCGACGATGATCTTCGTGCCCCCGCCCTTCGCCGCCGACGGCATCCTCGAGGCCGCCGACGCCGGCATCGAACTGATCTGCTGCATCACCGAGCACATCCCCGTCCTCGACATGATGCGGGTCAAAGACGCGCTCAAGGCCTACCCCCAGACTCGGCTCATCGGCCCCAACTGCCCCGGCGTCATCACCCCCGGCCCCCGGAATCCCAAGGCAACAGGCACCGGCTCCAAAGAGCAACCGTTAACTTCCGGGGGCTGCAAGATCGGCATCATGCCCGGTTACATCCACGTCGCCCCCCCGGAAGCCAAGGCCGGCAAGAACGTCGGCGTTGGCAACGACTACACGCTCTACGCCCAGATCGACGGCGTCGTGCGCTTCCAGTCCGGCCGGCGCGTTCACGTCGACCCGGTCGCGGCGCAGTAGCGTCTCGCGCGCAGTAGCGTCTCG
>JBCDDZ010000057.1:0-19626 GCA_039180025.1 Planctomycetota bacterium
TGGCGAGGAGGGTTGGCTGTAGGCCGGGAAGGCCCGTTCCCCGACGTGGAGGGCCACCGCCGCCACCTTCCGTGGTGACTTGCTGGTGCGGCTCATGCGTCAGGATGTGGGGCGGGGAGAGCCTTTTCTACAGGGCAAGTCCGTCCCCGTTTGACGCCGCGACCGACACCGACTCTTTTGCCTACGACAAGGCTTCGCGTCTGCTGACCGCTCAAAGCGAGCGTTACGATAACGTCGTGGCCTTCACCTACACCGAAGACGGGCTTCTCGACACCGAGGCGTTGACGTTACTCACCTATCCGAACGGCACCACCGTGCGCTTCACCTATACCAGCCGCGACCAGTTCAACCAGGTCTTCCGCGACCCCGAAGGCCCGAACCTTCCCGGGGCCGAGGTCGAGTTAGAACGTGTACGAAAAGCCCTTCATCCTGGCTGTAGTCGGTGAATCATAAGGTTGGTTATGGCGATCTAGATCATCGCGATGCTACTCTCGACGCGGCTCTCATAGTCTTTGCTCAGCCGGCGATACTTGCCCAGCCATCCGAAGGTGCGTTCGACAATCCACCGATTGGGTAAGACCTCGAAGCCTTTGGCGTCGTCGCTCCGACTGACGATCTCGATCTCCCGGCCCCACCGCGTGGCGGTCTTCTCGAAGTCTTCGCCTGAGTACCCGCCGTCGGCCCAGACCTTTTTGGGCCGGTGATACAAGCTCTTGATGTCGATCAGCACGTCTTCGCCGCCGTCGCGTTCGGGCGTGTCGGCCCCGGTGACCACGACGCCCAAGATCAAGCCGAGCGTGTCGACAATCACGAAGCGCTTGCGGCCGAGGGTATTCTTGCCCGCGTCATAGCCGTGGCTCCGCCCTTGTGCGGGGCGTGGGTCTTTACCGATTGGCTGTCGAGCGAGCCGGCCGAGGGCGTGGGCTTCTTGCCGACCTTGCGGCGGACCTTGGCTCGTAATCGGTCGTGGATGCGTTGCCAGGTGCCGTCGTCTCGGAAGGTACGGAAGTAGTGATACACACTGGGCCACGGCCCGAAGTCGCGAGGCAACATCCGCCACGAGTTGCCGGATCGGTTGAGGTAGAGGATGGCGTCGATCACCCGCCGCATCTCGACCGAGCGGGGCCGGCCGCCGGGCAGGGCTTGAGGGATCAAAGGCTCGATGAGCCTCCGCTGCTCGTCGGTCAGGTCCGAGGGGTAAGACGTCCGTGTCATGCCCGATCGTAGGGACAAAAAAGGCTTTTCGTACACGCTCTTAATTAATCTAGGAGCAGATGTAAATCTTGACAATACTTCCGAATATACTCCTTTGCATTTTTAGCAAGAGACGGAAGATCTGAAATGGTAGAAAAGCTGGTTCATGCCGAGGCCTCGGTAAATTCAATATCCAGCGATGGGTGGACACCTGTTAGAGCAAGCTTTGCAAAAAGGTCATGATGATATAGCTGATTTTTTAGTGGAAAACGGTGCAAAAATTGGTGAATATAAGAAAAGCCAGTTGATGGCCCTGGATCGTGCCTTATTGCCTTGCTCGGACGCCGCCCGCTCGGCAGACTCCCGTCTTATCTTGCTGGCTCGGGTGGTTCACGCCCCCTCGGCGGGGCTGTCGGTCGTCTCGATCAGGTGATACTGGATCGCGTCCGAGAGTGCCTGCCAACTCGCGTCCACGATATTTTCGTCGACGCCGATCGTGCTGAACCGCCGGACGCTGCCGTCGGCCGCGCGGGCCTCGAACTCCGCGGTCGCCCGGACCTTCGCCGCGGACTCGGCCGTGGGGTTCACGACCCGCACTGCGTAGTCCGTCAGGTGCAGCCGATCGACCGCCGGGTAGTGCGGCCGCAGGCTCTTGCGCAGCGCCGCGTCGAGCGCGTTGACCGGGCCGTCGCCCTCCGCGACCCGGTGCTCGACCCTGCCGCCGATGGTCAGCTTCACGATCGCCTCGGTCTGCGTTTTCTCGCCGGGCACGCCCAGGATCACGCAGCGGTAGTGGTCCCGGGTCCAGAACGACGGCCGCCGGCCCAGCGCCCCGTACATCAACAGCTCCAGGCTCGCCCCGGCCTGCTCGAACTGGTACCCGCGGTGCTCGAGGTTCTGCACCTGCGTGAGCAGCTCTTTCTGGACCTCGGCGGTCACCGCGTCGCCGAACTTCTTCCCCAGCGCCGCGGTGATGTTGCTCCGCCCCGAGAGCTCGGACACCAGGATCCGCCGCCGGTTCCCCACGCTCTCGGGCGGCACGTGTTCGTAGCTGTGTGCGATCCGCTGCACCGCGTGGACGTGCATCCCGCCCTTGTGCGCGAACGCATTGTCGCCGACGTAAGGCTGGCCGGCGTTGGGGGTGACCCCTGCGATCTCGTAGACTTTTTCGGACAGCTCAGCCAGCCGGGTGACCGTGCCCGGGAGCAGGCAGTCGTAGCCTAGCTTGAGCTTCAGGTTGGCGATCACCGTGAGCAGGTCCACGTTGCCGCAGCGCTCGCCGATCCCGTTGATCGTGCCCTGCACCTGCACCGCCCCGGCGGCGACCGCGGCCTGCGAGTTCGCCACCGCCAACCCCGCGTCGTTGTGGCAGTGGATCGCCAGACTCGGCATGGAGTCCGGGGACGTGTCCGCGTCGATCGCCAGCTTCGCCCGGAGCTCCCCCATCACCTCTGCGATCCACCCGGGCATCGAGCCGCCGTTGGTGTCGCAGAGCACCAGCCGCGTCGCGCCCCCGTCGATCGCCGCCTGGAGCGTCAGCCGGGCGTATACCGGGTTGGCCCGGTAGCCGTCGAAAAAATGCTCCGCGTCGTAGAACACCTCGTCCACCCCGTCGGCCTCCCGGCAGAACGCGACCGAATCCCGGATCATCTCCAGGTTTTCGCCGCGCTCGATCCGCAGGACCTCGTCGACGTGCAGGTCCCAGGTCTTGCCGACGATGGTGATCACCTTCGCCCCCGAGCCCACGAGCGCCTGCATCCCCGGGTCGTCCTGCGCCGCGACGCCCTTGCGGCGGGTCATCCCGAACGCACACACCCGGGCATGGCGGAGCTCGAGCTTCTGGACCTCCTGGAAATACGCCACGTCCTTGGGGTTCGACAGGGGGTAGCCGCCCTCGACGTAGTCTACGCCCAGTTCGTCGAGCAGGGTGGTGATCGCGAGCTTGTCGGTCAGGGTCAGCGACACCCCCACGCCCTGCGTGCCGTCGCGGAGCGTGGTGTCGTAGATCTCGATCCGGCGGGCGTCAGACGGGGCGGAGTCGGGCATGGCGGCGGGCTCTTCTTTCTCATCGAACCGGGCAGAAGGGGCGGAGCATTAAAACAAAAAAACCTGCCGGGGGGCAGGGCAGGGTCGATCGCGGAGAAACAAAAACGATCCGGGGCCCTACCGAAGTAGGCCCGGAATCACCATGAGGGTCATCGGCGTCGCGGGTATTGCTTGAAGCATCAATTATATTATATCGCCTGCCGCGGGGGGCGTCGGCGGACAGGCTCTGAGAGCAGACGAAGCGAAGCTCGCCTTTGGACGAGACGCGGCGACGGCTAGGTTTAAAACGGACGCCGGCCTCCCGCGCGTGAACGGGGCCACAGGAGCAGAGGTCCGCCGCGGTCGCGGTCCCGACAAAGTGGCGGGCCACCCCGCCGCCTCCACGTATTTGGAATCCGGCCCGTGGCTGGCGAGGGGAAGCGGGTTGAGTTATACTTTTCGATTCGCCCCGGCCGTGGAGAGCATCCCGGGCGGGGCGACACGCTGTTTTCTACCCCCGGACTTTTCCGGGGGCCGGACGCGGGTCACCCGGCAGGGCCCCGCTCACCCCATACCGGAGCCCCCCCCGTGGCCGACTCGACCCCCAAGTTATACGAAGGCATGTTTCTGATGAGCCAGTCCGCGGTTTCCGCGGGGCTGGGCTCGGCGATCGACACCGTCCGCGGGATGCTGGACCGCGTCGAGGCCGAGGTGATTACCCTCGGCAAGTGGGAAGAGCGGAAGCTCTCCTACCCGATCGAGGGGCAGAAGCGGGGCACGTACCTGCTGACGCTGTTCAAAGCGGCCCCGACCCAGATCGCGAACATCGAACGCGACTGCAACCTGTCGGAAGACGTGATCCGAGTGATGATGACCCGGGCCGACCACATGGGCGAAACCGAAATCGCCGCGGCCCGGAAGGATGCCGAGGCCTCTACGGTCGAGACCAACCTGCAAGACGCCGAGGCCTGATCGGCCCGAGCAACCTCCGCGCTGCCCAGCACGCGGCAGTGATTTGGTACTCTCGGACATACAGCGGGATTACTGGTGGGTTGACGACATTGTCCGGCGGTCCGATCTGTATTTTGTCTCCTTTACTGCGCCCTACGCTGAAATCCGAGCTTACCTATGGCCAGCAGCTTCAACCGCGTCATCCTGATGGGCAACCTGACCCGCGACCCCGAGGTGCGTTACCTGCCGAACAACACGGCGGTGGTCGATCTGGGGCTCGCGGTGAACGACCGTTACCAGGACAAGCAGTCGGGCGAGTGGGTCGATCGGCCGAACTTCATCGACTGCACCGCGTTCGGGAAGAGCGCCGAGTCGATCGGGCGGTTTTTCAGCAAGGGCCGGCCGATCCTGATCGAGGGCAAGCTGCGGTTCGAGCAGTGGGAAGACCGGCAGTCGGGTCAGAAACGCTCCAAGCTCAAGGTCGTCGTCGACCAGTGGAACTTTTGCGACAGCAAGGGCGGCGGGGGCGATGGGGGTGGGGGTGGGGGCCGGAGCTACGGCGGCAGCCAGGGCGGCGGCGGTGGGCGGAGCTACGGTAATGACGGCGGGGGCTACGACGACCGGTCTGGCGGGGGCGGCCCCTCGGGGGGTGGCGGCGGGGCGTCGCATCAGCCGATCGAAGAAGACGATATCCCGTTTTGAGCGAAGGGTTTGCCCGGCGGGCCGTGGGTCGGCCGGGCGTTAATTTTCCGTTGGTGTAGCGCCGCGACTGGTTTCAGCGTGGGCCGACGCCTAACTTTCTCTTCCGGCGGTGCCGGACCCCCGAAAGGACAGCTTGGTATGAAAACGATTGAATTGCTGCTACTGGAAACCGTGGACAATCTGGGCATCGTAGGCGATGTCGTAAAGGTGAAGCCCGGCTTCGCCCGCAACTACCTCTTGCCGCACGGCATCGGCGAGCCGCCGACGCCCGAAAAGATCGAGCAGCTCGCCGCCCGCCGCAAGGAAGAAGCCGCGCGTCTCGCGCAGCAGGCCAAGGAGCAGCAGGCGATGATCGAAAAGCTCGACGGGTTCGAGCTCACTTTGGAGCGTTCGTGCAACGACAGCGGCGTCCTGTTCGGCGGCGTGTCGCAGCACGAGATCGCCGTGGCGCTGCGGGACGAAGGCTTCGCGATCGACGACCGCCACGTGCGGATCGGCGACCAGATCAAGCGGATCGACTCGTACGACATCCCGATCGTGATCAACAAGGACCTGAAGACCGAGGTCAAGCTCTGGGTCGTCAGCGACACGCCGCTGGAGAGCGACGAGGAAGACGAAGCCCCCGAGGGTGAGACGGCCCAGGACGCCGGGCCGGAAGCCGAAGCCGGGGAGCCGGTGGAAGCGGCCGCCGACGCCGAGTAGGCGTCCCGCGTTAATCATTTCAAAAGTTGTACGGCCGGCCGTTTGGCCGGGCTTGTCGTGGACCTGTAATCCTCCCTGCCCTGCGCGTATTCAAAACATAGAGGGTCAAGGGGTTCACAGGGTGGTTGGACGCCGTGGCCCGCTACCTGGTGCGTCGCCGGCAGCAAACCCCACGGCCGCCTCATCCCACGTCGCCGTTGTTCGTCACCCACCCCACGACCCGCAACGCCTGCTCCCGCCGCCTGGACCCCAACGACTTGGCCCAGGTCTTCCGCAAGCTCAACCGGGGCTTCTCGAAACACCTACATCTACCCCGGCAACTTCTTCGCGTCGGTACCTCACGCCTCGTCCCGCAGGTTTTGTTCGGCACGCTTGCGGATACGCTCCTTCCAATCGTCCGGCCGGGGTCGTACCGGCTGGTTCAAGGTAGCCATTAATGGCAAAAGAAAAGAAACGTGACAATTTGATTGATGATTTACGGAACGCCTTCATGAAACGGTCAAAGGCGCTCAAGTACAAGGGTAACTTTTCAACCCAGCAGGGTTCCGATTCGCATCATGAATGGGTGATATTTAGTCTCCAATTTTCGGATTGGCCTTCGGTAGAAATATGCGTCTATAGCGGCGCTGATGCCGAACTTATAATTCGCAGTTGGCATCACACAAACCGTTTAAAAATAATGCTTAAATCGAAAATTAACAAATTATTAAGTGACTCCAGGAAAGTCGTCGCAGCTTTTGAAGAGATATATTCTGACGCTTGTGTGATGAGAGACGGCATAATTGATAAAAGCCTATGTCAAAAAATCGATTCCAAATGGAAGTCTTTAGGATTCCGATTAGTAAGGTAGCAAGTAGGTAAGCCCAGATTCATCCGCCCACCCCTAACCCCGAGCCCTTCTGGCCCCCGTGTCGTCCCCGCCGCTCACCCCTCCCCCGTCCCCGCTCGGCCAGCCCCGCGTCTCGGGGAGCCTTCCGGGGGCCGGGGGCGGCGGCCAAGCGTGTTTGGTCATGCCCCCGCGGACGCCGGGGCGGACGACCGCCTCACTTCCGGGGGCCTCACCCCCTTCAGCGAAACCCGCACCCACAACGCGGGGGGCTTAGGCGGCGAGCCAGGCGGGGGGGCTGTAGTCGCGGTTGGCCTGGGTCATGAGTTGGATGAGCGCGACGCGGTCCTCGGGGGCGGGGTCGATGAACTCGAGGCCGACTTCGTAGCGGCGGAGGCCCAGGGGTTCGCTGCGGACGATGCGGGATTTGAGGTCGAGGGTCAGGCCCGGCTCGCGGACCTGGAACACGACCTGGTCGCCGACGTTGAAGACGGTGGCTCCTTTGCGGAAGACGCAGGCCCCGGACTCGGAGACGTCGATGACTTGGCCGAAGGGGGTGGAGACGCCCTGCACCGCCTGGCGGGGGTGGCGGCGGCTGGAGCGGGGCGACAGCGGAGAGTCTGGAGACATGGCGGAAGGCCTCGGCGATTTCGGGATAGCCGTGATCTACTTATAAATTGTTTATCGGTTGACGGCGGCGGGGAGTTTGATGAGAAGGGGGGCGGAGCGGTTGGGAGGAGCGTAGTAGCCGATAATATCGGCGTCTCGCGTCTCGCGTTCCGTGACCAGGAACCCCGCAGGATAGCAGGGTGGACGAAAAAATCGTTCGGGCGGAACGTAAAACATCTCTGCGGCCAGGTGGTGGCCGTGAGATAATTTTGTTAATGAAGTCGGGGCCTGCTTGAGGGGGGCAGGGGATGCCGGAAAAATGCACTCGGCAGGGCTCGAACCTGCAACCTGCGGCTCCGTAAACCGCTGCTCTATCCAATTGAGCTACGAGTGCGACACGAGGCGTGGCCGGAGGCGGGAGGGCTCGGTCGGCCGGATCGCACACGATAGCGGCGGGCTCGGGGGTTTTCAACCGCGTACAATGGCGGCGTGGATAGCGTGCAGCAGGGCATCGCGGCGGCGGAAGGGGGGGCGGAGGATCCGCGGCAGGCGCGGCTGTGGGCGGTGCTCGAGGGGCTGCGGGGCGAGCGGGTGTTAACGGCGTTTAGCGGGGGGGTGGATTCGACGCTGGTGGCGGCGGCGGCGCGGCGGGTGCTGGGGCGGGACGCGGCGTGGGCGGTGGTGGGCGACTCGGCTTCGCTGCCGCGGCGGGAGCTGGCGGAGGCGAAGCGGATAGCGCAGGAATTGGACCTGCGGCTGCGGGTGGTGGTGCCGGGGGAGCAGGCGGACCCGGGCTACCGGAGGAACGCGGGGGACCGGTGCTATTTCTGCAAGACGCATCTGTACGACACGATGCAGCGGGCGGCGGGGGAAATGGGGGCGGGGGTGATCCTCAACGGGACAAACGTGGACGATCTGGGGGACCACCGGCCGGGGCTGCGGGCGGCGGACGAGGCGCGGGTGGTTTCGCCGCTGGTGGAGGCGGGGCTGGGGAAGGCGGACGTGCGAGCGTTGGCGGCGCGGCTGGGGCTGCCAAACCGGGACAAGCCGGCGGCGGCGTGCCTGGCGAGCCGGCTGCCGTACGGCACGGAGGTGACGGCGGCGCGGCTGGCGCAGGTCGAGCGGGCGGAAGAGGCGCTTTACGATCTGGGGTTCCGGGGTTTTCGGGTCCGGCATCACGAGACGGTGGCGCGGCTGGAGCTGCCGTGGGACCAGATGGAGCGGTTGAGGGAGCCGGCGGTCCGGGAGCGGGTGGTGGCGGGGGTGAAGGCGGCGGGGTACGCGTACGTGTCGGTGGACCTGGAGGGTTTTCGTAGCGGGAGCGGGAACGTGACGCTGACGGTGGACGGCGGGGGGGCCGGGTGAGGGCCGACTGAAGGGCGGAGCGGAGTGCTTCAGGTGCGTTGATGCCCCGGGGTGGTGGGTTTCGGGGCGGGTGGGGGTTCAGCCGTTCGCGAAGGCGTTTGCCAGAGAGGGGATGCGGGGGGTGGTGATCGGCGAAGGTGGTGGTTTAGGTTGATTGAGCGAGGTGGCGCGCGGCGTGGGTCGGTGGGCATTGAACCCGGCGGGCCGGTGCGCTAGGATAGATTGCACGGTATGGAATGGTCCGAGGTCCGAGGCGTGTCGCGGGGGCGGTTCGGCAGGTGGATCACCGAGGGTGCATTGTCTATGAAAAAGAAATGTGATCATTGCAATCGGCCGGCGACGCACCACACCGTTGAGATCAGCAAGACGGGGGAGAAGATTGCCGTGAACCTGTGCGACCTGCACGCGGCGGAGCAGGGGCTGACGCTGCCGTCGGCGCACACGCCGATCAACGAGCTGCTGACGAATTTCGTGAAGCTGCATTCGGGCGGGGACGCGGGGGAAGCGGCCGAGGGCGGGAGCAAGGGCGGTGAGAAAAAGGCCACCGCGTGCGAGCAGTGCGGGCAGACGTTCGCGCAGTTCCGGGAGAGCAGCCTGCTGGGGTGTCCGGTGTGTTACCGGGCGTTCGAGAATCCGCTCGGGCCGTTGCTGGAGCGGGCGCACGAGGGTGGGACGCACCACGTGGGCAAGGTGCCGCGGCGGGCGGGGGTGGGCGAGCAGCGGCAGATGGCGATGCAGCGGCTCAGGCGCCAGCTCGATGACGCGGTGCTCTCGGAAGACTACGAGACGGCGGCGCGGCTGCGGGACGACTTGGAACAACTGGAGCAGGACGGGTGACGGCCGGGACGGAGGTTTGGCCGGGGGTTCCGGGGGGAGTTCTAGGGGGAGTTCCGGGGGGTTTCGTATTTTTGGGCAACGCTATGACTTTACGCAACCTGACGGAACACGCGGGCGAATGGCTCCGGGGGGCGGGGCCGGAGTCGGACGTGGTGATCTCGAGCCGTATCCGGCTGGCGCGGAACCTGGCGGGGTTTCCGTTCGTGGGGAAGGCGAATCGGCGTCAGCGCTACGAGATATTGGACGCGTGCCGGTCGCATATCACGAACAAACGGCTGTCGGACCACGTGATCTGGGTCCAATTGGGCGACGCGACGCCGACGGATCGGCAGCTCCTGGTGGAGCGGCACCTGATCTCGCGGCAGCACGGGTCGTCCAAGAACGACGTGCCGCGGGGTGTGGCGATCGGGAGCGACGAGACGTTCGCGATCATGGTCAACGAAGAAGACCACCTGCGGATCCAGGTGCTGCGGTCGGGGAAGCAGCTTTCCGAAGCGTTCGACCAGATCAACCGGATCGATGATGTCCTGGAAGAGAAGCTGGAGTTCGCGTACTCGCGTCGATTCGGTTACCTGTCGGCCTGCCCGACGAACGTGGGGACAGGGATCCGGGTGAGCGTGATGATGCACCTGCCGGCGCTCAAGCTCACCGGGGAGATCGACAAGGTCAAGCGGGCGGCGCGGGATATGCACCTGGCGGTGCGGGGGCTGTTCGGCGAGGGCTCGGAGGCGCAGGGCGATCTGTTTCAAGTGAGCAACCAGACCACGCTGGGCAAGAGCGAACAGGAGATCCTTTCGGATTTCGAGCACACGGTGGTGCCACAGATCATTGCGTACGAGCAGCAGGCGCGGCAGGCGCTGCTGCGGCAACGCGAGGAGCAGCTCGACGACAAGATCTGGCGGGCGTGGGCGCTGTTGACCCACGCCCGGGTGATCGGGACCGAGGAGGTGTTGCAGCTGCTCAGCCACGTGCGGCTGGGCGTGAACCTCGGGCGGCTGGACCGGGTCGATATCCGGACAATCAACGAGCTTTTCCTGCTGACCCAGCCGGCCCACCTGCAGCGGATCACGGGGGCGGAGATGGACCCAGCGACCCGGCGGCTGGCGCGGGCACGATTGATCCGTCAGCGGCTGCTCGGCGAGCCGGGCTGACGCGGCCCACGCTAGGGTGCGGGCGCGGCGAGGTCCTGGGCGATGCGGGCGAGCAGCGCGGCGTTGGCGGGGGGAAAGCGGTGGTCGGTGAGTTCGGCGGGCTCGACCCATTTCCAGGCGTCGACCTGTTGGGCGATCGGCGGGGAGTCGGTTAGCGGCCGGCAGTAGTACGGCCGGAGGACAACGCGGCGGTGGTCGTAGCGGTGTTCAATGACGGGCAGCGCCCGGGTAGGCTCCACGGGGAGGGCGAGCTCTTCGTGGAACTCGCGGACGAGGCAGGCGTGGTCGGATTCGCCGGGCTCGCGCTTGCCGCCGGGGAATTCCCAGTAGCCGCCGAGGACGGTGTCGGCGGGGCGGAGGGTGATCAGTACGCGGGGCAGTGAGGCTGGGCGGCGGGGCTCGAGCGTGATGCCAATTACAACGTGGACCGTAGGGGGCGGCTTCATAAGGGGGATGGTACGCCACGGCGGGGGCAAATCTTCAGCGGGGAGCGGGACAGAGAAGCGGGGAGGATTTCCGCTGACGCGAAGCACAAACACCACGCGATTTTTTCGGGAAGCCCGAAAAAGGCCACAAATCCGGGCCCGGCGAGGGGTTGCGGCAGCCGGGGTCGAGGTGAACGTTGATTTTTGTTAAAGACTTACCGTAGAGGCGATTAAAGCGTCTGGGCAGAACCTTCATTAAGCCGTTGACAGTGCTGGAAGCGGGGCGATAGGATAGACGGGTCGAGTTGAATGATCCCCCACCGCTTAATGCCGTGGTGCGCCTCTGCTCACAGGTTCGGAGCCCTGTGACAGAGGTTTTTTTGTTGTAGGGGAAGCGATTTATGCCGGAAGCATCACTTTGGGCCGAGGCTGGCCGGGGCGAGCGGTGAATCGGTTTGACCCGGCAGGGCGGCGGCCGGGGCGGACCGAGACGGAGGGGTCATGCAGGGCGTTTATCCACACCTTGTGCAGAACGGCGGAAGGGCGGCACGGAAGATCGCGGTGGAAACATGAAGCAAAAAAGCTCGAGGCCGTGAGCACGGGACGAAGAATCCGTAAAAAATCCGAACAAAAACAGGATTTGGGATTGACTTCGGTTTTTGTTTGGTTATTCTAAAACCCGAACAGGTTCCTTGTTTTATGGAGTCCGCCATGCTGAGCGTCAGTCTGATCGAGCGTTGTTTAGAAAGCGGGGATTACGACCGGCTGCTACAGGGGCTCAGCCGTAACGGGCTGGTGCTGCCGTTGTCGCTGCGGCTGGCGCTGGGTCAGTCGGCGACGGCCGCGGCGGGGCTGGGGCTGGGTCGGCTGGTGGAGTTAACGTTCGGGCCCAGCGGGTTGTCGCAGCGGTTGGTCGAGATGCTGCTGGACGATCAGGAGGCGGGGCGTGGGGGTGGCGGCCCGGCGATGGCGGGGGCGGACCCGCTGCTGACGGCGTGCGGCCTGGCGGGGCTGGCGGCGGTGGCGGCGGACTACCCGGGCCCGGTCGACGAGCGGCTGCGGGCGGGCGTGGCGGCGGGCTTTGCGGAGCTGGGGGTGCTTCAGGACGGGGACGGCCTTTTTACCGCCGCGACGGACCGCAGCGCAGCGGACCGGGCGGTGACGACGGCGTTCATCGTCGCGCTCTTGGGGCGGCACCGGGCATTCCGGGCCTCGGTGCGGCTGTACGACACCCAGCGGTGGTTCGCAGCGCGGGACGGCCGGCTGGACCGCGCGGGGCGGGAGCTGTGGGACATGGCCCGGATCGTGATCGACGAGGTCTACGAGCCGGGGTTGGCGCTGGTGGCGTAAGCGTATGCCACATCCCGGGGGTAGCGTTTATCACGGTCAGGCCCACAGATGATCCAAGATGATCTGTGGGCTTTCGTCAGGCAGGACGCTACAGGTGGAGCCGATCTGCGCTAGTGTTTCCTTGCAACTCTTCCGTACATTGCACGGATCTTCCTGATTGACGATCAAGCAAGATCCGCGATGGCATTTCAAGACAAGGTGGTCGCATCAAACTACGCAAGCTCTACCCGACGATTGAGAGGCAATGAAGCACTAGAAGCGGACGCGGGGATGGGATAGGGGCTGGGGCGATCGCGGCCGTGGTGGCGGTGGCCGGAGCAAGCGGGCGCTTCTGCGTGGGCCAAACGGAGGATGCTGGCGGGCACGGGGATGGGGACGGGGACGGGCACGAGGGTGATCGCGCGGGCCGGGGATCAGCGCGGCGGTTTCGGCCGGCGGGGGCCTTGGGGTTGCTTGTCACGGGGGTGGGGGGGATAGTGCGGGTGGTGAATTTTTTAGCCCATCTGTATCTGGCGGAGCCGAGCGGGGCGTCGATGATCGGGAACCTGCTGCCGGACCTGCACCGCGGGCGGCTGCCGGGGGGGCTGGACCCGGTGGTGATGGAGGGGGTGGTGCGTCACCGGCGGGTGGACGCGTTTACGGACCGGCACCCGGTGTTCGAGCGGTCGCGGGCCCGGCTGCGGGCGCGACACGGCCGGTACGCGGGGGTGATCGTGGACGTGCTGTACGACCACGCGCTCTCGGTGCGGTGGGCGGAGTACCACGCGGCGGAGCGGGGGGCGTTTATCGCGGAGGCGTACCGGCGGATCCGGGGGGCGGCGGAGTTGATGCCGACGCGGATGCGGGCGATCATGCCGAGGATGATCGAACAGGACTGGTTGAACGCTTACGCGACGGTGGACGGGATCGCGCTGACGCTGGAGCGGATGTCGGCCCGGCTGCGGGAGCGTTTTAAGCGGGAGGTGGACCTGGCGGCGGCGGTCGACGAGCTGCGGGAGCAGTACGGGGGATTTCTGGAGGATTTCGCGGCGTTTTTCCCGGACCTGGTTGCGTATGCGTGTCCGCACCGGGGCGGGATGGGTCCGGAAAAGGGATTTTCCGACGGGTCGTCGGCGGCGGAAGGATTTGAGTTGTGAAACGACACGGCGGTTGGTTGGCGTGCGGCGCGGTGGCGGTCGGCGTGTGGGGGGGCGGGGCGTCGGCTCAGCCGGCCGAGGCGTATGAGGTGGTGGCCCCGGCCCCGGCGGAGTCGATGCCGCCGGTGTCGTTCACGGCGTTTTTCGAGAACGACGGGACGTTCGTACGGCCCAACGAGAACACGGACCGGCACTACACGTCGGGCCAGGGGATTTCGGTCGCGTTCCACCAGACGGGGGGGCAGAAGGTTTTCGACGCGCTCGGATGGGATTACGACGGGACGGCGTTGGGGTTTGTACTGGGGCAGCAGATCTATACGCCGGAGGTTATCACCGAGGCGATCCCGGACCCGGACGACCGGCCGTTCACGGGATACCTGTTTTTCGGGACATTTTTCCAGCGGGAGCACCACGATGTGCTGGACCATTTCGAGATCGACCTGGGGATCACGGGGGCCAGCTCGCTGGCAGAGACGGCCCAGGAGACGGTCCACGACATCACCGGGGACCCGGACCCGGACTGGTCGAGCCAGTTGGACAGCGAGTTCGCGATCAACGTGACGTACCGGCGGAAGTGGCGGCAGGACCTGGGGCGGACCGAGGTGTGGGGGCTGCCGTTGGACTGGCAACTGATCCCGCGGTTCGAGGTGGACGTCGGGACGGTGCTGCGGCGGGTGAGTGTGGGGGCGGACGTGCGGGCGGGGGTGAACCTGCCGGACGATTTCGGGGCGGCGCGGTTCATCGATCCGCGGAGCGCGACGGGCGAGCCGCTGCAGGGGCTAAGCCATTACGCGTTCGTGCGGGTGATCGGGCGGTACGTGGAGTGGAACACGTTTATCGAGGGGAGCAACTACCGGAACCCGAGCGCGGCGGTGTCGCTAGAGCCGTTCTTCGGGGAAGCGGCGGCGGGCGCGGCGGTGGAGTGGCGGCGGCACAATTTTGTGTTCAACGCGACGTATTTGCAGAGCGTGTTCTCGCGAGAATTCGAGGAGCAGACGACGATCGACGGGTTGGGGTCGTTTTCGTTGAGCTTCATCTACGAGTTTTGAGGTGGGTGGCGGCGGTGGGGGTGGGCCTATTTCTTTAGCGCACTTCAACTCCACCTTTAGCGTCTTGCCGAACAGAAGCCCCCAGATGATCTGAGATCGTCTGGGGGCTTGGCGGCAGTAAGCGCTATACCCGCAGTGGGGATGCGCTAGCGACGCGGTCGCGGAGTTTTTGGCGGCTCTGTCGTTGTTTTTAGTCTGGGAGCATAGGCGGATTTTTAGGTTGATTCGCGACCGGGACGTGGGGGGAGGGGGGCGGCGGAGAAGTGGAAGGCGGTTCGTATTATTCTGGGGGGATGGCTGACCCGATTGACGAACTGGTAGAGGCGGCGGCGACGGACCTGGCGGCGGTGGGGGACGCGGCGGCGTTGGAGGCGTTCCGGGTGAAATACCTGGGGACCAAGGGGGCGGTGAAGGGGCTGATGGGCCGGATCAAAGACGTGCCGAAGGAGGCAAAGCGGGAGTTCGGGCAGCGGGCCAACGCGGCGCGTCAGCGGGTCGAAGAGGCGTTCGCGGCGCGGTCGGCGGAGGTGGGTGTGGGCGGGTCGGGGCCGCGGGGCGGGAAACGGAAGGGGCCGGAGTTGGACGTGACGCAGCCGGGGCTGGGGGCGAGGCTGGGGCGTCGGCACGTGATTTCGCAGACGATCGAGGAGTTGGGGGAGGTGTTCGGCCGGATGGGGTTTGACCTGGAGACGGGGCCGGAGGTCGAGGACGATTACCACAATTTTGTTGCGCTCAATATCCCGGCGACGCACCCGGCGCGGGACCCGCTGGATAATTTTTATTTGGCGGGGGCGGCGGACGGGGGGGAGCAAGCGGGCGATCGCGCAGGCGGGGATTCCGGGGGGGCGCTGATGCGTTCGCAGACGTCGACGGTGCAGATCCGGGTGATGGAGAAGACGCGGCCGCCGATCCGGATTATTTCGACGGGGCGGGTGTATCGGCCCGACGAGCACGACGCGACGCACTCGTCGATGTTCCATCAGATCGAGGGGCTGTACGTGGACCGGGGGGTGAGCATGGTGGACCTCAAGACGACGCTGATCCAGTTCGCCAAGGCGTATTGGGGGGTGGACGCGGAGGTGAAGCTGGTGCCGAGCTACTTCCCGTTCACCGAGCCGTCGGCGGAGCTGTACGTGAAGATCGATCTGGGCAAGGGGCCGGAGTGGATGGAGGTGGGGGGCTGCGGGATGGTGGATCCGGCGGTGTTCGAGCAGGTGGGGTATGACCCGGAACAGTGGACCGGTTTTGCGTTCGGGCTGGGGATCGAACGGCTGGCGATGCGGAAGCACAATATCGCGGACATCCGTTGGCTGTACGAGGGAGACGTGCGGTTCTTACGGCAGTTTTAGAGCGGGGGTTGGGAGGGGCAAGCGCAAAAAAACCGCAGCAAACCGGTGGTCTGCGGCGGACGCAAGGGGGGGCATGTCGAAGGGGGCGGCGCTGTCTGCACATCGACGCCCCCTGCCTATAGCGTTCTGACGAATGGGAGCCCACCGATGGTTTTCGATCATCGGCGGGCTTGGCATCGGTGAACACTACACCCGGTGTGGCGATGTTTTAGCGTTTGATACGGGCGGATCCGCCGTCGGCGACGTGGTGGAGTTCGGAGGCGGTGAGTTGGCTAGTGTCGCCGCGGGTGGACATGATCAGCGCGCCGTGGGCGACGCCGAGGTCGACGCAGCGCTGGGGTTCCTGGCCGGTGAGGAAGCCGTAGGTGAACCCGGAGGCGAAGCCGTCGCCGCCGCCGACGCGGTCCTCGATTTCGAGGCGGGGGAAGTCGAGGCCTTGGTAGAAGGTGCCGTCGTTCCACATGATGGCGGACCAGTCGTTGATGAGGGCGGTCTTGACGCTGCGGAGGGTGGTGCCGACGATCTTGATGTTGGGGTAGTCGGCGACGACGCGGTTGACCATATTTTTGAAGGCGGTGGTGTCGAGGTCGGCGTCGGATTCGATGTCGACGCCTTCGACGTGGTAGCCCAGGACTTTCTCGAAGTCTTCCTCGTTGCCGATGAGGCAGTCGATATAGGGGACCAGCGGCTTGGTGGTCTCGATGGCTTGTTCGGAGGACCAGAGTTTGCCACGGAAGTTGAGGTCGTAGGAGACGATGGTGCCGGCGTGGTGGGCGGCTTTGACGGCTTCGGCGACGACCTGGCGGGTGTTTTCGGAGAGGGCGGTGAAGATGCCGCCGGTGTGCAGCCAGCGGACACCGCGCCCCCGGAAGAGTTCCTCCCAATCCACCTCGCCGGGCTTGATGCCGGCGGTGGCGGAGTGGCCGCGATCGTAGAGGGTGGCGGCGCCGCGTTTGGAGACGCCGACTTCGGTGAAGTTGAGTCCGACACGGTCCTGAGCCCCGAGGCCGTCATAGGGCCGGGTCACGACGTGGGCCAAATCGACCCCGGCGGAGCGGGCGTGGTTGGCGATGATGCGGCCCATGGGGGCGTCGTTGAGCCCGCCGACCCAGCCGGTGCGGAGCCCGAGTCGGGCCAGGGCATAGGCGACGTTGTATTCGCCGCCGCCGACGGAAACTTCGAGTGTGGGGGCGAATTCGATGCGGCCGTGGCCTGGAGGGGAGAGCCGGAGCATGCACTCGCCGAGGGAAACCAGGTCGAGTTCACAGTCTTCGGCGGGCTTGAGGTTGAGGGTCATCGCGGGCTCCTGAATAGGGAGAGCATCGGGGGGGGGAGCGTCGATCGCACGTCCCTCCTGACACCCCGCGGCGGGGCCGACGACCTCCGTGCGGGGCCAGGGGATAGTGTGGCCATTCGGCGGGTAGCGTCAAGGCGGCGGACGTGATACGGCGGCAACTTTGCGTAAGATGCGGGGGCGGGTTACGCACGCCCAGCGGCGAGGCTAGTGGTCGTGTTCGGCGTGGTGGTCGTGGTCGTGATGGTGGTCGTGGTCGGCGGAGAACACCAGCGGGGTGTCGTGCGGCAGCTTCTCGAGGCCGGTGGCTTGCCAGACGTTGTCGGCGTCCCAGTTGACGGCGAAGGTGACCAGGACTTTGTCGCCGACGGCGAAGCCTTCGAGGTCGAGGGTGGGGGCGGGGGGGAAGGGCATGGTCATCGCGCTCATGCCGCGGTCTTGGCCGTTGGCGTGGAGGAAATCGGGGATCTCTTCGTGGCGGACCATGAGGCTGGTGGTGGCGTCGCCGGCGACGGGGAGCTGAGTGATCTGTCCGCGGGTTTCGTAGACGGCTTGGGGCGCTTCGGCGGCGTGGACCGGGGCGGCGGCTTCTTCCCCGCAGGCGGTCAGGAGCAGGGGGGCGGAAACAGCCAGGGACAGAACGATCGGGGTCAGAGAAGAAGGGAAGAGGTTCATGAGAGATCGTGGGGTTGGGGGCGGCTTGGGGTGGATTGAGAGGGCACGATGCTTTGAAAAAGTTTAGCGGGTCGGCCGGGTTGACGGCGGGGGCGGGTTGTGCTTAAATATGCGTCGCTGGTTAGCTTCTGCCAGGCGTAAGCCCAGGCCCTTCGAAGTCACGCCCGGCCGGTTTGGAACTCAGTTAAAAAAGAGTTATCCACCGGCCTTGACAGATCGAAACGCAGCCGTATGATGCCTCGCCCCTCACCGCACGGTGATGAGCAAAGGTCGCTGCCTCGGCAAGTGCCGAGTGGGTTTCGAGCCCGCGACATTTGGATCTTTGACAAGTGAACAGTTGGGAAATCGCCGCGAGGATGTGCTCGCCGGCAGGACCGCCACAGGGACTGCCGGTGAGATAAATCTCCAAACCAGGCATGGCCACTTCACACGGCCGTGCCGGGGACACATCCTTGTGGATCGACACGGACTACTTCACAGGGTCCGTGTTTAAAGGATGTGAGTAACCCCAAAATACCCCGAGCCCTAGCCGACTCGGGGTCGGGCTGTGCGTACCCTTGAGGATGGCACGGCTCGTTAGACCGCCTCGGTGCTGCCGGGATTCCGCTTGCGGGAGTTCGGAGGATCGAGGTAACAGGTCAACCTTCATTTTTGAAGACAAACGTCTCGCCGCTCGCGGCGGGATGGGGCTGGTTCTTTGAGGCCGGCCCGTCAATAAAATTCAATCGAAGAGTTTGATCCTGGCTCAGATCGAACGCTGGCGGCATGGTTAAAACATGCAAGTCGAACGCGAAAGCACCTTCGGGTGCAAGTAGAGTGGCGAAAGGGCGAGTAACGCGTTTCTAACGTACCTCCAAGCCAGGGATAGCAGTGGGAAACCGCTGGTAATACCTGATGACCCCGTAGTGTCGTATGGCACAGCGGGCAAAGGCTTGCTACTTGGAGATCGGGAAACGTCCTATCAGCTTGTTGGTGAGGTAATGGCTCACCAAGGCGAAGACGGGTAGCGGGTGTGAGAGCACGGCCCGCCGCATCGGGACTGAGACACTGCCCGGACTCCTACGGGAGGCTGCAGTAACGAATATTCCGCAATGCGCGAAAGCGTGACGGAGCAATGCCGCGTGCAGGATGAAGCCCCTCGGGGTGTAAACTGCTGTCAGGGTTTAGGAATTCATGACCAGACCCAAAGGAAGGACCGGCTAACTCTGTGCCAGCAGCCGCGGTAATACAGAGGGTCCAAGCGTTGATCGGAATCACTGGGCTTAAAGGGTTCGCAGGCGGCTCGGCAAGTATGTTGTGAAATCCCACGGCTCAACCGTGGAATTGCTTCGTAGACTGCCGAGCTTGAGCACGACAGGGGCCATCAGAACGATAGGTGGAGCGGTGAAATGCGTAGATATCTATCGGAATGCCAAAGGTGAAGACAGATGGCTGGGTCGTCGCTGACGCTCAGGAACGAAAGCATGGGTAGCGAACGGGATTAGATACCCCGGTAGTCCATGCCCTAAACGATGTGCACTAGTTCGAGGAGGTTTTGACGCCATCTCGGACGAAGCTAAAGTATTAAGTGCACCGCCTGGGGAGTACGGTCGCAAGGCTAAAACTCAAAGGAATTGACGGGGACTCACACAAGCGGTGGAGCATGTGGCTTAATTCGAAGCAACGCGAAGAACCTTATCCTGGATTTGACATGCACGGATTAGTTTCCCGAAAAGGAAATAACGCTCTTTGAGTGGAACGTGCACAGGTGTTGCATGGCTGTCGTCAGCTCGTGCTGTGAAGTGTCGGGTTAAGTCCCTTAACGAGCGAAACCCCTGTCGTTAGTTGCCAGCATTTAGTTGGGGACTCTAACGAGACTGCCGGTGTCAAACCGGAGGAAGGTGGGGATGACGTCAAGTCCTCATGGCCTTTACGCCCAGGGCTGCACACGTGCGACAATGGCATGGACAGATCGAAGCAATACCGCAAGGTGGAGCAAATCGCACA
>JBCDDZ010000058.1:0-19249 GCA_039180025.1 Planctomycetota bacterium
CCGGGGCCGGGGCGGGCGGGGACGAATTCATTGGCTCGGGGATGTCGGCCCGGGTCGCGGGGCGGAGCGACTGGGGGGGGAGGTAGACGAAAGCGTCGGCGGGGGGGATGATTTTGTAGGCGTTCTTGATGGTGTCGATGATTTCGACGGTGTCGCCGGCGTTGAGCTGGATGAGGTTGCGGTAGCTGTCGGACGGGTCGTTGTTGGCGTGGGCGGCGTTGATGGCGGTGTTGTCGGTTTCGATGATGCCGCGGCTGCCGTCGCCGCGGACGTTGACGTCTTTGCGTTCAACGAAGCAGTAGACGTCGCCGGGGGGTTGGATTTTGTACCAGCCAAAGAGTTCGGCCTGGACGCGGACCTTGTCGCCTTCGGCGAGGGTCCCGACCTCGTAGTACGCGCGGCCGGCCCCCGAACGGATTTCGACGGAAGGGAGGGCGATGATCGCGTCGAACGGAGGCTCGGGCAGGTCGGGGCTGGCCGGGGCCTGGGCGGTGGCCGCGACGGTGGCGAAGGGCAGGATCGCCATCACCAGGAACTTGAAGGCAAAGGGGAGAGCGGGGGGGGACGCATGGTTCATGGCAAGGGGTTCCGCGGAGGGCTTGAGTCCATCATAACCCGCGTGCCGCTGCGTCTCCACGAACCGCGCGGAGAACCGGGCGTAGAATCACACGTATGCAGACGATCACACGGGACGATGGGGCCGGCCGGGCCGCGGGTAAACGGAAACAGCTGGGGTACGGGGCGTCGGCCTGGTTGCGGGCCTGCGGGATGGGGTTGGCGGTGTGGGTGGGGCTGGCGGATACGGCGGTGGGTCAGCAGACCCTGCGGGAGCGGATCGGCTACGACCGGGCGCTGGCGCGGCTGGGCGCGTCGATGCCGACGGGCGCGGGGGTGGTGTTCGGCCACGTGGAGGGGCAGGCGGGGGCGTACCGGCCGGACCTGACGGGGAGGCCTTACGAGTCGGTGGCGTTTACGCTGCGGTCGGGGCCATCGGAACCCTCGTCGCACGCGACGCAGACGGCGCAGGTGATCTACGGGCAGACGGGCCTTGCGCCTGGGGTAGAAGTGGTGCACGTGATGACGGCGGGGGATTACCTGGGGGCGCAGGGGCTGCGGGCGGATACCCACGAACCGCCGATGGGGGCCGATGAGGAACCGACGGCGTTCCAGCCGCGGGTGTATACCCATTCGTGGATCGGTGATCCGCCGGAGGGTCAGGCGGCGCGGGTTCTGCGCCGGGTGGATTATCAGGTGGACACCCGCGATGTTTTGGTGGTGGCGGGGGTGAACAACGGGGCGGAGACACCGGTGCCGTCACTGCTGGGCAGCGCGTACAACGCGATCGCGGTGGGGGCGGTGAGCGGGGCGAGTTCGGGCGGGGGGACGCGGGTGGAGGGGGCGGGGCGGTCGAAGCCGGACGTGGTGGCGGCGAACGGGCTAACGAGTTTTGCCACGCCGGTGGTGGCGGCCTGCGCGGCGTTGGTGCTGGAGCAGGGAGACCGGCTGGTGGCGGCAGGCCATGCGGAGGCGAACCGATCGGAGGTGGTTAAGGCCGCGCTCATGGGCGCGGCGGTGAAGCCGACGGGTTGGACGGCCGCGGCGGGGCGGTCGCTGGACGATCACCTGGGAGCGGGGGAGATCAACCTGGATCGTGCGCTGCGGATCATGGCCCGGGGGCCGGCGGAGGCGGGCGAGACGATCAAGACGTTGTACGGCTGGGCGTATCCGACGGTGGAGCGGGGCGGGGTGGCGGGTTTTGATCTGCGGCTGCCGGTGGACACCGGGCCGGTGACATTCACGGCGGTTTGGCATCGGCGGATCGATGGGCGGACGGCGGTGGTGCGGGTTTCAGACACCGGAGAGCGGCGGGCGTTTTGGATCGACGCGCCGCGGCTGGCGGACGTGGACCTGCGGATCGTTTCGGTCGATCAGGAAGCGGAGGGCGGCGAAACGGTGGTAGCGCAGAGCGTGAGCCAGGTCGATAATGTCGAGCACGTGACGCTCGACTCGTTGGCCAAGGGGGCGTATCGGGTGGAGCTGTGGCGGGACCCGGAGCGGGATCGGCTGGAAGAGGGGTGGGAGGTTGCGCTGACGTGGACGATCGAACGGCCGTGAGAGGCAGCGGCGTGGCGGCTGAGCGGGTTACTTGGTGGGGGCCGAGAGGATTTGATCCGAGGGGAGTCGATCCGGCTGGAGCTTGGGTTCCGCGAGGTCGTCGAGGCGGTCGTGGAAGGCGAAAGCGAATAGTGCGGTGGCGAACAGCGCGAGAACAGCGGCGTAGAGGAAGACCGCGGTGAGCGAGGTTTGGGCGACCGCCCCGCCGATCAGGTTGCCGGCGATGCGGCCGGTGCCCATGACGGCCATCGCGAAGAGGCCCTGGATGGAGCTGCGGAACGCGTCTCGGGCGCGGTGGTTGAGGTAGATCGGCGGGGCGACGTGGACGACGGCGACCATGATGCCGTGGAACGCCTGGGTGCCGACGGCGAGGCTGGGCGTGGGCACGAGCCCGAGTAGACCGAATCGGGCCGCCATGCAGAGCGCTCCGAAGGCCATAAGACGGCGCAGCCCCCACCACCGGAGCATCACCCCAAACCCGAGGATGAAGCCGATCTCGATCACCACGCCGAGGGTGGAGATGAGCCCGATCCAGCGTGCGGGGATATCCACGGTTTGCGTCAAGTAGACGGGGTAGAAACTGTAGTAGGCGGTGATGGCCAGGTGCAGCAGCAGGAGGGCGAAGCAGAAGACCAAGACGCGGGGCTCGAGCATGGCCCGGGCGGCGGCGACGGTGGGCAGCGCCGTGCGGGGGGCGGGGCGCTGGCCCTGGCCCGAGTCGTTCTGTTTGACCCGTGGGAGGGTGAAGGTATTCAGTAGGCCGGCCAGGGCGCAGGCGGCCGCGCAAAGGATCGCGGCGGTGGTATCGATACCCCACCAGAGCAGTCCGTAGAGCAGCAGCGACGGCAGGATAAATCCCAGCGTGCCGAAGACGCGGATGCTGTGGTAGGCGGGGACCACCGCGGGGTGGGGGCTGGCGGCGCGGGTGGCGGCCTGCCGGAGCTCCGCGGCCCGCTGGAAATAGAGCCCGTCTTGCAGAGCGGTGGCGGGCGCGAACGCAATCGCGAACGCCCCGTGCGCGAGCATGAGCAGCCCGAACCCCCGGGCCCCGGCGAGCCAGGCGAGCGACGCGGCGGACACCGCGAACACCGCCGTCAGAAGCGTCCGGCTCTGCACCCGCCAGTCCGCGAGCAGTGTGGTGAGCACCGGCGAGGCCATGATCCCCAGTCCGGTGACGCTCATCACCGCGCCGATCTCTTGCATCGACAGCCCCCGGTGCGCAAGGAAAACCGGCAGGTACGGCAGCACGCTACCCATGACCGTGAACGAAAAGAAAAACTGCCGTTTGATCGGGTTCAAGGCGGGGAGCATACCGCCGACCGGGCGGAGGCGGGGTGAAGCGTGACGTGCCCGGCAAAAAAACGCCCACGGTGTGCGTGGGCGTGGCGAAAGATCGAGCAAGGGGATGAAGCGTGGTGCGGGGCGATTGCCGGCGCCCGGCGTCCACGTTGTTTACGAGCCTCGATTATTTTTGGAACATCTCAACCATCGCCTCGTACTCGCGGAGAAAGCCTACAAACTCGCGGCGGTGTTCTTCTTCGTCGCCTTTGAGCTCGATCGCGAGGTCTTCGGTGACGGGGTCGGCGTCGCCGGCGCAGTCGATGATCTTCTGGTAGTGATCGATCGCGGCGTCCTCGGCTTCGATGACACCCTTGATGACCGAGACCAGGTCGATCGTGCTGTCGGGCGGCTGGAGCGAAGATTGGTCCATCGAGAGCTCCTGCGAGCCGGGGATGCGGCCGCCGAGCACCTTGATGCGTTTGGCTAGCAGCCCCGCGTGGCCGAGCTCTTCGGTGACGTCTTCTTCGAGGCTTTCTTTGACTTCCATCGCGAGCATGCCGTCGAGATGGATCGAGTTGGTCTGGTAGTTGATGACGGTTTCCAGCTCCATGTTGTAGGCTTTTCGGAGCAGCGCGATCAGCTCCTCGCGGACCTCGGGGTCCATCGTTTGGGTTTTCTTGTTCGCGGTATGGTCGATCACGGCCATGGCGGCTTCCTTTCAGAAAAATCAGGGGGGATCAAGCGTTGAGCAAACGGCAGGGGCCTAGAACCCAGTTAGAGATAGTAGGCATGCCGCCTGGATTTTTGTAGTGCCGCTTCCCCCCGGCTATGCTCGGAGTATGAGGTACGCACTGATTATCGCGGGCGGCTCGGGGACTCGGCTCTGGCCGATGTCCACCAAAGCGCTTCCCAAGCAGTTGATTCCGTTTATCGATGACGACCGCGGCCCGCGTTCGCTGCTGCAAATCGCGATGGAGCGGCTCGAAGGGCTGCTGCCCGCCGAGCAGGTCTACGTCTGCGCCGGCGAATCGACCAAGGCGGTGATGCTCGAGAAGCTGCCGGGGCTCACCGAAGACCGTTTTATCAGCGAGCCGATGGGGCGCGACACGCTCAACGCGGTGGGACTGGGCTGCGCCGTGCTCCAGGAGCGCGACCCCGACGCGACCGTGGCGGTGTTTACCGCCGACCACATCATCGAGCCCGTGGACGAGCTTCTGCGGATCGTGGACCGGGGATTTCGGCTAGCCGAGGCGAGCGGCCAGACGCTGGTGACGTTCGGGATTTCGCCGACCCACGCCGCCACGGGCTACGGCTATCTGCAACTGGGCGACGCGGTCGAGGCGGGAGACGGGCAGGAGGGCCCCGCGGGGTACGTGGTCGATCAGTTCAAGGAGAAGCCCGACGCGGACGTGGCCGAGTCGTACTTCGCGGCGGGCCCGGAAAAATTCTTGTGGAACTCGGGGATGTTTGTGTGGAGGGCCTCGGCGGTGATGCGGTGTATCGAGAAGTTCGCGCCGGAAAACCACGCGAAACTCGCGGGGCTGGCCCGGGGGTGGGGCGGGCCCGGGCGCGACGCGGCGTTGGCGGAGGTGTACCCGACCCTGGAAAAGGTGAGCGTGGACTACGCGGTGATGGAGCCGGCGTCGGCCGACCCGCAAATGACCGTGGCCGCCGTGCCGATGCCGCTGAAATGGCTGGACGTGGGCAGTTGGCCGAGCTTCGGAGACACGCTCGAAAAAGATGCCGACGGCAACGCCGCCTCGGGCGGCCGCACCGTGCATCTGAACAGCAAGAACATCCTCGCGGCGTCGAGCGATCCGGACCACCTGATCACGACCCTGGGGTGCGAAGACCTGATTGTGATCCACACGCCGACGTCCACACTGGTCTGCCGGGCGGACCAGGCCGAGCACATCAAAAAGCTCCACCAGTTGGTCGGAGACCAGGCCGGGGAGCAGTACCTGTAAAGCCCAGTGGAGCCCGGGCAGCGGTCCGGAAGGCGGGTGCTCGCGTTGCGAGTGCGTGTGCCAAGGGGTCGTCGAGGGGCGTTGCCTGCTTGAAGAGAATCCAGCGAGCCGGTGTACACTTGGCCTCGCGGAGGAGGTATTCTCGGCAAGCTCGGCGTTGCAGCCACAGGAGATCTGTTTCCATGCGTTACCTGGCCATCGATCTCGGCGACAAGCGTACCGGCCTGGCGGTCGGCGACGACGCATCGGGCATCGTTTCGCCGGTGGATACGGTGGTGACCGCGAGCGCCGACGAACGCCTGCGGCAACTGGTTAAGCGGATCGATGAGCACGAGCCCGACGCCCTGGTGCTGGGGGTGCCGTTCAACATGGACGGCAGTGCCGGCCCGGCCGCGGCCAAGTCACGTGCGCTCGCCGCGACCCTGACCCAGCGGACCGGGCTCGAGGTCTTCGAGATGGACGAGCGGCTGACCTCCGCGACGGCCGACCAGCAGATGGCCCGGTCGGGATGGACCCACGGCCAAAAAAAAGCCCGCCGCGATGCGCTTGCCGCCGCCGCCATCCTCCGTGATTTTCTGGCACAGCCCGGCGACCCCGACCCCGCGGACGGGCCGCCAGACTTATGAGAACGGGGGCGGGGGGGTTTACTCCGTGGGCCCCAAGAGCCCGCCGAGCACCGGGGCGAGCAGTTCTTTCCGCCACCCTTGGGTCATCCGGCTGTCGGGTGCCGGCTTGCCGGCGGCTTCGGCCCGTACCAGGGCGGTCATTTCCCGTTTCGTCAGCGTCATCGACGGGGAAATCGACGCCGCTTCGCAGCACGCGACCGCCGCCCGCCACGCCTCGTCCAGCCGGGCCTGCGCCGTCTCGCTCAGCGGCTTGTAGCCCCGGGGCCGCCGCGGCAGCGGCCCGGACAACGCCTCGGCCGTGAGCGCCACCAACGCCTCGGCGTAGTCCCGTTTCACCGGCCAGGGCATCCCCTTGAACGCCTTGACGTCCGCCACCGACTCGACCGGATGCTTCGCCAGGTCCACCAGCACCTGGTCATCCATCAGCGTCCGCATCGGCAAGTCCCGAGCCTCCGCCTCGCGGGCACGCCACCGCAGCAGCGCGTTGGCCAGGGCCTGTTCCTTACGGCTCAGCTTCCCGCCGCCCTTGGCCTTGAGCTTCATCTTCAGCGGGTCCGCCCGATACGTCGCGGGGTCAGCGAACGGGACAAACTCCGCCGCCGCCTTCTCGGAGTGCCCCAGCGTGGCTAATCGGTCGCCCACCTCTTCGCGGAGCCAGAGCAGGTACCGCACATCGTTCGCGGCGTAAAACTTCTGCGTCTCGGTCAGCGGCCGCCGGTCCCATTGGCTGAACTTGCTGCTCTTACCTAGGTCCGCGCCCAGCAGATTCAGGCAGAGGTTCGACAGCGACACCGGGTAAGGCTGCCCGATGAACGCCGCGGCGATCTGCGTGTCGAACACGCTGGCCGGCGGGCGTCCCGTCAGCCGCTGCACCGGCTCAAGGTCTTGCAGCCCCGCGTGCACGATGACCTCCACCGCCGGGTCGGCGATCAACTCCCAGAACGGCATCAGGTCCAGCCCCGGGGCCAACACGTCAATCAGCGTGATCTTTTCCCGGGTGGCCACCTGGATCACGCAGAACCGCGAGTAGAACGAGTCTTCGCCGATGAATTCCGTGTCGTAGCCGAAGCACTGCGCCGACCGGAGCTCGTCCACCAGCGCTCCGAGTTCGGCTTGCGACTGGGCGGTTGTGACCGCCGCCTCGGGCACGAGCGTGTGAGCCACCACCGCCGGAGGCGGAGCCGCGTCCGCGTGCGCTTCCGCGTCCGCCCGCCGCCGATGCGGGCTCCGGTAGTTGGGCCATCCCGCCCGCCCCGCCGTCCGCTTGACCGCCGACCCGGCGGGCGGGCCTGGGTCGGGGGCTGCTTTATTATGTTCGCTGACCATTCAAGCCGCTCCGTCGACTCCGGCCCCGCACTACCGAAATGCTCAAGTTCAGAATCTGTCCCAGTCTATCGCATCCCCCCGGCGGCGACACTTGTACGCCCTCCTTCCAGCGTTTGACCCGCTCATGCTTTCCCGTCCGTGGCTTTGCCGCGACCCGGCGGGCCGGAACCGCCTAAACTCACTGCATGATTGCTTCCTATACCCAGACCCAAACCCTGCGCATCGGTCATTCCCCCGATCCCGACGACGCGTTTATGTGGTATCCCCTGGCCAACTTCACCGCCCCCGATGGCACGAAGCTCAGTCCCAAAATCGATACCCGCGGCTACGACTTCGTCCACGTCCTCGAAGATATCCAGTCCCTCAATGTCCGCTCCGAAAGCCCCGACCCCGAGCAGCAACTCGAGATCACCGCGTTCAGCATCCACCAGTACCCCTACATCGCCGACCGCTACGCCATGACCGCCTGCGGCAGCTCGATGGGCGACCGCTACGGCCCCATGATCGTCGCCCCTCCCGGGCGTTTTAAAAGCGTCGCCGACCTCAAAGGCAAACGCCTCGCGATCCCCGGCGAACGCACCACCGCCTGGCTCACCTGCCAACTGCTGCTCGCCGAGCACGGGCTGTCCAAAGACGACATCCAGTACGAAAACGTGATGTTCGACGAGATTCTGGAAAAGGTGCAGCCCCCGGCTTCCGGAGGCTCCGGCGAGTTCGACGCCGGGCTCATTATCCACGAAGGCCAGATCACCTACCAGAACAACGGCCTGGAAAAACTCGTGGACTTGGGCACCTGGTGGACCGAGTCGCGCGGCTTGCCTCTCCCGCTGGGTGCCAACGCGATCCACCGCGACCTCCTGAAGACCGGCGAGGCCTCCACCGTCTGCCGCATCCTCCTCGACTCCATCGAGTACGCCCTGCAGCACCGCGAAGACTCGGTCGCGTTCGCACTCAACTATGCCCGGGACATGGGCGCGGACCTCGCGGACAAGTTCGTGGGCATGTACGTGAACAACTGGACCCTCGACTACGGCGAACGCGGCCGACGCGCCGTCCGCCAACTGATCCACGAAGGCGTGGCGGCCGGCCTCCTGCCGGCGCTGCCGGGTGACGGCAGCATCGACTTCGTCGACCCGGCGTGACTCGGTGTAAGGCGGTAGCCCGCGGCCTACCCGACGGGGCCGCGCGGCGCGATCGATTCGGTCACGACAACAGGTAATTGGTCGATACCGCAGGCCCCCCGCCGCGTTCGAGATTGATTAGCAGGTAACGCAGCGCGTCGCAGGCGTGGTCCGGGCCATCCTTCAGAGGTTCTTCGTTGAGCGGGTGAGCCGGGGTGCCGGGGGCGAAGCGGTAGCTCTGGAGCGCCCGGATCAACTCGGTGCAGCGGGGGTGGATAGTCAAAGCCCCGCGGTCCAGCCGCCGCCGGACGATCTCGATGCCCTCAGCGATACGCGACCGCGCGCTTCGCACCCGGTAGCCGGCCTCACGGAGCAGGGCGATATCGGTCCGGCCGGTGTGCCGGTCGCGCTGGTGCCCGGCCGGGTCCACGCCGACCCACGCCAACTCCGCTGCGGCGGGCCAGCCGTGCTGCTGTTGTTGCCGGTCGATCGCTTTGAGCTGTTGATCCAGGGTCCGGTCCCCGACAATGTATTCGTCGATCACATGGACCCCGGCCCCGACGCCCCGGCCGCGCACCCGGGCCCACAGCATTACGTGCGGCGAGCGGAGGCCGAAGTCCATCCCGCCGACCCACTGCGTTTCCGTATCGCTGGGCCAGTCGGGAGTCGCCGCGACGTGCTTCCCGTTCGGGTCAGGGTCAAAGTTGGGGTATACACTCGACGCGACGCCCGGCCGCTCACACATCATCTCCGCGGACCAGGTCAGGTCCGAGGTCCGCTGCCGCTGCGCGATCAGGTCCTCGATGGGCACGAACCCGGCCCCGGGCGGCACGGATTTGGCCCGGCCACCGCAGTCGTCCCAGAGCACGCAGGTTTCGCAGGGAAGCTCCGGCGGGCACCGGGCCATGACGTCCATGGCGTTCCACTTGAACACCCGTGGCGTTCGCGGAGCCGGGTCGGCCTGCCGCGATCCCGGCTCAACGAGCCTGGACATCAGCCCGAACGGGCGGTGCATGGTCGACAGCCCCTCGACCCCGCCGCGGACCCACCCGCCGCCGCACCGCCCCGAGCGGGTGACGAGCTGTGCCGCGTCCCACACCGCGGGGTCGAACTCTTCGACCTCGTCGCAGCGCAGTTTATGGACTCGCGTGCCCCGTACCGATCGCTGCGAGCCGGCGAGGATCTCCACCCGGCTGGCGTTGGTCAGCAGCACCCGTCGGGCGGTGGCGGGCACCGCCAGGATGTTGCTGTTGCCTGAAGCGTCGTAGAGCAGCGGGCGTTCGAGCAGCGTACACAGGTGTTCGTACATTTTGGAAGACTGCTCGAGCGAGCCGCCGAGGATACGGATCTGCACCCCGGGCTTGAAGAGCAGATCTAGCAGCGTGGCCACCGCGCCGAGCATCGTCTTGCCGCCGCCGCGGTTGGCCCAGACGACGCAGTCGCCGCCGTGGAAAAACGCGTGGCATAAGTAGTCGAACGGCGGAGTCGATCCGGCGGAAGCCACGGTCCGGCTGACGTCCAGCCCCAGGCCTAGTTTCACCAATCGGTGCAGCTGGTCGGGGGTGCGGGGCTTGATGGCCATCAGGTAAGTCAGCCGTTGGCCGGCGGATCGGTTCGTGAGGCGAGTCATGGGTTGGGGGCTCCCTCCGAGTCGGCATCTCCATCGTGCCCGGGAACAGTGTCGGTACCGAAGAGCGCCGCGCGGATCGAGGCGAGTTCCTGCTGCGCCGACAGCGCTTGCTCGGCGTCGTCGCGGGAAGCCGACGCCGACGCGGGGCCCAGCTCGGCACGTTTGAGGTCGGCTTTTAAGAGATCGACGCACGCTTTGCGGGACTGCTCGACCGAGACCTCGGCGTTGTCTTCGCCGCCGCCCGACGCCTGTTTGATCAGCTCGGTGACCGCGACCTGCCGGTAGCGGCTGAGCATCAATTGGGTTTGGAGGTCCGCGAGCAGGCAGAGGCCGGCGAGGCATTTCTGGTTTTCTTCTTGGCCGATCCACGCGGCCAGGTCGTCGGGGCTCATCCGATGGACTTCGGCGAGGCTCGACAGGTCCCGCCGGGCCTCGAACACGTCGGCGATCAGGGCGTCGCGTTTTTTCTTGGCGATTTTTTTTGGCATGGTCAGGCGTCTCCTGGGGGTTCGGTCGCGAGGCCTGCTAGCGACAGCAGCGCTTGCTCGCGGGTGCCGCCGACTTCGCGTAGCCGGGCTTCGACCGCGGCACGCTCCGCCGGGAGCAGGAAGAAGTGGATCGCCACGGGCATGTCGGCGAGGGCCCGGGGCGGCCGAGGCGTGGGGGGCGTGTCGTTGAGCTGGATGAGTTTCTTCAGGCGGTCGTGGTCTTCGGGTAATCGCCCGGCGAGTTCCTTGAGGTCGAAATGATCGCGGAGTTCGCCGACGAGCGCCGCGCGTTTGCGCGGGTCGTCGCGGCCCTGGAGCCGGTTAAGTGTGGTCAGCAGCAGGAGCGCGCCCGCGTCGTCGACTTCCCAGACCACGCAGCGGACGCTGGATCTCCCGAGGCGGCGGAGGGCGGCGACGCGGTGGTGGCCGTCGAGGATCTGGTGGTCGTCGCCCAGCGGCCGAACGATGACGGGGGGGTAGCGGTCGGTCTCGGCAAGGTGAGCGCAGAGCTTTTCGAACAGGGCCGGGGGCATCACGTTGCTGTTGCCCGGGTGCGGGTGGAGGCGATCAAGGGGGAGCGGGGTGAGGTCCATAAGACACTTTCAAAAAGAAAGGGAAGCGGTATGGCCGCCACGGGGGCCCGGCCACGCCGCGGGGTCGCGGGCGGATTCAGGCGTGGCTCTTGAGGTAATAGACCGGCTCGAGGAGCAGGCGTTGGCGCGCGGCCACGAGCTGGGTGCGGGCGTCGGCCCGGTCGAGGGCCGACCGGCCGACGTTGAGTCGGTACCAGCGGTGCAGCTCGCGCATCAGCCAGGTGCGGTCCCCGGGATCCAGTTTTTCGAGGCGGGCCCAGGTCGCGTCCAGGGTGGCGAGGTCTTGGGCGCGGACGCCGAACCGGGCGAGCGCCGCGACGAGGCGGTCGTCGTGTGCGTGGGCCGGCCGAGGGTAGGCGGTCATCCCGGCACGGACGAAAAACGGATTGACCTTCCCCATCGCCGCGAGGGCCTCGGTGTAACGCGTGGTCGGCTCGGCCAGCGCGGCGCGCACCAGACGCACCGCCAGCCCCAGGCCGCGCCAACGCGGATCGATCACCACCCGGCTGATGCAGCGGACCTCACGGTTGAGGATCATCGCCCGGGACTTGGCCGGTAGGTGGCTGCCGTAGCGCTCGTGCAGGGCCCAGTCCCGCATGCGGCAGCTCAGGCTCGGCAGCGATTCAACCAAGACGCCGACGACCGTGGTCGCGTCTGCCCGTTGCCGGTAGCGTCCCGCCACGCTCGGGCGGCGGTCTTCGAGGGTAAGGATGCGCGGCATCGTGGCGGGCCGACGTGCTTTGTAGTGGTGCTCGGCGAGCCGTTGGTAGTCGGCGAGCGTGCCGGGACGCAGGCAGAGCGTCTCGGCGGGGTGCGGGGCGGGGAGCGCCGCAAAGCGGTCTCGGAGCGACAGGTTTTCAGTGGCCACGGTCGGCCTCCACCACGTCGATGCCGCTGCCCAGGTGTTTCTCCAGGAGTGTTTCGGGATTGAGCGGTTCGAGCAGGTCGTCGTGGGTGGTCGCGGCGATGAAACAGACGCCCGGGAGCCCGGGGTCGTCGCGGGTCTGATCGATCCAGCGCCGGATGTTTTGGGAGAGGGCCGCGGCGGTGGTGCGATCCAGGGTGGCGCCGAACTCGTCGGCGAGGACCACGACGAGCCCGGTGGGCGGGGCGGTTTCGACCTGACTTATGGCCTGCGCGAGGCGGAAGCGGTAGCGCTGGCCGTCGGATAACTCGGCGGGGCGACGGAGCATGACGAAGGCGTCGTTGAGCCCGGCGAGGCTGAGCAGACGCAGGACGCGGTCCAGCGGAAGCGTGCCCCCGTCGACCGCGTCGATCACCGCGGCGTCCGGCGGGTCGGGCAGGGCGGCGAAGTCGAGGACCCGAACCGTGTCGTGGGCGGCGAGCTCTTGCGCGATGAGACGGAGGAGCGTGGATTTGCCGCTGCCGCTGGGGCCGGTGACGAAGACGATCTGGCCGGGCCGGAGGGCGAGGGGGGTGGGGGGGATCAGGTCGAAGGTGTGGGCCTGATCGGCCCCGAGGCCGAACATGGCGGCGACCTGAACGACACGGGGCGAGGGCCCGGCGGTGGACGGCGGCGCGGTCCGGACCGTGGTGGCAAGGGAGAGCTTGAGTTGATTGTTTAACAGAATTTGAACTCCGGAGTAAGGGTTGAGGTCTACCGGTGGCGGGTCGTGGAAGACCGCCGGAGGTGGGCGTCGAGGTGGGTGTCGAGGCGGAGCCGCTGCTGTCGCACGGTATGCAGCGATTGCTGGGTGAGCTCGGCGGTGCGGCGGAGGCCCAGCCCCTGCAGGTAGAACCGGCGGGCGGGAGCGCGGAGCTCGCGTGGGAGCAGTTCGCCGTGGGTCAGGACGTACTGGAATTCGGGGCTGGCGATACGTTTGATCGCTTTTTTCAGCCGGTTTTGCATGGTCCTTGGATTGACCCGATAGAGCCGGGCGATGTCGGTCACAGCCAGGCCGTCGCGGTAGACTTGTTCCACCAGGATGCGTTCGGCCCGGTCGAGGTGGGTGGACATGGCGAGGATGGATTCCGCCTCGTCGCGGAGATCGAGCCGGGCCTGGGCGACACGGGCGGGGGTGTATTCGAGACGACGGGACATGGGGCTTGCCTCCGGAACGCGGGCGGGGTATAATGGTTTGGTATTTGTTAGGTTTTAGAAAATCATTTAACCCGGGCTTGACGGAGAAGTCAAGGCGCGATTTAATAATTATTGAACTTTTTGATGTCAGATCCGGAGTAGCGATGAACACGGTGGGTCAGGTGGTGCGTAAGCGGCGGGAGGCGTTGGGTTTGACGCTTAGTGCGCTCGCTTCGTCGGTGGGGGTGACCAAGGGGTACCTCTCGATGATTGAGAACCACCGGGTGGATAACCCGCCGTCGCGGGGGTTGCTGGAAGGGTTGGAGGGGGCGCTGGGGATCACCCCCGGGGAGTTGCTGCGGGCGGCGGACTGGCAGGTGACGCCCGAGCCCATCAAACAGCAGGTTCAGGAACTGCGTGAGGACGCGGGGCGGGGGCGTGACCTGGCGGCGTGGCTCAAGGCGTCGACGGTGCGGAAGAAAGAGGGCGGGGCGGGGAAAGACCTGGATGCGTTGTACCGCAGCGGGCAGCTTTCGCGGCGGGTCAACGCGGTGTTGGCGGAAAGTGCGGTGCCGGAGTCGCGAGCGGATCCGGTCACCGAGGGGCATGGGCCCGATCAAAAGCAGCCGGGCCAAGTAGAAGCCGAGGGGTTTGAGGGTTTCGCCGAGTCAGCGGTATGGGGGGTGGGAGTATCAGGGAAAGGCCCTCTGAGGCTAGATATTCCGGGGGCGGGGGTGCCGGTGCGGTATCGGGTGCCGATTATCAACCAGGTGGCGGCGGGTCACGCGGTGGAGCACACCGATTTGGGGTATCCGGACGGGGCGGCGGATCGGTATCTGGACGTCCCGGAAGCGGTGGACGCGGACAGTTTTTCGACGGTGATCGTCGGAGATTCGATGCGGCCGCGGTACGAGCCGGGGGACGTGGTCGTGTGTTCGGGATCGGCGAAGGTCGAGGAGGGCTGCGACTGTTTTGTGCGGTTGGCCCCGGACCACGAGTCGACTTTTAAGCGGGTGTATTTTGATGCGGGGCCGGGGATGATCCGGCTGCAGCCGCTGAACCCGGATTTTCCGCCGCGGATCGTGGGCCGAGAGCAGGTGTCGGGGATGTACCGGGCGGTGGGGCGGTATTCAAAGCTGTGAGGGGGAAGCCGGCGGCTGCCCAACATGGGCCTACCACCGGTTTAGCGGGCCGCGTCAGCCGTCGCGCCGACCAGGTCCATCAACCGCAAATGTCAAGCTTTCCGATTCGCTATCGCTGCTGTGGGGATGCGCTCGATCACCGAGGATTGGGGGGTGGCGAGGAGTAAAGCTCAGTCTTCGATCAGAGCGAGGACGCGGAGGACTTCGGCCACGGACCATGCCTGGGCGGGGCAGCCGCGGGCGGCGTGGGACGGGGGTTGGCCTTCGGGCGGCTGGCCCGCGGACTCGGGGGCGGGGCGGGGGTCCGCGTCGTGGATCTCGGCGAGTTGGCCGAGGCCTTCGTCCATCAGGCGATTGAGGAGGGGTTGTACCGCGGCCGCGGCCTGGATACGGGCCTTCTTGGAGAATCGGCCGACCCGCAGGATGGCCTCGGCGTAGGGGCCGATGAGCCAGGGCCAGACGGTGCCCTGGTGGTAAGCACGGTCGCGGTCGAACTGAGGGCCGCCGTAGTGGGGGTGGTAGTTGGGGTCATCGGGGGGCAGCGTGCGTAAGCCCATCGGGGTGAGCAGGGCTCCGCCGACCGCTTTGAGAACGGCCTTGCGTTTGGCCAAGGACAAGGGGGTGCGGGCCAGTGCGCAGGCGATGACTTGATTGGGACGAAGGGCCGGATCGACATCACCGACGGGGGTGACATGATCGATCAGGCGTTGCCAATCTTCGGACCAAAAAATTTGATTAAACGAGCGCTTGACCCGGACGGCGAGTTTGGCGAAGCGGTCGGCGTCACGGGGGCGGTCGGCGAGAAGGTCGGCCAGGCCGGTGAGGTTGCTGAACCACAGGGCGTTGATCTCCACACACTTACCGGGGCGGGGGGTGAAGACGGTGTCGCCGCAGGCGGCGTCCATCCAAGTGAGCTGGGCGTGGTGGTCGCCGGCGGTGATGAGGCCGTCGGCGTCCATGCGGATGGGCAGCGGGCGTCCGTCGTGGCCGTGCGCTTGGGTGCCTTGGGCGTAGGCGTCGAGAACCTGGGTGCAGGCGGTGCGGAGCCAGGCGGGAGCGGTCTGGGTGGCGTGGGCGTACTCGAGGGCGGCGTGGACGAACCACATCGAAGCGTCGACGGTGTTGTAGTGCGGCTGGTTGGTGTAGTCGTCGAAGCGGTTGGGCACGAGGCCGTCCTGGATCGAGGCGGCGAAGACCTGCAGGACGTCGCGGGCGGCGGGGTGGCGGCCGGTTGCCAAGAGCAGGCCGGGCAAGGCGATGAAGGTGTCTCGGCCCCAGTCGGCGAACCAGGGGTAGCCGGCCATGATCGTGGTGAGCTTTTTTTGAGCGGTCTGGCGTTCGACCACGAAGTCGTCGGCGGCCAGGGCGAGGGCTTTCTGCTGGCGGTCGTTGCCAGGAACGTGGGCGAGCGATTTCTTGAGGCGGGCGGGGCGGCTGGACTTGATCAGAGGGTCGGCGGCGCGGGTGCCCAGGGCGACAGTGAGGGATGCTGAGGCGGTTTTACCCTGTTTTTTTAGGGGGATGATGAACTGGCCGGGGACGAAGTAGTCTTCGTGGTCGTCCTGGCCGCGGTGGGTGTCGCGGGGGTAGGCGATGCGGTGCCAGCGGTCGGGCTCGGGGCGGAAGGTTGCGCCGGGGTGGGCGGGCACGGCAAGGGTGACCGCGTGGTCGTGGTGGGTGACGGTGAGGCGGGGGGCACGTTTGGGGTGGGAGAGGGTGAAGTCGTCGGGGGCGGCGGAATGCAGGAGGCCGTGGAAGTCGCGGAGGGTGAGCATGGGGGCGACGTGGAGGGCGGCGGCGTGGGTGGGGTCTTTCAGGCCCTCCACGTGGTAAAGGAGCGTGGCGGCCTGAGTTTTGGGGTGGAGGATCAGTTCGCGGGTCACGGTGATCTGCCCGAAGCGGTAGGTCCACTGCACGGTGGGGCCGCGGTCGAAGCGAGCAAGGGTTTCGTGGCCTTGGGGGGCGAAGACGTGCTGATGGTCCTGGTTCTCGAAGAGGCAGGTGCTCAACTCGATGGATTGAGCGGGGCCGGCGTTGGAGCGGGTGAGGACGAGCTGGTCGAAGACCTGGTTGAGCGCGAGGACGCGGCCGACGGGGGGGTGCTCGGCGGCGATGAGCAGGCCGTGGTAGCGGCGGGTGTTGCACCCGAGCGCCGTGCCCATCGCGTACGCCCCGGTGCCGTTGGTCAGCAGCCATTCGCGTTCGAGGAGTTCGGCGGGGCGGAGGTTACCGACCGACACATCGTGGGGGCGGTTTTTTTCATCGGTACCGCCCCGGGCCGCGGAGCGGGCGGCGTCGGGATCGGCCAAGAGGGTGTGGGTGGTCCAGTCGTGGTTCATGTGCCCGATGATAGCCCGAGGATCAGAGCTTGAAGGCGGACCGGGCCTGCTCAACGGATTCAAACAATTCGAGGATCCGGTCCATGTTGGCGACGCGGAACGATTCCATCAGGGCCGGGTCGGGCAGGGCGATGTGGAGCTGGCCGCCAAGCGAGAGGAAGCGTTTGCGGATGGTGATCAGGATGCCCATCCCTCCGGAGGGGACCAGCGCCAGGCCGGTGGTGTCGACCAAAAGTTTCGGCTGCGGACCGGGGAGTTGGTTGGAGAGTTCGAACAGTTCGCGGACGGCGGTGCCGCCGAAGCGAGCCGCGGGGAAGGTCACGTGCGCGATACCGGTGTCGTGAGCACAGGCGATGCGAGAAAAAGGGGTTTGATCCATCGGTACGGTACGTGGAGATGAGGGGGTTAGCGGCGACGGGCGGCCCGTTGGCGGGCGAGTTCGAAGCTTAAGACAGACACTGCAGCGACGGTGCCCAGCGAGTGTTCAAACGGTCGGCCGTAGGGGATATGCAGAGTCAGGTCCGCGTGCTGGAGGGCGGAGCGTTTGAGGCCGCGTTTTTCGCCGCCGACGAGCAGGAACAGCGGGCCGGTGAGGTCGGCGTCGTGGAGAGCGGTCGCGTCGGCGGTGTCGGCCGCGGCGACGACGGCGATCTTCTTCTCGGCAAAGAAGGCGGCGGCGGCGTCGGGGGTGTCCGCGACGGCCATGGGCATAAACTCGCTGGTGCCGGCGGAAGCCCGGGCGATGATCGACGGGGCCAGGCCGTCGGCCATGGCCCAGTTCCGGGGGCGGACCACCACGCCGTGGCAGCCCGCCGCGTAGAGTGAGCGGACCGCCTGGCCGAAGTTGTGCGGGTCCTCGACGCCGTCGAGCATGACGAAAAACGACCGCTCGCTGCCCGAATGATTCAGCAGTTCGTCGAGCGTGATGAATTGCCGTGGGCCGACCTGGGCGACCACCCCGCCGTGCTTCCCGTCGCCGACCCGGTCGTCGAGCTCAGCCCGGGTCTGCGGCACCAATTCCAGCCGCCGCGCCTTCGCCGCCCGCCGCACGGGTTCAAGCTTGCGGTAGTCCATCGCGTCGTCGATCCACACGCCTTGGACTTCTCGCGTCCCCGCCGAGAGGGCCGCCTCCACAGCGATCGCTCCGAACAGATAAATGGGGCCGGGGGTTTCGGTCACGGGTGTTTCCTTGCGGGTGTGGGCGTTCCGGGGCATTCCGGGGCGGATTGCGGAGCCGGTCAGCATAGCACGACCCGCCTCTCACCCGCCCGCCGCCGCGATCTGCGCAAGCGCCTCGTCCACCGTCGGCACCGCCACACCGCGCTTCCGCCCGGCCCGATCACACTCCCCCAACAACAGCAGGTCGTCGTAGTCCGGGTGCTCGGCGAGGCGGCGCTGCAGGCGATGGCCGACGGTGCGGTCGTGGATCGCGTGGGCGTGCATGTGGTGCTCGATCAGCCAGGCCGTGCGCTCCGTGACCAGGCCGTCGAGGGCTTCCAGGCCTGCCGTGACGTGGTCGCGGGAGTCGATGGCCTTGCCCACGTCGTGCAGCAGGGCGGCCAAGAGAAACTCTTCGTTCCACGGCTGAGCGTTGTAGGCCAACTGAAACACCTGCAGGCTGTGGTACAGCGCATCGCCTTCGGGGTGATACGTCGGCGACTGCTTCACCTCGGCCAGCGGCTCGAGCAGCAGCTTGAACATGAACGCCGCGTCCTGCACCGCCACGTCACGCTCCGGGTCAAGCTCGGCTTCCAGATCGACTTCGGGATGTTCTTCTTCGATTAAACGCCGTACCATTTCCGGCGTCGCCTTCTCGATCGGTTTGTTCGTGATCGAGCTGAGAAACGGGTAGTTCACCTCGCCCGCCGAGTACACCGTCAGCTCAATGGGGAACGCCGCGGCGATGTGGACGTGGCGGTACACCCGCGTCTGGTGGTGCTTGATCACCCGTTTGTGCTCGACACGATACTCGGCCCGCTCTTCGTCGAGCCGCATCGTCACCGCTTCGAGGCTGTCGGTGTAGAGGTGCAGGTCGATGTCCGAGCCCCGGCGGACGTGCCCGGTCCACACGCTGCCGATCAGCTGCGGCTGATAGCTTTCGAGCGTCTGCATCCACCACAACGCCTCGACCCGCATCGCCGCAAGCCCCTCGGAAGTGCCTCCGACCGAATCGCCGTAGTTTTCCACGGTTTGCGAGAGCAGCCGCAGCCGTTCTTGAATCTCGGCGTTGGACGGCAGGTCCTGCGGACAATGCTTGAAGTTCACGCCCAGCCGTTTTGCGGCTTTGCGTTTGGCGGTGAAGTATTCGGATTCGTCCCGGGTGTAAATCAACATCGCGGCGTGCGCCGCGATGGCCTGGCGGAGTTTGAGGTCGGACATGGGGTTTAGGTGCGCCGTGATGAAGCCCGTCGATGCGGCGCTGGGTATTGCTTATTATATTTAGAGCACTTTTCATAATTTCTGGCCGTATCCACACGCCTCGAAGTAGTTCGCACATTCGTTGGGCTTCACCGCCCGCAGGGCGTCGGCAACCGCGTCGCTCAACCCGTCGAACGTCGTGGCCGACACGCGACGCAGCCA
>JBCDDZ010000059.1:0-18526 GCA_039180025.1 Planctomycetota bacterium
GGGCGACCGACGCCTCGGACTCCCCGCGATCCACCGCCGCCAACACCTTCAAACGTAAATCCATCGAGTAAGCCATCGGTCGCCTCCATGCTCGAAAGCCACATCATGACATGAGGCCGGAAAAAGCGCCAGTTGCTCTAAATGGGATTGCTTGTCGATATATTTCAAAGCAATGGCTGACAGCTATTTGTCCTCTTTATTTTTCAAATCATATGTCTTCGCCAAGGCCATACTTTCGTAAGCCGCCAGGAGTCTTGCCAGACAGAATCCAAGATACCCTTCACGGAATCCCTGGCGTAGAACATAGTGGTAGAAGAAGCGCAGCGTCGGCCGGAAAGGCAGCCGACGTGCAGCGTGTTTCAACCAGCGGCGACGCTGCTGGGGCGTGCCGGTGAGACGAGGCCGGATATCGCGGGACATTGCTCGGCGGGCGACCGCGGCTTCCCACGAGCTGTAGCGGTTGTGTTTTTCGATCCATTCAGAAAAGTCTGCGATCTCGTAATGCATCAGATCGTGTTCGAGGAAGCCGGCTTGCCCGGCTTCCGGGGCGAGCTTGATGTGCTCGTGAACTTCCATATCGCCGGACCGGGTGTCGCCCTGATCGGTGAGGCGTTCGAATCGGCCCAGCTTATGCTTAAAAAGCCGCAGGTTCCAAGCCGGGTAGTAACCCCCGTACCGGACCCACCGACTCCGGAAAATAAACCGTCGATTCAGCCAGTACGCCTGCCCCCTGCCCGAGCGCTGCGGCCGGGACCGGTCGGTCACCACCTCGGCGATCTGAGCGGCCAGCGGCGCGACCACATGCTCGTCCGCGTCCATGAGTAACACCCAGTCGTGCCGCAGCGGGGCATGATCCAGCGCCCAGTTACGCTTCTTGGGCCAACCCGTGGGGGAGTGCCGGGCGTAGTCGAAATGGATGACCTCGGCCCCGATTGCCTGGGCGATCGCTACGGTCACGTCCGTCGATCCCGAATCGACCACCAGCACCTGTTCGGCCCACATCAGTCGGCGTAAACACTCCGGCAGGTCCGCCGCTTCGTTCCTGGTCGAAACCAACACCGTCACCGGCACCGAGCCACGGCTCGGCCAAGGCCCATCGTCCGGCCACTCGGCCCACGCAGGATTGGTTTCAGCTAACACATCTGCCCGCAAATCACGCGGCAGCAGATCGACCGGACTGGGGGAGAGGTTGGGGAGAGGCACATCCGCTTTCTGGGTATATCTGGTCTCTATCCATCCGTTATATACGACAAGGCAATGGTGTCGAGTATAGACGCGGTATTCAATTCGTAACTGTTCACGTCGGCATTGATCCAGCGCCCCACTCGCCGACGAGGCTCACGGCGGCGCAGGCTGATCCGCGGATCAGAGAGCGACCCTGGCTTCGGCGGGATGAGATCCCCGGCGGCTAAAGATCGTGGGCTGTTTTTTACTAAGCATCAGCATCACCTCGCAGCATCAATCACCGCCAGGTATTGCAGCCGGGGCGTGAAAAACCAGCGGTAAGGTGGCGGATACAATTGCATCCGCAGGTGCTCGTTTTGCACCTTACACCCGACCTCGGCGAAGCGCTGGTGCCAACCTTTTCGGGTTGGGTAATCATACAAACACGGGATCCCGTAGGGCAGATTCGCCGCCCAGTCCATCAGGCAGATCCGCCGGTAAGGTAGGGTCAATGCCGGGCCGTCAACTTTGTGATCTTTCAGTATGACCAGACGCTTCGCGACCCGCCGACACTCGGACAGCACCCGCAACGGCTCGGGGTCGTGGTGGACCACGTCGGCCACCACCACCACATCGAAAGCGTCGTCTTCAAAAGGGAACGTGACCCCGTCGTAAGCCGTGACCTCGATCGCGGCACCGTCTCGTACCGCCCGCTCCAAACCCGCGACCACAAGCCCCGGCAGCGCGTCCATCAACGCCCGCCCGAGTTGCCCGCTGCCACAGCCGGCATCCAGGACCCGATCCGCCGCCCGCAGCTCAGGCGTGATGGCATCGACCAGACCCGCCAACCGAGAGCGGTAGACCGGGGCGTGCATCGCTTTCATCAGTCTGCCGATCAAACTTCGTTATTCCTTCTCGGTGACGTGGCGAGAGGCGTACACCTATACCTTGATGACAAGCACCGGGGCGGGGTGAACTCGGGGACCAGCCGGATCTTCGCGAGAGCGACGAGGGTCCGAATAAAGGGGTCACGACCAAGTCGCCGCGGCGTTGGGTCGATACGACTTCCGACCGCCGCTATCCTGAACCTTCAACATTTGCATGTCGTAATCAATTTCAAGTCCTGGTGCCGCCCGCTCTGCTCTTTTTAAATATCTTACCGCGATGACGGGCTCTACCGCCAACACTGCCGTTGTCTCGACCGCCGCGCCCCCGCTGTACGTGGATCTCGACGGCACGCTGATCAAAAGCGACCTGCTGATCGAGACCGCGATCGGACTGGTGAAACAAGACCCGGCGTCGCTCTGGTCGGTGCCGGGCTGGTTACTGCAGGGTCGGCCCACGCTCAAGCGTCGACTCGCGGAGCGAGCCATGCCCGACCCGGCGGACCTGCCTTATCGGACGGAGGTATTGGCCTATCTGGGTGAGGAGCGTGAACGGGGACGACGAATTATTCTTGCAACCGCGGCGGATCGCCACGCGGCCGAACGGATTGCCGAGCATGTTGGCTTGTTCGACGAAGTGCTGGCTACCGACGGCCCGGTCAATCTGAAGGGCGGCGAGAAGCTCAAAGCGATCCAAGCGGACGCCGGCGGCCAGCCCTTCGCGTACCTCGGCGACTGCCTGGCGGACGAGCCCATCTGGGCCGAGGCGCAGGAGCGGTTCATGGCGGGGGGCAGCGACGCCCTGCTTCGGCGGGTCGAGGCGGACGGCCGGGGCTGCCGGGTGTTGGCCCCGCGGGAGCCGACAACAGGGCCGTTGTTCGCGGCGATGCGTCCGCGGCAGTGGGTCAAGAACGGGCTGCTGTTCGTGCCCATGCTCGCGGGCCACGCGGTCTCGGCAGACAACGTATTGAGTGTGCTCATCGGTATCGTCGGCTTCTGCCTCGCCGCGTCGAGCATCTATCTGGTCAACGACACCCTGGACGTGCACGCGGACCGGACCCACCCGACCAAGTCGCGCCGGCCGATCGCGGCGGGCCGATTGCCGATCACCCACGCGATCCTGGCGGCGCTCGTATTGATGGGCCTGTCGCTGCTGATCGCGTTGACGCTGCTGCCCTGGGCTTTCACCGGCTGGCTGTTGACCTACTTAGGGTTGACGCTGATGTATAGCGTCAATCTGCGGAGCCGGATGCTGATCGACGTGATCACGCTGGCGGGGTTGTACGCACTGCGTATCTTCGCCGGCGGCGCGGTGGTGGCGATCGCGCCATCGTTCTGGCTGTTGACCTTGTCGGTGTTTTTGTTCCTGAGCTTGGGTTTCCTGAAGCGCTACGCGGAACTGCACAATATGGCTCATGAAACGGCGGTTGCGGGCGAGCCCTCGCGGCACAGCGATCGGAGCTATGTCCCGGCCGACCGAGGACTGGTGCAGCAGATGGGCGTGGTCTCGGGCTACGCCGCCGCGGTGGTGTTGTGCCTCTATCTCAACGACCCGACGGATCCGGATTTGTACGCCACGCCGGAAATCCTCTGGCCGGTGGTGCCGCTGTTTCTGTATTGGATTTCGCGCATCTGGCTGATCGCCCAGCGAGGGAAAATGAACGAAGACCCGGTCGCGTGGGCGGTGGGCGACCGGGTGAGTTGGGTACTGGTATTGGTCGTGCTGCTGTTGGCGAAATTGGCTTCCGGTTGACCGGCGAAATCTGACGAAACCTACACGTTTTTTCTCGGGTCTTACCGTCCCTGCCGCTCTGCTTTGACCATAGACTATTTAGCCAAAAGACTGTATTTCTGTTCCCGCTCTTTCCTGCCGTCCCGTATGACTTCACTCGACTTCGAACACGACCGTATCCTGGTCACCGGGGGACACGGCTTCCTGGGCCGCCAGCTCTGCCGAACGCTGCTCGGACAGGGCGTGGCGCCGGACCGGCTGCTTACCCCGAGCCACGACGAGGTCGAACTCACCGACGAGGCCCAGGTCGCCGCGATGTATCAGCGTGAACGCCCCGACGTGATCTTTCATCTCGCCGCCGAGGTCGGCGGCATCGGCGCCAACCAGGCCCACCCCGGACGCTTTTTCTACGCCAACTTCGCGATGGGGATCCACCTCATCGAGCAGGCGCGTATTCATGGCCTCAAAAAATTTGTGCACTGCGGCACGGTCTGCGCCTACCCCGAAGACGCCACCCGCCCGTTCACCGAAGACCAGTTTTGGAGCGGCTACCCCGCCCCCATCACCGCGCCCTACGGCATCGCGAAGCTTTCGCTGGGGGTCATGCTCGACGGCTACCGACGCGAGCACGGCTTGGCCTCGTGCATGCTCATCCCTGTCAACCTCTACGGCCCGGGCGATAACTTCGACCTCGCTACCGCCCACGTCATGCCCGCGCTGATCCGCAAGTTTATGACCGCCATCGAACACGGTGACGACACCGTCAGCGTCTGGGGCTCGGGCCACGCCAGCCGGGAATTTCTGTACGTTACCGACGCCGCTGACGGGCTTATCCACGCCGCCGACCGGGTCGATGACACGGTGCCGATCAACCTCGGCTCGGGCCGAGAGACTCCGATCCGTGAACTCGCCGAACTCATCGCCGACGCCACGGGTTTCACCGGCAATATCGTGTGGGACCACGATAGGCCCGACGGTCAGTCTCGCCGCTGCCTCAGTATGGAGCGCGCACACGAGAAGCTCGGTTGGACCGCCCAGGTCTCACTCGAAGAAGGCATCCAGCAGACCGTCGCCTGGTGTCGAGAAAACCAGAATCTTACCCGCGGATGGGATTGAATCCGTTAGGTTCTGTTGAAACCCTCACGTCACGTCGGCGAGGGTCATGATGTGGTGGGTGATCCCACGTCGCCGCGTCTCGCGGCGTGGGTGGCCGGGTGGCCGGGAGGTGAGGGCCGACCGACGCGGCGTGGGAAGGGCCAGGCGGCGTGACGCGTCTCGATCCCGGTCGCGTCGATGGCGGCGGTGGACTTGCGGTCATCCCCGATCAGGCCGAGGCGGCGCGCCCGCGCGATCCCCGCGGACAGGAGCCGATCGAAAGCCCTTTTGGCGAGCGTTTTTGCGGGGTGTCGCAGCGCGTGGGATCGTGGGGCACCTGGGGGAGCCCCCACGCCCGCCGCGGGTCCGACCACTCCCGGAAGAGCGCGCCGCCGCCGCCACGGTCGTCGGTCTTGAGGAACTTCTTGAGCCCCCGCACGGCGAAGCGCGGGGGCGGGGTGGGGGCGGGGTGAAGTGTTTGCGGCGGTCCTTGCGGGCGTAGGGGGCCGGGCGTCTCGCCCGACGGCCAACGCCTTGTACACCAGACGATGGGCGACTGGGGCCTGAGGGACCTCCATGTCCGCGGTGAGGGGTCGACATACTCCTCCGACAGAGGCAGAGGGGTTCGACAGAACCACATATTGCTAGAAGAGAAAAACGACGGATTGATTTATTTTCGGGGAATTTCTCGACGTATCATCAGGTCTCGGGTGGCAGACCGAGCGGGGGTGGGAGGGATGAATTTTGGTCGGCCGATACAGATGATGGCGACCGGGACCAGCCCGGCGTCGATGCCCAGCGAGGCGGCGAAATGACGGTAAGCGACCTCGTTAGCCGGACGCGACCGGATCAAATCCATGGCAAAGTGGTTCCAGCAGACTCCGAGCCCGCAACGGTGTGCCGTCAACACCATCTGCATCGTTGCCGCCCCGGCGTCGATGTAGATCGAACACTCCTCGTTCCCCAAAGCGCCGTAGTGGTCTGCACGCATTCCAACGAAGATAAGTAGCGGGCTAGAGGTGCAGTGCTCTTCTTTTAGGCCCTTGAGCAGGTCTTTCTCTGTGGTGTCGGTGATGATCCGGAACCGCCAAGGCTGCCGATTACCCGAGGTCGGCGCCCAGCGGGCCGCATCGATCATCTTCTCGGCGATCGCGCGTAGCTCCGCTTCGCTTGGCTGGTCGTCGGCCCACACGCGGACACTGCGTCTTTGGCGGACAAACTCGACGAACGCCTCGGCGTTCTCGGGCGCAAAGGGTTTTGCCGGGGTCGAGCCGGCATCGATAAATTGATCCAGGTCGTCGAAGCTGTCGATAATCTGCATTGCCCATAGCACGGTTTGGTCTTCGTGAAGATCAAAACCACGTGACTCGAGTTCACGAAAAGAATCCACAACACGCTTCTTTTTCACTTCATAGATGTGACGTTTTTTTTCAAAAATGTGGTTGTACATCGACTTCTCGATACGGTGAGCTTCGTGCCGGATGATGGACAGGATTTGTGATTCGGTGCGCGATGGCAAATCGTCGTAGGTGTCGATCGGATACTCTTTGATCAATCGTCGTTTTAAAGCCCGGGCCCCGGGGATCAGCTTGATCATCTTGCGGATGGGTGTGGTGTTGATGGTCATGGCGGAGGCTTTAGTAGGCATATCATTCGAGTCATCTGGCCAATAGGCGGTGGGCCAACGTCGCGGGACGCAGCGCTTTATGCTATCAGAGGCGGTATTGCGTGCAGTGATGTTGAATCGGTAGATTGTAGATGTTGTCGGCGAAGTAGGGCTGCGGAATGAATGTGCTGTTTTTGGTGACCCAGTTCCCGATGCTTTCGGAGACGTTTATCCTCTCGCAGATGACCGGGTTGCTGGATCGGGGACACGATGTGCGGGTGGTGGGGACTACGCGGGCGGACCCCGCGGGGCAGGGCAGCGGGCTGCGGCACGGAAGTATCGACCGATACGGACTCATGGAGCGGTCTGACGCGCTGACGACCCACGCCCAGCCGACGCGTGCTGAGCGTTGGGCCCAGTTGTGGCGGCGACCGGGGCTGGGGATACGGAGCCTAGCGGCCTGGCGTTACGGATACAAAAGTTTGAACGGAAACTTGTTGCATCTGGCGTCGGGTTGGCCCGAGTTTACCGGGGGGTATAAGCCGGACGTGGTGCTCGCACATTTCGGGTACCAGGGCGACTTGGCGGTGTGTCTGCGGAGTTTGGGGTTGTTCGCCGCACCGGTGGCGACGGTGGTACACGGGGTCGATATGTCTCGGCCGCTGAGCGAGGGCCGGCCGATCTACCCCCGGCTGCGGCGGGCGGGCGACCTGATGCTTCCGATCAGCCAACGATGGAAAGGCGAACTGCTCAAAGCCGGGTTCGACGCCGAGCGGGTCAAGGTACACCACGTCGGCATACGGGTGCCGGAAACGCTTGCGCCACGCGAGCCTTGGGCCGGGACGCTGCGGCTGTTGTCGGTGTGCCGATTAGTCGAGAAAAAAGGCATCGGCGATGCGCTGTCGGCGGTGAAGCGGCTGCTCGATGCGGGGCGGGACGTGCGTTACACGGTGGTGGGCGACGGCCCTCTGGACGAGGCGCTGCGGGCAGAGGCATCAGCCCTCGGCCTAGGCTCGGCGGTGGAGTTTCGCGGTGCGTTGACGACCGAGCAGGTGGAAGTGGCCATGAATCAGCACGACGTTATGCTGGCCCCCAGTGCGACGACGGCCGATGGCGACCAAGAAGGTATCCCCACGTCGATGATGGAGGCGATGGCGGCGGGCCTGGTCGTCGTGTCGACGTTTCACAGCGGGATCCCCGAACTGGTCACCGACGGAGAGGAAGGGCACCTGGTGCCCGAACACGACATTGCGGGATTGGCCGAGAAGGTCGAAGCGTTGCTGGCGGCGCCTGAAGCCGAGGTGATACGGATACGTGAGGCGGCGTTCGAGAAAGTCCGAACGGAGTTCTCAATCGAGACGCTAAACGATCAGTTGGTGCAGCGGCTGTCGATGCTGGCAAGCGGCTAAGACATGCTGAGCCGCGGGCGGCCTGGGTACGGCTGTTAATCGGCGAGACTACACCACCAAATCGGGCGAAACCGGTTGATCGAGATCAACCAAATAGTGTTCGATATCCTCAAGCCGACGAGGCCCTTGGCGGCGTAGCCGAGTCCAGAGGCGGTAGATGGGAACGCTGACGGGGCGTCGGTGGCGTCGCCGACCGAGGCAGGCACCCCACCCCTTCACCAATCCCCTGAGCGCGACGCCGAGTTGGCCGGATTTCACGCCGACCACGAGGCTGGCGCGGACCGTTGAAGCCCAGTGGGGCAGGAGGTAGCGGAGCGGGGCGTAGTGCCAGGGCAGTAACAGACCGTTGATCCGGCCTTGCTCAAATGAGAACGCGGAGGGGCGGCTGGTGGTAGAGCGGATGTGGTGGATAGGGTCGGCCTGGCCGGCGCGGATCACGTAGCCCGCGGCGAGCATACGGATGGCCAAATCGGACTCTTCGCCATAGTAATACTGATCCGATCGGTAACCGCCAAGCTTCAGAAACATGCTGCGACGCAGACCCGAGACGGCCCCCATGTAACGGTCTAGTACCCAGAGCCCGTCGTCGCTCGGCGGCCGGTGTAGCACCGTATCGGGGTCACGAGAGCGTTCGATATACGGCACAGCGACTGCGCCCACCCGGGGATGTTCAAACTCCCGGATTGCCTGCTCGACCGTGGCGGGGTGGACCAGTTCGATATCGTTGTCAAAAGGGAATACGATTTCGCAACTTGCAAGGCCGATGCCTTTTTTACGAAGTGCGGTCGGGCCGTTGCCTCGTTTGTGGCGGTGGTAGATGATCGAGGGGAAGCGGTCACGAATCATTTCCTGCGTGCCGTCGTCCGAGCCATCGTCCATGACGATAATTTCGAGCGGCACAGTCTGGTTCATGAGCGAAGCCAGGGCGAGCGCCAGGTCGTCTTTGCGGTTCCACGTGGGGATTACCACGCTCGCCTCAGGGGCGGGGTTTGGAGAATCGGGGGGTGAGTCATTCATGTGGCGGGTCCGTGGATCAGCCGTTGACGCAGCCGGTGAATCAAGCGATATCCCTGGGGAAAACAGCGTGCGGAGCGGAAAAACGCTCGATCGCGTGCGTCGAGATGCGGCCAAGCTTTCCGGAGGTATTCGGCGGCGTCGGGTGCGTCGGGCCGCAGCAGGGCGATGCTTACCGCCGACCGGGCGTAGCGGCTAAGCAGCGCCTCATAGGCAGGGTCCGCGGGGTCGGGACGATTCAGCAGGAAACCGCGGAAGGTGTAGTAGATCTGCCGTACCCGGTTGGTGCGTGATACGCTTCCGGGCGTATCGCCGCGCCGACGCGCGGTCGCGTGCGGAAGGAACGACCACGTGCGATCGACGATCAGGCGCAGCCAGAGGTCTAAGTCCTGTCCGCCTTTCTGGGTTTCATCGAACCCTCCGATTTCTTCCAGCCGACCGCGGCGGGCCACGGTCACGATGGTGTTCCACCATGGCTCGGTCAGCCAATACCGGTAGCACTGCTCAGCGGTCAAGCCGATGGTGGTCCGTTCGATTCCCCACCGGATGCGCATGAAGTCCTGACGTCCGTTGTCCCATAGCGTATCGCGCAGGCTCATGGTCGCGACATCGTCCGAACCTTCGAGGCAGGCGATCGATCGTTCGAGATGCCACGGGTACCACACGTCGTCCGCGTCGAGGAACGCCACCACGTCGCCCTGGGCGTATTGGATCCCTAGGTTACGCGCGGCGGCGGCGTTGCCCTTGGCGGTTTCGATCAGATGTACGCGATCGCCGAAGCGGCGAATCACCCCCGCCGAGTCGTCGGTTGAGTTATCGTTAACGACAATAATTTGCTCGGGCTGCCGCCATTGGCCCAGTACGCTGTCGAGTGTGTCGGCCACCCAGGCCTCGGCGTTGTGGCAGGGTATGACGACCGAAACTCGCATAAGACACTCCTGCCCGCTCTGATCTCGCCGCGCTCGGCAGAGTATCAATTATACGCGAATCCGATCGCGGCGATGACCGGTCGGCGAGTTGTCAGTGTGCCGCTTGACGACTGTCCGAACCTATGTTGGAGCGGCCGGGAGGTGCGCCGATCGACGACCGCTTGATAAGCAAATCAAGCCGCGGATAGGGAAAAAATGAGGTTTGTGTCACCGAGGGTGTTTATTCCAAAAATAGCAGCTATCTGAAGCCTCTACGCTTATTTGACTTGTAACAAAAATGTCCAATTGGCTCCGATAAGCTGTATTACGTCTCGGCTTGGGTCGATACGATAGAAGAGAAAGAACCGGCGTTTGTTTTACTTTCTGAAAGACTCAAATCGTATGGGTGCATCTCAACAGCGCGTGCCTCTTCTCAATATACTGCTTGGCTTATCCGGCTGTCTTTGCCTAGCCGGCGCGGCGGCGATGTATTTCTATACGGTCCGAGGCGACGCGGATCGCGTCGATCCTGCCGTTAAAACATCTTCGGCGAGCGATTCACCGAATCAGCAACCGCCCGTACGCCTGAATACCGAGCCGCGACGAGATGACGAAGCGGCTCTGAATTCCAAGCAGGCCGAGCCGTCGCTCGACAGAGATGCCAGTGATTCTGAGGACGGCGTGGTGGTACGAAACCGCGACATTGCCGCCGAAGCCGATCCACCGGCGAACGATCGCGAGATGGATTATTCGCTTGCCGTTTCCACTACCGCGAGACGGACATTGACGGACATCTGGAATCACCTGGCGATCAACACCCGCCAGGACAGCGAAGTGCAGCGGGAACGGATCGGGTTTAGGTCAAGCCCCTCTCGTTTTGATGCGGGGGCGGACACACCTCCCGCCGCCCCCGAAGCTACTCCAGCGGAATCAAGCCCGACGCCGCCGTCCCCTAAGACCGAGCCCGAGCCCTCCGATGCGCCAATAGAACCAGAAGAATCGGAAAAGCCGAAGGCTTTCCCGGCGATCGATTCCCCGCACCGAGGCCTCCCCGTGGTGGATTACATCATCGGTAATTCCGACTCGGATCCCCGCGGCCGGATGGTAGGCTGGGCGATCATAACCAAGGGGTGGGCCCATTTCGTGAGTTCCAATGCCGAGCCTTACTTTGCGGCGGGCGTGAAACGTATGATCTTGCATAACCCATTCGGCACGCTACCGGATGAGCAGATGCAGTTGGATCAGTATCTCGAAGCGCTTAGCCAGCCCGGCCTGAGGCGGCTGACACACGGGTTCGCTAAGGCGTGGCGGCCGGTGACCGACCGCGGCATCGAGATGATCGCCTACGTCGGCTGCCCCCGGCTCGACCCGGACTCTAAACGGATCGAAGAAGAAGAGGGCCGACAAGCCGCACTGGACTACGCGTTCCGGGCTTTGCAGCCTTTTCTCGATGCCAATATGTCGATCGCGCTGGATGCCGCGGCGCCCGCGACCAGCCGGTCATTGACGTGGGCCCTGGCCGAACAACTCCGCGCACGCGGCGTAATGGTTTATGTCGAGGCACGTCCCCTCGCTTCGAATCCGCACTGGTTTGATTTCGGGGTCATCTCGACCGACCCGTTCTGGAAAAGGTCAAATCCGGAGCGGCACCCCGATTCGAGTTGGGGAGCACGCAACGATCAAATCACCGGGGAGGTTCTGCGTATGCTGGTCCACAACAAGATGCCTCCGGATTTCGAGGGCACGATCGTGGATTTTCAGTTCCAGGAGGCCCACAAGATTCAAGCCAGCGGGCACACCCCGATCTTTATGGGCGGCCGGGAAGCACCGCCCCCGCGAGTGAGCGAATTCATCGCGACCTATCACATGGCGAGTTTCGATTGAACGGGCCGATCGGCTGGCTCCGCCAACGTGGCGATCGGGGCTCAATGCGTACCGACGTGTAAATTTTCCGTTTGGCTCATACCCGCGTAGTCGCCAGTGGATGCGGCAGTGGGGGGGTGGCGTAAGCGCTGCCCAAGAGACGGCGCGAGACGAAATAGATTGGCAGCGCGGCGAGAAATACCGTAAACGACTGGAGGATAAACAGGCTGACCTCGCCGCGGGGCACGGCCACCCAGTGGGCACTGAACCCCGCGAGGATGCCAAGCAAAAACACATTGTCGGGTTGGTCCATCAACATGCGATCGAACCAGCGCATCATCAGCCCAAGCACGAAACCATAGATCGGGATGATATAGAGACCGCCGTCGTAATAGAACTGGCCCACGATCCCTACACCCCAATTGACTTTTCCGTACTTCCACTGGCCCAGGTCACGCGGCAGCATCTGTCCGACACCTTCGGGCTTGTCGGGCCACCAAGCGCGGGGGATCGGGTTAGCAATCAGCCATTGGACGGTGTGTAACGGCGCCTTGGGCAGAATCTGATCGCCGATTTCCATCAGCCCCAGCGAGACCGACGTCGCGTCACTGCCAAGCATCCCGGTTTGCAATAAGTTACGCGGCGTCGTAATGGACGCCGGCAGGAGTCTGACGGTCTCGATCGCCCGAGTAATCCGTCCCTCGCCAGAGTTCTGGCGGTGTCGGATTTGCGAGTGGGCCCCTAAAATCGTGATGCAACCCCAAGCGACGACGAGCAGAACAATGACCGTGGTAGAGCGCTTGAGATGTCGACCCCATCGGTAGTAAAGCAGAATAGGGAACACCGCTAACAACGCCAACAAGGGGCGGCGTGAGGTGCCGAAGGTAAAAGAGAAGACGAGGCCGACCGCGAGGACTAAAAGAAAGACGGTCAGGTATGAAAGATTGATCGGCGAGCGAATCCATAACGCCAGCGCGAGCATCAAAGTAACCGGGACGATCGCCTGGCCGGTCATTGCCAAGACTTGGGTGACGATTGGGATCCGGACCAGAAACGCGCCGCCTATCACGATCATGACGCAGCCCGCAACGATACAGAATAGCATCTGCACGGGCGTCGCCCGAGGCCACCAGCGTAGCTGTCGCTGCTCAACAAATCGGCCTAATCGACCGTAATATCCAAGACATAAACCGACCATCAGCAGCAGCGCGCCGCTAATGAAAATCATAACCGTCTGGTCGGAAACCTGGGTGTAGCGCGATATCTCGAATTGATCCCAGTACAGCCCCGATTGCCAAGCCGAAACGCCCAGGTAATTGGCGAGGCCCAAGAGAAAAATATTCCATGAGCAGATAAGTTCACGCCGGCCCCGCAGGTACGGGATCAAGATCATCAAGATACATACGGCCGCAAATAAGAGGCCGAAGGTAGGGAGCAGGGAAACTAGCACGGCGGAGTCTCGCAGGTTGATGACGGGGTGGTGGAACCGGTGGAAATATCACCGAATGATTCGCTCTCGACGAGATGGATTCAGGTTCTCGAAAACGAACTAAAGCATAGCCTGATAAGCGTTTTTCCACGTTTCCACGGTGACCGATAAATCATAACAGGTTTTCGCATATTCCTTGGCGGCCGCGGCCAGAGATCGGCGGCCCGCGGCGTCCTGTAGCAGGGCGGTCAGGTCTGCGGACAGCCCTGTCGGGTCGCGCCGACAGAATCGTGCGGCCCCTGCGTTGACTGCTTCTGCAGCGATCGCGACCTCGCGTGACAGCAGACACGCTGCCCCCGCCGCCAACGCTTCCGCGGCCGCCATGCCGAAGTTTTCGTGATCGCTTGGCAGGCAATAAACCGTGGCCGACGTCAGTGCCCGCGCGACCTCGTCGAGGGGCAACGCCCCGGTAAACAGAAAACGCGGGCCGGCTTCTCGGGCCTCACGCATGATCGTCTGGGCCCAGTCGCTGGTGTTCGGCCCGGCGATCACGAAAGTACATAACTCCGGGGCCATCTGCCTGGCAGCTGCGACGAGATGCTCTACCCCCTTGCCCGGGTGTACCCGGCCAACAAATAAGACCGTCGGCCCCGTAACACCGTGACTCTTTTCCATGTAGCTCGGATCGTGGACGCCGCCAAAACGGTGGGTCTCAATTCCCATCGGCACGATCACTGACCGTCTGAGACGCCCCAGGCCACGCGTCCCGTCACGCTCGGCCTCGGACGCAAAGTGCTGCACGCAATGCGCCGGGAGGTGGGGCCGCAGAAACATGGCGAGATACAGCCGCTTTTTCAGCCGGCCTTGTCCCAACGCCCAGTCGGTCAGCAGCCCGTGCGGGGTCCAGAATAACGGGCAGTTCTGACGCTTCGCCGCGTGGGCCACAGCACGTTGCAGAGGCTCCCACACCCCGTGCATGTGGCAAATGTCGCTTTGGCCGATTAGGTTTTCGATCCGTCGACGTTCGGCCGGCGTTGTCTTGGTCCGGACCGCTGTGGACAGCTCTGATTCGCTTACTTTACCCTCGGCGACGTTGGCGGCATATCCCGGCGATTCGGCAAGGAGTTGGGCGGTGGTGAGGCGAACATCGAGTCCGGCCTGGATCTGGCACCGCGTCATATTATCCAGCGCAGTGACCGGGCCACCCGCAGAGGCGGCAAGGTCCGGGATGAAATGGGTGACGGTAAAACTCATGGTGGCCCCCAAAGAAGCTCTACCCCGATGGGTCTCAGCAGGGGGGTTGGTTAGACAACGTGACGGGGGCGATTCTTGAGTGTTTTGGCGGGATTTCCGCCATAAACGGTCCATGCGTCCAGGTCTTTAAATGCGCAGCCGCGGGCTCCTAATAATGCGCCTTCCTGGGCGGTTACGCCGGGGCCAACGAACGCGTCTGCGGCAACCCAGACATCGTCATTTAAAACGATAGGCGAGCGGATAAGGGGCATGTCCGGGTCGGTATGGTCGTGGCTTCCCGCGCAGATATGGGAGTATTGGCTTACCGTGACGCGCTTACCCATCGTCACCGGGCCCAGGCAGTATAGCCGGGCGTGGTCACCGATCGACGTGTCCGGTCCGACGGTGAGGTTCCATGGACACGTCGTCCGGACCGTGCGCCGAAAATTCGCTTTAGGATCGACCGCTGCTCCGAACCTACGCAAAAGCCAAGCCCGGTAGCCGAACCAGGTCGGCCAACTCCAGCGGAACAGCGTCGCTTCACAGACCGACCACAACACGCGGCCAACTTTTTCAAGCAGGCTATATGGGCTCTGGTGCCGAGCGAGTCTTTCGGAGTTCTCTTGATTCATAGGTGTGCTGGGTAAGCGGCATTAATTAAAAGACTAATCGGCGGTATCGGCTGGTGGCTTGTAAAGTAGTTCTCCCGGCGGCACCCCGTCGTCTATTGACCAATCCGAGATACGCTCGTAATCCGCAACCGCGTCGATCAGCGTAAGTCCACTCAGAAAATACGCCTCGAGTACGCCCCGTGGCCCACGGAACACGCGGCCCTGAATGATCAGCTCACGAAGCAGAACCCACTTCGGGACCAAGATCGCCCGAGCGAGGTAGCCGAAACCGCTAGGTCTAGGCTTACCCACGTTTCCGGAATCGGCAGCGGCAGTAAACCCCGCTTCGATCCGGCGGGCGATCACCACCGCGACAGGGTCGGGTTGACCGTCCGGGTCGGGAAGGGACAACTGCTTGGCCTTGAGCCAGATCCAGTCTTCGTAGAGGCAGATCAGTCGGCAGTAGGTGTAACCCGCCACGCCGTCGCTCCACCCCCGCCGTAGTAAGTAATCGACTAACCAGCGCAGTCGGCCGCGAAAGGGCAGGCGGAATGAGGTGTTTTTCATCCACCGCCGACGCGAGAGCTCACCGCGAAGCATCGACCGGGTCTCCGCTAGAAACGAAGTGGTCCGGACGCGTGTCAGTTCTTCCGCCTCGGCATCGCTGTAAAAGTTGTGTTTTTCAAACCAGCGGCGCAATCCGAGGTTGAAGCTGTAGTGAATAAAGTGTTCGCTTAGCCGGCCGAGTTTGCCGTCGACTACAGGATGGACGTTGGTGGCACGCTCCTCGTAACTGACGCGGCGGGGACGGACAAGCCTCATGATCCATACAGGATAGCTGGTGGCATGACGCAGCCACCGGCCCATAAACATGTTTTTGTAGCGTAGCTGATACGCGGCAACGCCATCATCATCAAGGATACGGCAGGCCATCTCATCAATGAGCCCCACCGGCAACCTTTCGTCGGCGTCACAGATATAAACCCACGGGTGACGGTAATCGATCTCGTGCAAGCCAAAATTACGATGCAGATATTCTGTATCAAACGGCCGGACAATCACGCGTACATTCGAAAAACGCTTTGCGATCTCCCGTGTCGAATCTTCCGAACAGCTATCCAAAACAACGATGTCGTCAGACCACGAACAACTACGGATACAAGAGGCGATATTTTTCTCCTCATTTTTCGTCAGTATCAAAACACTCACTCGTGGCTGAGACAATCCGGACTCTGTGTCAGTAGTTGAATTCATGAACTGAGATTACCCGCACAATTCGAGTTATACATAACTTACATTATCGGACTTGATTCAGTGACTCCGTGGGCCTTGGCTGTGAATTATTCCGGGTGGGCTTTGAGGGATGGGGGCTAACGCATGGTCGCGACATCAATGACTTCCATGCCCGCGGCACGAGCGGCGACGAGGCCCGGCTCGGCATCTTCGAACGCCAGGCAGGCTTGCGGCTCCACGCCCAGCAGTTCCGCTGCTTTCAGGAAAGTCTCGGGGTGCGGTTTCGGGTGCGTCACGTCGTCGGCAGAAACCGTCGCCTCGAAATGGTCGAGCATCCCGATCGCGCTCAGCGTACGCTGAACCCCTTTGCGTGTGCTGCCGGTCGCGACGGCCATGGGCAGCTTGCCGTGCTGCTCCAACGCCACCGCGGCTACCGCATCGATCCGGACAATCTGGTCTGCGTGATCGAAATACGCCTCGTACTTCTCGCGGGTCAGTTGCTCCGGGTCCAGTTCACAGCCCGACTCCTCGGCGAGCATCTCAAAAATCTGTACCGCAGGCACGCCGCCCAACGACATAAAGCGTTCGTGCGGCAGCAGATGATCCAGGCCGTGGCGCTGGAGCGTGGTGTTCCAGGCGATCCAGTGCACCGGCATGGAGTCCGCCAGCGTGCCATCACAGTCAAAAATCAGCGCCCGGTGATGGGGTTCGATCATCTTTTTCGTCGCTTCTTGCATAACACCCAGTCCTTTATGGCGAAAACCCGCAGCATAGAGGTTTCTTCAGCCGAACGTTCGAAAAAGACCCTGGATCCTTATGGCCTACATGAAAATCCGACCTGCTCCTGGCTCGTTTCCAAGCTAAGCTAATTTACATACTGAACAAGCCGGCTCCAGCCGTTATGAGCCTATGAGCAAAGTAAACCATCAAACCCGAAAGGCATCACACCATGAGCATTGATATGGCTTCGGTTCTGGAAATCGGAAACCGCATGGTCGGCTACTGCCGCAAGGGCGAGCACGAAACCGCCATACGCGAGCTCTATGCCGACGACGCCCGCCACGTCGAAGCCATGGAGATGGGCGGCATGCCGCGGGTCACCGAGGGGAAATCCGCTCTGCTGGACATGCTCCGCGAATGGGAAGCCATGCACGAGTGCCACGACGGGGACCTCAAAGGGCCCTACCCCCACGGCGAAAACCGCTTTGCGGTCTGGATGTCCGTCGATCTCACGCCGCACCAGGGCCCGATGGCCGGGCAGCGTCACGTGATGGAAGAGGTCTGCCTCTACACCGTCGAAAACGGCCGGATCACCCTGGCCGAGTTTTTCTGGGACCCGACCGGGTACGGGGCCTGACGCCAAAGCAACCGCCCCGCCCGCTGCTTTTTCTTCGCTCGGTGGTCCTCCGGCCGGCCTCAGCCTCCTGCTTTAAGGCGGTAGACCGCGGCCACGACACCCTGGGCATCGTCCGGGCGATCGTCCGCCGCCAACACCCGGTCGATCCACTGCACCGCTTGCGCTCGCTGTTCGCCCAGTTGCATGAGCACCTCCAGCGACTCGCGGGCCAGCGTTCCCCTGTTCCGCGTCTGCCCGTCCTCCGGCGGCCCCGTGGCCGAGGGGTAGGCCGCGCCGCTGACAAACGGCTCCACCTTGTCCCGTAGCGTCACCACCACCGTTTCCGCCAGCTTCTTCCCGACCTCGGGCATGGTCTGAATCAGCTTGGCGTCTCGGTCCGCGATGGCCGACGCCAGCGTGGCGGTGTCCAGCACCATGGCCCGCAGTGCCCGCTTGTGGCCGATGCCTTTGCACGTCACAAACAGTTCGAAGAACGACTTGTCTTCCGCCGTCAGAAATCCGGCCAACCGGGGAAACATCGTCCCCCCTTGCGTCGTGGATTCGATAAAGGTCAAGGTATGCAGAGTCACCGGCCGCCCCTCCGACGCCGCCAGCCGTGTCGCCGCGAACGCCGGGAGCATGACTTCATAGACCAGCCCTTGGCCGAGATCGACCAATGCCTTGTCTCGTTCGATCGCCTGCAATGTGCCGTAAATCTTCGCAATCATATAGGCGACAGCATACCCCCCCGCCGCCGTTCTTTTTCTCGGGCGTGGAACAATCCTCCCCGGGCGCCGGTTGTACCTACGAAAGACAATCGTTCCAAATCAAACTGGCAGAAGAAAAAAGGACCCCGCCATGAAACCCTCCCCCCGCCGCTTATTCACCCTCGCCTTGATCCCCCTGATCGGCATGATGACCTTCGCCCAAGTCCCCGACGCCTCCGCGAAAGGCTTCAAGAGCTTCAAGGGACACCGCTCCAGCTTCCGCGGGAAACGCAACTTCAACC
>JBCDDZ010000060.1:0-18388 GCA_039180025.1 Planctomycetota bacterium
CAGTATTGCGGCAAGTCTATATATTTTTAAATACTTAAAATAAATGTTTTTATAATTTTAAATTCCGGCACACGACTTGTTGCTTGCATGACGTCGATGTGACGCCCGGCGACATCGGCGAAGACGCGGAACGCTGCTGTTTCGCGAAACGTTTGCCCCCGGCTGGGCCACCTTTATTTAGGAGACTTCACGATGCATCCCGTCATCCGCCGCACGTTTGATAACCCGTTCAATGCCCTGCGTGAGTTCGACCGCGCCGTCAACCGCGTTTGGGATCAGGTCGAAGAAGGCGTCGGCACCGCCAGCTTCCCCGTCGATATCCGTGAACAGGAAGACCAACTCATTGTCGAGGCAGAGCTCCCGGGTTTTACCAAGGACCAGATCGCCGTCAGCGTGGAGCAGGGCGTGCTCTCGATCGAAGCGGAGCGTCAGGCCGACCACGCCAACCACGAAGGCAAGGTCCACCTGAACGAACGCCGGTACACCCACCTGGCCCGTCGCTTCACGCTGCCGAGCGCTTACGACACCCACCATGTCGAGGCCGGGCTCGCCGACGGCGTGCTCACCCTGGCGTTGAACAAGCGTGAAGAGAGTAAACCGAAGAAGATCGAAGTGAAGTAACGAAGCGCAAATTCGTTTCGGCTTATTTCCCCTGGCCGCTGCCGTTGTTTCCGACGGCGGCGGCTTTTTTGATGTCTCCACCCTTTGGGCCGTGTGAGCGGACGCCGGACGGATCGCGGGGCGGTGATTCAGGCGCTGGGTCGGCCGGGAAGCGGGGTCGCGACGCCGTCGTCGCGGTTGACGCTGCGCAGCAACAGGCCACCGGTGACGAGCCACACCCCGCCGAGCGTCGCCGCGGCCGGCCACATCCGGAGCATCGCGACCATCGGCAGCAGGAACGTACTGATCTGCCACGCCACCGCTAACACCAGCCGCCCCACGTCGCCGCGGTGCTCGGCCCGGTGCGGCTGCCGCCACGCCCGTGGCCACCACCCCAGCGGCCGGACCTGTTCGTAGAACCGGCGCAGCGTCACGTCTTCCACCGGCCGACCGACGAACGTTCCCGCCAGACAACCCGCCAGCGACGACAGGCCGACGGTGCCCAGGATCGCCACGTCGGTCCACGCCCCGTTCTGCACGAACACCCCGGCGTCGGCCGCCAGCCCCAAGCCCGCCGGCGAGGGCAGGAACGTGAGCCCGAACGCCGCGGCGAAGCCCGTCGCCACGCCCGCCGTGAACCCCCCGCCCGTGAACCGGCCCCAGAACCACCGCAGCGCGAACGGGATCAGGAACGCCGGGAACAACTGGATCACGATCGTGACCCACACGTTCACTACCCCGCCGGCGAAGAGCAGCGCCAACACCAGCCCCGCCGCCACGATCGCCCCGGACGCGAGGTAACCTACAACCACCTGCCGTCGGTCCGACGCGCCGCGCTCGCCCCGCAGCGGGAGATAGATATCCCGCACGACGTAGCTCGCCCCGGCGTTGATCGTCGAGTCGAACGTCGACATGCTCGCCGCGAAGATCGCCGTCACCAGGATCCCCCGCACCCCCACCGGGAACAGGTCCGAGAGCAGCACCCCGGTCAGCACCGCCTCGGGGTCCTCCCGCCCGATGCCGAGGTGGATCGCCAGGATCGCGAAGCCCAGCACCATCGGCCAGCGGAACGCGAACAGCACCGTCCACAGCATGCACAGCTTCTTGACCGTCGGCACGTCCTGCGACGCATAAAACCGCTGGGCCATGTATGCCGTGCCCCCGGAACCGCCGAGGCCTTCGAGCAGACCCTTGCCCATCCAAAACAACAAGAACAGCACGAACGGCGCGTACTCGGTCTGCCCGTCGATCGGGTTCTTCAGTCCGGTCACCAACTCCGGTACCGCCGAGTTATACGCCGCCCCGGGCCACCGCTCCATCAACTCCGGGCTCACGTATGTCGCCGCCAGCACCGCCACGTACACCGCCGCGAACCCGATCAGCCCCGCCTGCACCACGTCCGTCCAGACCACCCCGTAGAGCCCGCTGATCATCGTGTACAGCAGCGCGATCAGCGCCATCGCCACTTGGCACGTCACCACGTCGAACGGCAGAAACGCCGCGAGGAACCGCCCCGCCGCCGCCAGGAAAAACACCACCATCCCCACCGTGATGACCAGGTACGTGAACGCCGCCGTGAACCGCGCCGCCTTCCCGGCGGCCCCGTCGCCGAAGCGCAGGTGCATCCATTCGCCGGTGGTCACGACCTGCGACCGCTGATGCCACTTACCCATAAACGCCAGGAACACCGCGATCGGCAGCACCACCCCGCCGCGCATCTCGATGAAGAACCCGTGGAGCCCGAACGTGTAGATCAGCGCGATGATCGTCATCGTCCCCGCCGCGTCGAGGTTCGACGACATGCCCGACGCCCCGAGCGCCCACCACGGCATCTTCTTGCCCGCCAAAAAATAATCGTCCGCCCCGCCCGCCGCCTTCTTCGCCAGGAACACCGACTTGGTCACCAGGACCACCAGGTAAGCGGCGACAATCGCGTAGTCGATCGGATGCATCAGCTGCATGCGCCAACCCTACCCGATTCACCGCCGGCGCAACACCGAAGTGTTTAGACTCAGAATTTCGCCCCGACGTAGACCCGGCGCACGATCAACTGCCGGACCGCCACGATCGCCGCGAAGTTCAACCCCTTGGCTGCCACCAGCCACAGCGGCACACGGTAGGCCTCGATCACGTCCGAGAGCCCGAACAACACGAACAGCCCGGCGTAGACCAGTTCCCACCCCGGGCGGCGGCGTTGCCGATACAGCCGCCGCGCCACCACCGCCGCGATGACGAACCACGCCGTGGCCTCGGCCAGGTTGAGCCAGTGGTAAGCGACCGCCAGACCGTCCGCGGGGTCGTATTCCCACAGGACGTAGAGCATGGCCGGCCAGAACTCGCGGGGGAAATCGGTAAACACCGTGTCGTCAAACCTCCGGGCCTAAGCCGATGTTAGACACATGGCCAGGCCGAGCACCGCCGTAACGCTCCCGAGGAAAAAAAGGACCGGGCAGGTGCCGATCGCGATTCTGAAATGCTTAACCCGTTGGCGGCCGGGTTGAACCCGGTCGTAGTAGACAAAGTACCACGCGAAATAAAGCATCGAAGCGGCGGAGCAAACCATCCCCGCGGCCGTAACCAAGATACCGATACACATCGTATTCATCGTCACGCAGGCTCGGGGCGTCACCTATACCTGTCCGTCTTCCGGGGTGCGCTTCGGGTTCGCCGCGGCGTGCGGCGGGGAGCGATGTCGCGCAGACCGTTTTTGTTTTTGCCGACTGATTCGCCGTGGTCAGGCGATATATTTCCAGAGGGTGTGCGCGACGCCGTCCTCGTCGTTGGTCGGGGCGACCAGGTCGGCGGCGGCCTTGGCCTGGTCGAAGGCGTTGCCCATCGCGACGCCCAGCCCGGCGGCCTGGAGCATGCCCACATCGTTGGGCCCGTCGCCGATGGCCATCGTGTGCTCCAGGTCCACGTGGTACTTCTTGCAGAGGTATTGCAGGGCCCGGCCCTTGTCGGCGCGGTAGTGGGCGATCTGGGTGAGGTGGTCTTCGGCACATACGAACGAAGCGGCGGAGTTGTAGCGCTGCATCAGTTCGCGGCGGATGATGGCCATCCGGTCGGGCGGGGCCATGACCAGGAGCTTGGTGATCGGCTGCTTGAGCGGCTCGAGCAGCGGGCCGACGTAGTCGGGCTTGAACTTCTTGCTGGTTTCGGTTTCGAGGCTCGGGTCGTGCTTGTCGGTGTACCACTTGTCGAGGATCTCGAGGGCGATGATGCATTTGCGGTCGGTCTTGCGGGCGACGGTGCAGATGGCGTAGGCCAGGTCGGGGGAGATCGGCTCGTGGCGGAGGGGGGTGGTGTGGTCGGGGTGCTGGATGAGGGCGCCGTTGTAGTTGATCTGGTGGGTGTTGAGCTTGAGGTGGTCGTAGATCTCGCGGACGGTGCGGGGCGGGCGGGCCGAGGCGAGGACGACCTTGATGCCGCGGCGGCGGACCTCGGTGACGGCCTCGATGGCCTTGACCGAGAGGCGTTTGTCGGAAGTCAGGAGCGTGCCGTCGAGGTCGATGGCGACCAGGTCGACGCGGCGGGCGCGGTGGCGCTGCTCGGCCGAGCGCGAGGATGAGCCGGGGGCGGGCCTGCGCTGCCCGGGCTTGGGGCGGATGGCGCTGGCGTTTTTCAGGTCGTCCTGGCCGAGCTGATCGTCGAGATTGAATTTCTGCGGGGAGATGGCACGCTCCTGAGCGTCGGGAAATGGGCCGGGGGTCGCGGCGCAAACCATGATAGCTGAACTGGGTTGGGCTAGAATACGGGGTGATGAGCCACGCCAATCCCGACCCCGACCCCGACCCCGTCGCGACCCAGAGCGCGACGTTCGACCCCGCGAATACCCTGGGGCTGGACTACCGGGCGTTGGCCGAGACGTTCGCGGACCGCGGGCCGATCATCGATATCCACACGCATGTGGGGACGCCGCGGGCGGCGAAGCAGTTCCTCGAAGTCTGCGACCTCTATGGGGTCGAGCGGACCTACACGATGACCGGGCTGGACAACGCGCGTCGGCTATACCCCGAATACGGCGAGCGGATCAAGTTTATCTGCGTGCCCGACTACCTCAAGAAGGACGAGCCGGGGACGTTTACCACGCAGTGGCTGCGGGACATCGAGGCGTTTCGGCGGGAGTTCGAGAGCCCGATCATCAAGTTCTGGGCGGCGCCGCGCGGCCGAGACTTCGCCGAGATGTCGCCGGACCCCGCGGACGCCGACGCGATGCTGCTCGACTCACCGATCCGTAAAGAGGGGATGCAACTGGCCTACGACCTGGGCTACCGGATCTTCATGACCCACGTCGGCGACCCGGACACCTGGTTCCAGACGGCGTACACCGACACCGAGCGGTACGGGACCAAGCTCGAACAATACAAACCCCTCGAAGCGGCGCTCGAGCAGTACCGCGACGTCACCTGGATCGGGGCGCACATGGGCGGCTACCCCGAAGACCTGGACTGGCTCCAGGCGTTTCTCGATCGGCACCCCAACTACGTGGTGGACACGTCGGCGTGCAAGTGGCAGGTCCGCGAATTATCGAAACACCCCGGGCGGTTCAGAGCGTTCTGCGAAGCCAACCCCGGGCGGGTGCTCTTCGGGACCGACATCGTGGCGAACGAACACATGGACAACTCGATCGGGTTCGACCTGTTCGCCAGCCGGTATTGGGCGCTGCGCACGCTGATGGAGACGGACTACGACGGGCCCTCGCCGATCGTGGACCCGGACCTCAATAAGGTCGACCCCACGCTGCCGGCGGACAGCACCGCCCGGCTCCGTGGCGCTTCGCTCGAACCCGGGACGCTGGAACAGGTGTATCGAACCGCCGCGCAGCGGGTGCTGGGGCTGGATTGATGGCGGGCTGTCTTTAGTGAAGAGCTTGACCGGCGGAAACGCGATGCGTGCAACCAAGCCGTGGCTTTGGCGCGGGCCGCACCTCTGAGAGCGGAGGCGGACGCCGCCGGGCGGGCCGCGGAGGCGCAGACCCGCGTTACAGGCTAGCGCCCGATTCGCTTTCCACGAACCATCCGGAGGGGGCGGCCACGCAGCGGAAGATGCGCGGGGGGACATCCAGGGCGTTGCCCCAGTCGTCGGCGGCGAGGACCAGTTCGAAGGTCTGTCGGTCCAGCCGGTCCACGCGCAGATCGACCACGCAGGCGTAGTTGAGCCTCACCAGGAAATAGGGGCCCCGCTGATCTGTGGCCACCGCGACGGTGATACCGGGCTGGTCAGCGGGCTGTACGCGCAGATCCATCCCCATCGGCGAGATGCGGACGCGGGCGCCGATCTGTTCAAATGCACGGGCGAGGTCGGTGGTGGAGATCATGGGGTACTCACTTCCTGCGGGATTCATACGCGGCGGGCGGGATCGGGGTTCCGGAGGCTTTATGGGTTCGGTGAGGTTCCGGCGAGGCCGGGGGTTGAAGGGGTAACGGGTTTCCGGGAGCGGGTTTGGCCATAACGGGTTTGGCCATAAAAAAACCCCGGAAGCGGGGAGCTTCCGGGGCAGATAGATCGCAAATCAAAGCAACGTCTTACCGGGGAGGCTCCGTGGATACGCCGAGATCCAACGACATCCAGCCGCAAATCTGCGGGTGGGTGAGGGCGACGGCGTGAAGGTTCGTAAAACGTTTCATGATTGAGGTACTTGTGCGAGAAACTTCATTTAGTTAGTTATTCGAATTATAGAGTACGGCAGTACCGAATCAAGTGGTATTGACGGTTAATTCACAACATCGGGTGGTAACACAAGTTCCGTAAATTGTTGCTAACGGTTTCAATCGTTCGTTGTTTTTTGGGTTCCGCCCAGAGGCCTGCCATCCCGCCCACGAGCGACGCGAGGCGAGCGTCTCGGACGAGACTGCGGAAGGAAAACTGCCTTAGATCGCGTCTTTGGCGGCGGCCAGGGCGGCGTCGTAGTCTGGTTCGTCGGCGACCTCGGCAACGAGTTGGCTGTACACAATTTTGTTGTCGCGATCGACGACGAAGACCTGGCGGGCGAGTAGGCCGATCTCTTTGATCCGGACCCCGTAAGCCGGGCCGAAGCGGTGGTCTTTGAAGTCCGAGAGGCAGTGGACATGTTCCACGCCCGCGGCACCGCACCAGCGTTTTTGGGCCATGGGGGTATCGACGCTGACGGTGAGGACCACCACTTCGCCGCCCAGGTCGGAGGCGAACTGGTTGAACCGGCGGGTTTCGGTATCGCACACCGGGGTGTCCAGCGACGGGACCACGCTGATGAGTTTGACCTTGCCGGCGTAGTCCGCCAGCGACTTGTCGGACATGTCGACGGCCTTGAGGGAAAAGTCGGGGGCGGTGTCGCCGACCTTCAGCTCTTCGCCCAGGAGGGTCATCGGGTTGCCTTTAAGGGTTACGGCGGCTTCGCGTTCGGTCATGGCGTATCGTCTCCGGGAATGGTTGAAGGTCGGTCGGGGGCGGCATTGTAGGACCGCGGCGAAGCGGAGCAACCCGCCCGGGGCGGACGGCCGAGCCGTGGTTCCGCCCGGAGTCCGCGGGGTGGCCGGCGAGGGCCTGCAAGCGGTGAGGCCTCGACCACTTACCGGGAATTCCGCCGTTTTCTCGCGGATCGGCCAACGACGATCAAAGACCAGGCGGCCCCGCTTGGCCCGGGGGTTTCCCTAAAATCAATGGCCCCTCCGCCATGGGGCCGCACGGACGCTAACATCATTATCAAGGGTTTCGTGCCCCGCCGAGCAGCACGGCTAACCTGAGCCGACCTGTTTTCGACGGCTCGGCCCCGATTCGCGTCGGCCCGGCTGCTCTGACCCGACTTTCTATCCATCCGCTTCGGAGACCCCGCTATGTCCACCGCCCCCTCCGCCCTGCTCCACGGCCAAGCCTACAACACCGTGACCGACACCGTCGGCAACACGCCGCTGATCAAACTCAACCGCCTGGCCCCGGACAACGGCTCGGCCGTTTACATGAAATGCGAATTCTTCAACCCCCTGGCTTCGGTCAAAGACCGCATCGGCAAGGCGATGATCGAGGCGGGCGAGGCGTCGGGCGCCATCACCCAAGACACCCACATCATCGAGCCCACGTCGGGTAACACCGGCATCGCGCTGGCGTTTGTCTGCGCCGCCAAAGGCTACCGCCTGACCCTGACGATGCCCGAGTCGATGTCGATCGAACGCCGGGCTTTGCTCAAGGCCCTGGGCGCAGAGCTGGTCCTGACCGAAGCGGCTAAGGGGATGAAAGGCGCGATCGCCAAGGCGGCGGAGCTGGTCGGGACCTCGGACAACGCGTGGATGCCCCAGCAATTCGAGAACCCGGCCAACCCGGAAGTCCACTACCGCACGACCGGCCCCGAAGTCTGGGCCGACACCCAGGGCAAAGTGGACCTCTTCGTGGCGGGCGTCGGCACCGGGGGGACGGTCAGCGGCGCGGGCAAGTACCTCAAGGAGCAGAACCCGCAGGTCAAGGCGATCGCGGTCGAGCCGGTGCACTCGCCGGTCATCTCGGGCGGCGAACCCGGGCCGCACAAGATCCAGGGAATCGGGGCCGGGTTCATCCCGATGAACCTGGACGTGCCCATGCTCGACGGGGTCGAAACCATCACCAACGACGAGGCCTTCGCATGGGGCAAACGGCTGGCGAAAGAAGAAGGCATCCTCGGCGGGATCTCCTCGGGCGCGAACGCCGCGGTCGCCTGCCGCCTGGCCGAGCAGAACCCGGGGAAGACGATCGTGACGATCGGCTGCTCCTTCGGCGAACGCTATCTCAGCACGCCGCTGTTCGAGGACTGAGCGGACGCAACCACCGGCCGCCTGCATCGGCACTGCCGCTTTTCATTCGGCTTAATACGTGAAGCGTATTGTTAGGGCTGGAGCTTGTACCCAAGCGGTCACGATGGGTGACAACTGACTGCGGCTCGCCAAGGGTCACCTAGCCTCAGACTTTCGGGTCGAGAACTAAGGTTTTCTCTAAAAAAGAACCCTCCGCGAATAATTGCGGAATCTGTCCTGTTGTCTGTAACGATAAGGCCTGAGCTGTCGGTAGCCCGTCGACGGTCTTCGGATGTTTTAGAAAACCTGATGTAAAGGATAAAAGACTGATTCTCGACTCGATGCGTCGTGGCCATAGACATCTCAATGGTTTTTAGACTGATGGCCAATCTCAATTCTCGTCGTAATCCAAAACGAATGCCAGCACCATGATCTCGATGCAGAGGCTTCAACTAACGCTGATTTAATGTTCTCTTTCAGCTGACGGTGTTGTATGATTAGGTTATTCCACTACCCATTTCGCGTATGTCTTAAGTATCCTTACGCAGATTCTTTAGAGGTCGAACGTGCTACATCATCTTCTTTATGTCAGTGAAGCGGATCGGAATCTTCAAAACTACGAGCTCCAGGAGATGCTTGTACCCCTCATCGAAAACAACCGCCGCCTAGATATCACGGGGCTGCTTCTTTACGGCGGCGGCCACTTCATGCAGCTTCTCGAAGGTGAGCGCGAAGTCATTGAAGATTTATTCGAACGCATCTGCAGCGACCCACGCCACCACGACGTGCATCGGCTGCTCACGTTCCCGGTCGAAAACCGCTTGTTCGACGATTGGTCGATGTCGCTGTTGAACCTGGACATGCGAACGACCCTGGAAGAAACCTGCATGATTCAACTGGTGGACGAAGCCCGGCGGGCCGAGCGTCAGCGACGGCACACCGACCTCTCGATACGGTATCTGGTTCAGTTTCGATCGCTGTTGAACTCCCCCGATACGCCTGTCTCCGCCGCCGTCTGACCCGACTGGTCCAAGACGCGACGCCGCGCCTGATATCAAACCGGAGATTACAATAGTCATGGCGCTGCATTTCTCGGCGCCAAGTCTATTTTTTGTCCGCGCGGGAGGTTCACTATGGATTACCGATTGTTGGGCCGGACGGGGGTCCGGGTTTCCCCGCTATGCCTCGGCACGATGATGTTCGGCGGGCGGACGGAAGCGGAAGCTTCTTACGACATCATCGACCGGGCCCTCGACGCGGGGGTCAATTTCCTCGACACGGCCAACGTGTACACGGCCGGCCGGTCCGAAGAAGTCGTCGGGCAAGCGCTCCAGCGCAACGGCCACCGCGACTTCATCGTGCTCGCCTCCAAATGCCACGGCAATATGTGGAAGGCCAGCCCGGACGCCGATCCCGACACCCAGCTCCGCGCGAAGCTCAACCCGAACCGATGGGGCAATTCCCGCCGGCAGATCATCGAGCAGTGCGACGCATCGCTCGGGCGTCTGCAAACCGATTACTTGGACCTCTACCAGATCCACCGGCCGCACCCCGACTGCGCCATCGACGAAACCCTGCGGGCGATCGACGACCTGATCCGCGCGGGTAAGGTGCGCTACGCGGGCTGCTCGACCTTCGCCGGGTGGCAGGTGGTTGAATCGCTGTGGGTCAGCGAAAGGCTGGGGCTCAACCGGTTCGTGACCGAACAACCGCCCTACCACCTGCTGGACCGGCGGATCGAACGCGAGCTGATCCCGGTGTGTCAGACCTACGGCCTGGGCGTGATCCCCTGGTCGCCGCTGGCGGGCGGGTTCCTGAGCGGGAAGTATGCCCGCGGCGGGCCGTCGGAGGACCAGCCCACTGACGCGCGATTCAGCGACGGGAAACATAGGCGGGCGGGGATGCTCACGAACCACGCGGCGTTTGATGCGGTAGACGCGCTCCAGGCGGTGGCGGACCACAAGGGCTGCACACTGTCGCAGCTCGCGCTGGCCTGGTGCCGGGACCAGCCGGGGATCACCAGCCCCATCATCGGGCCGCGGACCATGGAGCAGTTGGAAGACAACCTCGAGTCGATGGGCGTGACCCTCACCCCGGCCGACCACGCGGCGATCGACGCGGCGGTGCCGCCGGGAACGCAGGTGGTGGATTTCTACCAGGCGAGCTTCGGCCCGCACCCCCACCGGGTCTAAACTAGGACATGAACGACCCGGCCCACGACACGCTGCGCTGCCCCGGCTGCCGGGCGCGGATGACCACCGGCCACGTCGCGGTATCGCAAGGGCTCCACTGGATGCGTCGGGCCGAGGGGCCCTACGGCGACTTCGCCGAAAGCATCCCCGGCACCCACTCGGTCCTGCGGGCCAACCGCCTCGCCGCCTGGCGCTGCAGCGCGTGTCAACTGATCCTGTTCCGCTTCGGCCACGACGTTCAGCGGCAGCAGGCCCGGGCTCGGAGCGAAACGCGGATCGCCGACCGGCCCGACCGCAATGCCGACTAGCGCCTCCCAACCGCGGCTGCAGCGGGTCGAGGGGGCGGGATCCGGATCAACCCCGCTCGGTCGGCGTGACGCCTGCTGCCGCGCACTAAACCCGCGGTTGGCCCACGCTAGCGGCTCGACGAACGGTACAGCCGCGGGCTCAGCCCCGTCACCTGTGAGAACTGTCGGCTGAACTGGGCGGGGCCGGTATAGCCCAGTTGGGCCGCCACCTCGGCGACCGAGCGATCGGTTTCCTCGAGCATGCGCTGCCCGGCCTCGATGCGTCGCCGGCTGAGCCAGACCCGCGGACTGACGCCGAAACTCCGGACAAACAGCCGTGAAAAATACGGCCCGCTGAGCTCAACGGCCTCGGCGAGGTCGCGCGGCGACAGCCCCTCGACGATACGCTGCCGGGTCAAGCGCAGGACCCGCGAACGTTGCCCGGCGTTGAGGCCGCCGCGGGGTGTCGGCGAGTCGGGGGCCGTGCCACGTTGCAGTTCGGCGAAAGCGGCCAGCAGCCGGCCGCGGATCAGGTCGGCGGTCCACGCGGAGGGCGATTCCATTTCGTCGGCGATCGCGTCGAAGTGGGCCCGGATCTCGGCGGCCTCGTCGTAAATCCGGACCCGGCCGGAGGGACGCAGCATCTTCCCGCCCTGTCCGACACCAAGATAAAGTTCGGACATCCGCAGCGGCGTGCTCCACTGCATGTCGTGGCGTGCGCCCGGCGGGACCCAGACGAGCGATCCACCGCCGATGCGCCGACGGCGATCCGAGACGGTGAGCCGGACCTCGCCGTCGAGGACCAGGAGCAGCCAGTGGCAGGCCAAGCGCCGATTCGTGCAGCCCCATCCGTCGCGGCGCAGCGCGGTGCCCGCGTAACGCGGATGGACCGACACCTCGGCCCGCGGATCGACGAGCGCCCGACGCCAGCGGGCTTCAGGTGCCTCGACCGGCGGCAGCGCTGATTCATACAAATTATCGATTCGCGCAATATTTTTCATTACTCATGATATCTCATGGGCCTTCGCTATCCCTGATGATTTATCGATCTTAGAAGCTTTTCCATTTCACCCCGAGGATAACCGATGCCAAACACCAATCTACCCGAACCCGACGCCAAACAGCTCGCGCACTTAGAAGATCACGGCTACTACATCGTGCGCGGGGCGTTGCCGCGGGACGAAGTGATGGAGGTCCGGGGCGTGATCAAGGACCACATCCAGCGGCCCGAAGCCGAGGCCCAGGGCGAGCAGGCCGACCCGATGGACCCGATGGAAGACGACACCCCCGCCGCCCGGGCGGCGCGGTTCCGCAAGCTCAATCGGCTCGGCGTGGATTCGCCCCTGCTCTGGTCGAACATCTATCTCTGCGACACGCTGCTCGGGCACGCGCGGTCGATCCTCGGCGACGACCTGCTGGTGAAGTTCACCAGCTGTTTTCTCAAACCGGCCCGCACCGGCAGCGCGACGCCGTGGCATCAGGACAACGGCCTGTGGCGAGACGACGAGGTCGATCCGTTCAATTTCTGGATGGCGATCGACCCCGCGGTCCGCGCCAACGGCTGCCTCCAGTTCATCCCCGGCAGCCACCGCGAACCCCTCGTCGACCACGTGCTCTACCCCTCGTCGATCCACGGCGAACTGCCCCGCGAGGTGGTGGCCCGGGCCAAGGAAAAGTACGGCGGCGTCCACCACATCGAATTGCAGCCCGGCGACGCGGTGTGCTGGCACAGCAACCTGTTCCACTACAGCCCGCCGAACCCGTCGGACCGCAGCCGGATCGCGGTGGCCGGGGTCGTTTCGAGTTACCGAACCAGTTCGCAGACGCCGCTGCATAAGACCCAGCACTGGTGCCTGAAAGGCGGGGAAGTTTGCCGATCGTTTCCGCCCGAGGTGTACACCGCGCCGGGCGAAAAGGCCGACACCCCGAAGCATCAGCCGGCGGAAGAGCCCGCTGCCGTCTAACCCCCGATCCATCGCTTATCCAGTCACCAAAGCCTTAAGGGAGGGGGATACTCCCTCCCCGGTACGGGCCGACGTATCATGTCGGCCCGTACCGCGTCGAGTGACGGCGTGAACGAAGCCAAAGGACCTCTTTCGCCATGAACTACCAGCCCAAAACTTCCCGATACGACGACGTCCCCGAGGACTGGTACCGCCGCTGCGGGCGGACCGGGCTGAAGCTGCCGGCCCTGAGCCTCGGGTGCTGGCACAACTTCGGCGACGCCGGCACCGACCCGCGGAAGTTGCCCGAAGCCGAGTTCCACACGAACGTGCAGCAGATGCTTTTCACCGCGTTCGACCACGGCGTCACGCACTTCGACCTGGCGAACAACTACGGGCCCGAGCCCGGGGCCGCCGAGCAGCGGGTCGGCCGGATCCTCCGCGAAGACTTTGCCGGCTACCGAGACGAGTTGATTATCTCGACCAAAGCGGGCTACGACATGTGGCCCGGCCCGTACGGCGAGTGGGGCAGCCGCAAGTACATGCTCGCGTCGCTGGACCAGTCGCTGGACCGGCTCGGCCTGGACTACGTCGATCTCTTTTATTCGCACCGCTTCGACCCCGATACGCCGTTGGAAGAAACCCTGGGCGCGTTGGACACCGCGGTACGCTCGGGCAAAGCGCTCTACGCGGGGATCAGCAGCTACTCGGGCGAAAAGACCTTGGAAGCGATCCGGATCTGCGAGCAGAACGGGCTGGTCAAGCCGATCATCCACCAGCCGAACTACTCGATGCTCAACCGCGGGATCGAGACCGATCTGCTCCCGATCACCGGGGAGTTGGGGATGGGCGTGATCGCTTTCTGTCCACTCGCGCAGGGGCTTTTGACCCCCAAATACCTGCGGGACGTGCCGGAAGACTCGCGGGCGAAACAGAGCTCAGGCTTTTTGCAAGAAGAGCGCGTGACCCCGGAGCTGGTGACGAAGCTCCAGGCACTCAACGCGGTGGCCGAGCGGCGCGGGCAGACGCTGGCGCAGCTGGCGTTGTCCTGGGCGCTGCGCGATCCGCGGATGACCACGGTCATCATCGGGGCCAGTCGGCCGAGCCAGATCGAAGAGAACGTGAGCGCGGCCGAGAAAACGGCGTTTACTTCCGAAGAACTCGACACGCTCGACCAGATCCTGACGGAGTAAGCCGGGGCGGGCCATGAACGGGTTGCGCCGGGGGAGGGGCTTTGTCCGCTACGCGGTTATCGCGGTGCCGTGTATGCATCGGGTGACCCTCTCCCGAGACTCCGAACGCGGCGGGGTATCGGTGATGTGTCCCGCGGGTTCGGTCCCGCTCGGGTGAACCGGGCGGATGCGGCTTGACCTATGGCTAGCGCCGCGGGCCTTCAGGGCGAGGCCGGGAGGGTCAGGACGAAGTCGGTGCCCCGGCCCGCCGCGGAATGGACGCCCAGGCTGCCGCCGTGCTCTTCGACCAGCCGGCGGGCGGTGGGCAGGCCCAGCCCCGTGCCGCCGCGTTTGGTCGAAAAATAAGGCTGGAAGATCTTGTCCACCGCGTCGTCGGCGATGCCCGGCCCGGTGTCGGTGACGTGGATCGCGAGGTGGGGCAGGCCGTCGCGGCCGCGGGGCGGGACACGGTGGGTCCGGAGGATCAGCTCGTCGTTGCCCCCGGCGGGGGAGGCTTTTTCTTTGGCTTGGGTCATGGCCTGGCAGGCGTTGATCAGCAGATTAAGCAGGGCCTGCTTGAGCAGCGGGGCGTCGACCGACGCGACGGCCGACCCGGGGCAGAGGTCGGCCCGGAGGTTGATCCCGAGCTCGTCGGCCTGGGGCTGAAAGAAATCGATGAGGCCGAGGCAGAGCGCGTTGAGGTCGGTGGGCCGGCGGTCCAGCTCGACGCGGCCGGCGAAGCGGAGGAAGTCTTCGAGGATGTCGCGCAGCCGGGTGGTTTCGCGGTAGAGCCCCTGGACGCGGCGGCGGGTGCGGGACAGTTTTTCCTGGTGGTGGGCGAACTCGGGGAGGTCGCCCAGGTCGTGGCCCAGGTCGGTGAGGTCTTCTTCGATGAGCTGGACGTTGAGCCCGATGGTGGACAAGGGGTTCTTGATCTCGTGGGCGAGCCCGCCGGTCATGGTCCCCAGCTCGGCGAGGCGCTCGGCGGCGCGGGCCCGGCGTTCGAGCTCCGTGACCCGGCGGGCGGTGCGGCGGGACCAGGCCCAGGCCACCGGGGTCGCGAGCAGTACCCCGAGCGACAGGCCGACGAAGAGCGGGAGGGGCATCATGACCAAAGGATAACCGACCGGTGTCGAACACCTCGGCGGAACAGCCGGCCCGAGCCGGCCGTGCGCCTCACCAGAAGCGGTGAGGCGCACGGGGGCGTCGCGGCACGGGAACGCGGGCGTGCGTGGCCGGCGTGGTTCCACACCCCCTCCGGGCCCGGAAGGACTCGGAGGTTTATTCGCTGGCGACCACGTCGCTGTTGAGCGGCTGTACGGTTTTGGCTTGGAAGCCTTTTTCGCCTTTCTGGATTTCGTATTCGACGTCTTCGCCGTCTTTCAACGAGCGGAAGCCGTCGCCCTGGATCTGGGAGTAATGGACGAAGACGTCCTGACCCTCGGGCCCCTCGATGAAGCCGTACCCCTTCTTCGGATCGAACCACTTGACTTGACCTCGCGTAGACATGACACACTCCTCAAAAAAAGACCGGAGGGGCACGCAACCCAAGAGCGGGCGTGGTGGCGGGCGGCCCATCACCTTGTACGGTGGAGGCGGCGGGCGGCCAAATCCTTCGGGCCCAAGTCGTTTCCTGGAACGGTGCGGTGTAGAGCACCCGAAAATAACGTGGCCAAACGTGAAATGACTTCCTGACGCACCACGCCGTAGCGCAGCGCCCGGCCCAACTCTTTTGCGAACGACTGACATGTCGTAGACGGCGGCGGTTTAGAAGTGACGGCCGTCTACCCCAGCTAACCTACAACACGCCCTCAACTCGGCCGGGCGTCTTGGCCGTGATGCTTAAATCCGTGCTCAAGCATTTGTGGCGACAGATACCACTTCTTTATCCTACCAAGTCCGCGTGCGGTGCCAAGGATTTTTCACCCCCCGGCGTAAAGAGCCGTGGATCGTTCCAAGAGGTTTAACTTATAGCCCGGGGCGCACGCATGGAAACCCTGGAACGTTACCTAAGCGTCCGGGCTGCAATCCGAACAAACCCACGCCCGCTGCTCGGTGGGCTGGAAAGGTTTGCCTGCTTCGATCGCGCAGCACGTTGGTCGGGATGGAGCGGCGTTCTCGGACGGGTTGGCATCTCCTCGAGACGGAACCCGGGCGCTTATCCTCGGGAGCGGCGGCGAACCGGTTGCTTTAATCAAAAAAAACCCACCGGTAAGGGTGGGCTCATGGGGTGGGGCGTGGTGGATGGATGGGGTCAGGCGCCGGCCTCTTCGGTCTCGGCTTCTTCGATGCCTTCCTCTTTCATCGCGGCGCGGCGGCTGAGTTTCACCCGGCCCTGCTCGTCGATCAGGATGACCTTGACGCGGACCTTGTCGCCGACCGAGACGACGTCGGCGACCTTGTCGACGAAGCCGTCCTTGAGTTCGGAAATGTGGCAGAGGCCGTCCTGCCCGGGGATGACTTCGATGAACGCGCCGAAGTCTTTGACGCTGGTGACGGTGCCGGTATAGAGTGCGCCTTCTTTGACTTCGGCGCAGAGCTTTTCGACTTCTTCGAGGGCGGCCTCGGCCTTGCCGCCACCGACGGCGGAGAGGTAGACCGTGCCGTCTTCTTCGACTTCGATGGTGGCGCCGGTAGCTTCCTGGATGGCGCGGATGGTTTTGCCGCCCGGGCCGATGAGCTTGCCGATTTTGTCGGGGTGGATGGTGGTCGAAAGCATCCGCGGGGCGTGGGGCGAGAGCTCTTTGGGGCCGGGAACCTCGGCCTCGATCATTTCGATGATCTGCACGCGGTTTTTCTTAGCCAGCTCGAAGGTCTTCTCGATCTGGTCCATGGTCAGGCCACGGATCTTGAGGTCGAGCTGGATGGCGGTGATGCCGGTGCGGGTGCCGGTGACTTTGAAGTCCATATCGCCGAAGTGGTCCTCTTCGCCCTGGATATCGGTGAGGTAGCAGTCTTCGCCGCCGTCTTCGCCCTGGATCAGGCCGATCGAGATGCCGGCGACGGGGGCCTTGATCGGCACGCCCGCGTCGAGCAGGGCGAGACAGCCGCCGCAGGCCGAGGCCATCGACGAGGAGCCGTTGGACTCGGTGATGTCGGAGACCAGGCGGACGGTGTAGGGGAAGTCGGCGATCGCGGGGAGGACGGGGAGGAGGGCTTTTTCGGCGAGCTTGCCGTGGCCGATCTCGCGGCGGCCGGGGCCGGTGATGCGTTTGGCTTCGCCGACGGAGAACGGCGGGAAGTTGTAGTGGAGGTAGAACTTCTCGGAGTACTCTTCGCCGAGGCCGTCGACTTTCTGCTCGTCTTTGCCGGTGCCGAGGGTGGCGGTGACGAGGGCCTGGGTTTCGCCACGCTGGAACATCGAGCTGCCGTGGACGCGGGGCAGGACGCCGGTGTGGCATTCGATGGCGCGAAGGTCGTCGAAGCCGCGGCCGTCGGTCCGGCTGCCGCCGCGGATGATCTCTTTGGTGATTTCTTCCTCTAGGTCGTGGATGGCGACGCCGGCGGCCTTGATCGTGTTGTCCCAGTCGTTGTGCTCACCAACGCCGGCGGTCTTGTCGGGGCGGGGAAAGTTTTCTTCCTTGAAAGATTTGATCGCATCACGGACGGCGACCTGGCGGTCGAGCTTGCTGCCGTCGGAGGTCTTGGCGGCTTTCAGAGTCGGACCAAACTCGGCAACCTTCTGGCGGATCTCGGCGGGGATGGTGTCTTCGACGACCTTCTTTTCCTGGCCGCCGGCCTTGTCGCGGAGTTCTTTGATGAGGTCGACGATCTGGGTGACGTAGCCGTAGCCGAATTCGATGGCCCCGAGCATCTCGTCTTCGGGCATCTCGTAGGCGCCGACTTCGATCATATTCAGGCCGTCTTCGTGGCCGCAGAGGACCATATCCAGGTCGGAGTAGGCGTCCTGGGCGGCGGTGGGCATGGCGACGAATTCGCCGTCGACCCGGCCGACGCGGACGTTGCCGACGGGGCCCTGGAACGGTGCGTCGCTGAGGTGCAGCGCGGCGGAGGCGGCGATGCCGGCGAGGACGTCGGGTTCGTTCTGCCCGTCGTAGGCCATGACCCAGCACTGGACCTGGACCTCATCGATGTAGCCCTTGGGGAACAGCGGCCGGATGGGCCGGTCGATGTTCCGCATGGTGAGGATTTCTTTCTGGTTCGGAGCGCCCTCACGCTTGCGGAAACCGCCGGGGAACTTGCCGGCGGAAGAGAGCTTCTCGCGGTAATCGACGGTGAGGGGGAAGAAGTCGAGGCCGGGCCGGGGGTCGGCATGGACGGCGGTGCCGAGGATGACGGTCTCGCCGTACTTCACCATCACGGCGCCGTCGGCCTGCTTGGCGACGAAGCCGGATTCGATCGAGAGGGTACGGCCGGCGAGTTCCATCTCGACACGGTGGGGGGCGGTAAACATGACAGGGGTTCCTTCACGCAGGAGCGATCGACAAGATACCC